>CAKZOD010000130.1 GCA_937136055.1 uncultured Oceanospirillaceae bacterium | reverse complement strand
TTCTATAAAAAAGCTAAATTAGCTACCGCTATTGCATTGGTATCAAGTACAACTCTTTTGACGGGTTGTTTAGTTGAAGGGGATAAATCAACTTCCTTAACGACAACAAGTTCATCAGCTTTACCATCTAATAACTTTGAACGTGTAGCAAACCCTGTGGGAACAGTGACTGGCTTAGTTCAAGATATCCAAGGTAATGGCATTGCCGGTGCTAAAGTTAGTATCGCAGGACGAACAACAACAACAACAAATGAAGGTACATATCAGTTCACAGATATTCCGGTCACTGGTGTTGTGGTTAACACTTCAACTTCAGCAGGTGGCACTCCAACTGATGTGCTAGGAACAACAATGCAAGCATTGGTTGTATCTATTCAACCACCTGCAGGTTACCTAGGCGCTACAGTTACTGTAACAGCACCTGCGGCTGTTATTGATTACGGTGGTGATGATAACTGTACCGATTCGAATGCTGGCTCTACAGTCAATTGTGCCGAAAACTCTAATACTCATAGCTTTATTGATGGTTTTATTGCTCAGGCGGGTACTGCCGTTTTACCAGCACTTAATGCTTCTGTAACAGGTGTGCTACGAAATAGTGTGACTGGCGAATCAATGGCTAATACCGAAATTACATTGGAAATGATGGGAACCTATGATAGCGCGGGCCCGGATGGGGTTGTTCTTCCTGCAGGTGCTATGAATAATGGTGCAGCTGTTTCATATGGCGTTAAAAATATTACAACCATTACAGATGCTAACGGCCAATTTGAATTTACAGGTGTTCCAAGTAAGTCAGAGTTAACGCCTCGTGTTGCTGGTTTCAAGACATTGAGTGTACAAGACCATAATGGACAAGCTCCAACAACATTGTCTACCAATAATTGGACGACTGTGGTTGAGGTTGGTGCTGTAATGGTTGCTCCTATAGTACAGGTTGCAGATATCGTTTCACCATTTGTAACGCGAGTAGATAATGTTACAAATGGAGTACCTGGGTTATTTAATGATGATGTCGATTTGACATCTACTGGTACTGGCTTAGTTGTACACTTTAGTGAGCCTTTGGCAGACTCCGTTGATGCAAGTGTATTAGAAAATTCTGTCGAAGTGTTAGTTTGGAATGACACGGGCGCCTCAGCAGGCGATGCTGTTTATGATACCGATGAATTTGGTTCTGGTAATTACGCGGCAATTAGTGCTCTAACTTTATCTGCCGATCGTACTAGTATGACAGTAACTTTGGATACAAACCTAACAGAAGGTCAAAGTGTTCATGTTAATATGTTGGCGATTGATTTTACCGATACTGCTGGAAATCCATTAACAATAAACCCTGCTGTGACGATGAGTTATGACTCTGCTATTACAGGTAGTAGTGTAAATAATGGTAATTTTATTCGCTTAGGAATTTCTACATTTGTAGAAATTAACAAAGGTGCTCCTGCGGTTACTTCTGTGCAAGGTACTGAAGATACAACAGGTATTGATACATTCGAAGCACTGACTCTTAAAAACTCTGTCTTTACTGATGTAAATGATGCCGACACATTGATTTCTCATCTCAATGCCACAGATGATGATGGTATTGGGGCATCAGAAGCATCAGCACGCTTAAATGCACTTCAGAATGCAATTGGTGGTGGTGCGGCAGGTGTTGATGGTGATCAAGCTCTTATCACTTTTACACCCAATTCTGCAGCTGGATACATTATCCTTGTTCAAGACGAATTAGGGGTGAATCAAACGTCCTATGCAAATATCACAGCGATTACTGGAAATGTTATAGAGACCAATCCTGCGAATGTTTTAACCGGTGCAAATGGTTCATTGCTAACATTAAGTGATGCAAATGATGTTAGTTTGGTATTAGATAACGTTGAAGCGGGTTGGGCTGTATCTATTATTCCTGTAGATGATTTGGGATATGGTTTTGGTACACCAACATCAACAACACTGGCTGATTTGGTTCCACCAACGACTGTTCTTCAAACATCTTATGGCGTAGTTGAAAATAGTGATTACTTGGTAACAGGTGAGACTTTTGGTGAAGGTGGTGAGCTTGTAAACGTTGGAAATGCTACTGGTAAGACTCCAATCTTAAATATCACAGCGCAACTACTAGATAACTTATCAGCTGATGGTACAGAAACAGTATTAGCTGCTGATAATGATAATAGCTTGGATAAAGAATTAGTCGCTAACAACACGGTTAATGCAACAACGGGTGCACCTTATATTACAAGTGCTTATGACTCAGCAGCTTATACTGCAATGGCAGGAGCAGCTTCTCGTACTATGGGCGTAGCATTCTCTGAAAATATTGCGTCGACAGGAACACCTGCATTTAACGGAAGCGCTGGATTATCGAATTGGACTGCATTAAACGATGTAGTAAAAAATGATAATAATACGGTTGTAAATGTCGACTTGATGACATTTGATGTTGATAGTGTGTTCGCTTTAGCAAAAGATAACGGCAAGGTGATCGACTTTACAGGTACTGTAACTGATACCGCAACGACGCCAAATACAGCCGATGCTGGCACTAACTCTCGCGTAATAATTCGAGATGCTCTACCACCATTTATAGTATCTGGTACCTATAACGGTGATACGGTTATCTTAGAATTTAATGAAGAAGTTGTACCAGAACATGGTGATGTATTTACATTCTCTGATGGCTCTACAGCAACTATTAGTGCATTCCCTGATAATGGTGATACTTCGCTAACTAACTTCACTTTAGCAAATATTAATGGTGGAACTAATAACCAATTAACGATTAAAAAAGACGCTTGGGGTAATAACCTTAACTTAGCAGTCGCTTTTGCTCTTCCAGCATATTCTGGATCAAATGAGCATGGAGAATTTGGATTTTCTGATATTCGTGATACTAACGGAAATAACTGGGCAAGCAACAGTTATGGAATCACATCAGTGCCATTTGCTTTGCTAGCAGGAACTGACCCTGTAATGTCGATTGATTCAATCACTGCTACAGGCGGTGGAACTAATACAGCTATAGTGACAGTAAATCTATCACATAGAGTTGCAACTTATGTTAATCCATTAACGGCAGCTAATGTAGGCACTATTTTAAACTTTACGGATGCGGGTGCTGCAACAACAGCTAATTTCGCTACGGCATCGGGAACGGTTAGTCCAAATGGGCGTACTTTAACTATGACTATTCCTGCATCTTCTGGAACCTATAATGCGGGTGATAACTTTGAAGCATCTGGTTTAGTTAGTGACTGGGATTCATCTCAAACTGCAACAGCAGCTAATGATGATATTTAATTAGTAGTTACTGTTGTAAATAAAAAGGGCCACAATTTAGTGGCCCTTTTTTATCTTTTATTCGTAATTAAAAATCTAAGAAATATTTGATAATGTCCTACGCGCAAAATGAGCAAGGTCGGTATACACCGGGGCTTGTTTAATCTCAGCTTCAACCTCTGTGGTTAACATCTTCAAAAAAGTCGTCTCTCCCTTCCCTGTCATCACCAATACCGGTTTACAGCCTTTTGTTAAGCCCGCTTGTAAATCGCGTAATGAATCTCCAATAAAGAAGGCTCCGTCAGCGCTGATGCCAAGTTCTTGTTCTATTTGATCCACAAGGCCAGGTAATGGTTTGCGACAATCACAGTCGTCGTCAGGGCCATGAGGGCAATATTTAATCGTTGCGATTTTACCACCGGCTTCTTCAACAAGTGAATTTAAACGACCATGCATCGCTTCAAGGTCATCAAGTGAAAAGTAACCTCGTGCTAGACCACTTTGATTCGTTGCAATTGCGATGGTGTAACCGGCTTTGGATAAATCAGCAATCGCTTCGCAACTGCCCTCTATTGGAATCCACTCTTCTAAACTTTTTACATAATCGTCAGAGTCTTGGTTAATCACGCCATCGCGGTCGAGGATGATAAGTTTATTCATGATGTTTAACTTTTTTTTATTTTTATTTTTAACAAATTATTTATAAAAATAATCGTAAAAAATAAAAGTGAAATTATTTTACTTTTAATAAAAAGCCCCCAGTAGTTTTTACTAATGGAGGCTCTTCGATATTAACTGCTCAGCTAAAATTAATTTTGCTGTAGCAAAGAAATATCCGCAATCGCAATAAACAAACCTTGCAGCTGTTTTAATAACGCTAAGCGGTTATTTTTAACTGCTTCGTCGTCGGCCATTACCATTACGTTATCGAAGAATGCATCAACGGCATCACGCAAGTCAGCAAGCGACGCTAATGCTTCTTTGTATTTAGCATCGGCTAATAAAGGCTTAACTTCGGTTTGCTTGGCCGCAACTTGTTGCGCCAATATTTTTTCAGCTTCTTCAGTTAATAATGCAGAGTTGATTTCAGCGGAAACTGACTCACCACCATTTTTAGCTAAAATGTTTGATACACGCTTATTAGCCGAAGCTAATGCTTGTGCTTCATTCATACTAGAGAAAAGGTTTACCGCTTGTACGCGATCGTTAATATCCAAAGCGTTGGTTACGCCCAATGCGCGCACCGCTTGGAATACTTCTGTTGCGATGCCCTGATCTTTATACCAAGCGCTGAAACGGTCTAACATGTATTCCGTTAAAGTCGCTTTAGTTTCAGCCTTAGGCGTGGTTTCCCAAACGGATTCGATGCCCCAGTCGATTAACTGACCTAAATCGATATTAATATTCTTTTCTACTAAGATGCGCAATACACCCAAAGAAGCACGACGCAGTGCAAATGGGTCTTTAGAGCCCGTTGGGATTTGGCCAAGACCAAATAAACCGACCAAACTATCAATACGATCGGCTAATGCTACGCAGATACCCGCTTGCGTCGCTGGCAAATCATCACCCGCAAAAGACGGCATGTATTGCTCTTGCATTGCAGCACACACATCGGCGTGTTCGCCATCGCTTTGCGCGTAATACGTTCCCGCAATACCTTGTAGATCAGAAAATTCATAAACCATATCGGTTAATAAATCGGCCTTACAAAGTTTAGCAGCACGTTTTGCTAATTCGGTATCGGCGTTCATTGCGGTAGCAATTTTTTCAGCCAAAATAACTAAACGATCTGTTTTAGCTTTAAGCGTTCCAAGTTTATTGACCCAAACAACGGTATCTAATTTTTCGTAACGGCTTTCAAGTGTATTTTTACGATCGGTATCCCAGAAGAAAGCGGCATCAGCTAAACGAGGACGAATAACTTTTTCGTTACCTTCAATAACTTGCTGCGGATCTTTTGATTCAATATTTGTTAGCGT
>CAKZOD010000129.1 GCA_937136055.1 uncultured Oceanospirillaceae bacterium | reverse complement strand
TAATCGGTTGTATATGCCGTGTCGTCGTGGTGGGTTACCTCTGTCGATAAAGGCCAGTAAGTGCCAAAAATAGTACGTTGAGCAGGTGCAATTAGCTCTGCTAGATCGGTGGTGCCTTGTATGCTGGCATCGGTGTTTGTCACTAAGCAAAAGCCATATTTATCAATTTGGCTAACCCAATTAAGCACCCCTTGATCACTTGCCGTAATCTCTTGATAGTCGATGCTTGGAATTTCATTGAGCATCGAATCTTGATCCCAAAGTACTTTATCAGTGGCAAATGATAGCTGATTATCATCCAGTGCTTTACCGATGACTTGCGCAAGCCTCAGGCACGAAATAGTGGTGTGTTCACCGTTGTTCCAGCGAATGGCAATTTGCTGCTCTTGATCATGCAATGTGGCTTTAACACCCGCAAGATCAGGAGGTAGAGAGAAAGTATCAACGTTGCGCTGTAAGGTTTGGCTATTCACGCTCTTATCATCTTCGCCGTGATCCATAACCCACATCCACGGGTAAGTCATCTCGCTTTTATCAGCCCAAATGACTGCTAAACCTTCTGCTTTTGCGACTGCTGCTTGCATTATCATAAGCTAAAAATCTCAGTTGTTATTCAAATGTATAACAAATATATTATGAGTAAAGTGCCAAATGATCAATAGCGTTAATCGATTTTTTATTTATGCCTCTTGGAAATAGCAGGTTATGATGGCTAAAAATAGGTTGCTAATTGATCAGCTAGAAGCGTATTTAAAGATCAATAATAATAAGGAAAACCCATGTCTTTGATATCAAGTGAAGTCGATTTTAATGCCCAAGGTAAACACAGTGGCTATATTCGTTTAGCGCACTCCGTATCGCGCTCGGCTTATGGCTGGCTGCCTGTGCCCGTTGTAAGTATTAAGCGAGGTAAAGGTCCCAAAATTGTAGTGATGGCAGGTAATCACGGAGATGAGTACGAAGGGCAGGTCATTGTTCAGACGCTGATAAATACCCTTGAAGCTGATGATATCGAAGGGCAGCTAATCTTATTGCCAATGGCAAATTTTCCAGCGGCACAAGCAGGCATGCGCACCTCGCCTCTAGATCAAGTGAATATGAATCGAACTTTTCCAGGAGACCCACAAGGCAGCACAACACAAGTGATGGCCCATTTCATAGAAACAGTTGTGTTATTAGGTGCTGATTATTTCATTGATATTCATTCAGGCGGGCAATCCCTTGAGTATCTTCCGCTGGCAATGGCAAACATCGAGGGAGATGATGCTCATCAGCAACGTCTAAAGGGCATGCTTGATAGCTTAGCCCTCACTTACACAATGTTATTTGGTGACGATGATCAGAGCTGGTTTTCTGCTGCTGGCGCTTATCGACAAGGCGCTTGTGCTGTCACCGTTGAACTCGGTGGTGGTGGGCGGGTAAACAGTAAATATCGTGCCATGTTTCAAAGCGCTTTGTTGCGATTCTTTTCTGCCGTTAAGCTTTATAGTAACCCCGTAGAAGAGATGACACAGGCAACACAATATGTTGAGAGCAGGAGGGGGCAGCAAGTATTTTCTTACGTTAACGGGCTGTTTGAGCCGTTAGTTTCACTGGGAGATAGCGTAGAAGAAGGCCAGTTACTCGCATACATTCATCACCCTGAAACACCACTATCAAAGGCAACAGAGATATTCTCTAGCTGTGCTGGATCTGTCATTTGCCAAAGAGCGATGGCACCTACCCAGCGAGGTGATTGTCTTTTTGAGCTAGTATCTCCCTACGATGGACAATTTTTATAACACTCCTTATCGTAAGCGATAGACTTCCTTTTTGCGTGGGGGCTCATCGCGTATTTTTCCTTATTAGCTGTTTTTATTTCTAAAACCACGAAACAAATAGTATCAATGACATAACTGTCTTTTAGAGAGGATGTTGTTACTATTTTTTTGTGTTTCTATCGCTGTTGAACATTTGTATAACAATATGATAAGGTGCTGTGGCCTTTGAAATATTTCTAACAAAAACAATAAGAGCGATGACAATGAATACCAATAATAAAATGACTTGTGGTCAAGCACTTATCAAATTACTCGAACAATACCAAGTTGAAACTGTGTTTGGCATACCAGGTGTTCATACGTTAGATCTCTACAAGGGGCTCAATGGTAGTAGTATAAATCACGTCCTTACCCGCCATGAGCAAGGGGCAGGTTTCATGGCTGACGGCTATGCACGTATTACTGGTAAACCAGGAGTTTGTTTTACCATTACAGGGCCTGGGGTCACAAACATAGCAACAGCTGTAGGGCAGGCTTACTCTGATTCAATCCCGATGCTGGTGATAAGCAGCGTCAACAATAGAGAATCATTAGGTAAAGGTAGGGGAGAGCTACATGAGACTAAAGATCAACGTGCAATTATGGCGCCTATCACTGAGCTGAGTGCTACAGCTTGCGAGCCAGATCAAGTTCCAGGGTTGATTGCACAAGCGTTCTCTATTTTTAGTCGTCAGCGACCAAGGCCAGTTTTTATTGAAATACCCTTAGACGTTATGTCATCAGTTGTTGAAGAAAGCTGGCATATTGCTCCACCTTCCCATAATCGCTTCGATAGCCAATTGAGCAAAAATAATGCCCTTTTCAATGCGAGCGCAGCACTGCTAACAGATGCAAAGTACCCCGTTATTATTGCAGGCGGTGGTGCAATATCCGCAGCTGATGAAGTTCAGCAATTGGCAGAGCAGCTTGGTGCCGCCGTTTTTACGACTGTCGCCGCTAAAGGTTTATTACCCGTAAAACACCCACTATATGCAGGATCAACCTTATGTGTCGCTCCAAGTTGGCAATACATCCGTGGTGCAGATGTGGTTATTGCCATTGGTACAGAACTGTCAGAAACGGATATATGGTGTGAGAAGCTACCGATAAAGGGTCAGCTTATTCGTATTGACATTGATCCGAATAAGTTGGATGACCTATACCCCGCGAAGGTGGCTATTTTGAGTGATGCGAAAAGCGCGTTAAATGAACTACTCGATGCTATAGCTGATGTACCTGCCAGTGAAATAGCGCCGAGTGCAGATGCTCTGATAGCCCTAAAGTCGACAATTATTAGTGATTTAGATCCTCTACAAGTTGCTCATAAGTGCGTGCTTGATATTGTGCAACACGTGCTACCTAGTCATGCTTTTGTATCAACGGATATGACGCAGCTAGCCTATACGGGCAACTTTACGTTTAATGTCAATCAACCAAGGTCATGGTTTCACCCCGCGGGTTACGGCACGTTAGGTTATGCATTACCTGCGGCGATTGGCGCTAAATACGCTGCCGCTGATCGGCCGGGGCTGGTGATAGTGGGTGATGGCGGCATTTTATACACCATTCAAGAGCTTGCCACTGCGACTGAAGAAATCAGCTCACCTTTGGTCGTTTTGCTTTGGAATAACGATAGCTTAGGCCAAATTCGTGATGACATGGTGGCACAGGGAATTGAGCCGATAGGGGTGTCACCCAAGAACCCAGATTACCTAAAGCTAGCTCAGGGCTTTGGCTGTAATACTTACCAACCTGACAGCATTGAAAAGCTATCTATAGATCTTAGCGCTGCGTTTGAGTATCAAGGTGTGACTCTAATTTTAGTGAATCAATCTATCACCACCCTTTAGCCGCAGTAGATTAGGAGCTTAACAATGCAATACTCAAAACTGACTCAGCGTATTGGTGGTGATTCTGCGGATGCCTGGCAAATCTTGTATCGCGCAATGGCTCGCAAAAATGCCGGTGAAGATATTGTGATCTTGAGCATTGGCGATCCTGATTTTGATACTCCAGTGCCGATTGTCGATAAAGCGATTGCCAGTTTACAAAATGGGGATACACATTATGCCGAAATCGTGGGCGATCCTGAGCTAAGATCTATCATTGCCCAAGAGCACAAAAAGACCACAGGTGTGAGTGTTACACCTGATCAAGTGGTGGTTATGAATGGGGCACAATGTGCTTTGTTCAGTGCTATCCAATGCATTTTAGACCCGGGCAGTGAAATCATTATTCCTGAACCTATGTACACAACCTACGATGCACTGGTTGAAGCGAGTGGTTCCAGTGTGGTGAGTGTGCCGATGCGTGCTGAGAACAAATTTCAGGTTGTACCGCAAGACATTGAAGATGCGATCAGCGATAAAACTAAAGCCATTTTAATCAACAGCCCAAACAACCCGACAGGGGCAATATTCCCCAAAGAGACTTTGCAGGCGATTGCTGATATCTGTCAGAAATATGATTTGTGGCTGGTATCAGATGAAGTCTATTCGACAGTGACCTTTGGTGCTGAGCACTTTAGCCCCTGCGCGTTAGAGGGGATGGCTGATCGCACTATCACCATCAATAGCCTTTCGAAATCACACGCGATGACAGGGTGGCGTTTAGGCTGGCTGGTGGGACCTGAAGTACTCGCAGAGCACCTAGGGAATTTGGCATTGTGTATGTTGTTTGGTTGTCCTTCTTTTATTCAAGAAGCCGCTAAAGTTGCACTAACAGCGCCTTTGCCAGAGCTTGCGCAGATGCGAGAAACATATTTACAGCGCCGCGATACGCTATTTTCCCTGTTAAAAGCGATTGATGGCATCGATTGTCATTTGCCAGATGGTGGTATGTTTCTAATGTTAGATATTCGCAGTACAGGACTGAATAGCCAGCAATTTTCTGATCTACTGCTGGATAAATTTGATGTTGCAGTGCTACCCGGAGTTGCCTTTGGGCCATCGGGAGAAGGCCATGTACGCTTGAGCCTTGGAGTGGCTGAAAATGAACTAATAAAGGCAGCAGAGCGAATTGCATCTTGTGTGAAATATGCAACTCGCTAAATCTCAAGCGTTAAAGGGTAGCTCTAAAGGAGATAACTGACCAAAAGCTCCATCAGCATATAAAAGAGTAGGTATATCAGTTGATGTATGTATCTGCTTTACTGCGCCAATTACAATGAAATGAGTTTGTGCGGGTACAGCTTCCACGAGCGAACATTCAAATGCCACAATCGCATCTTTTAATATAGGGACACCTAACTCTCCTTGATGCCAGCACCCTTTTGAAAAGCGCTGCTCACCTTTGAGAGTAGGATCAAAACCACCAAAGCATTTAGCTAATTCCTCTTGTTCGGTTTGTAAAACATTCACCGAGAAATGCAGTGAATCTTGGATGCTATTGAAAGTCCCCGTTTTAGCGTTCAAGCAAACGATAATTTGCGGTGGCTCAGCACTGAGCGAGCATACTG
>CAKZOD010000128.1 GCA_937136055.1 uncultured Oceanospirillaceae bacterium | reverse complement strand
AGTTGCGAGTTGCGAGTTGCGAGTTGCGAGTTGCGAGTTGCGAGTTGCGAGTTGCGAGTTGCGAGTTGCGAGTAAAGCTTTGAACTAATATAAGCCCATAGCAACAAGTTTTTTGATGATTATTTATAAAGTTTTTAGTTTTTAGTTTTTTACTCGCAACTCGAAACTAATAACTCGACACTTATTTAATTTATTTTTTTTATTTTGAGGTTTTAGATGTTTAACGAAGAAACAAGATTAGCGCAACCGATTCGCTGGGCAATGGTTGGCGGCGGACGTGGCAGCGAAATAGGTTATGCCCATAGAGCAGCCGCTGCACGAGACAATTTATTTACCCTCAGCGCCGGTTGTTTTGATTTAGATCCACAGCGCAATCAAGAGTTTGCCAGTAATTTAGGCGTGGACAGCGCTCGTTGCTACAGTGACTATCAAGCGATGTTTGATGCTGAGGCACAGCGCGAAGATGGCATCCAAGCCGTATCTGTGGCAACACCTAATGGCACTCACTTTGCTATTTGTGATGCAGCGCTGGATGCAGGGCTGCATGTTATCTGTGAAAAGCCCGTCACTTTTACTGTCGCTGAATCAGAGCAACTCAAAGCCAAAGCTGCTGATAAAAACAAAGTATTTGCCGTGATGTATGGCTACTCAGGTTATCAAACAGTGCATCAAGCCAAGGCAATGATAGCGCGCGGTGATATCGGAGCTGTGCGTGTGATCAATATGAGCTTTGCACACGGTTTTCACAACACCGCCATTGAAGAGCATAGCCCAGGGGCTAAGTGGCGCATGAATCCTGAGATCTCAGGGCCAAGCTATGTGCTAGGTGATTTGGGCACACACACATTTTACCTCGCAAGCCTTATGGCGGGTTTAAAAGTCGAAAAACTCAGCTGTATGCGCCAAAGCTTTATTGAAAGTCGTGCGCCGTTAGAAGATAACGCCCACGTTATGCTTAAGTTTGAAGGCGGTGCTGTAGGTACACTCTGGGCAAGCTCGGTAAATGCTGGCTCAATGCACAAGCAAATCGTGCGCGTGGTTGGTGAGAAAGGCAGTATCGAATGGTGGGATGAGCGACCAAATCAGCTCGTGCTTGAAATGCAAGGTCAGCCTGCACAAACACTTGAGCGCGGCATGGACTACCTTGCCAACGAAGATCCATCGATTAGCTGCAATCGCATTGGCGGCGGCCACCCAGAAGGTTTCTTTGAATCTTGGGCCAACCTTTATCACCGCTATGCATTGGCGATGCAAGCGATGGATAACAAAGATACGCAAACCCTTGAAAGCCTGTGGTTCCCGGACATTGATGCCGGTATTGAGGGAGTACGCTTACTGGAATGCTGCGTTGAATCTGCTGATAACGACTCCGCTTGGGTTAATTTCTGATGACAGCACTAGCCATTCAATCTCAAAGGGAATTAGACGTTATTTGCCTGGGCCGCGCAGGGGTCGATTTATACGCGCAACAGGCAGAGCAATCTTTTAACCAAGTTAGCGGCTTTAATAAATTCGTCGGTGGCTCACCTGCTAATATCGCCACAACACTTGCCAAGCTAGGTGCTAAAGCGGGCTTTATTGGCTGCGTTTCAAAAGATGGTCTAGGAGATTATGTACGCGACTATCTTGCCAGCCAAAATATCGATTTAACTGGCCTTTGCACTGATGCCAGTGGTACACGAACCAGCTTGGCTGTCACTCAAATGCAACCAAATGATCCTGAGGTCGTACTGTATCGCAACAACGCCGCCGATTTAGCACTGACACCGCAGCAAATCAGCGCAGATTATATCAAGCGCAGCAAAGTGATTTTAATCTCAGGCACCGCACTTTGCGCCAGCCCTTCACGTGAGGCCGCGTTACTGGCGATGAAACTCGCAAAGCAGCACAACACCTTAGTCGTGCTCGATATCGATTATCGCGCCTATTCATGGACAGATATCGAAACCGCCTCTCTCTATTATCAAATCGCTGCGGGGCTGTCAGATATCGTGATTGGCAACACTGAAGAGTTTGACGTGTTTGCTGCGATAAACGCTGCTAACGGTAAAGTCAGTTGTGAGCAACAAGCACAGCAATTACTTAAGGATAGCTGCCAACTCGTCATCGTTAAAGCAGGAGCTGAGGGCTCAATCATTTACCAGGCCGATCACGCACCTTTTAAAGGGAGTGTCTTTCAAGTTGATGCGAAAAAGCCCTTTGGCGCAGGTGATGCTTTTGCTGGCACTCTTTTGTTTGGCTTGATCAATGATTATTCACTGAAAGATGCCGTCGCTATGGGTGCTGCCAGTGCTGCCATTAACGTGGCAGGTACTAGTTGCACTAAGGCTTCACCCAGTTTCGAGCAGCTAATGCACTTTATGAATGAGCAAAACTATCAATTCAGTCACGATTCAAATCGATAACAATAAATAACATTTACGGAGCAGATATGGGAAAGCATATAGCACCATACGACAACAAGAATCAGCCAATTATCGACATCAATGACGATACAACACCACTGTGTTACTTCAATAATGTGCAACTTAAAAAAGGCGAAAGCTTTGAGTACCAGCTCGATGATTACGAATCCGTTGTCACTTTAGCGGGTGGCACTTGTGATATCCAAGTTGATGATCAGCATTTTGAAAACATTGGCCGCAGAAAAGATGTTTTTGATGGTCACCCTGCCTCTGTTTATGTGCCATTAAAAATGCAGGCAAAAATCACCTGTATCAGTGAATGTAGCGATATTTTAATTGCCGGTGGGCGCTATGATAAACAACTCGCACCTTTCATGATAAGCAATGGCGAAACTTTAGATGACACTGTCCAATACGGTTCAGATGACACTAAAACCCACCGCAAAATTAAGCACATTCTCGGTCAGCAAAATAGCGATTTACGGGGTCGATTACTCGTCAGCGAACTTTTCACCGTCGGCGCTGGGGGCTGGTCGGGCTTCCCTTCTCACAAGCACGATGTTGAACGGCCACCGATGGAAACACGCTTTGAAGAAGTGTATCAATTTAGATTTAATCCCGGCCAAGGTTTCGGTGCGCAGTTCCTCTACGAGCACGAAGATGATTGCGGGCCTGCCTACCATGTCAAAACAGGCAGCGTGATCGCCATCGACAAAGGCTACCACCCAAGCGTCGCAGCACCGGGCTACGAGATGTATTACTTCACCATTATTGTCGGCGCTGAATCGAAATCACTGCGCCAATACTGGGATCCGCATCACGAATATCAGGTACACACGATTCCGGGGATTAAAGATATGGTGGCGAAGTTTAAATAGAGTTGCGAGTTGCGAGTTGCGAGTTGCGAGTTGCGAGTTGCGAGTTGCGAGTTGCGAGTTGCGAGTTGCGAGTTGC
>CAKZOD010000127.1 GCA_937136055.1 uncultured Oceanospirillaceae bacterium | reverse complement strand
GACTCTCTTATTTAAAAGAGAGATTCTTAAGCATTTATTAGCGTTTAAACTAACTGAGCAACTGATGTTTGCTGCCCTGCTTAAGTGAGGTGCGTATTATATATTTGCGCCTCGTTAAGTCAATCATTTTTTTCGTTTATTTTTGAGTTTGTTTTCAACAAAGATAACAGCTCAAAAAAAATGATCAAACGTGAAAACTAAAAATTTAACTGCTTCTTTTATGAAGCGATTAACTCTTGGTTTTCATACCGTTTTCAGGCGACCCCTGAAAGCGAGGAGGCGAATTATATACAGGTTTAGGCTGGCGTCAACAGTTAATTATAAAATTTATTGTTATTACTCACTTCTATCTAAATCGCGTCTATATTTTCATATATCTGTACTTTTTATATACATTCCTTGTTTGGTTTTGCTTAAATACCTCGACTAGCTTTTATAGCTATTCCAAACCATCTATTTAGATAAGCTGTTCACTTTACCTATGACTGACTTTTTAAGCGTTTTTAGTTTCTCTTTGTCCATTACTGGTCCTATCTTTATTGTGCTGTGTCTAGGGATTTTCCTTGGCAAGCGCAGAGTAATTAATCAGGCCTTTATTGAAACAGGCTCCAGCCTTGTTTTCAAAGTGACTTTACCTGCATTACTCTTTTTTAATATCAGCCAAGCTAATTTTGAGCAATCGGCTAATACCTCTCTTATTGCTACTGGTGTTTTTGTTACCCTTGTTAGTTGGCTGTTACTTGAAGTGTTTGCCCATTTCTTTATTGATTCAGCAGAGGACCGGGGAGTTGTTGTTCAAGGCGGGTTTCGTTCAAATATGGGAATTTTTGGCCTCGCTTACTGTTTTAATGCTTATGGCAATGAAGGCTTGGTTATAGCCTCTCTTTATATGGCTATAGTGACTATTGTCTTTAATATACTTTCTATTTTTACGCTTAATCGGGCGTTAGACAAAAATTTAGGTTTAGGCGATACCTTAAAAGGTATCATTACTAATCCACTTATTATTGCTATCGTTCTCGCACTTCCTTTTTCTTATTTTGATGTAACACTACCAAAGCTCATTTTAAAAACTGGAGAGTACTTTGCTAATATGACACTCCCCCTCGCCTTGCTTTGCATTGGTGCGCAACTTGATTTCAGTGCTTTGCGGCATGAGTTAAAGCAAGCGCTATATGCTTTTACGGCTAAACTCTTTGTCGTGCCTGTACTTATGGTACTGATAGCCTTGAGTTTAGGCTTTAGAGGAATTGAGCTGGGTGTTTTGCTTTTAATGTCAAGCGCACCGACTGCAGCCGCCAGCTATGTAATGGTTAAAGCATTAGGCGGCAATGCGGCTTTAGCTGCTAATATTATAGTGATTACTACTTTGGGCTCTATTGTTACAACAAGCTTGGGAATTATGATCATGTCACAATTAGGTCTTTTATAGCAGATAAGCTCTATTTTGGCGCTAGCCCCATGTCATCGAGTGTCATGAGTATTTCTGTTTTGCGTGTTTTTGCAATTTCCTGCCAGTATAAGCCTTCTCTAGCACCCAGTATTGCATACATTGAGTTTAACCCCGTTCCCTTTACATCGGCTTTTAGTTTTCTATATAGCTGATATGGATTTATCCCCATAAAGTCTTCAACACTATTGATCCCAACCTTTGCTAGGATTTCTTCGCTTTTAGGCCCAAATCCTTTTAAGTCTCTCAAACGCTGAGTCATCTACTATCTACCTCATTATTTCCTTCAAAATCTTTCTCTTTGATAATTTGTGCAATCAGCAGCTTTTTTTCATTCAACGCTAATAAGCCTACTTGAGTTAAACGGTATTCACCTCGCGCAACTCTTTCAAACCATCCGTAATAATTTTTTTGTAGTATTTGAGCGCAATCTTTTATATCACTGGTAGATCTTAAGAATTTAAGGCTCATTGAATACTCTATCGACAAACAGTGCGCGCAGAGCAACGCACGTTGGCGATATGCCGTCATTATTTTTTGCTTATTGATACCACCGGTATTTGGATCACCAACTCTTTGTGTAAATTCTGATTTTAGATCATTTTGCCTTTTTGCATTCTTGCGCGGCGCATAAGGAGCAGGATCGAGTAACACTTTTACTCCTTCATATGATGAGCTCTTTGTGTTCACTGTTATTAAGCCGAGGCCTAACATGCGACAAAGTTTTAGATTTGATTTCAACTTTGCGCGCCAATTGCGCTTCTTAATTACTGTATCTGCTTCTGGTACCGCTATATAAACTCTATCCGAAAGCTTTTGACGATGAATTCCCTGATGAATGAGCTCCAGTGATAAGGAGAGTTTCAATTCAACAATCAACGGCAACACATCAAGATCTGAGTCATTTGGTATAGCGACAATATCGCAACCCTTTATTTCAGACTTAACAGTGTAATTTAATTTCTCTAAGTAGGCTTTAACAGGTAGATAAAGATCTGTCTCTTTCACTTGCAAGGCCTTTTAATGGCTAATTGTTTTAGAAAATACGTTTATTACTACTACACCAACAACAATAAAGCCCATGCCTAAAATAGCGGGTAAATCCGGAACCTGTTTGTAAACAAACGCCCCGACTAAAGCAATCGAGACAATCCCCACACCTGCCCAAATCGCATAGGTGATACCAAGCGGAATGGTTTTGAGCGTGAGTGATAAACAATAAAAAGCCACACAATAACTAATAATAGAGATAATACTTGGCAGAGGTTTTGTAAATTCTGCCGACTCCTTCAGCGCGCTTGTAGCGATGACCTCAGCGGCAATCGCAATTATTAAATATAGATAGCTCATAAATTCTCATATAAAAACAAAGTGGTAATTGCGCTACCTATAGATAGCCTATTTTTCATATCAACGCGTAGAATTTTATCGAATTTTACCTCTAGTCCATGAAAAATATGCAGCGAGTATCGCATAAAACGCACATAAACCAATACTGATTCGTATTATCAGAAAGAGGTCTGGAAACTGTTCTTCTGTAATCGTGTAATAGCCAATAAAATGATTAAACAAGACAACAACAATAGCGGTACTGAACATATTGCCTGCCGTTCGCGCTAAGTTCAAAAGTGCAGCCGCTACACTAAGCTTTTCAGGGTTAGTTGCGCTCATTGCTGCATTATTGTTTGGAGATGAAAATAACCCAAAACCAATACCTAATACAATTAACCCGATTTGCACTTGAACAATACTTGATTCAACATTGATTGCTGCAATAATGATTGCACCTAATACAAACAGCAGTGTTCCCATTGTCGCGATAATACGCGGCTCATATTTATCTGACAAACGCCCGGCAAAAGGTGCGACAAGCGCCATGAACAATGCTTGTAACAATATAACTTCCCCTGCTTGTGCAGAGCTCATTTGCTGTATGTATTGTAAATAAACACTCATAATAAAGAGAATTGGGAAGCTCGCACTATACATACAAAAGCTTGATGCAATTGAACGAATAAATATGCGGTTTTGCATCAATAAATCAATACGTACTAGAGGCTCTTGGGCTACTTTTTGATGTTTCAAAAAAAGCCAGCCAATTAAAATACCCAGCAGCAACACAATCACATATTGCCATTGAGCTATTCCTGCCAAACCAAAAAATAAGCAGCTTGTAGCACTTGCAAACAACATGCTCCCTTTAATATCTAAGCGCTTTCGCAAGCTTAATGCATCAGCAAAAACACTTTTACTCGACTCTTCTACAAAATAATAAATCATGCATATCGCAAATAAGATAACGATAACAGGTAGCCAAAAAACACTGCGCCAGCCGTAGAAGTGAGTTAACCAGCCGCCTATTACGGGGCCTAGCGTCAGCCCTAGATACACACAGGTCGATACTATTCCCAAAAATAAACCACGATGCTTTTGTCCCGCTAATGTAGTGACCATTGCCAATGATGTCGCAAAAATAAATGAGCTAGCGATACCTTGGAAAACCCTGATGACTAAAAGCTGATTGACATGCTCTACAAAAAAAACAATTAAAGAAGTCACTGTAAAAAGCGTTAAGCCGCAAAGGTGTAACCGCTTTCGCCCCCAGATATCTGCTGCCCGTGCAATAGGCAGCATAAAAATAACACTGCCCCATAAAGGCAGACTTGCCAGCCAGCTCAAGCGTACCGCATCAGCGTTTAAGTCTAATGCTATTTGAGGCAGAGCTAAATTCACCGCTGACATTGCCATAGGTGTTATAAATGCCGCTAAACATAAACTAAAAAGCGCTATCCAGTTAGCTGTTGAAGCTGAACTTGCGGCATTTGTTGGTACAGCGGCAGAAACCGATCGCTTATCGACAGACATTTATATCCTTGATGATTCATTCATCACAAATTAGAGAAGGCATTGATCTTTCAATTATTTTCTAGGGTGGTATTTAAAGAGAAGTGCTTGCGGGTATTATACGCAAGAAGCCTGAGTTTTTAGCGATTTATAAAACTATCTTTTTTATCACTGATATTAAAAATCATATCGTTCATCACGGTTAATTGAGAGCAATTGCATTTGGTTTGCTATCTCTTCTGCGCTAATGCCTTCTATCATTGGGTTGCCACCCTTTAAACAGATAACAATTTGCGCAACAGGCAAGGTAGGTAACCCAGCAGCATAACTTAACTGCGTCAGATATTTTGGCGCTGCATGCGCGGCCATAACACTCACCGCACAACCTCGCTTTACTAGCTCAATAAGTAATCCACAATTACTTGTATCACACATTAAATCATAACTAATATCTGCCTTCTCCAAACCATCAATCACTGAGCTATGAAACTTACAGCCGGGTTCTAACAAGGCAAGGGGCAGTGGTCGCTGCTGTAAAAGCGCTTCATCTTTACAAAGCCATACTCCCTTTTCTTGGCGCAATAGCACCCCTTCATTACTATTTTCCGGACGCGTAATGATTGTCATATCCAACTCATCATTATCGAGTTGCTGCCTTAGAATATGAGAGTTAGCACACACCGATGTGATATGTACCCCGCTGATTTTATTACGCATTACCTGTATTAAATCAGGCAAGAGAGTATGCGAGAAATCATCGGGGCAACCTATCCTTATATTTTTTGCTTGGCTACGATTTATTATATTATCCATTGCCTCATCGTGCAGCTTAAGCAACTTTCTAGCATAAGGCACCAAAGCTCTGCCATCCAGCGTGAGTTTGAGCGTTCTCGCATTACGGGTAAATAGCTTTCGCTCCAACTGCTCTTCCAAACGTTTTATTTGCATGCTTATCGCAGATTGACTGCGATAGATTTGCGCCGCCGCCCGTGTGAAGCTGCCATTGTCGACAACTGCTACAAAGGTTCGTAATAGTTCTATGTCCATGTTTTAACAAATACTTTGAATTCAGTTGATTTGATGAAAGAGTGTGGCTTAAGAATAATACCCTGAGCGAAAAGGCGGTAGTCCTTTACCATCAAAAATATTGATGTTAGCTATAAATACATTTGGTTGGTTAATTGACATGTTACGTTTTAAGCTATTTTCAAATTAAATTGAAACCGCTAATTTTAAGGATATAGATATGCAATTAGTCATAGGAAACAAAAATTATTCATCTTGGTCACTGCGCCCCTGGATGCTTTTACAACATTTTGATATTGCTTTTGATGAGCAATACATCTGGCTTTTTTCAGCGCAAATGCGCAGTGACATGCAGCGTTACAGCCCAAGTTTAAAAGTACCTGTATTAATAGATGATGGGCTTAAAGTCTGGGACTCTCTCGCTATTTGTGAATATATTAGTGAGCAATACCTACAAGGTAATGGTTGGCCAATCGCTGTATCTGAGCGTTCACTTGCTCGCTCTATATGTGCTGAGATGCACTCAGGTTTTAACGCTATTCGCTCAGAAATGCCAATGAATTGCAGGCGTGAACCTTCAGCCATTGCTCTGACCAATCAAGCTTTGTTAGAGATAAAACGCGTCATCGAAATTTTCAACCAATGTTTAGAGCAATCTAGCAATACAGGCGACTTTTTATTTGGCGAGTTCTCAATCGCTGACGCTTTTTATATGCCAATAGTGGCAAGATTTAATTGCTATGCAATTGATGTCCCGAATAATGTTAATAAGTATATGCAAACAATGCTTGAGCTACCGGCATATCGGCACTGGCTAATGCAAGCTAAGAGCGAAGAAGCGGTTATTGAAGCTGCTGAAATTGACTAAGTGTTTGAGCTATTCAACATTTATGCGCTGGGTACTATGCAGGTAAAGATGTGTCCAGCCAATATCAAATGATTATTTTTACACCTGCGCCCTTCTAATACTAGTTTTACATCAAAAGCTTATCTAATGATTTTCTTTAATAGCGATTATATTAGCAACTGTCTAATTTCAACGCTAAGCTATGTCATTTGGCTCATTGTGACAATGCGCTTGGCTGCCTCGAATCAAAAGGAAGATGATGCAAAACTCTCACAAAATTGCTTACTACAGGGACTGCTATAAAGAAGACAGCGCTGACTTAAACTTATGGAATCTGACTAAACGGCCAGCTACCGATCAATATTTCCTCAAAGACCAAGATGATATAGGCAGCGGTGAATTTCAACGATTCCCTATTGAAAGCAAATTTGCCGAACACATTCTCCAACAGCTTGAAATGTATAAGCGTGAGAAAACATTGCTATATACTAGCTTTCTCCTTGTCGGTAAATTTGAACTGCAAGGTAGAGCAACCCAGGTTATCAGCCCATTAGTTTTTAATGAAGCTAGCATTAGCTGTGACCAGCAACATCACTACTTCTCATTCACCCATGAGCAGCATGAAGTGAATGACGCTCTTTTGCAGCTTTTATTCCCTGAAGGAACCTCTCAATCGCTTCCTAATACGCACCCTTCTATTCATACGCCTTCTCAATGGATCAGCTATCTACAAAAAAGTGCAACTCCCATTCACGCATTGGATCTTCTTAAATTCCCAACATTAATGGGTAGTAGTGAAATAAAAGCTGCACTTAAACGTGATAAGCCAAGCTTATTGCCTATTTCAATGCTCGTTTTGATCGAACGATCTGCTAGTAGCCGAGGGGTACTACATGAAATTGATCAGCTAACGGCTATCGATCAACTTTCTGCTCCATTAGCAGCATTATTTAATGAGGATACGAATGCTAAACCTGCAATAGATATACTCCCCCCACTTTACGATTATTTACCGGGGCTGCTCTCAAAAGCACAAAAGGAAGTGCTTACTAACGCTGCTAACCAGACATTGAGCTGCGTATCAGGACCGCCCGGCACAGGAAAAAGTTATACGATTGCCGCTTTAGCAGCAGAGCACATGGCCCGTGGTGAATCAGTACTCATTGTCGCCAATAACGAAGCGGCATTGGATGTTATTGCAGAAAAACTCGATAGCAATTTCGCGATCGCTGACATTTCAATTCGTGCTGGCAAGAAACAGTTTTTAAAGAACTTAAAAAGTTATTTAGAAGATTTACTCGCAGGGTATGCTTTACCCGATAGCGACATCAAAGCAAAAGATGCTCAAGTAAGCTTGCAGCAAATGAACAGCACCCTTAGCAAACAAGAACTACGTTTTGTCCGCTTCTGCCAAAAAGCGATAAAACGTGGCCAGCGTTTGCATAAACTGCAAAGAAACCAATCAAAGTTACTTTTAAATCTCTACCTCGCTATCAGCAGTGGTTGCATCAAAAAATTAATTAAGCAATGGCAAATTCTAACTGAAATAAATCAGCAACAGCGCGCTCGGGAATTAATGGCTGCGCGCTATTTAAATGCCGTTAAAAGTGAAAACTTAGCTCACTTACTAGCGACACAGAGAAGTTCACTACAAGCTTTCAACAAAGCAATTCGCAGTCGTTCATCGAAGCGGCAATTTGATTATTTTAATGATATTGAATACAGCGCATTACTTAATGCATTCCCTGTCTGGCTTGTTAGCCTCAATAGTTTATATCGTGTACTGCCACTTGTGCATGAAATGTTTGACTTAGTCATTATTGATGAGGCAACCCAAGCTAACATCAGCAGCTGCCTACCTGCTTTTTATCGAGCAAAGCGAGCACTAGTTGTTGGAGATACAAAGCAACTAAAACACTACTCTTTTCTAGCACGGGAAAAGCAGCAGCAACTGGCTCAAAAGCATCAAGTTAACCCTGAGATGAATGGCGTCACAAGCTATCGCGACAATTCCATTCTAGATTTAAGCTTAACGCGCTTAAAATGTAGCGATCAGGTCGTACTGTTAGATGAGCACTACCGCTCTCGCCCTGAATTAATTCATTTTAGTAACCAGCAGTTTTATCGAAACCAGCTCAAAATTATGCAACATCGCCCTTGTACTAGTAGCGGCTTTCTTCACCTGTCACGGATCAATGGCCAGCGCAATAACAAGGGTGTTAACGAGCAAGAAGCACAGGCTATCATTGAGAAAATCAGCAGCATCATAGCGCAACATGAGCATCAAACTCTAGCGATCACAATAGGTGTTGTTTCACCATTTCGCCATCAAGCTCAACATATTGAGCAGCTTATAGTTGAAAACTTTAGCCCACAGGAAATAGCTAAGCATAAATTGTTTGCAGCAACTCCTTACGGTTTTCAAGGAGAAGAGCGCGACATCATGTTGATTTCTTTCGCTATCGATAATCAATCTAAGCGCGCTGCCAGCTATTTAAACAAACCCGATGTATTTAATGTCTGTATTACCCGTGCAAAACAGCAACAATGGATTATGCTATCAATTGATGAGCAACAACTTGCGGCTAGTAATTTATTACGAATGTACATTGATTCTATTGATGCATTTAAAGCACAGCACACCCTTGCCTCACAGATCGATGATTTTCAAGTTGCTCTTAGCGATTCATTGCAACCACTGGGAATTGAAGTTTGGCCAGGCTTTCAAGCCGCCGGTACAGAAGTAGACTTACTGTGCCGCAAGAATGATAGATATTTAGCGATTGATCTAATCGGCTACCCTGGCCCTTGGCATGATTTTTTTGAAATAGATACATACAAATTGCTACAGAGAGCCGAGATTGAAGTGTTACCCATTAGCTACGGTTTATGGGTTGTGGATAAACAATCTTGTATTAAACAAATTCTCGATCGACTCGCTTAAAGACGCAAGCTAGATCAGAAAAGACGCTAGCTTTACAGCTAACACTACCACTGAGAATAAAAACGTAATAATATATAATTTTACACTTGGTCAACAAAACACATCAAACTAAACATAAAACAATAAAATCAATAGCTTAGGGATAGAGATGTTTCATACGCACGGAGAGCACAAGCTTCAACTCAATGGCAATATATTGACCGTAGAGGCACGTGGACCTTTCAATATTGAGCAAGTAGATTATTACAAAAATGCGCTACAAAACGAGCTTGGAAATATAAAGCAACCTTGGGGGCAGCTTAATAAGTTGCATCAAGACTGTTTGTTCACCCCACAAGGTGAAGAAGAAATGTACTCCACTATTAAACTCAGAAAAGATACTGGTATTTGTGCCGTCGCTATTTTCTTTGTTGATGGAAAACCAAACTCTATTGCCGAACAACAACTCAGACGTATGTACGCGATTCACGATATCAAATACAGATGCTTTAAGAAAAAAACAGAAGCGACGGCTTGGTTGAAGGAGCAAATATCTAAAGCTCAGTATTAAGGGCACCTCTATAAAGCTTCGCTTCGAAGTACACCCTTTGGAGTACTCACCTTACTCATATAATCAAAGTATGGGCGATAAAAATTACCCGTTATTGGGCTCACACACCTCTTTGGTCATCCCAAATTCGTATATGAGTGCGATCCGCATAAATGTAATTATGCTCAATGCATAAATCAATTATCGCTTGATCGTTTTTATTCAAACTAGACACCGTATCTCCCTGGGCCATTAAGTAGACATCAGTAATGGGCAGCACCGAGGTTATACGTTGGATTTCTTCAATGCATTGTTCTGCATTTTGCTTATCTACCACAAACTTAAAATAACTTTGCTGGCTACTCGTAAGAATAGTCTTCAGTGCATTAAGGTTAATTCTTTTGCGCGCTTGCTCGCCAGAATTAAGTAATTTAACACTCATCGAGAAAACGAGGTTTTGCTGAAAAGGTTGATCAAAAACGATATCGAGGGAAGCATTTGTCTCTATCGTGACCACGTGCTGCAGATCAACAAAGTGCTTTAATAGAGCTTGAAAGGCTTTACGCTTCCAAAAGAGTAAAGGCTCTCCACCAGTAATAACAATATCGATAGGATAATTAACGTCTGCTGCTAACTGTTCTACTCGATCGATAATTTGCTCAGTTGTAGATCTTTGCCACTGTTTTTTAAAGCACGGATCAACCGCATAATAGGTGTCACAGCCTTGTTTCGTTTCCCCGCTCGGGGTAACGTACTCTACGGCAAAACCTGCGCAGCTAAAATTACATCGCGCAAAACGAATAAACACCGATGGCCGACCAACTCTTCTTCCTTCACCTTGAATTGTTGGGCCAAAAATTTCACTAATATCAAGCATAAACAGTGCTTTTACTCTTAGGTGTTTCTAAGAACTCTACGTGGGAAACACTCACGCCTAATTTGATCATTTTTGCTTGCGCTATTTCAAGTAGCCAAGCAGAGAGGTTCTCACTCGTTGGTACAAAATCCACCAGCACAAACCCTTCATACATTTCCTGCACATGGCGAGGTTCTGTCTGTATAAGAGATAAGTCAGGTGTATAAAAACCTTGCGCTGCTTTGATTAAACCTTGCTTACCTTGATAATGCGGCAAAAGAGTATCGAACAATGGATCATTCATATCAAGAATGAATTTATGATCCAAAGTTTCATCTAAAAACACCTTAAACCAATTCAGGTGTTTAAAGTCTGTCACCATGCCACTTTTAAGCACTTCAGAAACTAAGTGAATAATCACTTTCCCCTGATGCCCATGTAAATGTCGACACGCGAGACAATCATCAAGGGCAAACTCAACATCGAGCTGCTGCGACCAAACTCTGTGCCCGTAACAAAAATCAAACTCTTTCGATATATCCCACTTCATCTTTGTACCTTTAATTTGAGAGGCGCCAGTATACCGAATTCCTGCCTCTGACACCTCATTGAAAGAAAGAAACCACAAACTACTCGACATCAAACTCTGCCTTTTCGAAATAGACTTTGATAATAGGACTTAGGCTGAAAGAATAAATTAAATTTTAACCCATAATTTAATCAGGTAAAAAATATATGAATTGCGTTGCGATGGTTAAGAAAGATCGCTTAACAACCCATTTTTAGCCTCTTATATTTGTGCCTACACTGGGAAATAGTCTTAATGCAGCTTCGCCATTGCTGCTCACTTGGCTGCTCTTTTCCCTGCGAATTTCCCTAAAAAAAACAAGGAGCGCAGGATAATATGTTTTCTTTATCTCACTATAAGATCAGAACACGCCTAACAATGAGCTTTACCTGTATTTTAATTTTATTAGCACTTGTCTCAATATTAGCTATTTACAACCTGCAACGCACATCCAACTTTACCGAGAAACTCGTCTCAGAAAGCATCAAGGAGCGCAATCTAACTGCACAGATACAGAGCCTTGCACAAAGTACATCAATCACCTTATTGCTTATTTTTAATACGCAAGGAAGAGAAGAGCGGGTAGAGCTTTATAAAGCGATGGATGTGATGAATGCGCAACTCGATGAAAAACTTAGCTTGTTAGCAAATCAAGATCAAACAGCCGCCGACACTAAAATAGAACAGATTCTCGCATTAAGAGCTGCTTATAAGGCAGAATTCATGGTAACGGTGGATTATGTTGAATGGGATCCGGAAAGTGGTTTCGAGCAATTTTCCACTAAAACTCGCCCTGCTTTAGTCAAGCTGTTAAGTGCTATTGATCAATTCATTGAAACGCAGAACACCCAGAGTACAGAAAGCTTTTTACACAACAAACAAATCAATGCGCATTCAATTAGCTTAGTCAGTGGATTAGCCATTTTTGCTGTTCTGCTCAGTATATTACTCGCGTTTCTTGTCAGTAGAAGTATTGTCAAACCGTTACAAAACACTATTGATGCTATGTACAACATAGCAGAAGGAGATGGAGATCTGAGTAAGCGCTTGGCCGAAAACGGTAAAGATGAGTTATACCTGCTAAGCAAAAACTTCAACAGCTTTGCAAGTAACATTCAAAATATCATTATCGAGCTTCGTAAAAGCGTACAAAAAATTTCCAGTTCGGCCGTGCAGTCCAGTGATACAGCCATGCAAACAGATGCTGCTATCCTCAAACAAAAAAGTGACACACAGCAGTTATTCACTTCGATCGAAGGTATCGTTCCGGCCATGAATGATGTGGCCCGCCTCGCCGATGATGGATTGAACCAAGCACGGCTGTCAGATGACAAGGCCGTCAATGGAATCAATACTGTTGAGCAAACACTGAATAATATTAATTCCTTAGATGAGGATATTGAGAGCTTATCAGGTACGGTGAACAACCTAGCTGAAGGCATTGACAATATCAGTGGAGTGCTAAGCTTGATTGTCGACATTGCAGATCAGACCAATTTATTAGCTCTGAATGCATCAATTGAAGCTGCGCGCGCAGGAGAAATGGGCCGTGGTTTTTCGGTGGTCGCCGATGAGGTGAGAAGTTTATCTCACAGCACTCAAGATGCGACGACTAAAATCAGCAAGATGATAGAATCCTTGCAAAGTGAGGCGGCTGACACGGTGAAAGCAATGCAAAAAAGCACCACTAAAACCAAAGAAAGCGTTACTGAAGCTGCCAGAATCAGCGAGCTGCTCGCCTCCCTTAGCCACATGGCAACAGATATCACTCAAATTACTCAAAAAATAGCCAGTGCGACAAAAGAGCAAAGCAACTCAATTTGTCATATTAAAAATAACATAGACAACATTCACAATAATATCCAAGTCATTTCAAACGGATCTGAGCAAGCAACTGATAATAGTAATGCCACCAGCCAATTGACATTAAAGATACAAAGGCTAGTGGATTGCTTTAAAACTTGATCGATTTTTACCCGTAAAAGATTTTACCAGGGTTCATTATATTCTGCGGATCAAGCGCTTTTTTAAGCGCGAACATATAGTTAACACCTGCGCCATGCTCTGCGAACATGTATTTAGCTTTACCAAGCCCTATTCCGTGCTCCCCCGTGCATGTGCCTTCATACTTGAGGGCACGTGCGGCCAAGCGATCAAGGAAGCGCTTAACCTTTTCATTATCTTCATCAGAGCTTTCATCAAAGCTCACTAACACATGGAAGTTACCATCACCAGCATGACCGACAATAGGGCCGATTAAGCCGCTATCGATAATATCTTGCTTAGTTTCACTTACGCAATCTGCAAAGTTAGAAATAGGTACACAGACATCCGTAGATAAATGTGCCATGCCCGGTGCTAAATCACAGCCTGCCCAATATGCATCATGTCTCGCTTTCCAAAGTAAATTACGATCTTCTGTTTTAGCGGCTGCTTTAAAGTTATCACTGCCAAACTCAGCGGCAATATCTTTGAAAAACTCGACTTGCTCTACGCAATGATTCTCGCTGCCGTGAAACTCTAAAAAGAGTGTCGGCTCTACTTTTAAATCTAGTTTTGAATAATTATTACAAGCGCTTACTTGTACTTCATCGAGCAATTCAATACGTGCGACAGGCACACCAGATTGAATGGTAAGTATCACTGCTTCACACGCTTTTTGAATACTCTCAAAGCTACATACCGCCGAGAGAATTTTCTCAGGAATTCCATAAAGTTTAACCGTGAGTTCAGTGATAATTCCTAAAGTCCCCTCACTGCCAATCATCAATCTAGCTAGGTCGTATCCAGCAGATGACTTTTTAGCGCGACCACCCGTTTTAATAACTTCACCATCTGGCATTACAACAGTCATATTAATCACATTATCACGCATCGTTCCGTAACGTACCGCGTTTGTACCTGAGGCACGAGTGGCTGCCATCCCTGCTAAAGTAGCTTCTGCACCAGGATCAATAGGGAAGAACAGACCACTTTCACGTAAATATACATTCAGCTCTTGTCGGGTTAAACCCGCGCCCACTGTTACATCTAAATCGTCGGTATTAAGCTGAATAACATGATTCATTTCAGAAAGATCGATGCAAATTCCACCTGCTACTGCTGACACTTGTCCCTCTAAAGAGCTACCTGCTCCGAAAGGCACGATTGGCACTGCATGTTTAGCGCAAATTTTAACAATTTCTGATACTTGATCAGTTGAATTAGCAAACGCTACGGCATCAGGAGCCATATTGGTATGGTAGGTAACTTCACCACCACCGTGTTGATCTCTAACTGCTTGTGATAGCACTAACTTATCGCCTAACAAAAGCTGAAGCTCAGGGATGACTAGTTCTGATTTACCATAGGTACTGTTATAAGGTGTTAAACGATTCTCTGTCATTGTTGAATTCCAGTTTGTTATTCGCAGATACTAAGGGTTGAATCGCATCACAAACAAAAACTAAACTCATCAATAAATAATCCTAGATTATTCTCTACTGAAGTAGCTTAAATTTAAATCAAATAAAGATGCGAAATCATATATTTTATAAACAAAATAATACCTCGAGACCATTAACCTGTGCTGAACCTAGCCTATATACCAGATGTGTTCCAATAACACAGAATGAGCATTAATAAGCTACTATTTTAGCTTTATTAGAAATGCTGTTTTAATTACCGCACAAATACTTACAAACAATTTCTTCTAGTATGCCCTCTCGCTCTAATCGCTCTAGGCTCTCATCAATAGTAATCAATAGATCACGGCGCTGATAATGAAGCCTAAAGCTAATCGGATTGCTCTGATAAGGGAGGGAAACTTTATAATCTAAATCTAGCGCGGACTTGTAGTGCATTGCCAATGCTTCGCGCATTAAACCCACTTGATTCCAGCCTCGACTAACGCGCAGGGCAATTTGCCGGGAACTTGAAAAATCTTCTCTCACCAAATAACTGGGTGCGACACTTCCCCTAACAGTCGCTACTTTCTGACCTTTCAAGTCTTTAAGAATAAAAGCCGGAAAAGAGAGCTCTGGGTCATAGATAATCACTTCATTTGCAATACCGAAAGGACGGCTAAATTTAGACACTATCGCCATAGCGGCAGGATCTTTAATTTGAGGAGAAACGCCTATTTCCAAATCGAGCTCCCCTATCATGAAATGACGCACTAAGCGCGCTTGTGACAAAGGAATAAATTCGAGATCCAAATCAAGCTCAGTAGCGACAGCCCTTAGCGTATCCGGGTAGATACCGGTTATCTCACCAGC
Organism: uncultured Oceanospirillaceae bacterium; assembly: GCA_937136055.1. GTDB lineage: Bacteria > Pseudomonadota > Gammaproteobacteria > Pseudomonadales > Balneatricaceae > Rs1. Next base: position 13,742 of record CAKZOD010000127.1, on the reverse strand, counting down.
TTTATTCTTCCAAAAAAAAGGTTGCTGTCCAGGCACAGGCATACCGACCCGTATCACGTTGTCATCATCACTCAATACAACACTTGAAGTGCATAAAATGGCTAAACTTAACAACCATACGACAATTTTATTTTTCTTCACGGTTGCCTGCCTTCGCAAGTATAAATAGGGAGAGAGGATCTTTTTGGTACATAAATACGCCTTGCTTACTTTGTCATGTTAAACTTGAATTCCAATTCGGTACCAGATGATTATCCTAGCATGCCAATATCTGAACACACAGCCACTACATTTAATGCTAAATTGCTTCACCCTATTATATTAACGGCTAAACACTACCGATTACCACTGACAGATTTATTAGCGCAGCTTAATATAGATGTGCAAAACTTAGATACTCCAGGTCAGCGTTATCCAACGTCGACATTAGCACTATTGCTTGAATCTTTGAGTAAAGCGAGTAATAACCCCGCATTTGCCATTCGTGCAGCAGAAGCAACACAGCCGCGCATGTTAGGCAATACTGGTTTTGCAATGTGTACTGCAAGCACTTTCTTGGAAGCTTACCAAACTTTAAGCAACTACAGTGCCTTAGCTTTTGAAGGCATTAATCTAAAGCTTTCAACGCGCGAACATGATGCTTTGATCGTTTTAGAAAGCACTCATCACGATGACTATCTCACTGCCTTTTTTGTCGGCTGCCTATGCAACTGGTCTCGCTGGTTAACCGGTAGCCAAATACCCGTTAAAGCTATTGAGCTATCACTTGCACACGCTAAATTCATCAATCTAGAGCAACATCTGGCCACTGAAATACAATTTGAACAATCTATCAATCAGATTATATTTGATCAGCGTTATCTTAATACCCCTTGCGTAGAAGCCAACAGCGATATGTATCAATTGCATTGTCAATATGCAGATACCCTACTGCTACAAGTGCCGCAATCAAACACTATAATTAGCCAAACTAAAGTACAAATCAGACAGTTAATCACGCTAAACGAGCACTCTCCAACCCCTATTCGCCGAGAAGAAGTCGCTAAACGCCTGAATATGAGTTTGCGTACATTACAGCGCAAATTGCACAGTGCACAGAGTAATTTCCAAGATGTATATGACCAAGTACGCCGAGAAAGCTGCTTAGCATTAATCGCTAATAACACCTTCAATTTAGGTCAAATATCTTATCGTTTAGGCTTTGCCAACTCTTCTGCGCTGCAAAAAGCTTTTAAGCGCTGGATGAATACAACCCCCAGCGCATATAGGCAGCAGTTACTATCAAATAAACAAAACCGTTCACAGCAAGAATCAAAAGACGTTAGCGTTTCTTGGTATACCCTTAGTAAGGATGTGGAAAAAGACACTCGTAAACGCTTAGCCCAACTCAGCGAATTTAGCACCCTACTTTTATCTTGGTTAGCTTGTTTTAAGCATTGCCAACAAGACCTTGTCGCCATGCAAGATTTGGGGCGTTTAACAAATAGCTCTATTGCACGACTATCGATTTACCTGTGGCCTGCACAGCAGCAAGAACTACTCATTATCCACAATGAAAATAGCGAACTTGAGGCAAGTTTATGCCAATTGCAACCGGATCAAATCGGCAATTTACTGCATAATAAAAATCCACAATTATGCGCAGATCAACACTTTCAAATTGCATTAATGCTGATCGATCAAGGCTTAACCGATAAAGCAGTGAGGCATTTTAGCGAATGTCATGAAAGCTATCTAAATGATGATCAATGTAAAATACTCTACATACACTGTGAAAAGCTCAAACAACTGCAACCAGAGCAATTAAGCCTTCGCTGTAAAGCTGATTTACTATCAATCATGCTGCGATTCAGTGATCGAGTAAACAACCCCGTAGAGCATTTTATTGCGCTTAAATTCTCACTGCTTCAATGCCAAATTCAAAACCAGCAATGGCAACTTTGCCAACATCTAATTGCTGAACTCAAACAACAGCCACTCTCACAAGAGCAATCGTTATTGCTCTGTGTGTATCATGCTGAGCTAATGATCGCTCACTACCGTTTTGATGAGGCGCTTGCACTATTGCTCGCTGAAATTTCGCAACTGCTCCCGCCTTTATCTGATAACGATGCAAACAGTACACTGATCAATATTGCGCTACAAATTGAAAATTTAACCCCTTCACCAGAGAATCAAGCAACACAACAGCAGGTAGATCATCAAGTACTTGGGGTAGCGCTACAAAAACTTATTCTCATTGCATTAAAAGCACGTAAACCATTAATTGCCGCCAATGCTACTTGCGCTTTACTGCCACTCGTTAGCGATGCTAAAAATCATTATTTGCGCGCCTTTGCTTACTCACACTTTTCATGGATCTGTAGCTGGTTTGGCGGGCATACTGAAGCGGCTTACTCAAATACCCAAAACGCGCTTAAATTCTTAAGCGATGTCGATAATACAATCTACCTTGATTGCATATATGTACTTTATTCCCGTGTTTACCATTGGTTTACTCCTTTTGATAATCAAATTAATAAGCTCAACGCCTTATTAGAACAAACAACCACCCCTTCAGTAGAACACCAAATACTATTACAACAAATGCGCCTGTGCAGCGGTGTTCCTATAAATAGCATTTTGAATGAGTGCTCAAAGCTCAATCAGCATAAAAGTATTGAGAACGAACAAAGCCAAGCTTTTTCTTCTACGCTTACTCAGCTGTGTCGCAAATTAATTGATAATTCGGTCGTAACAGTGCAGCCAGAGTCACCCAATGATGATTTCTATAGTCTTTTTCACGCTTTTTATACTCAAGATCTAACCCAGTGGGAACGATTAAAGTTTTCTGCCAAAGATATCGAGAATGCAACCCCCAGCCACTTTATAGCGATTGAAGCTAATTTCATCTGTTTAGTGATGCAAATACAAAGTTTAGAGCTGCACCAAAACAGCTTATTAATAAACCGGAAAATCGAGGCAGAACTCGCACGATTTGAAATCTGGGCTCAGCAATGCCCTGAGAATTTTGCAGCGCCTTTTGCACTAGCAAAAGCAATTTATGCAAGTAAATCACAGTCGCTATCGCAGGCAAGTATGCTGTTTGAACAAGCGCTAAACCTACTAAATCAAAGCGGCTATTTGCATCATTTAATCATTGCCTATCGATATTATGCTAAGCTATTAGAAAGTGATAAGCCCCATTTAAGTATGCTTTGTGAACAGCATCATCAAGCGCTCTACAACCGATGGATAGCAGTAGAAATTAGCGATTGACTCTATCTACAATCAATAATAATGTGGTGCTTCGCTCATCACTGAGCCACTGTAATATGACAAGTCATACCACAATAACAACTATAGGTTATGTAGAATCATATGGATGAACGCCAACATTGGAAAGTACTCGTTGTCGATGATGACGAGGGCATACATAGCATTACCCGCATGGTATTTCGTGGCTATACTTTTGAAGACCTACCCATTCAACTTCTCAATGCATCGAGTGCCGCACAAGCGCAAGAAATTATTGCTGCACAACCGAGTATTGCCGTCGCTATTCTCGACGTTGTTATGGAAACCGATCAAGCGGGTCTGGATCTTGTAAATCATATTCGCAATGACATTCAAAATACCGACATGCGCATAATATTACGCACAGGTCACCCAGGCTTTGCCCCTGAAGCTGACGTAATAATTGATTACGATATCAATGACTACTTAAGTAAAGCAGAGCTCTCTGCATCGCGCTTACTCACTAGTGTAGTAGTGGCTCTACGCTCATATAGAGACCTGCAACTTAAATCAACACCACTGCCAAAAAACCTACAAGCAACTCTCCAACAAGAGGCTCCAGCCCCCGAAGCTGACGGGCTGAAAAATGCAAGTAGCTTAAGTCATCAGCTTCTCAACCAACTAGCGCCTCTAAGAAAAGATCTATCAACACTACTTGAGCTTGATCACAAGCCTATGGCAACTGCTGTCATTAATAAAATGGCTGCTAATATAGAGAGCTTTGAGCGCCTTTGCGCACTATTTGATAACGCTGGCAGCCAAGCAGATAATGTGCTGATAAGCTGTGAGGAGCTGCTAAACATTCACAGCAATTTTTATTTAAAACGCGCCCTTGATGAAGGCTGGATTTTTGACTACCACATACAATCTGCTCAGCTTGCTAAAAGACAATACATAAAGGGCAGCATGCTTTCAATATTGAACTGTGCAATGGAACTCGCAATCAGTATGGCGCAAAAAGGCACGATAAAGCTGAAGATAGAAGAAGATGAGGGAAATGTGATTTGCAGTTTTGAGTGTGGAGCTAAGCCTTCGCCTTTAAGCCAATGGCAAATACTATTAAAAGAGAACCTAGTATCACTAAGCCCTCTGTGTGGTGCTAAGTTAATTGAAAATTCAGAGCACAGTGTCGTTCGATTATTAATGCCTTAGCATGTTATCTACAGGCTAATCCTTAACGACAAACACTGAACAATACGCACGCTCTACAACCCTTGAAGAAACCGAGCCTAATAGGAACTCATTGATCTTGCTGCGTTGGTGAGCACGCATAACAACAAGCTCTATCCCCTTATTTCTGACATACTTATTAATTTCTTCTGATGCAGAACCTTCCAATACTTTTAATTTAGGTTTGATATCGCTATCAACATGATCAGCAGCGAAATCCAGCAAAACTTGAGCGACCTTTTTCAAAGCCTCTTTATGCTCCTTCTCATTAAAAAACGAGGATACCAAGCTGCTGTTAAACCCTGGCAATACAGTAATTAAATGTAATTCGCTGCCTCTTTCCCTCGCTTCGCGCAGAGCAATTTCAAGGGCATTCAAACAGTAATTGGCATCTTGTAAATCGACAGGTACTAATACTTTTTTAAACATCATTTTACACCTCAATACAGCATCTATGCTGCAGGCAAAAAAAAGAGGCTAAGATCACTCCCCTAGCCTCTACTTTTATAAGTTAAGCATTACTCGGTTCAGTAGCGCTCAATTCCTTGTCTGAACCCTGTTCTGCACTGTATCTTCTACGTTGCAGTACCACGATAAGCCCTAACACTAATAGCGCTGGAATAAACATTAGCTGTTTTGGTAAGTGCTCAATAGGGACCCAAACTTTAAGTATTTGCTGATCAAAGTCTAAACCAGCAGTTTGCGCCGCACTTTCATAGCCCACATCATCAACCAGAAATTTACCTTCATCATTGATAAGCGCTAAGCCAGAGCTTTCAAGCTTCTCTGTACCTGTAGAGCCTTCACCAACAGGCAGAATAATGACAAACTCACGCTCGCTACCGGCATCATCTTCACCTAACACCGTAAAGCGCATCTCTTCCCCTACTGGAGTGTCTTTGAGCTTAGTGTCAATTTGCGATGGTGCAACGACTTCGTATCGCGGAGAAACCATGTCCATCCAGAACCCCGGTCTAAACAAGGTAAATGCAATGAGTAAAAGCAATACTGTTTCGTACCAGCGGTTCTTAGCAAAGAAGTATCCCTGTGTAGAAGCGGCAAAGACTAAAATTGCCACTGTAGCCACAATGAAGACAAAAATACCTTCCATCCAAGTTACATCAATCAGCAATAGATCAGTATTAAAGATGAATAAAAACGGTAACGCTGCAGTTCTTAAACTGTAAAAGAAGGCAACAAAGCCTGTTCTAATTGGATCACCACCAGATACAGCGGCGGCTGCAAATGATGCAAGCCCCACCGGTGGTGTCACATCGGCCATAATACCGAAATAGAATACAAATAAATGCACGGCAATCAGCGGTACTATCAAACCATTTTGCTGCCCTAGTTGCACAATAACAGGTGCAAGTAGAGAAGATACAACAATGTAGTTAGCAGTCGTTGGTAGCCCCATGCCGAGTATCAAACTCAAGATAGCAGTCAAAATAAGCATCAGCATAACGTTGCCCATCGACATGATCTCAACCAATTCAGCAAGCACTAAACCAACACCTGTTAGCGAAACAGCCCCCACGATGATACCTGCCGCCGCTGTCGCGATGCCAATACCTATCATGTTACGTGCGCCGGAGATTAGACCATCGATCAACTCGTTAAAGCCAAGCTTTAGCTTCTCTTGAACATCATTACGGTTTCTAAAGAAAGCAAACAGAGGACGCTGAGTTAACAAGATGAAAATCATCAAAGCCGTCGCCCAAAATGCAGATAGCGCAGGACTTAAACGCTCAACCATCAAGCACCAGACCAATACGATAACCGGCAAGATGTAATGGAAACCTGATTTAACCGTCGGGCCTAATTCTGGCAGCTCTACGATAGGAGCATTCGGATCATCAATTTCCAAATCTGGGTATTTTGAGCAGCTCTTAGCTAGCCAGATATATATCGCACCTAAGATAAACGCAACGATCCAGCTTGCATACTCACCCGCAACAGGTTTTAGCCAACCTAATCCAAAATACACAGCAAAGCCAACTGCTGAAATAGCAGCGAAACCCGCCAAGAATTTAAAGATGAAGACCAAGAAAGGGCTTGGTTCACTGCGACGTGGTAAACCTTTTAGGTTTGCCTTCATCGCTTCTAAATGAACGATATAAACAAGTGCAATGTAAGAAATCAAAGCAGGGACGAAAGCGTGTGTAACAACATCAAAATACGCCATATCCAAAGATGTCGCCATCAAGAAGGCGGCAGCACCCATTACTGGCGGCATGATTTGCCCATTCACCGAAGAAGCAACTTCAACAGCACCGGCTTTCTCAGCTGAGAAACCAACTCGTTTCATCATTGGAATTGTGAAGGTACCTGTGGTTACAACGTTTGCGATTGAAGAACCAGAGATTAAACCTGTCATCGCAGAAGCCACAACTGCCGCTTTAGCTGGGCCACCACGCAGATGACCTAAGCTTGCGAAAGCAATTTTGATGAAGTAGTTACCGGCGCCTGCCTTATCTAAAAGCGCACCAAATAAAACAAATAGGAAAACAAACTTTGTTGATACACCTAATGGCACACCAAAAACACCATCAGTAGAAATCCACTGGTTATCGGCTACAGCACCAAATGAAGCGCCTTTCCACGCCAATATACCCGGCATACTTTGACCGCCGAAGCAGTACAGTAAAAAGATTAACGCAACAATTGCCAATGGTGGCCCTAAAGCACGTACGGTGGCTAAAAGCAGCAATACCATACCAGTACAAGCCACGCCAATATCTACGGCGTTTGGGTTGCCCGGCCTATTCGAGAGCGACTCGTAGAATACATAGAGGTAAGCTGCACAAGCTGCGGCAACTATTGCCAGCAACCAATCAATGGCGGGGACATAGTCACGGGGTGACTTTTTACCCGCAGGGAATGCGGTAAAGGCTAAAAAGATTGCGAATGCCAAGTGAATCGATCTGGCTTCCGTGTCATTGAAAACCCCTATACCAATAATATAAGGGAGTGGAGATGCTATCCATATTTGAAAGAGAGCCCAAGCAAGTGCGACGCCGGCAAGGAGTTTTCCAATCGGCCCTGTCGGGTTTCGCCCGCCGGTATCAGAGGATGCTACTAGCTCCTCTAGCTCAGCGCTGCTGGCCTGTCTGTTTTGAGTTGATTCACTCATGAAGAATCCTCAGTTACATGCTATAAAACTCGCTGTGAACCGAAGGCGCCTTTCAGTAGTATCGACATCTGTTCAAGCAACGTAAATTTTATTATTTTTGTAAACTAACTAATAATCTAACTGTGTCTTTGGCTATCTTATTGAATACCTTGAATTGAACATCCAAGCAAAGGACAACTAAAGCGTAAAAGATTTTCTTTGAAATAACGAAGCAGGCGGCTATTAAAGCCGCCTGTTAAAGCGAAGGTCTATTTAATTAAACCAGCTTCTTTGTAGTACTTAGCTGCGCCATCATGTAATGGAGCTGATAGGTTGTTAACAACCATATCTTCTTTTTTCAAGTTGTTAAATGCTGGGTGTAACTTCTTAAAGCGCTTGAAGTTATCAAAAACAGACTTAACCATTTGGTACATTGTTTCTTCACTTGTCGCTGTTGAGCTCACAAATGTTGCACCTACACCAAATGTAGTTACATCAACATCAGTACCTTTATACATGCCTGCAGGGATAGTCGCTTTAGCATAGTAAGCATTATCTTCAACCAACTTATCAATCACAGGACCATTAACACTGATCAGCTTAACATCACATGATGTACTTGCTTCTTTGATCGATCCATTAGGGTGACCTGCTGTAAAGATAATTGCGTCAACGTTGTTATCACACAACGCTTGCGCTTGCTCAGAAGATTTTAGCTGTGATGCAAGTTTAAAGTCTTCCATCTTCCAGCCTTTCTTCTCCATCACAACTTTCATAGTTGCTAGCTGACCTGAACCAGGATCACCAACGTTTACACGCTTACCTTTTAAATCATCAAAGGTGTTTATACCTGAATCTTTACGCGCAACAACAGTGAAAGGCTCGCCATGAACAGAGAATACTGCACGCAAATCTGTGTAAGCCCCATCTGGGAATGAAGTTTTGTTTGTGCCGTTATATGCATCGTATTGAACATCTGATTGAGCAACGCCCATATCTAGATCCCCAGTACGGATACCATTGATATTCTTAACGGATCCACCAGTAGTATGCGTACATTTGATACCGTGGTCTTTAGTCTTTTTATTAACTAAACGACAGATTGATCCACCAACTACGTAATAAACACCTGTTTGACCACCTGTACCGATAGTCACAAATGTCTGATCTGCAGCTTGTACTGAAGCTGAGAACGAAGCAGCAATCGCAACACTGCATGAAAAAATGCCGGTCGCTAGCTGTTTTTTGATTGTATCTTTATTGAATGACATAAGAACCCTTGTTATTTTTATCTAACTGCAGCAGTTAGTTTTTTAAGAGACACTGCTTAAATCGATACTCAATTCACATAAAAAAGCCTATGGCTAATTTATCGTACCCACCGTACAGCGCAAATGAGAAGCGACTAAACGAGCTTGAAAAAAAATGATCAACCTAACTAAAACGAGGGTAAACCTGAAGCAATAGCTAAGCTGATCAAATAAACTTATTAAGTCTGGAACAACAGTACGCCATAGTTTAAAAACGGCTGACTTCTTCGCGCGCCAAATTAACATCCCAGCGTGCCAATTATCGTTTTTTTTATATTCCTTACTCAAACAGCGCCTAGAATCACACCGATTATCTCTGGTATAGTCATTTCAACTTTGCTATCAATAGAGTCTTTGCAATGGACATAAAAATGCCCTTTGACGGTCGCTTCAAAACTTATCGACACCACAACCCATTAGCGATTAAGTTACTCGCAGCCATTATTTTGTGTAGCTCTCTTATCACATTAGTTTCCACGTTGGCACAGCTTTACTCTGATTACCGTTATGAGCGCAATGCTATTGATGATCAAATCGCGCAAATTGAATCGACAACACTACCCAGTTTAGCCAATAGCCTTTGGGAAATAAGTCCTCGCCAGATCCAACTACAATTAGAGGGCATATTACAATTACCTGATGTTGAATATGTCACATTAAAAACTCCATTTAATGAACATTACTCAAGTGGTGAACTGCCGCAAGCTTCTGTTATTAAAAAACAGTACCCTCTGCTACATATCGCTGACGACAGCCAAATCGAATTGGGCAACTTACAACTGGTTATCAGCTTAGATAACATTTACAGCAGATTGTGGGATAAGGCTTGGTTCATATTACTTTCCCAGGGTTTGAAAACCTTTGTCGTCTCTATTTTCATCTTGAGCATTTTCTACCATTTAGTCACACAACATTTGGGAACCCTCGCTTTATATGCGCGCCGTTTAAGACTCGACAAGCTCGATATGCCACTGGTCTTAAAAAGAAGAGGTAAGCCTGCAGATGAGCTCAACGAAGTTGTGCTATCAATGAATACAATGCGCGAATCGATGCTTGCAGATATCGCCAAACGCAAAGCGGCAGAAGATGCACTAGAAGAGCTTAATCAGCAATTAGAACAGCGTGTTGAAGAGCGAACACTAGCCCTTGAAAAAGCCAATCAGGAGTTGCAACAAGCCCTGGAGCACATTCAACACACCCAAGAGCAATTAGTACAATCAGAAAAAATGGCAGCCCTTGGCAACCTCGTGGCTGGAGTCGCGCACGAAATTAGCACACCCATTGGCATCAGTTTTACAGCGGCCTCTTTATTAGAACAACAAGCGGCACAAGCGCAGGGAGAAATGGCCAGTTTAACCCTAGAAAGCAGCCAAATGATTCGCCAAAACCTTGAGCGAGCCGCTCAGCTTATTACAGCCTTTAAACAGGTATCTGTTGATCAATCGAGCGAGCGTCGACGTCCGTTTTATGCCGCTGATTACCTCGATGAAATTATATTATCTCTAAAACCTCGGCTAAGAGAGCTAAACCCAACCATCAATATACACTGCGATAAATCCTTAGTACTTGATAGCTATCCCGGTTGTTATTATCAGATTTTTAACAACCTCATTATCAACTCTCTCATTCATGGGTTTAGCCAGACAAAGGCACCGCAAATCGATATTGAATTCACCGTTAATGCTAATCAGATGCAAATTGATTACAAAGATAACGGCACAGGTTTAGACAAAATGTGGCGCGAACAAGTTTTCAACCCATTTGTCACAAGCAAGCGAAATCAAGGATGCAGCGGACTAGGGATGCATATCACTTTTAACTTAGTCAGCCAATTGCTGAAAGGGAATATCCGTTGTTTGCCAAGCGATAGCGGAGCACACTTTAGAATCGATGCTCCTATTGATTTGGATTGAATCAGCGCGGTAATAAAAACTTAATGAGCGAGTTCTATTCAATTAAGCCCGTTTCTTTAAAGTAGCGTAGAGCGCCTGCATGTAAAGGTGCTGCAAACGGTCCTTTGGCCATCGCCTCCGGATCTAAGCGGGCAAAAGCTGGGTGTAGCTGGCGAAACTGCTCTAAGTTTTCCATCAGCGTTTTCACCATCACATAGGCTGTTTCTTCTGGAAGCTGACTATGAGCAATCAGCATTGCATTGACCCCTATTGTTTGCACTGACTTTATGTTCCCACGATAAATTGCCCCTGGGATTCTCGCTTGGCGATAATAAGAGTTTTCCGATAACAGCTGTTCAACTTGAGCATCTGCCACCTCGATAATCCGGCTTTCGCACTCTTGAGTCGCCTCGCGCACTGCGCCACTTGGGTGTCCTACCGTATAAATCATCACATCAATACGCCCCTCACACAAAGCACTCGCCTGCTCTTCAGATTCAAGATTGAGAACGCTATCAAAATCAGTATGTATCCAGCCTTTTTTCTGCATTAAATCTGTCATGGTTTCATGCAAGCTTGAGCCAACTTTACCAATGTTGATTTTGGTGCCTTTAATATCATCAAAGCGCTTGATCGGAGATTCTTTACGCACAATCACCGTAAAGTACTCAGGGTACAATCCCAATAAGGTTCGCAATGTCGTGCGAGGAGAGCGCCCTTCATTGCTTTGCTCATTCACACTGTGAAAGATTTGATTCGACTGGGCAATACCCAGCGTTAGTGCGCCTGATAACACGCGCTGTATATTAGAGATAGAGCCTTCTGTCGCTTGCACAGCACAACGTATACCTTGCTCTGTTCTAGCGCGGTTGATAATACGGCAGATTCCTCCACCTGTTGGATAATAAACACCCGTCACACCGCCAGTGCCTAAGGAAACCACCTGGCGATCCGCCGCAGCGACAACACCAGTTGCTAAGAAAAAACTCATTAAAAGAAAAGCTCGCCACAAGTACCGCAAAAGAACCTCACACTGCTTAAAACATAATTTTATGTTTCAATTGTGGCAGTTAAAGGTATATCGAACAAGATATAGTTTGACCCTTCATTACTTTGATCAATTGTGTGGATAGCGCATTATTCAATGGTACTTTATTGTCACTCACATACCGTTTGTTGATGCTCAAGATAATAGTTTCATATCTTAGTAATAGCTCTAGCGAAAACCTGTCACTTTGTCATTATCACTATTTTTTTCTCCCAAGTATTCTAAGGCAATAATGATTTGTCTATTTTAATAGGAACGAATATTTTTCATGTCCGATCAACAATCACTCCCGTTTGTTTTCCTTAAAAATTTGATTTAGCGCTAATTTTAAGCACTAATTCCCCCCCCTATCTTACCGCCACCATATTTTTATAATGAACTACGCTATAATCCCCATTCAATTTAAACACTTTTCTATTTTGCACCGTTTTTGGAGTTTCAGGATGAAACGATTACTTTTGATCATTACGAGTGTTTACTTTTGCTCTTTTAACATTGCTGCCAGCGCAGAAACTAGCAGCTGGACAGTTGTTGAGTTAACCGGAAAGGTCTCTATTGTACGCCCAGGATATTTTGCGAGACTAGTAAGTATCGGTGACACATTTTCACCAGGAGAGATACTTAAAACGAAGTACAGAAGCCAGGCTTTTCTTGTTAAGGGTCAAGAATCCTTGGTGGTGCAACCCAATAGCCAGCTGATCCTCCCTCGAGCAAAATCAAATCAAAGCCAGACACACTTTTTTCATCGTCTTGGTACAGTACTCTTTTCTGTTGAAAAAAAGGGCGCACAACACTTTAAAGTCAATAGTCGCTATGGGGCAGCACTCGTCAAAGGAACGACGTTTGCAACGAATGTAAACACTCGCGACTTTGCGGTCCAAGTTTTTGAAGGTGAGGTAATTGTCGCCAAAAGCGATGATTCATCAACGATTGATTTAAGTGCAGGGGAAAAAACAAGGGTTGATGATAAACCTGATAATAAATTACGCGCCTCAAACACTATCAATACCGATAATTTAGATCAGCATTTTGGAAATAACGTTAAAGCATTAGCAGAAGCTTACCTCCCACAAATTGAAATAGAACTTCCATCTAAAAGCAGCGAAGATCAGAGCTCAGTCAACAGCAATAACGCTAATATCAACAATGCTAGCGGCAACAATAACAGCAGTGAAACTAGTACCGCAAACTCTAGTGCCAAATCGAATAGTAACAGCGGCGAATCTAGCAATAATAGCGCTAGTAACCAATCGAATGGCAACAGCGGCAATAATGGTAATGGATCTAGCAACAGTAGCGCTAGTAGCAAATCGAATGGTAACAGCAGCAATAATGGTAATGGATCTAGCAACAGTAACACTAGTAGCAAATTGAATGGTAACAGCAGCAATAATGGTAATGGATCAAGCAACAGTAACGCTAGTAGCAAATCGAATGGCAACAGCGGCAATAATGGTAATGGATCTAGCAACAGTAACGCTAGTAGCAAATCGAATGGCAACAGCGGCAATAATGGTAATGGATCAAGCAACAGTAACGCTAGTAGCAAATCGAATGGCAACAGCGGCAATAATGGTAATGGATCAAGCAACAGTAACGCTAGTAGCAAATCGAATGGCAACAGCGGCAATAATGGTAATGGATCTAGCAACAGTAACGCTAGTAGCAAATCGAATGGCAACAGCAGCAATAATGACGGCGAGGCTAGCAACAGCAGCGCTAGCAGCAAATCGAATGGTAGTAACAGCAATAATGGCGGCGGAGCTAGCAAAAGTAATAAAAGCAGCGCCAAGGGCAATAAAAAATCAAAGAAATAAGCTTTAAACTATTCCTCCATCCAAGCAGATAAATCAAAAGTTGAGGATGTAAAAATAATTGTGTAACTGCTCATAATCTATAACCTATTCAACAGGTGTAATTATGAGCAAGATAAT
>CAKZOD010000126.1 GCA_937136055.1 uncultured Oceanospirillaceae bacterium | reverse complement strand
TGCCTTTGATGCCATGTCATTGAAATCGGCGCGGGCGGCAAATCAAAAGGCAATTTTTTGATGATCAATCGCTGCTGTTCAACACCTTCTAACACCATCGGTAATGGAATCGTGGTGATCATATCTGTGTGGGCCAATAGCTTAGGAATGTGATAGCAATGATTGACTGTCATGGCGATTCTGCGGTTCATATTTTGCTGCTGCAATATCCTATCCACACCGGCAAAAGCTTCTCCAGATAGAGAAAACAGGAGGTGCTCTGCACGGGCAAAACTGTGGATATCAAGGGGGCTATCGGCCAGTGGGTGATCGGCGCGCATCGCGCAGACAAAGTGATTATCGAATAAATGTTGGCTCTGTACTTTATTAGAGTTCCCCTCAAAATAATCCAGTACTAAATCGACATCGGCATTGAGTAACAAGGCTTCGCCATTGACCGTATAAGGTACAGCGTGAATGTTTACACCGGGTGCTTGCTGCTCAATCATTTTGCGCAGCGGTAGCCAAAATATATCTGCCATCCAATCTGTGAGGGCGATCCTGAAAGTTGTTTTGAGCTGGCTTGGGTCGAATTGCTCGGGGGCGTTGGCAGAGCGGATGCGATGCAGTGGCTCGTTAATTTCTAGCCATAAGTTCTCAGCGTAAGGAGTAGGGCGAATGCCGCGGCCGTGTTTGACAAATAACGGATCCCCCCAGATATGGCGCATCCTAGAAACTGCATTGGAGACTGACGGCTGAGTCATCGACATTCGCTCAGCTGCCAGCGTAATGGACTGCTCTTGCATGATAGTGTCAAAAATCACTAGCAGGTTTAAATCGGTGTTCGCCATGGGCAGTTCTCAATGAATTAGAGTTATTCATCATAATAATCAATGTATAAGATATCAATGATCAATTAGACGATATAAGTAGCTGCTGGCAAAGTAACGTTATGGATAAACGACGTAACTTATTGAGAGGTAATGATGAAAGCTGTTTATATCGAAGAGTACGGAAATGCCCAAAAGTTGATACTAGGCGAGCTTGAGCGACCTGCTATTAATGCTGATCAAGTGTTGATAAAAGTACAGGGCGCAGGTGTAAATCCCGTCGATTGGATGATTCGTGACGGTTATTTAAAAGACACAGACTACCATCAACTACCACTGATTTTAGGTTGGGATGTCGCTGGGGAAATCGCTGAGTTAGGCGCGAATGTGACAGACTTCGCACTCAATGAGGCAGTGTTTGCCTATGCACCAATTGCAGGGCAGGGAGCTTATGCCCAGTATATTGCAGTAAATAGTCAGCTTGTGGCGGCTAAGCCTAAAAGCTTAAGCCTGCTGGATAGTGCCGCGGTGCCATTAGCGGCGACAACAGCGTACCAAGCATTGATGAAAGGTTGCCAGTTAAAGGCTGGGGATAAAGTACTTATCCACAATGCTGCGGGCGGTGTAGGTAGTTTTGCGGTGCAAATCGCTAAGGCGGCTGGAGCTTATGTGATTGCAACGGCCTCTGCTGCAAAACACGATTTTGTAAAGTCACTGGGTGCTGATCAGTTGATTGATTATCGTTCTGAACGCTTTGAGGCGTGTGTCAGCGAGCTCGATGCAGTACTAGCGGCTGTAGGCGGGGATGATATTTTAGCGCGCTCGTTAACAGTGATTCGCAAAGGTGGTTATTTAGTGTCGTTGCTCGATGAAATAGATGAGTCTGCGTTAACTAATGTTGATGTGAATTATCAACGCTGGTGGGTATCGCCGGATGCGCAAGATCTTGGTCACATCGCAAAGCTTATCGACAGCGGTCAGATTAAGGTGGTGATTGATAAGGTGTTCCCTCTTGAGCAAGTCGAACAAGCACACGCTTTGAGTGAGTCAAAAACAGTGACTGGCAAAATTGTGTTAGCAATAAGCGATGGGCCTGCTTTACAAGGAGAGGGCTAATGGCGACTAAACAAGCTTTTAATAATCCGCAATTACCTGATTTTAGCCAAGTGTTTAGCTGGGGGCTTAAGGTAAGTGATTTTAGTGAAGTGTTTTTTGTTACAGGGCACACTGATTGCAGCCCTGAATTTATCACACAGCATCCTAATGATCCGGTAGGGCAAACGCAGGTGGTTTTGCAGCAGATGAAAGAGCTGATTGAATCTGCAGGCTTTAGTATTGATGATATTGTGCGCACAGACTGGACCTTCACCAATGATGTGGATAACGAGCAGTTTTCGCAGATAGCGGCGCTTTGGCAGGATTACTTGGCAGAGGTTGAGGTTAAACCTGCCACGGGAACGCTACGCTATGTGCAACGTTTGGGAATGGAGGGATTGATGGTTGAATATGAAATGATGCTCGCAAGATAAAGTGCTTGCTAAATATCAGCCTGCTTGGCAAGTAGCGCTATCTCACGACCAATTAGGGCAATGGAGTGTTCAAGTTGAACACTCCAAGGCTGTGCGCAGTTCAGGCGCAAGCAGTGGTTGTAGTGATCAGAGAGTGAGAAAAGTTTGCCCGGTGCAATGCTGATATCAAAGGCAAATAGTCGCTGGCTGAGCACTAAAGTGTCGATGTTTTGTGCCAGCTCAATCCATAAAACATAGCCTCCAGCGGGTTGGCTGATCCGCGTACCTGCTGGAAAGTGTTGAATGACAGTGCGGGTGAATTTCTGAATTTGCTGAGTGTAAGTAACCTTTACTTGGCGCAAATGCTTGTCGTAGCCACCATTGGCGAGGTAATCACACAGTGCCGCTTGGGCGAGGGTGTTACTGGATAAGTTGAGAATCTGTTTCGTCTGTTGGCCAATTATTTGTAAGTGTGCTGGCAATACTAGCCAGCCAATGCGCAATCCGGCGCTGATTGTTTTAGAGAATGATGAGTAATACACCACTTTTTGTTGCTGTTCATCAAAGCTGTGTAAACTGCGCTCGCGCCCTTCCGTTTGATTGAGTTCACCATAAATATCATCTTCAATGAGCAGAAAATCATGGCGGTAAGCTAGTGCGACTAACTGCTTTTTCTTGGTATCGCTGAGGGTAAAGCCGAGGGGGTTATGGCTGTTTGGAATCAGTAAACAGGCTTTAATCGGCCATTTGTTGAGTGCCATAGTCAGCGCTGCACAGCTGATGCCTTCAACGGGATCAGTGGCAATTTCGATCGCTTGCATGCCTAAAGATTCAATGACTTGGAGCATCCCGTAATAGGTGGGGGATTCAATGGCAATAATATCTCCAGGATTGGCAATGCTTTTTAGAGCAATGGTGAGAGCTTCTTGAGCGCCACTAGTAACAAGTATTTCTTCGGGTTCAACATTGCTGGCAGCGCGCTGCATGCGCAGGCTTATTTGCCTTTGTAACTCCGGCTCACCGGTGGGCGGTGCATAGTTTGCTAGCTGGTGATTGTATTGGCGCACCGCTTTACTCAAGCTGCGTTGGATCGCACGCAAAGGTAAAAAATCTCCATGGGGAATGGCAAAACCCATCTGTACGTATTCGGGCTGCTGGCTGAGCTGCCCTAAGTGCATCATTAGATCTTTGGTAGTCACAGGCAAAGGATTGTTTTTAGGCACTTTGCTGGTGGGTAGCTTAGTAATTTGTGCTTGGCGCTGAGCCACATAAAAGCCAGAGCGCGGCTTGGCAATGAGCACCCCACTGTCTTCTAGTAAACGCTGAGCTTGTACTACTGTAGAGATACTGACATCTAAAGATTGGCTTAAACGGCGCACCCCAGGAAGGCGCTCGCCGTAGGGGAAAACCCCAGTATCGATGTGCTGTTGCAGCTTAGCGGCGATTTCATTGTAGAGTGCCATAGGTGTCAGTTTCCTTGTAAAAAACCAGTACAGTTTTAGTAATGGCTAAAACTGTACTGGTTAAATATTTATTTTCTGAATCTGTAATGGTTATGTTAATACAAATACACTGGTGACTCTAGAGAATACTTATTTGAAGAAGGATAAAAATGATGAGCTGGCAGCTACTAATCGCCATTGCCACTTTTGTGTTAGTGACAACAGGCACCCCGGGACCTAACAATATTTTACTATTAAATTCAGGGGCTAATAACGGCGTCAAACGCAGCTTACCGCTCCTGTTTGGGATTAATAATGGCGTTGTATTGATGGTGATTTTGATGATGCTAGGTTTAGGTGAGCTGTTCATGCGATATCCGGTGACTCAAACTTATCTCAAAATACTAGGCAGCGGATATTTACTGTATCTCGCGTTTAAAATAGCAACCTCGCCAACCACTGCAAAGCCTGTTCAAACAGCGACTGATACAGAATCTGATACAACAACGAGTGCTGATGGAAGCGCGCGACCGATGCGTTGGTTAGAGGCAGTTTTATTTCAGTTTATTAACCCCAAAGTGTGGATGATGGCGATTACTGCAGCGAGTAGTTTTACGTTAGCCGGGGAATTCTTTTACCTATCAGCGGCGGCGATCATTCTCGCGTTTATGACAATTGGGCTTTGTTGCAACATGTCGTGGGTTGTCTTGGGGGTGGCTATTCAAAAGCTGTTATCAACCGCTGCACGCCAGCGTTGTTTTAACTATATTATGGCTGGATTAACGGCGGCGACTATCACTATGATTATCTAGAGCTGGGAATGGAGATGTGTTGTGCACAGTAAAATGCACAACACGGATTGATTTAGTAAGCCGCTGTCACTGTTAGCTCAACTAATAACTCTTGGCGAGCCATGCGCGCTTCAACACAGGCGCGTGCCGGTTTATTGCAATCAGCTAACCATGCATTCCATACTACGTTCATCGCTGCAAAATCTTTCATATCACGTAGATAAATGGTGACTGAAAGCATTTGATCTTTTGAGCTTCCCGCCTCAGCAAGTAACGCGTCAATTTTATCAAGGCAACTTTGAGTTTGCCCTTCAATCCCTTCAGAAGGGTCGCTAGCGACTTGTCCACAAAGGTATACAGTGTGATTGTGTTTAACGATTTTGCTGGCGCGCTCTGTTGAGCCGATGTGCTGAATATCCATTGAAAAAGACCTGTTGTTAGAATAAAAAAGGTTACTCTAATCGGATGTGATTTGGATGTCGACTAAAATGCTAGGAGTATATTTTATTGATCTATAAGTAAGCTTTATGTTGAGTACGCTGTTTTTAAAAATATGTGATGTTTCATCAATCTAGAACTAAATCTAATGGCAAACTTTGGCTTGCTTAGGGAGAATAGCCCGTTTTAATTTTTAGGGATGAGATATAGAGCAATGAGTAGTGAATCGGTAGATAGCGTGGTGGAAGATGTTGTTGAAGAGCTGGTCGATGAAACGCGGATCAGAGCAAACTCTATTGGCGAGTATCTATCCCCTTTTGGATTGATTACTACCAAAGAGTTTATCTTGCGCCTGCTGTTTGCAATTGGGGCCATTGTTTTTATGGGGCTCGCCATGGCCGGGTTAAGTGGTGTTAATGCTGAAGTGGCTGATAAAGAGCAGATGGCCACCATCTACGGTGCAGTTATTGTCGCGGGTATATTAAGTGTAGTGGTACTGGTTTGGTTTTTATTTGCCACTGTCGCCAAAGATTACCGAACATATGGAATGCCACTGCCTGTAATCTTTGCACTAGCCACCCCCTTCCTGCCATTTTTAATCATCATAAAGTTCTTAATTTCTTCAAAAGTGGAGCGCCGTGTAAATCAAGCGGTAGCCCTTAAGCAGCGCGAGTTTAGAGAGCAGCAAAAAGTGGCAGCTAAAGCAAAGGCCAAACGCAGTAAAATACCCGATAGAGATTAGTGTTTTTAAGTCTTGTTAGCGTTGCTCATTAAAATCGAGTAAGTGATGGATAAATACCTCTAAAGGTTTATTAGGCTTATGCTTTTTACGCTGCAAAAGCGCAATGGGTCGGGTGAGGTTCACATCGCGAATGGGGATTCTTACTAGACTCCCTTTTTGCACTTCTTCATCCACGGCGTTAGATGGCACGATGGAGATGCCGATCCCTGCTTCAACCGCCTTTTTGAGGGTGAAAATATTATCGTTAGACATGCGATGCAAAACACTCACCTTGTTTTCTGCAAGCACTGCATCAATTGCTTCACGGGTAGGTATACCCGATTCAAAGGCGATAAAAGGCTGGTTATCAATTTGTGCAAGGCGAATCGATTTTTTATGGGCGAGTTCATGTGCAGGGTGGGTAATCAATACTAGTTTGTCTTCTGCACAAAGCGTCGACATAATATTAGTGCGTTTCTCAGGATAGGCAACTACCCCGATATCAATGGCTTCTTTAGCCAGTAATCGATAGATTTCATCGGCGCGGCGATACTCTAAATGAATATGCACTTTGGGAAAAGATTTCATAAACGATGATAGAAAATCACCAATTTCATACATCCCCACACTGTGAATAGCGGCAATGCGAATGTTGCCCTCTAAAATGCCCTGGCTATAGCTTGACCTTATCTTCAACCCCTCACACAAGCGCAGAATCTCTTTCACATCATCTAAGATAATTTCGCCATCCGTTGTGAGTAGGGTGTTGTGAGGCGTGCGGCTAAATAATTTCTTACCTAGCTCATCTTCCAATTTTTTGATATGCACACTAACCGCGGGCTGGGTGATGTGGTTTTGCTGCGCCACTTTCACAAAACTGAGCTCTCTGGCGATGTCTCTGAAAAGCCTTAATTGAGTTAAATTCATATCATTACTTTTAGTTATCAAAAGGTTAAATTAATACAATTTATATTATCACTATAACAATGTCATAATCTACCTACTGATTACTTAAAGTTATTAACTTAGTTTTAAGTATCAGTCGTTTGGGCCGGAATCTAAACGTAATCAAATGTAAATATATGTGTCTTATTCATAGGCACATTATTGTGTTGAGGAAAATGATGAACGCAAAAAATAATAATACGTCGCCTAAAAAATTAGATATTAAATTTGATCTAAATGCGCGAAACGGCAAGATAAAATGGAATGCCGACGGCAGCTACCCTTACCCAGAAAAAATGCCAGTGCTGGATTACGAGCGCGAAAAGCATGAGCTACAAATTGAACTCTTAAAAATGCAAGGGTGGGTCAAAGATACTAAGCAGCGTATTGTTATTCTATTTGAAGGGCGAGATGCGGCAGGTAAAGGAGGAACGATCAAACGTTTCACTGAGCATTTAAACCCGCGTGGTGCTCACGTTGTAGCTCTTGAAAAGCCAAATGCGAGAGAGCGTAATCAGTGGTATTTTCAGCGTTATATCGAGCACCTTCCGAGTAAAGGCGAAATTATTATGTTTGACCGCTCTTGGTACAACAGAGCGGGTGTAGAAAAGGTAATGGGTTTTTGCACAGATCAAGAGTATCTAGAGTTCTTGCGCCAGGCACCAGAGCTTGAACGGATGCTGGCAAATGATGGCATCAAATTATTTAAATACTGGTTCTCATCTAGTCGTGTTGAACAATTCAGACGCTTTAAATCTCGTCAAAATGACCCTCTAAAGCAGTGGAAACTAAGCCCAATTGATATGTCATCTCTGGCTAAATGGGACGAGTACAGCGCAGCGAAAGAAGCCATGATGTTCCATACCGACACCAAAGATTCCCCTTGGACAGTAGTGCGCTCAGACGATAAGAAACGCGGTCGTATCAACTGTATACGCCATTTCTTAAGTGAGTTGGATTATCCCGATAAAAACCATGATGTGGTCTACCCTGCCGATCCTTTAGTGATTGGTACTGAAGAGCAATTGTATGGCAGCAAAAAAAGCCAGAGCTGATTGGTTACAAGTTTATTAAATGAATTATCTGAAATTTTAAGGACGGTTAATTATCAGCATGGGTAAGAGCATGTTTGAAATATGTGGCTTCCCCTGTTGATTTTGACCGATATTATTTCAATATTTAAAGGAAGAAAAATGAAAGATAACAAAGCAATGCAAGGTTTAGAAAAAGCGTTAGAAAAAAGTAAGAAGCTTGTTGAAAAAGCACTTCAAGATGCAAAAAAAGCAGCGGAACAGGCAGAAAAAGCCCGTGAACATGCACTATCTGCACAAGAGCGTGTTAAAAAAGCTAAGAAGCAGTTAAAGAAAGCGGACATAGAACTGAACAAAGCGAAATCTGAAAAAGCAGCTAAGAAAAATGCAGCGAAGAAGTTTGTCGTTAAAAAAGCGAAGAAAGAAAACGCTAAGAAAAAGAAAGCTAAAACTGCTACTAGTAATACATTGAAATCTAAATCAGAGCCAGCTAAAACAACCAAGGACAAGCCCAGTAAAGCTAAAACCCTAACCGCTAAAGCTGGAACAAAAAACAAAAAGTAAAGTAGGCAGGATAGCGAAGTAGCCGTATTTACTCGCCTTTTATGGTAAGACAGGCGAGTATTTTATTGATCAGCAGCGCTATCTTGTCCGGGACCTCTTAGTTATCCACAGGGAGTATCTCAGGACTTATTGGCTGTTCCCCTAAGGGAATCGTGATGTTTCTATCAAGGGTAGTCATTTATAGAAAGCAACTACAGTAATAGAATAGTATGAATTTACCGTATTACAGTAGCGAAAGCTGATTTACCCCAATCTTTGCTCTAGCTAAGCATTCGTTTAACATAGATTTAATTACGTTATCGTAAGACATATTATTCGCTATTGCGCACGCTTGCGGAAAATAGCTCGTACTCTGGTTCATGCCGGGTACTAGATTTGCTTCCATGAAGTAACAGCAGCCTAAGGAATCCATTTTTATATCGATACGACCAAACCCACGTATTCCTAGGCCTAAGTATGAAGCAATGGCTATTTCTATTACTGACTCTATATCTGTAGCCGCTATCTCTTTGAGTGTTTCTGAGTCATCCTTTTTGACATCAGCTCCAAGGATCCTTAAGCCGCCATGTGAAACAGGGGGGATAATTTCAATAGCAGAAGCCGTTACTTCACCACTATAATTTTTAGTAACAGCAACTGTAAATTCTTTACCATCTAGATACTCTTCTATAAGTACTGGCTCGTTGTATATTTCATAAAGTGACAGCACTTTATTTTGAAGCTCAAAAAAGTTTTCAACGAATGAGGCATCATCAATTCCGTTACCATTAGCAGCATCTCCTGGCTTAACAAATAACGGGAATGCAAAAGGTATTTCATTTTCTGAGTTGTACTGACCAGGCGTGGCGGTAAAATACTTAGCCGTTTTAATACTAAGGCTCTTTAGTCGCTCTTTTGCAAATACTTTGTCTGAATCATATTTGAGTGTTTCTCTGCTTGATCCAGAATACTCGATATTATTAGTATCAAAATATTGAGAAAGCCATAGGTTCTCTTTACCCTTAACTGGCATATATTTGACTGCAAGGATAACTAAGTTTGGCTTTCTTTTGACTACATTTTCTAAATCTTCAAGTGTCTTACAGATGGTTAGTGATACTGAATGTCCCATTTTTTCTAAAGATTTGAACACATCGTCACAAGCTAGCAGTGAACCAAAACCTGTTTCTTTCTGCTTAGAGTCTTTGGACGTGATTATTTCAATATTCATTTTAGATTACCGTTTATTAGAGGCCAAATAAGGCCTATCGCCGTGTCATGAAACGAACTCAAATTAAATGGAGCGAAATCACAAATCGACAGACATGATTGTCTGCTTATAAGAGGAAGGAGATGGTGAAAAATATAAGCTAGTCAGAGTAACACGAAACTTAACTAATAGCTGTATTCATCACATGATGAACTTTTTAGAGGAGCTCTTTAGAAGAATATGCCATCCATTGGTGAAAATTTAAGGACTAATCTGCATAAAAATCTGAGCTTGTAAGTATAATGCTGGGTTAATTCAAAAGAGTATAAAGCGCCTCCCAACCTCTCCATAATATTCGCAACACAAACGAGTAAATTTCATCACCTAATCATCTTGTCTTTGCTAGCGCAATGATCTCTATGCTATTTTTGTCTTGTAAAAATTGGAGAGTGGCATGACATACGAAGAATTTAATCAGTTCTGTGCGTCTTTTAAAGCGACAAGCCATGTTGTGCAATGGGGAAACTCCCATGTCTGGAAAGTGGCTGATAAAGTGTTTGCTGTCGGCGGTTGGGGCAAAGATAAGCAACCCGCTTTTACCTTTAAAACCAGTGAACAAAATTTTGATTTCTTGAAGGAGTGCGAGGGTTATCAACCTGCGCCTTATCTTGCAAGTCGGGGTATGAAATGGATTCAGCAGTATGATGACGACCCAGAGAAAGATGAGCCGTTACAGTATTACATCAGCGAATCTTATCGGATTGTCTCCCTAGGACTGACCAAGAAAAAACAGAAAGAGCTGGGTTTGAATCAAGGTGATTAGCTGTAAGGTAATAGTTGAGAGTTGAGAGTTGAGAG
>CAKZOD010000125.1 GCA_937136055.1 uncultured Oceanospirillaceae bacterium | reverse complement strand
CTAAGAACAAAGAAACCAAGGTAGGGAACAATATACTGAAGTAATCGCTTATAAATTTGCCAGGGTGTTAAATTCAATTCATCAAAACCTATGTGTATTATTACAAAATGTACTCTGTAAACTGCATTTTAGTACTTATCTAATAACGTTTAACGGTGCACTTGATATAGCACCTGTACTATCAACTGCTTATAATAAACTATATTGTAACTTAAATTTTCCTTATAAAGCCGCTAACAATTGTGAATGATAGAAAAAAAGATAGGTCTGCGCAGCTAATCCTGCTACTAACAAAAAACCTCGCTAAGCTGCCTTTCAAATGGGGGGTACGCATTGGTTCAATAATTGGTGTATTACTTCATTTTTTTGCAGCGCAAAGACGCAAAGTCACTCAAGTTAATATCGGACTATGTTTCCCGGAATTATCTGCAAGAGAACAAAGCGCTTTAGTTAAAAAAGTATTCATAGCTAATGGTATTGGCCTAGTCGAAACGGCATGGGCACATCATGCAAAACGCGACATGTTTGATAGCAGAATTGAAATCCGCAATCAGCATTTTCTTGATGAAGCCCTTGAGCAGGGGCGCGGAGTCGTTTTACTGGGCGCACATTTTAGTACATTAGATCTTGGAGGCTTGCTCTTTTCTTACACAAACGCACCACTTAACACGCTGTATCGTCGTCATAACAGCCCTGTTTTAGACGCTGCTATTACGAAAGGTCGTGCCAAATACGGTCAACCGATTGAACGTAAAAATATGCGTAAAGTCATCAGCAGCTTAAAAGACAATCAGTGTATCTGGTTTGCTCCAGATCAAGACCTTAAAGCGAAAGGCTGCGTGTTTGCTAGCTTCTTTAATCACACGGCCTCTACAGTTACAGCGACATCGAGCTTTGTCCGTTTTAACCAGTCACCGCTACTAATGCTTGCCCATTATCGAAAACCCGATAACAGTGGTTATATATTAGAGTTTTCACAAGTAGACAGCTCCAATAGTGATGATAAATTAGCTTTTGCCCAAGTGGTTAACGACGCTATTGAACGCGCTGTGCGTAAACACCCTGAGCAATATATGTGGATGCATAAACGTTTCAAAACCCAACCTGATGGCAGGCATAAACTTTACCGACGAGATAAGCCCTAATTTATGGGCTCATCCGTTGGTTTGGCGTTTGATTGACTCGCTTGCACATTTAAATAAATGAGCAAGATTAATAATCCGTTATACATGATCATGCCGCTGTTATGATGGAATAACGCTTGTGTAAGATTCGCAAAAATAAAGAATAGACCAAAAACTAATAAGCTAATAGCAGGGATACGACTTCGATCTTTATTATTTTTCGTTTTGCGTAACTCTCTATGTGCTATATAGACTGGATAAACCAATAAAGCAGTCAAGAAAAATAACCCAACAAAACCTCGTCGAACATAAGCATAAAAATAAGCATTGTGAGAACTATCGTATTTACGAATTGAGGACTGCAAATCCCCTTGGTTTATCAATGTATCTTTATCTTTTAGATATTGTATATTGCCAACTCCAAGTACTTGGTTTTCCTTTGCTATCAAAATTGCAGCTTTCCATAACTCTAAACGTATTCCTGTCGAAGTTGTAGCCTTCCCATCTACGAAATAACTTTCAATATTGTTTAGGCTTGTTTGTATTCTCTTTGTGAATACTCCATCAGATAGCAAAAAAAGAGTACCACATGTTATAACTAAGCCAATCAACAACTGCTTTTTAAATTGCTTAACCTCTGTAATAAAATAGAAACTACTAATGATTAATATCACAGGTAAAAAAACCAACCCTCCTCGCGTTAATGTTAATAGTGCAGCTATTACTCCTCCTATTCCTGATAACAAAAGGAGTATTCTGATGGTTTTAGGATATTTGCAGTTTTTTAGCTTATAGCCAGACATTAATAGTGATAACAAACCAAAGGTTAATGCGATGTTACCTAACTGAATTGCGTTTATAAATGAGCCTACTCTAACCACCCCAAGGATAAAGTGCTCATAAAACGCCAATGTAAAAACCCCTAAGGCACCAAAACCTAAGCCAAAAACAATAACCTTTGGATTAATTTTAACGGCATTCAGCAATAATATGAGAGGGATAAAAAGCAGTATTTTCCCTTCAGAGTCCATAACACTTACCGGAATCGAATAGTATAAAATCTCGCACAACACCGATAGCAGGTAACCAAGAAACACAATTATCAACCACTTTTCAGTTTTACTCAGTGATATCTGTTGGCGAACTTCTTTACTGAAGAAAAATAGATAGCTTAGTATAATTAATGTGCCACTAATGGCATAACTACCACTAAAAGAGACTGACAACATAAGAAACATAAACATACTAAAACTGACAAAGTATCTAGCAACTGCCACTATATTGATATTTGTCAGACTCATTCTTTCACTTACTTTCAACAACTTCTTTACCTAACTTTAAATAAGACTGTAATTTTTTGATTCTATTTTCAAATGAAACTCAGCATCGACTTAAATGCTAAAAGTTTATCTATTTATCAATAATCGTACTAAATTCCTCCCAAACAATACTCGGATTTAGCGGCTGAAAAACAGCAGGTTCTACACTTGCGGCACAAGAAGAGTCTTTCATCTCTAATTGATAGTCGCTCGCCAGTAACACTTTCTGGTTATTCCCATAGCCACCTACTAAACCTGGGTCTGTCGGCCCGAACAAAGTTAAATTCGGTTTATTGAGCGCAGCACTTAAATGGGAGAGTCCCGTATCTACCGATATGCAACCTGCCGCATTTGCAATGATCTGTGAGATTTCACAAAGTGACATTTTGCTAAGCACTTGCACCTTGTCATTATTTTTGGCAAATAATTGAGCTCGGGAGCGCTCTTTCTCATTGCCCCAAGGCAGTTTTATATTCCAACCTTGATCTGTCGCTTTGCTAATTAATTCTTGCCAGTAAACTTCGGGGTAATGTTTATCTACCCTTGTGGTGCCGTGATTAAACACTAAATAAGCATCATCATCGGTTCGTTCAAAATGCTCAGATACGCCAAAATCCCCTTGTCTTTGTGGGCAAGGGTAACTCAAAGCATTTGCAAATAATTGCCTGATTCGCTCTATCGCATGTTGATTTTTATCTATTTGAAAAACATGCTGATAAAACCGACTGGCTAACGGCTCCTTGATACTACCTTTGTCATATCCATAACTAGGTCCATTAGCACAGCGCACCACTATTGCTGCACT
>CAKZOD010000124.1 GCA_937136055.1 uncultured Oceanospirillaceae bacterium | reverse complement strand
TCGCCACTCGCCACTCGCCACTCGCCACTCGCCACTCGCCACTCGCCACTCGCCACTCGCCACTCGCCACTCGCCACATTTTTCCCTCTGAGATAATCATTTCTAATGCTATGATGTAAAGCTGGTTAAGGAGTAGTAATGAACACAATCCCAGCAAATACATCTAGCAATTCTCTACCCAAATGGGGTGCTTTAGAAAGATCGCAGTGGTTAGCTCAGCAAAGCGTGAAACGCTCATACCAATTTGAAGTTGTTAATAAAATTGAACAGTTAAAGCAAAACTTTGAGGTCTCTCAATATGGCGCTTTGGAGTATGACGTACAAAAATACCCTTTATACTTAATTAAAAATAGGCATTGGGATGATCAGTTGCCAGTTATCTTAATTACTGGGGGGGTGCATGGTTATGAAACCAGTGGTGTGCAAGGTGCGATCCGCTTTTTAAAAACGCAAGCTTACCAATATAAAGGTCAATTCAACTTCATCGTAGCGCCTTGTATTAGCCCTTGGGGCTATGAAACGATTAATCGTTGGAACCCATACTGTGTAGATCCAAATCGTTCATTTTACCAAGCTCTAATCAACGGTGAGCTATCCACTCAACAAGGCAGTGAAGAAGCCAATAAATTCATGCAAGCAATATCTGCTATCAGTAATAATGTTTATGCGCATATCGACTTACATGAAACAACAGATAGTGATAACAATGAATTTATTCCGGCTTTAAATGCTAGGGATGGTAAGCAACCAGAACCGAGAGAAACACCGGATGGTTTTTACTTAGTGGGCGATACTGACAATTCTCAAGATGAATGTATGGCCTTTATTATTGAAGGTGTTGAAAAAGTTACGCATATAGCCCCTGCCGATAACCAAGGCTGCATTATTGGATCTCCATTATCTCAGCGTGGGGTAATTAATTATGCCTTAGAATCGCTAGGATTATGTGCAGGTGTGACTAAAGCCAAATATCGCATAACCACAGAAGTTTACCCAGATAGCCCAAAGGCTACCGATGAGATATGCATAAATGCTCAAGTAGCATCTGTCATGAGTTTATTAGAGTATTTGAAATAAGCAGTTGCGAGCAAAAAAAGTAGCGAGTTGCGAGTAAAAGATGAAGTAAATAAGCGAAATAGCTTGTCAGCAGGTAGTGTTATGTAAAACTGCAACTCGCAACTCGCAACTCGCAACTCGCAACTCGCAACTCGCAACTCGCAACTCGCAACTCGCAACTCGCAACTCGCAACTTGCAACTCGCAACTCGCAACTCGCAACTCGCAACTCGCAACTCACAATTTAGCTCTTTTCCTTCCCCCTCGGCATATACCTTGCGATCCATCCCAATGCCAGCACTAGCATAAAGGTCGCTCCATTGGCTGGCATCTGTAAATTAAAATCAACAGTCGCATGAATACTCATTGCTAGCATTGACATTAAACAGCCGAAAGCACAGCCACGCATTAAGGGATTATTCCTCTTTTTAAGTGCACTAAGTGCTATTCCAAAAGTGATAACTACGCAGAGAAGTAAAGGTATAAAGCCAATTAACCCGCGTTCGGATAAAAACTGTAGATAATCATTATGAGCATGATCGTAATAGCTTTTTCCCGACTCTTTTTGCCTAACCTGTGGGAAGGCTGTATGAAAGGTACCAGCACCAGTACCAAATAAAAGGTTTTTCTCGATTAACTCGAGAGTGTATTGATCTACTTCGTCACGGGTTTCACTTTGTAAACTTGTTGACTCTAGTCGATTAATGACCTTTTCCACACCAAAAAATGTGCCTATCACAGCGATATCAATAATGATTAAGCTTGTTAATAAAAGTAAAGTGGCCCGAGGAGATCGTTTTCTTAGAAGAATAGTGAGTAAACCTATAACGCCCATGCTCACAAAAAAAGAAGTATTACCCATTCTAGAATGGGTCATAACTAATGCTGCTACCATGATTACCAAAGATAATCGTAAAATTATTTTTTTGCTGAGGATCGCGCTGAGTAATCGTCTAACGAACTCTCGAAAATTGCTAGTATCAGGCTGTAAGCCCGCTAACATGAGGCCTATTCCTAGTGACAAACAAATTACTAAGTAGCTGGCATAACTGTTTCTATTGATAAATGTACCTGTTGCAACATCAAAGTAACCTTCTTTAGGGATAAGAAAAGTATACTCGGTACCTGAGAGTGTCATTAAAGAGCCATAAACAGCCTGAAAAACGCCGCTTACAACAATAATGTATAGGCAGGTTTTAATTCTTTCTGATGAATTAATCAGCAACAAACAAAGGCAAAAAATTAAGCAAAAGCTAATCCCTAATAGTAACTCTTTAAGGGTGGATTCTGGGTCTATTGAGGTAGAGTAAATGTATTGATATGCGATATAAGCTTGAGAGAAAGCTAATAGAAAAAGAATGTATTTTGATTTTTTAAAACAATATGAAAGTTTAACCTTACCAAGCATATAGCTAATTAGCCAAGCTACACATAGAGTGGCAACTATCACACATAGTAACATTGCAGACCAATCTCTGTTGCTTGCAAGTGGTATGGGTAGCCAAAGGAATGTAATGAGCAAAGAGCCAAAAATAAAAGTCTCTGCTTTGGAAGGCAACGATGTCATTTAAAAAGCCAAGAAGTATTTGTTGGGTTATAAAAATAGAAAAGGCGCCCATGAGCGCCTATTTTCAACAGTAAATGAGTAGTTTATAGTTATCTAATTGATGCTGGCAGCGTTATTAGTGGCGCCGGCACCATTAAAGCCAGGGGTTCCAATAGCAGTACCAGTTCCAGCTACACCTGGTCCACCACCACCAGTACCAGAACCTGCAGCTGTAGCTGCTGCAACAGCAGTTGGGTCGACTCCGCCTGCAAGTGCGGGTCCAGATAAATTATTTTTATCTAATCCGCATGCTATAGCTGCATTCGCTACGTCTTTGACCAGATCACTCACTGTTTCAGGGGGAGTTACAGTGCCCTTTAAGTTATCAGGGATTGCTAAGAAAGCAAACCCTGTAACAGTTTCGGGGGTGTCCAGCTTTTGACAGGTTGCATATGTAGTAGCATCAGGTAATAAGTTTTGATCAGATGCACTAATTAAACTGAAAATATCACTTAAAGATTTATTATCTGCTTGTGCATTAGTAAAGATTTCTTGCATAGATTTCCCTTCAGTAATATCACTAGCTATATCAGCTTGTGCACTAAACGAAAATAAGACTAAACAACTTGCCGCGAGTTTGTTTGATATTTTCATACTAGTTTCCATTTTAGTTTTAATTAAAAAAATTATATCTAATGATATGTGTTGGGTAAAGAGAGATATTGAAAATGTAACAGTGTAAAGCAGGTGTGTTTATATTGATACACTAAAGAAACTCTTATAGAATAATGGCTTAAGTTACTATCCTTTGTTTTTTTTGCCGAAAGTATTAAGTAAAAAAATTAATAAATAGTACGGTTTGTTTTATTGTATATTTTTAGATACACAAAACATAAAAAATATAAAATGTGTTGTTTAAATAACTAGAAATTTATCCTTGTTAATCTTGATTAAACAAATAAAAATAAAAATAAAAGTTATGAAAAATATAGCTTTAAATTTTAGTTTTATTTGTATACTTTAGTCCCCTCTTGAAATGGATTGTTAAGAAAGCGTAGTAAGCAAAACAATAAATGCAAGTTTTGTTGTTTGCTGAATACATGAATTTTGAATATTTTAAATACTGCTTTATGGCAAGGACTGCTGTATGTCTCTCAATGGAATAGAGAACAATTATTCGATGTCACCTTCTACGATTATCTTCGATGGTATGAGTACAAGCAGTAACATCAAGCCAAAAAAGCTGCTTCGTAAGCATGAATCTCTATTGCTGATTTTTCAAATCTCACTAAGCTGTTTTGTGGTAGCTGCTGCACTAGTGTTTTGTACAATACTGAAAACGGGCGATGTTCCTAGTATTTATCGTTTGCTTTTAATTATTAGTGTTTTTCTTGTTGTCGCTATCTATTCAATGATGGGGGTGTTTAAGCAGAGTCCAAAATTTTACAACATGGCTATGCGCATTACCCTTGCATGGGTGTTGTTAATGGTAGTGTTGATTGTTATTGCTTTTTTAACTAAAACGAGCGAGCTTTATTCACGTGAAGTAATGCTGACTTGGTTCTTTTCTGTTGCTGTGATTCAAATTCCAGTTCTAAAGTTGAATTACTTTGCAGTGGCTTTGTACCGTAAAAAGTATACAAAACCGATTAATGCCGTTGTTGTGGGTGTCGGTAAAACCGCCCGTTTCTTTTCAAGTAAAATTAATGATAACAATTGGCTACCTGATCGCGTACTGGGCATGGTAAATGGCTATCAAGAAACAGTACCTGATTCTATTTATGATCAGTTGGATTTCCCATTGCTGGGTGGTATAAACGAAATAGAAGATGTAATAAAAACACATAACATACAGCGCATCTATATATCACTCCCTTTAAAGCATGCCGCAAAAGTTGAGCTGCTTAATGAGCAGCTACTTGATTGCCAAGCAGATGTAATATGGATACTAGATGTATCTGATTGGAAGTTGATGAACCACTCACTGAGAGAGGTTGCAGGCCTCCCATTACTATCCTTGAATGAAAGCCCTATTAATGTATCGCGTGTACAAATTCGTATGAAACATGCGCTTGATAAAATCTTATCAGTATTGTTGGTCATATTATTATCTCCCTTGCTCGCTATAGCAGCTCTTGCTGTCAAATTAAGCTCTCCTGGGCCAATTATATTTAAACAAAAGCGCCATGGTTTTGATGGAAAAGAAATCTCCATTTATAAATTCAGAAGCATGCAAGTCCATGACGATAAAGAAGTGAAGCAAGCAACGAAAACAGATAGCAGAATTACACCTGTTGGAGCCTTTTTACGCCGCTCTTCAATTGATGAGTTACCGCAACTATTCAATGTAATACATGGTGAAATGTCTTTAGTAGGCCCAAGGCCGCACGCTGTTGCGCACAATGATTATTACAGTAATAACATCAGTAAATACATGGCAAGGCATCGTATCAAGCCAGGTATCACAGGCTTAGCTCAAATCAGTGGCTGCAGAGGTGAAACAGAAACAATCGATAAAATGGAAGATCGAGTACGTTATGACATTGAGTACATAAGTAATTGGTCATTATGGTTGGACTTTAAAATCCTGTTGAAGACGCCGTTGAGTTTGTTGGGGAAGGAGATATATTAGGGGCAGTTACGGGAAAGGAAAGTTACGAGTGGCGAGTTAAAAAATAGATGCAAGGAAAAACAGTTGAGAGATAAAAGAGTAGACAGCACTGCTTAGATGTCATGTTTAATCTTCGTAACTCGTAACTCGTAACTCGCAACTCAAAACCAAAGGTTTTGCATGCAATACGAAAATTTAAATGTTTGGAAACGTAGTAGGGCACTAGCAATTGAAGTTTACAAAACGACTTCAAGCTTAAAAGATTATGGCTTTAAAGATCAGCTAACAAGGAGTGTTTTATCAGTGCCAAGTAATATTGCGGAAGGAGTAGAACGAGCTTCTAATCTTGATAAGGCAAGGTTTTTAGTAATTGCCAAAGGTTCTATAGGTGAGTTTAAAACACAGGTTGACATAGGTATTGAAGTTGGTTTTATCGATGTAGATATTGGTAAAAGATGGATGCTAGAAGCTGAAGAAATATCAAAGATGTTAGGAAGTTTCATAAAGAAGTTAAAAAACTGATAGTTACGAGCAAGAAAAGTTAAGAGTAAAAGAAGCAGTTGTGAGCAAAAAAAGTATTGAATGAATAAGGCAGTATTGAGCAGAAAAAGTCGCGAGTTACGAGTGAAAAAGTAAAAGCAAAGAGTTAAAGATAAGTGAGAAAGCAGTTGAAGTTAAAATGCCTGAGGTCAAAATCCTCGCAACTCGCAACTCGCAACTCGCAACTCGCAACTCGCAACTCGCAACTCGCAACTCGCAACTCACAGCTTACAGCTCGCAACTAAATTTGAAAAAAGGATTTTTGAAAATGTTAGTAAAAAAAGCCGTTCTCCCTGTAGCGGGATTAGGCACGCGGATGTTACCAGCGACAAAAGCAATCCCTAAAGAGATGTTGCCAATAGTGGATAAACCTCTTATTCAATATGTTGTGAATGAGGCTGTGGAAGCGGGAATCACAGAAATAGTTCTGGTAACGCATAGCAGTAAAAACTCGATTGAAAACCATTTTGATAAAAGCTTTGAGTTAGAGGCGCGTTTAGAAAAACGTGTGAAGCGTAGCTTACTCAATGAAGTGAGATCAATTGTACCTAAAGATGTAACGGTAATCTCAGTTAGACAATCAGAGCCATTAGGTCTTGGGCATGCAGTGTTAAGTGCTAAACCGATTATTGGTGATAATCCATTTGCCGTTTTATTGCCGGATGTTTTAGTTGATAAGTATCTGTCAGATCCAGCGCAAGACAACTTAGCACAGATGGTTAAGCGTTTTGAAGAAACAAGTATTAGCCAAATCATGGTTGAGGCAATCCCAGAAGAAGATGTCAATAAATACGGTGTAGTTGATATTGAGGGCGTAAAGCTGCGGCAAGGTGAGTTTGCAAAAATCATCGATATGGTAGAAAAGCCTGAAATTGATAAAGCGCCGAGTAACTTAGCCGTTACCGGCCGATATGTGCTTTCAAGTGATATTTGGGATTTACTTGAAACAACCTTACCAGGTGCGGGTGATGAAATTCAACTAACAGATGCACTGCAAAGATTAGAACAGTTAGAAGCTTACCATCTTAAAGGTAAGTCCCATGATTGCGGTTCGAAAGTCGGCTATATGATGGCAAATATCGAATACGCGATGAAGTGCAGTGTGTTGGGGGACGATTTCAGATCCAAGTTACATAGTTTTTTAGCGATAGAGGAAGCTAGGGTTAAGAGTGTTGATCGAAGGATTGTTGAAGAGAGAAGAGAATAGACGGAGAGTTTCGAGGAAGTAAAGTTTCGAGTTAAAAACCAACAGATCTAATCTAGAAATCAACGAGTTAAGATTAAAGAAAAGAGAAACGGTTAACAGAGTAACAGTTGCTGTTTGAAGTGTTATAAACACAATTCTCGCAACTCGCAACTCGCAACTCGCAACTCGCAACTCGCAACTCGCAACTCATAGCTGAATTTAATAAAGGATTATTATGAAAGTTTTGACAGTATTTGGTACCAGGCCTGAAGCAATAAAAATGGCTCCCCTTGTGAACGCACTACAGGCTAATTCAAATATTGAATGCAAGCTTTGTGTTACAGCGCAGCATCGAGAAATGTTAGATCAAGTATTAGATTTGTTCGAATTAGAGCCTGATTATGACTTAGATATAATGGCTCAGGGGCAGGATCTTTATGACATCACAGGCAAAATTCTTTTAAAGATGCGAGACGTTTTAAAAGAGTATAAGCCAGATCTTGTGCTAGTTCATGGCGATACATCTACTACTTTCGCTACTAGTTTAGCTGCATATTATGAACAAATTGAAGTAGGGCACGTAGAGGCCGGTTTGCGTACTGGTGATATTTACTCTCCTTGGCCTGAAGAAATGAACCGAAAATTGACTGGTTCAATTGCGCAGCTTCATTTTTGTCCGACACAAAAATCT
Organism: uncultured Oceanospirillaceae bacterium; assembly: GCA_937136055.1. GTDB lineage: Bacteria > Pseudomonadota > Gammaproteobacteria > Pseudomonadales > Balneatricaceae > Rs1. The sequence goes on along the minus strand of CAKZOD010000124.1, from coordinate 9,121 downwards.
AAGCAGAACTTATTGGATGAAGGCATTGCTGAAAAAAATATTATTGTCACAGGCAATACAGTAATAGATGCATTGCATTGGGTCGTTGAAAAACTAGATGTTGATACAGAATTGAGATCAAAACTGGGGAATGACTTTAAATACCTCGATGACAGCAAGAAGTTGATATTAGTGACAGGTCATAGAAGAGAGTCATTTGGAAGCGGTTTTGAGCGCATATGTGAAGCAATTCAAACACTAGCCAAAAAGTATCCTGATTGCCAAATAATATATCCCGTTCATCTAAATCCAAATGTGCAAGAACCCGTAAATAGATTACTGAACGATTTAGAAAATGTTTTTTTGATAGCCCCTTTAGATTACTTACCCTTTGTCTATTTAATGAGTAAATCATATCTGATTTTAACAGACTCAGGTGGTGTGCAAGAAGAAGCTCCGTCTCTTGGAAAGCCTGTATTGGTAATGCGAGATAACACAGAGCGGCCGGAAGCTGTAGAAGCTGGAACTGTAAGGCTAGTAGGTACAAATGTTGAACATATAGTAAATGCAGTTACAGGCTTAATGGAATCAGATATTTGTTATCAAGATATGGCGAGATCTATTAATCCTTATGGTGATGGTGAAGCATGCAGTCGAATCATAAATGCTATTGAACCAAAATTTGAATTTAACTCAGAGAAGATAGTAAGTTTATGAGCATTAAAACGGTTTCAGTGATTGGCCTTGGATATATTGGGTTACCAACAGCAGCGGTACTTGCATCTAGGGGGCTACAGGTTATAGGTGTTGATGTTAATCAAGAAGCTGTAGATACCATCAATGCAGGAAAAATTCATATAGTAGAGCCTGATTTAGATATTGTAGTACGCAGTGTGGTATCAACCGGTAATTTGAAAGCAACGGTAATTCCAGAGCCAGCAGATGTATTTATGATAGCAGTGCCTACTCCTTTCCATGAAAGTGATGATGATAGTCACAAACCTAATCTTTCATATATACATGCTGCAGCCAAAGCGATTGCTCCCGTGATTGAAAAAGGCAACTTGGTGATATTAGAGTCAACCTCACCAGTAGGTACCACAGAAAAGTTAGCCAATTGGTTAGCAGAGGAGCGTCCTGATTTATCTTTTCCACAAGATAAAGGTGATGCAGCAGATATCAAAATCGCTCATTGCCCTGAGCGGGTATTACCTGGTTATGTGCTTCAAGAGCTAGTTTCTAATGACAGAGTGATTGGCGGTTTATCAAATGCTTGTAGCGAGAGAGCAATAGAGCTTTATAAAACATTTGTCCGTGGTGAATGTATTGTGACTAACGCACGAACCGCTGAAATGGCCAAGTTAACTGAGAACTCATTTCGTGACGTAAATATAGCGTTTGCAAATGAATTATCTATTATATGCGATAAATTGAAAATCAATGTATGGGAATTGATTCAATTGTCTAATCGACACCCTCGGGTAGATATATTGAAGCCGGGTCCAGGTGTAGGAGGACATTGTATTGCTGTTGATCCTTGGTTTATTGTGGATTCCTGTCCTGAAGAAGCAAATATTATCAAGCAAGCACGACTTACTAATGATGCTAAACCTTTTTATATAATTGATAAAGTAATCCAGGCAGCGGACCAGTTTAAAAAGCCGGTCATTGCTTGTTTAGGTTTGTCATTTAAAGCAGATATTGATGATTTAAGAGAGAGTCCTGCGTTACAGGTAGTAGAAGATCTAGTGAAAAGAAACATCGGTCAAATTATAGCCGTTGAACCTAATATTAATGACGAAGAAATGCCAAGCGCATTAAGCAGTAATGGCGTTAAACTAACTACCCTTGAAAATGCGCTAGAAAAAGCCAATGTGATTGTAGTGTTAGTAGATCACAAAGAATTTAAAGCAGCAGATAAAGCACAGTTTGCAACGAAAGTTGTGATTGATAGTCGTGGGGTTGTTTAGCGTATTATGAGATTCAATGACCTTATATCCTCCAATCAATTGTATGCGATACTTGGTAAAGGGATAGAAGGGGTTAAAGTAATAGGCATAAATGTTTTAATCGCCCGCATGTATGGTCCTGAGCTATTTGGTAAATTCAGTTTTATTTTGGCTGTTTTATCTGTAATAGCTGTTTTAGCTGAATTCCGCCTACAAAGCGTTTTAATACGAGAATACTCAAAGAAAGAAATTGAATTGGGTGTTTTGATTGGAAGCGGTTTGGTTATTAATTTATTTTTTGCAATAACAGGAGGGGGCTTAGTATACATATATACTTTCATTGAGCCAGATCCTGTAGTTGTTTCTGGAGCGTTAATCTATTCTATAAGTTTTTTTTATAAAATACCTAGACTGTTTAGAGCTTTCTTTATATCAATAGAGAGGAATATTTGGATCACTAAGTGTGAAATACTTGCATCACTGCTTACGATAGTAGGGGTGACATACTTGGCTTTTGAAAAGGCAGATTTCCTTCTTATTGTCTTCGCTCGCTCATTAGATTTCTTTCTGATGTCAGGCCTTTTACTTGTTAGTTATATTTTATTCTCAAGAAAAAGGAATAAAATAAGATTCGATTTTAAAGTGTCGAAATTTTTGGTTGTAAGCTCCGCACCACTTGTCTTATCAGGTGCAGCAATGTTGCTGTTTCAGAGGATTGATATTGTATTGATTAGATACTACATGGGCGATTACCAAGCTGGGCTTTATAGTAGTATCACCAATATCATGACATTATTTTCACTCTTACCAATTGTTTTGTCAGAGTCTTTAGCTCCAAAAGTATTTAAAAGCATAGGAACGGATGACTTCGATGAAATCTCTAAGAAATTCTCATGGATTATCATTAGTGTCGGCGCAGTGCTTTCTTTGCTAATGATACTCTTTGCATACCCTTTAGTACTGATTTTATATGGCGAGGTATATTTGAGTGCAGTTCCGGCATTATTGATTATGTCAGTTAGCCCGCTATTAATATCGTTGGGTTGCGTCGCGGGTCAGTTAATTGTTGCGCAACATACACAAAAGAATACATATATAAAGAGTATAGCTGGTTGTATTATTACCATCTTAGCAAATTTTCTTTTAATACCATTATTTGGACTAATGGGCGCTGCTGTATCTTCAGTGTTGGGGCTATTGGTCGCGAACTTTTTCGCTCATTATTTTATGCCTGTGTATAAGAATATTTTTCACACACAGATGCATGGCTTGAAGTTGACTTTTTTAAAAGATTTGAAGCTTCCAAGGAAATTAATTAAAAATGTATAAAGAAAATTATAATTTAGCAGCGTTAAATACTTTTCAAGTTGATTGTATTGCTAGTAAATATTTCAAGTTTGATAGCGATGCTGATATTCACAGTTTTCTAAAAAATGAAACTGTAGATATTTCAAATATGTTAATCCTTGGCGGAGGGAGCAATATATTATTGGTAGGTGATTATCCTGGTATTGTTTTTCATCCGTCTAACGAAGAAATAGAGTTGATTTCAGGAAACTCTGAGTTTGCGATAGTTAGGGCGGGCGCGGGATTAGAGTGGGACAAGTTTGTTGAAACCACTGTTTGTAGAGGGTGGGGCGGCTTGGAAAACTTAACACTCATTCCTGGTAATGTAGGTGCATCTCCCGTTCAAAATATTGGAGCTTATGGTACTGAGGTGTCTGAATGGATACATAAAGTGAATTGCTATGATGTTCAAGCAAAAGAATTTATCACATACACAAACAAGGAATGCGATTTTACGTATAGAAATAGTATTTTTAAGAGACATAAAAATCTTTTAATTTTATCTGTCGACTTTAAACTTGTTCAATCATCGATTTTATCAACACTGAGAAAGAATTTTTTGAGTTTTGCAAAACAATTCATAAATGAAACTCCGGTGGCCGCTCGCCTGGTCTTCAAGTCCATTAGGTTTGGAAAGCAAACAAACTGGCGGCTTAAAATGAATTTTGAGTACGTACGTCAATTTCTATCATTAGATATGATTCCGACGCAGGTTAAACGTTTGCTAGTGAAAGCTATTCGGACTAAAACGATGCCTAATCCAAAAGTGATTGGTAATGTAGGGTGCTTTTTTAAAAGCCCAATTGTCCCTGTCGAAGTTTATAATAATATAAAAAAAATAGATTCTTCGATTGGTAGGTATAAGCACACAGGTGAATTGTTGAAAGTATCTGTGGGCGACCTAATTAAGTCAGTTAATTGGAATGGGCGAAGAGAGGGCAATGTGAGCGTTGACGTTAATAGGCCGCTAATTATTTTAAATCACGGTGGTGCTACAGGAATTGAAATTTTTGAATTTTCAGAACAAATAAAAAATGATGTCCATAGTAAATTTAATATAAAAATTGAACCAGAGGCAGTGATATTAAGGAGTGCAGTATGAAAAAAATTTACACAGTAACTTTTCAGAGGGTATTGAACTATGGTGCTATCCTTCAGACATACGCTCTGCATAAATTTTTAAAAGATAGTGGCTTTGACGCAAAGGTGCTGGATTATGCCCCCTTATACTTTATGATGCAAACATGCCGTCCCGCAAAAGGTATTAAGAAAACAATTGATAAATACAAAAAGTATAAGAAGTTCAATGATTTCAGAAAGCAACACTTGCTTTTAACCCCGAAAACTTATTTTACTCAGGCTAGTCTATCAAAATTACCAAGCGTCCACGCTGCAATCTGTGGTAGTGACCAAATATGGAATAAAAATTTAACAGGAAACCGCTTTGATCCAGTATTTTTTTTAGACTTCACTTCATCGAATACTAAGCGCATTGCATTTGCAGCAAGTGCTGGCAGTATTCGTATTGCTGAGTTTTCAGCACCTGTTAAAGGGATGCTTGAAAAATTTTATAGCATCGGTGTTAGGGAAACGACTTTATCAAATGACGTAAGCATCATTGTGCCCGAAGCCAGCCCAGAGGTTGTTGTCGACCCCTGCCTGCTTCTTGATGATTATTCTGCAGTGATGGATAAAATGAGGTTGCCCAAAGGTAAATTCATCGTGAGTTACGTTGTTGGTTCAGGAGAAATGCTAGATAAGTTTGATCAACGCATTAAAGAGTTGAAACAGTTTTGTGACTTGCCTGTGGTTCACATCGGTGCGAAATCGATTGTATCGGCAGATGAAAATATTTTAGACCTAGGGCCATCTGATTGGATTACATTCATAAAAGAGGCATCTTTTGTAGTGACAAACTCTTTTCATGGTACTGCGTTTAGTATTAACTTTAATAAAGATTTTTTGTTTATACCGCATATAGTGGCTAATTTAAATGCTCGCCAAACAACATTATTAGAAAACGTTGGATTGATGAATAGAATGTTGCCACCAGAAAAAGAACTGAGCGAAAACCTTGTCGAGCCAATTGATTATGAAGAGGTGAACGTTAAGCTTGATTCAATTAAAGCGATGTCTAAGAGTTTCTTAATTAAGGCCTTACGTTAATATTATGTTGACACTCAATTTTACTAGAATAGCAACGTTTATTTATATTTCATTTGCATTTGATTCGCTGTTGAAAATCAATTTTGGAATAAAAATACACTTAGGGATACTTAGTATATTGATGCTAAATGCCGTTGTTTTTTTAAACTCCACAAATAGGATTTTTCATTCGGCATCTAAAGGGTATTTGGGTAAAGATTATTTTTTTATGGCTTTTATGCTGTACTGTTTTATTTCTGGTCTATTACTTGAACAGCCTGGATTTGTCAGTATCTTTGTATATTTAATTATTGCTATCAATGTGATGATTTACTGTGCTTACACTGCTGAAATATTGGATCGTAGAGCATTTTATTACTTTCAAATAGCTTTGATCGTTACAGGGCTGGCGCAGTTCTTTCTTTTTAAGTTTTTTAATTATCAGCTCACCTTTATTGATGCAGAGCATTATCAGAAAGGGTCGTCCGTTTCTCACCGATTAAGAGGTTTTTTCGTTGAGCCAAATTGGTTCTCTATAGCCTTTGTATTTAATTCACTGCTGTTGATTGGTAATAATGTAGAGCGATTTTATTCTTCGCATAAATTGCTTTCTATATTGTCAATCGTTGTCCTTATTTTAAATGGTTCGCTTGCCCCTGTTGCAATATTACTGGTTATTTATTCATTCCCATACATTAGAAAGTCCCCAGTTAAGGGAGTTGTGCTAACAATTGGTTTACTTCTTCTATTGGCTCTCGTGTTTAGTTTTCGAGAAAGCATCAATCAAAAAGATGCGGGAACAAGCTTGCTCAATCATAACTCTCGTGTTGTTCCTTATGAAAGGGTTGCTGAATATCAATCTGAGCAGAGCTTGCCAACGATACTTTTTGGTAATGGCATCGGAAGCTGGGGGACACTTGCTGTTGGTAATAGGCTTTCTGTCTTGGTCTATGAAGAGAAGAGTGATGCCAGAGACGGGAGTGAGATCCCTGTTTTTATCTTCGAACTAGGTGTTGTAGGCTTTGCAATATTGTTGCTTGATTTATTGTATACATTTTTAAAGTGTTCTAGGAAGGAGTTTCATTTGCGCGGGAGTATTCTTTTGTTTTTTGTTTCATTTGCGCTTTATCCTACCTTAAAGTTTTGGATGTATATGCCATATTATTTTTACATAAGAAGTTTGATTTATGCCAAAAAACATATTTAATCTATTAAGCAAAGATTTAACCTATATTGCAAAATACAAAAGCTCAAACTCGACAACGTTTTCTTACGTCAAGGCTGTGCTTTCTCTATCGTTTGTTTGTATCTCTTTCTATAGAATTTCACACTTTTTACATCAAATTAAAGTTCCTCTAATTCCAAGGTTAATTTGGTGGTTTAATTTCATTTTATTTAAAGTAGATTTAGACTAACGTGCAAAACTCTATGCTGCTTTATATCTTCCACACCCTATGAATATCGTGATTGGTAGTGGTGTAGAAATGAAAGGGACTGTGAAAATAATGCAAGGGGTAACTCTAGGTGGATCTTTAGGAAGGGAGCGAGTGGTTAATGATTGTTTGATGGTTCAACCGTTTATCAATGGGCAGGTTTTTATCGGGATAGGGCCTTGTTTTTTTGGGCCGGTTGTTGTTCAGCACTGTGTGTTTACTTCGACAAATAGCGTAGTAACAAAGGATTGTTCAAATACCCTAGTTTATGGAAATCACGAATATAAAGCGTTAGGTACGCAGCATATTAAGGAATTAATGCTAGATGGCTAAAGTACTTCATTGTATTAATGATGATAGCGTTGCTAGAGGTGGAGCTCAAAAAATACTTAATCTGCTTAAATGTGATGATGTTAAGGTGATAACTCTAAAACAGTTTGGAGTTAGCAATAAGATAGTAACGTTATCAATGCAGATTTTTTATTATTTAATCACCTCGCTATTTTCAAAAGCAGATTGTGTGTTTATTCATAGTAGGTGCTATTTACCACTCAGTATTGTTTTTAGAATGTTTGGTGTTCATACGGTGTTTTATACACATGCACATTATAGAAAACATCGCTGGTTATTTAAACTTTTTGAATGCAATAGCTATATAGCAGTATCAAAAGCTGTAGCTGACAGTTTAGTTTTAGATGGGGTGGATGAAGAGAGTGTTATTGTTATTTCTAATCCGAACGTAATGTCTTTGGTTGAAAAAAAATCTGAAGCCAAACACTATTCAATTAATAACGTAGCATCGATTGGAAGTTTAAAATCTTGGAAGGGGTTCGATTTAGCATTGAGTTTGTTGGGCGTGCTTTCTGATGATAGAGGCGAAGTAATAAACTACAGCATAGTTGGAGAGGGGCCTTTGCGAGAAAAGTTAGAGTCGCTTAGTTTTGATCTGGGGCTGGTTAACTTATCGCTGTTGGGTTATTGCGAATCTCCTTTCGCGCTGATTGAGGATGATCCCATCGTTATAATCCCTTCATTGGAAGAAGGGTTTGGTCTGGTCGCAATAGAGGCGATATCTCAAAATAAGATTCTTTTATATTCCAATGTTCCAGCATTAAAAGAGGTGTGTGGTGACGATCCTCTGAGTTTCTCGTTTGATGTTAAGGATATCGAATCATTTAAGGGTGCTTTTTCTTTGGCCGAACGAAGCTTGTCAAAATTAAACAGTAATTCGATTCGCGATAACAGGCAGAATCGTATTTTAAATGAATTTGGGATAGGCGGTTTTTATATGAAGCATAACAAATTTTTAAAGCAGGTTATTCATGATGAATTGTATTAAAAGTAAGATATCTTTTCTCGGAGCTAATCTTGATGCGAATACAATGGCAGAATCGGTTTCAATTATTGAACATTCATTAAAGAAACAAGAGTTTTTGCAACACTCAGTTGTGAATGTGGCTAAGTTGGTCAATATGCAAGCTGATCCAGTATTGGCTACTTCAGTTAATGCTTGTGACGTGATTAATATTGATGGCATGGGCGTCGTTCTAGGGGCGCGTTTTTGCGGTCATGAAGTGCCCGAGCGAGTCGCGGGGGTTGATTTATTTCATAATTTATTAGCCATGAGTGCTAAGCAAGACTTCCCAGTTTTTTTACTCGGCGCTGAAGAAGCCATTGTTGAAAAAACTGCTAAAACAGTTAAATCGCTTTATCCTCAACTTAAAGTTTCAGGCTACTATCACGGCTATTTTTGGGATGACGAACAAGCCGTTGTTGATAAAATAAAAGCATCGGGCGCTAAGTTATTATTTGTCGCCATTACTTCGCCAAAAAAAGAAAACTTCATCAATAAATGGCAAGATCAATTGGGTGTTGATTTTGTGATGGGTGTTGGTGGTACTTTTGATGTAGTGGCTGGTAAAGTGAAACGCGCACCGTTGTGGATGCAAAAGTATGGCTTAGAATGGTTGTTTAGAGTTATTCAAGAGCCCAGAAGAATGTGGAAGCGGTACTTAGTGACTAATTCGAAATTTGCTTGGCTGGTATTGAAAGAGAAGTTTAGAGGATAGAAGCAGTTTCGAGCAAGGGAAGTTCCGAGTTGCGAGATAGAGGATAAGGCTAAGAAGTTAGAAACGTAAAAGATAAGCTGGAAGGCTAGAGTATTGACACCGAGTTGCTGGCTCTTACACTGTATAGCTTATAGCTTATAGCTTATAGCTTATAGCTTATAGCTTATAGCTTATAGCTTATAGCTTATAGCTTATAGCT
>CAKZOD010000123.1 GCA_937136055.1 uncultured Oceanospirillaceae bacterium | reverse complement strand
AAAGGGCATATGGCATTGCACGCTAGAAATATAGCGGTGATGGCAGGCGCTGAAGGCGAAGATATTGATAAAGTGTCGCGCATTTTAATCAGGGAAGGTAACTATAGTGCCCAGCGCGCTGAGCAATTGATGCAAGTTGTTGAATAATAGATAGCTCACCGCTATTACGGTGAGCTATCGAACTTTAGCGATGTTTAAACAGCGCAGGCCTGACAAGTACAGGTACCCTATTCAAACTCGCAACTCGCAACTCGCAACTCGCAACTTATAGCTTATGATCAGTAGGCGTCGCAATGTGGAAATTAGGGTTGCTAAACTCACGGTGCTTCATGTCGTAATAGGCGTTGTAGTAATCGCCATCCTCAGCAGCATTAAAGGTGAAGAACATCGCACGACGTGAATCTTGTGAATTGTTTTTCTCTGAATAATGCGGCACGTAAGAGTCAAAAATCACTAAGTCACCGCGCTTCGCTGGCACAGACTGCCAGTTGAGTTGATCGCTGATTTTCTCCTCAATGGCACCATGCTTAGGGCCGCCAACATTACTTGCCAGAACTGGCAGCTTTCCGGCACGTGTTTGTGGGCGCTCTGTGTCTAGATCTGCTAAGTCTTCTAGGTAGTTTTGAGGGAAGAATAAGCAGCCGTTCTCAAGCGTTGCATCATCTAAGAAAATAGCCGCTGTGATATGGAAGTTAGGCTTAAAATGATGATAGGCAATAACATCTTGGTGTGGATCAAAAGCGCCGCCACCTGGGTTTTTCTCATTGCATTTATCTTTAAACAAAACAAAATCATCACCGCTCATCTGCTTGATAAGGCTCTGTAATTTAGGTACTAAATGCTGTTTTATCTGCTCGCTGTAGCCGTTGATATACTCATAACGACAAACCTTTAAAGGGTCATCCGATTCAGGAACAACAATGAGCTCTTGTAAATTTTGTTGATAAAACTCATCTAAGCTCTGCTTTGATTCAGCCAACTGGTTCAGCAATGATTGAGCGTGCTTGTTCAGTGAGTGTACTTCGTTTTCTAGATCGTCCATCTCAGCGTTAGCAAAAGCTTGAGGTAATACGATGTAGCCCTTGTCTTTAAAGCTCTGTGCTTGTGCGCTTACACGTTCTTGTGCAGTTTGCTCTGGTTTTATTACCGCCATTAAATGCCCCACGTAGTGTTCAATAGATTGTTTGCTGAGCTCTAAGCTTTTGCCCTCGTCATCCCAGCGGCGAAGCTTGATTGAATCTTCAAAAAACTCACCTGCAGCGAACTCAGTAATTTCTTGCTCAGTCATTAAGCCACCTTGGTGATTTAATGAGTCGACAGAAGCAGCTGATAAATCTTCAAAATAGCCTTTTTCAACCGTGCATAAATAGCGCTTAGCTTGTGCGTGTAGCCTAATAGGTTCAGTGACAGCTGCTGAAAAATACGGTGAAAGGTAATCGGCACCTATAGAGTCGTGTTTGTAGTTACCAAAGGCGATGTCGCTCGCCGCCATTAAATGGCCAATATCGTGTAACAAAGCGGCACTAATCAACTCATCAGATTCTCCGGCGCGAACAGCTAGCTCAGCGCATTGCACAGCGTGCTCGATTTGAGTGATGTCTTCCCCGTAAGTTAAGTTACCTTGATCGTTAAAGAGATCGACGACAGTTTGAATAAACGGATGTTGTGTGGCAGGTGCATTCATTTTTAGGCTCGCTCTTGTCTGGTTTCACTGTGACATTATTTTTTTAATAGAGAAAATATTAAACACTCTATCTGGTATATACCAGTTATTTTTTCAAAATATTATGACAGCTTGATGACAAACACTTGAAAAAATTCGCTTATGAAGAAATATTTTCGTGTCACAAAAGCGTCTTATTTGTGTCATTAGAATGTCATATTCCCTGCTTATGCTTTAGCAATAAATTTAATTAGCGTTTTAATTATCTGAATTAGAACGAAAAAAATGACTAATATTGCTACTGAGGAATTCACATGAAAGCGATAATCGCGACAGCAGCACTGGCTATCACTGGTAATGCACTGGCAGCTTGTCCAACGGTAACTGGCGAAGAAGCAGGTGGTGCATACCCACACTTATTTGAAAAAGTAGAGTTTGAAAGCAAGTACGGCTGTAAGCTGAATCTCGCTCAGAACCCTTCAATCGCTAAATTAAATATGCGTATTGCTGGGAATGCTGACTTACCAAGCCTTGAAAAACGCTTACCTTTAGAGCCTTTAGTAGTTGCGCCTTTTCAAAGTATTGGTCAATACGGTGGTGTCTTAAAAGGCATTTCCAAAGCAACTGAATCTGGTACATCAGATTTGTTATCAGTGCGCCATGTTAACTTAGTGCGCTTTAGTGATGATCTACAAACAGTTGTTCCTAACGTGGCTAAATCTTGGCAGTGGAACAGTGATTACACTGAACTGACTTTCAATCTACGTGAAGGGCACAAGTGGTCAGATGGTGCGCCATTCACAGCACAAGATGTTGAGTTCTGGTACAACTCACTACTCCTTGATACGAACGTTATCAAGAAAGTAAAAGATCGTTTCTTATCTGATGGCAAGCCAATGAAAGTTGAAGCTGTCGATGCAACAACGGTTAAGTTCACTCTAAGCTCGCCAAAGCCAGGTTTAGTATCAAACTTTGCATTGGATTACGCACAGCCTTTCCAGCCGAAGCACTTATTATCTAAATTCCACCCTGAATTTAATAAAGATGCAGATAAGCTTGCGCAATCTCTCGGTTTCAAAAATGGCTATGAAGCGGTCATTTTTTACTACGGTCAGTCTGACTGGAAAGATGTACCAACACCTTTACTAAAAGACAACGCCCGTTCGCAAGCGCTTGTGAAAGCAGGCTTTGCAGGCACAGCGCCAACGCTTGAGTCACACATTGTTGTGAAGGAAACACTTGAAGGGCGTGAGCTTGTTGCCAACCCTTATTTCTTCCAAGTTGATACAGCGGGTAACCAATTACCTTATATCAATGAGATCAGCGAAGTGTATATCGGTGATGAAAACATCCAAACAGCTAAGATGATCGCCGGTGAGATTAGCTATAAATCACAGGCTGTTAACCTACCTGCTACGCCTGTATTGCTAGAAAACAGAGCGACAGGTGATTATGAGTTGGCACTGCGTCCAACGATTGGGCAAACAGCATTTGCGTTCAACCTAACGGATAAAGATTTAGAAAAACGCGCGGTGTTTAACGATCTTAACTTCCGTCGCGCGATGTCAGTTGCGGTTAACCGTCAGCAAATCAATGAAATTGCTTTCTTCGGTTTAGGCAAGCCAACGCAATACACAGGTTTTGATGCTGATACAGCGAGCTTCGTTACAGAAGAGCTAAAGTCTAGCTGGATTCAATTCGATCCAAAACTTGCTGCACAGCTATTAGATAAAGCAGGGGTTGTGGATAAAAATAACGACGGCCTTCGCGATTTACCTTCAGGTAAGAAGTTTGAATTGAACTTCCTCTATGCAACACAAGGCGCCCCTACTGAAGTTGTTGAAATTATTGCCAATAACTGGACTGAAGTGGGTGTTAAAACGACCATAAAAGAAGTGACGTCTGATGAGTATCGCAATTCACAAAGCGCTAATGATTTAAGCGTACTGTCTTGGACAATGGGTCGCCCACTGGCAACTCTTGCCACTAACACTGAAACGCTACTTCCTCCTTACAGCAGCTTCTTCGATCTACGCACAGGTATGTTGTGGGCTCAGTATCGTGAAACTAAAGGGGCTGAAGGTGTTAAGCCACCAGCAACTGTTGATGAGATGCAAAAGCTAGCGGACCGTTTTGTAACGCTACAAACAGGTACAAAAGAGTCTAACGAAGTTGGTTTAGAGATTGCCAAGCGTGTTGTTGATGACCTCTTCATCATGGGTACTGTGAAAGCTGTTGCACCTGTTTACTACAGCCGTGCAATGGGTAACTTCAAAGTGCCTACGACTTGGTCTTACGATTACTACCGTATGTATCCTTACTTACCTTCACAGTGGTTCTTAAACGCTAAGTAACACAATCCCGTGATTAATGAGGAGGCTTCGGCCTCCTTTTGTTGTTTTTTCGTTGTTCATTTTAGTTAGACATAGGTGAGAGAGTGATAGGTAGTTTTTTAGCCAGTACTTGGCTGTTTTGGCTTCTGCTGAGTGTTGGTGGGTTGCTGTTTTGGCGCAGCCGCTCTAGTCAGTATTTTGGTTTTGTATTGAATCGCTACTTGTTAGCGCTACTAACGTTACTGCTTGTGAGTGCGATTGTTTTCTCACTTATGGAGGTGTTGCCTGGAGATTGTGCAGAGAAGTATATCGCCTATAAAAACACCCAAGGGGAGACAATCACTCAAGCAGATATCGATGCTGAGCGCGTGCGTATGGGGCTTGATAAGCCATTGGTCCATCGCTGGGCGAGCTGGATTACTGACTTAACCCTGCGCGGCGATTTAGGCTTTAGCTGTGCTAAACGCCAAAGTGTAAACGTAGCACTGGGCAATCGTTTTTGGATGAGTTTTGCGTTTTGTATTGGCGGTTTAGTTTTTGCCTATTTGATCGCAGTACCCTTCGGCATTTTCTCAGCATTTATGATTAATAAGCCGTGGACTGATCGCAATCCACAGCACAGCAGCGCTAAGCGTTTGTTGAATACAGTGTGGTTGTTCGTACAAAAGGCGATTGATTTAAAGCTGCGTATTATCAGCTATCTAGGCTTAGCTTTACCGAACTTTCTGCTAGCTTTGAGTATTATTTTAATTTACGTATTTGCCGGTGAATCAACCCCTACGGGCCTGTTTAGTGATCAGTGGCGAGATCAGCCCTGGTTCAATGAATCAGGCTTTCAATACGGGAAGTTAGATGATTTTATCGCTCATATTTGGTTGCCAATTTTTGTTATTGGCTGGTCGGCAACTGCTTTGCAATTACAAACAGTGCGCGCGCTGGTGGTAGATGAAACTAATAAGCTTTATGTGGATGCAGCAAAAGCACGGGGTGTTAGCGGTGTTGCACTGTGGGCGGGCTATCCTGTGCGCCATTCAATTAACCCGCTGTTTAACTCTGTCGGTTTTGATTTTCAGCGTGTTTATAACGATTTACCGATCGTTGCTGTGGTCATTGGTTTGACTGACTCTGCATCTTTATTGATTGAAGCGCTAGCGATGACAAACGATCAAGAGCTGGCAGCAGCTATTTTATTTCTTGTCGCGCTGGTGGTGATTTCAATGAACTTTGTAACTGATATTGTACTGGCGGCGATTGACCCGCGTGTACGCAGAAGTGTGCTGGGCTAGAGGGCGAACAAATGACAACTATAATGAATTTATTCGGCCGTGCTAAAAGCAAAAATAATACGGATGAATCGTACTATACCGCTGGGCAAATGGCCTTAATCAAAGCGCGTTTCAATCGCAAACTCAGTGGTCGAATTGCAAGCTGGATACTGATCACTACATTAATGCTGGGGCTATTTGCTTCCTTTTTTTCACCTGTTGATCCCACTATCAAAGGAGCTGATAGCGACTATCGCCGCGGTGCACCGCAGATGGTTTATTTTTGGGATGAAAACGGTTTCTCACTGCGCCCTTTTACTTATACCTATACAAAAGAGGGCGCAAAGATTGATCTCAAAGCCCTTGCAGGCGGCGGTTTAGCGGCATTAGATGCGCTGACATCTAGTGGCGCATTAACCTCTTCCAATCAAAACAAATACAAAGTCGATCAAGACAAGCGCCGCTATTTACAGTTTTTTGTTGAAAGCTGGGAGTACAGTTTCTTGGATTTGACCCCAATTGGCATTGATTTTGAGTGGCGCACAAAGCTGCATTTATTTGGTGTAGAGCAAGGCCAAGTTCACTTAATGGGCACTGATGAAGACGGGAAAGATGTCTTTAGCCGCACCTTACATGCTATTTGGATCACTATCAGTATTGCGCTAGTGGCATTGGTTGTGAAGTTATTCTCATCGTTGATTGTCGGCGGCGTCAGTGGCTACTTTGGTGGCCGTATTGATGCAGTGTTGATGGCTATCACTGAAGCGGTAAGGGTTATCCCACCTATTCCAGTGTATCTGGCATGTGCCGTAGCCTTAGCTCAGATCGATTTAACGTCTGTGCAGCGCTACTTTGCAATCGCCGTCGTTATTGGCTTGCTAGATTTCGCAACCTTAGGACGTCGCCTACGTACTCATATTTTGACCGAGCGTAATCAAGATTATGTGCTTGCAGCACAACTTAGTGGCGCGAGTAATTGGCGGGTAATTTGGGTGCATCTGATTCCCAGTTTCACCAGCTACATTATCGTCGATACGCTGATTAACTTCCCTTATGTGATATTGGCAGAAACCAGCTTGAGCTTTTTAGGTTTGGGTTTAACTGAGCCGGTAAACAGCTTAGGTGTGCTGCTGCAAAAGGCACAGGACCCTGATATCCAGCAAAACATGGTGTGGCAGTTCTTTCCTGTGGTTATTTTTGTGGTGATGGTAATGGCATTTGTTTTTGTCGGTGATGCTTTGCGTGATGCCGCAGATCCGCACTCGGAGAATAAGTAATGATTGATCAAGAAAACCTACTGCAAATAAATGATCTCAACGTCAGTTTCAATACAGATGAGGGGAGCGTGCAAGCGGTTGAGAAGCTTTGCATGAGTATTAAACCCGCTGAAATTGTCGGTTTAGTAGGGGAGAGTGGTTCTGGTAAATCGGTCACGGCTAAAGCCATTATGCGTATGACAGCCAGAAACGCAGTCGTAGCCAAGCAAAGTCAGTTGTTGTTGCAGCATCAAGAGCAAAGCATCGATATTATGCGCTTGCGTGGGGATGGCTTAAAGCTAGTACGCGGTGGTGTGGTATCAATGATTTTCCAAGAGCCGATGGCGAGCTTTGCTCCGGCAATCACCGTTGGCGATCAAATCGTACAATGCATCCAAATCCACTTAGGTTACAGCCGTGAAGAGGCTCGTGCAGAAGGGATCAGGCTGTTCGATAGAGTGGGAATAAATGAGCCTGAAAAACGCTTTGATCAGTATGTTTATGAGCTATCAGGAGGGATGCGACAGCGCGCAATGATTGCCATGGCACTGTCATCAAAACCGAAATTGCTGATAGCAGATGAGCCGACCACGGCATTGGATGTAACGATTCAAGCACAAGTGTTAGAGCTGTTATTGGAGCTGCGTGAGCAAACAGGCATGGCGATGCTGTTTATCACTCATGATCTTGGTGTGATTTCTAAAGTTGCCGATAAAGTGATGGTGATGCAAAAGGGACGTGTTGTGGAATCAGGCAGTGTGAAGCAAGTGCTTTACTCGCCGCAACATCAATATACTAAGCGCTTGCTTGATGCGCTACCGCATCTTAGTGACCTGCCTTATGCGCCTGAGCGCCAGTCACCCATTGTCAAAGTGGAAGACGTTACGATAAGTTATCCACAGTCAGGTGCGGGTCGCAATAAGCAATCATTTCAAGCAGTAAAAAGTATTAGCTTAGCTCTTCCTAAAGGCCAAATCATTGGTTTAGTTGGAGAAAGTGGTTCAGGGAAAACTTCTTTGGGTAAAGCTATTTTAGGTGCAGCGTCAATTAGTGAAGGGCAAATTAACTATTGTGGATTAAATGGGGACAGTTCTATCGTCTCAAATATTGTGTTTGGAGCAAAGGCAAAAAAAGTACCGCGCAAGGCTTTGGCAAAAGTGGCGCAAATGGTTTTTCAGGATCCTCATAGCTCATTAAACCCGCGCATGACCGTGCGCGATATCATTGCTGAACCGCTGGAGGCGATGAAATTAACACGCTCAAGAGCTGAAACCGATCAGCGAGTGATTGATATTGCCAAGCGTTGCCAAATAGATGTGACCCACCTGCGCCGTTTTCCGCATGCTTTTTCAGGGGGCCAGCGCCAGCGCATTAGCATTGCTAGAGCGCTTATTTGCCAACCACAATTTATTGTTGCAGATGAGTCTGTTGCAGCTTTAGATGTATCCACTCAAGCAGAAATCTTAAGCTTATTTAAGCAGCTACGGGATGATTTGGGGCTAACTATTTTATTCATTTCTCACGATTTGAGTGTGATTGCTAACCTTTGTGATTGGGTATGTGTAATGAGGCAAGGGGAGCTGGTGGAGCAAGGTAGTGTGCGACAAATCTTTTTAACGCCACAGCAGCAGTATACTCAGCAACTCATTGCTGCGATCCCTCTCTTGGATAATCATCAAAAGGCAATCGATACTGAGCAATCGGAAGTGGAGTTGTTATCGGCGGCTGGCTAAAAAACGAACATGTAGTATTGCCTTAATACCTAGTGACTAGTGAGCGTTGATATAGTGTTTTACGAAGCTTAAATTCTATTCAAATTCACTAGGAACAGGTTATGAATAATAAAAAAATACTGATGATCACTGGCGATTTTACTGAAGATTACGAAACAATGGTGCCGTTTCAAACATTGATGGCAATGGGGCATCAAGTAGATGCGGTATGCCCTGATAAGGTAAGCGGCGACACCATTGCAACTTGTATCCATGACTTTGAAGGGCATCAAACCTACACTGAAAAGCGTGGGCATAACTTCACCTTAAATGCTTCTTTTGATGAGGTGAATCCCGCTGATTACGATGCGCTAATTATTCCAGGCGGTCGCGCACCTGAGTACTTACGCTTAAACGCGAAAGTGTTAGAGTACGTAAGGCATTTCTTTATCGAGCAAAAGCCAGTGGCAGCAGTGTGCCATGGTGCACAAATTCTAACGGCAGCGGGTGTCCTTGAAGGGCGTAAATGCTCAGCTTATCCTGCGTGTGAACCAGAAGTTGTGAGCAGCGGCGGCACCTATGCCAATATAGCTATTGATGCTGCTATAACAGATGGAAACTTAGTCACGGCACCCGCTTGGCCTGCACACCCTGCTTGGTTAGCGCAGTTTAATCAGCTGTTGGATTAAAAGCAGTTGCGAGTGATAAGCTGAGAGCTGAGAGCTAAGAGCTGAGAGCTAAGAGCTGAGAGCTAAGAGCTGAGAGCTAAGAGCTAAGAGCTGAGAGCTGAGAGCTGAGAGCTAAGAGCTAAGAGCTGAGAGCTAAGAGCTAAGAGCTAAGAGCTAAGAGCTAAGAGCTAAGAGCGATAGGTTCCGAGAAGCTGGTGTAGTGATACATTGGCTTTTTGGGCTGTTTGAATGAGAGGTGATAGGGCATGTGTAAACTTTTTATCGGTGCAGATGTTGAGCTTTGGACGTCTAGTACAAAGTCGATGCGTATGGATGGAATGGTGACAAGTGTTAGGCTGGAAAACTATTTTTGGAAAGCTTTAACTGAGATTGCTGAGCGCGATCATATGAATATCCCGCAGCTACTAACAAAACTCTATTACGAATCTATCGATGCTGGGCATGATTTAGGAAATTTCACCTCTTTCTTACGGGTCTGCTGTATGCGCTATTTAGCGTTACAGTTAGCGGGGGAGATTCCTGCCGATACAAAAATCCCGTTATCCGATTTAGCCGCAGAAGATATTTTACGAAGTGAAGTAGATCAGTTGCATTAACAAAATGGCTAAGGAACATGCGATTAAGTCCACAGAGAAGATGTGAGGACTTAATCGAGCAGGTTACCGTTAGCCGTCTGTTGATAACAATGCTTAGATTTTGAACCTAGCAACTAACTGTATTAACCCTCTAGAGGTGCTATCTAAGTTTTGGCTCGCAGCAACATTCTCACTAGTCGCCGCACTGGTTTGTTGGGTATGACTGCTAATTTCGCTCAGTTTGTGAGATATCTCTTCAACATCGCGAATCTTTTCGTGGGTTGATTCTTCGATATCTTTGTTCATTGAGGATATTTCTTCAACACTGCGAGCGGTAGAGTCTAGTGCATCATATACCTGCTGGGTCGATGCTACATTTTCTTCTACACGGCGCATCCCTTGTGCCATTGTCTGAGCGCCTTGCTGAGCGTTGACCTGTAATTTCTCGATCAGTGTTTGTATTTCAACCGTCGCGCTGCTGGTGTTTTGCGCAAGTTGTCTTACTTCGTCAGCAACGACCGCAAAGCCTCTACCTTGGTCACCAGCACGTGCCGCTTCAATCGCAGCATTTAAAGCTAAAAGGTTAGTTTGCTCTGCGATACCGTGAATAACATTGAGAATCTTACCTATGTCATCACTATCTGTTTTCAGCAGGATCATTGATTGCTCTGCTTCACTCATTGTTTGCGAGAGCTCTGAAATTTTCGCGACAGATTCATTGATGTTTTGCATACTTAACTGCACAGATTTCTCAGCTGAGTTTGCGTTTTCAACTGCAACAGAAGTGTTTTGAGCAACAGTTTTAAACATATTTGTTAGCGCTTGTGTCTCAACTACGATTTCATCGGTGAGCTGTTCTTGATGACCAACAGATTCTTGCGTATTGATGGATGCGCCTTTCATTTGATCTGCGCTTACAGCAATATTCTGTCCGGCGTTTTTCATATCACGCACATTATCATTCAGCCCCTCAACGAGAGTATTGACGTCATTAATGAGCACTTTTAACTCTCCAACGGCACCTTTATCACTAATCTTAGTGGTTAAGTCATTGTCACTAACGCGTTTTACACCGGTGACAAATTGAGCAAGAGGTTTCACTAACCAGCGTCTCAATAGATAGATGATGGTAGCGCTGGCAATAATAGCAATGACACAAATCGCGAGAATTAACACTGGAATGGTTTTCGCGTTTTGCTCTGCTTGCTTTGCCTTATCCGCTACGGCATCTAGTTTACCCGATTGATCACCAGACACAGTCGTTTGCATGTTTTCAATAGACTGAGTGATATTGGCTGAAACCTGAGGAATAATGTTTAGCGATACACCAAGCTCTTTTAAGCTTTCTTCAATTAAATGCGTGAGCTTAGAATTGGCTTGGTTAGCTGTTTGAATCTTGTTGATTGATTCGCCTAATATGACATTGCCTTGATCACTTGCTTTCTTTTGTTGATCGATTTGGCCTTTAGACTTTTTAGTAAAAGCTATCGCTTCTTGAGTACCTTGGTGTGCAAGTGCTGTCGCTTCATGAGCAATTTCTTCCGCGAGCACAATTAGCTCATTCCCTTTCTTAATTAAAGGGATGCCCTGGAGTAAACGGATATTGTGATCAAGCTCAGAAGATTTATTAAACTTACGCAGTGCGCTGCGGTATGGTCTCAACTGCTTTTTGAGAGTAATTACATCTTTGCGCATTTTCTCGGTCACTTTTACTTTGTTGGCAAGTTTAGTGATAGCTGATAACTGTCGGAAAATAACTTTTATGTGGCCTTCTGCTTTTTTGAGCGCCTTGGCGTCGTTATTTATAATTTCGTAGGTATTTATGACCATCGCCATGCTTTGGCGATCCATCTCTTGAGCAGCATCGATTAGCCCCTGATAAGGGCCGCTGATAAGAAGTAGGTTTTGTTCAATTTTATTGGTTGCTTCATTGATAACGACTAAGCCTTTATTA
This sequence comes from uncultured Oceanospirillaceae bacterium, assembly GCA_937136055.1. Lineage (GTDB taxonomy): Bacteria > Pseudomonadota > Gammaproteobacteria > Pseudomonadales > Balneatricaceae > Rs1. The sequence continues at coordinate 16,355 of CAKZOD010000123.1, read as the reverse complement.
CTTTCATCTGAGAGTTCTTGAAAGCGTTTCAAAGCATTATCGATTTCGACACTCGACTTTTGGTTTTCGATAAGTTTCGCTTCTAGGCTATTGAGCTTAGTGAAAGCTTTTTCAGCTTCGGAAAGCTTATCGACTTGGCTGGTGAGATTTTTTAAAGTATCGATACCTTGTAACATACCATCATTGACAGAGGTTATCTCAGAGCGGAGAAAATCTAAGTCACCACTAAGTTTTGATGTACCGAAAAGAGCGATGGCGCCCATTACAAATAGAATAAAAGTGATGCCATAAATAGCACCTTGTATAAAAAAGCTAATGGTCCATTTTGTGTCTCTAGTTGCGTCTGCTTGCATAAAATACCTGCGAATTAGCTTATTTTAATTATTATCTAAAGCCTGGCTGCCAAGCTCTGATAATTAAGAATCCTTTTAATGTTCTATTTTGTCGGTTATTTGCGATGATTTTCGAAAGTGAAAATGGGCACAATTCCCTAAAAATAATTCCTACTTATTCTTTGACTCTACTACCTTCCCTTTCTATTTCCTAGTGCCGAATGCTTGTAATGTTAAAAAAGTTGATCACAAATTAGTTATTAAAGATTAACGAGATAAAGCTGAATCACCGCTAAATAATAGGATAAATTTGGGCTTTGATTGAAGCAAAGGAGCAATAAAGATTGAGCAACATTAAGCCATACGTTTGAAAGCCGAGTGATAGTGCTGGTTGCAAAGCCATGATCGGAAATAACTTTTTGAGTATAGACTACAATTAAGCGTTGCGAATGAGAGACATCAAAAAAGCGCCGAAACATCGACGCTTTTGTATAACTGAGTGCAAAAAATAAGAATGGACAAATAAAAGCAATAATCTAAATTAAAGATTGAAGCGAGCAGGGTCCTTCAAATAGTGGTCTAGTCTTGCTAATGCTTGATCAAGCACTTCTGGAGTTTGAGCGAAACACAGCCGGAACCAGCCATTACTTGGAGCACCGAAGGCCTCACCCGGCGCTAAACCCACTTTGGCTTCATCTATAAGCAGCTGTGAGAAAGCGATAGAATCTTTAATAGCGGGGATGCGGAAAAAAGCATAAAAAGTGGCTTCGATTTCAGGGCATTCAACGGCGCTATAGCGCGCTAAAGTTTGAGAGACTTTTTCTTTGGCTAGGTGATAGTTCTCGCTGCTTTGTTGGATAAACGCTTCACCTTGTTCAATGGCTACAACAGCAGCACGCTGAACAAATGGTGGAGCACAAGCGACAGAGAATTCCATGATTTTCTCAATGGTGGGTACTAAACTCGGTGGCAGTGTTAACCAGCCTAAACGCCAGCCCGTCATTGCCCAGCTTTTTGAAAAGCTATTGACGACGATAAGTTTATCTTCTGGCTGTGAAACTTCCAAAAAAGAAGGAGCGACTGAGTTATCAAACGTGGTGCGACTATAGACTTCATCGGCAATTAACCAAATATTTCTGCTGCGCAGCTCGTCGAGCAGATAGCGTTGCTGCTCTGAAGTCATAGTCCAGCCCGTTGGGTTGGACGGTGAGTTGATCAGTACGGCTTTTGCTTCAGCGGCACTCTCAATAAAAGCATCGATATCTAATGACCATTTGCCCTCTACAATATCCAGTGCATGGCAGATAAGCTCAGCACTTTGTAGCTGTGGGATGCGCAGTAAATTGGGGAAAGCAGGGGTGATAGTGGCTACTTTATCACCGGGCTTTAACAGGGCCTGAAACGCCAAATTGATAGCGTTTCCTCCTGAAACAGTCACTGCAATGCGCTCGCTAGGAATCTCAGTGTTGTAGATTCTGCTGCTGTAATCGGCAATGGCTTGGCGTAAAAACGGACGGCCTAAGCCCTCGGCATAAAAAGTCTCTCCGTTTTGCATCGCCCTTGCGGCTTCATCACAAATAAACTTTGGTGTTGGCTGATTGGGTTCGCCAAACCAAAGGGGGATTAAACCTTCTATCCCCATGGCTTTGTTGGCCAGTACGCGGGTGATTGATGGTGGCACATCAACGGCGTTAGAGCTGAGCTGATCTAGTGCTGTTTTTTTTGGTGTCACTTGAGCATCAGATGAAGTGGAGTTATGTAATGTCATATCGGTCATAGCCTTTAATTTTTATTTTCTAATGCAACATTAATAAGTTGCGCGCCCACCTGAAAGGTCGAACACGGCACCAGCGTTAAATGAACATGCACTTGAGCATAGCCATAGAACCATAGCAGATACTTCTTCTATTTCACCAAGGCGTTGCATCGGTGATTTGTCAATCATGTTTTGTACATGCTCTGGACTCATTTGCTTGAGTAATTCAGTATTTACAGCAGCAGGTGCAATACAGTTTACACGTACATCGCTCATCGCCAGTTCTTTACCTAATGACTTGGTCATCGCAATCATGCCCGCTTTAGCAGCGCTGTAAGCAGAGGCATTAGGGGTGCCTTCTTTGCCAGCTAGGGATGCGATGTTAACGATGCGCCCTGCGTTAGCTTGTTGCATATGTGGAGTGATAGCACGGCACACCTTAAAACTGCCCACTAAATTAACATTGATGATGTGCTGCCACATATCGATGTCGTATTCTGTGAGGGGCATAGTTGGCCCAGTGAGGCCTGCGCTGTTGATCAGGAAGTCGGTTTTTCCATACTTGGCAATTAGCTGTTCTGTCGCATCGAGAATCTGTTGGTTATTGGTCACATCGACATTGAAGTACTCATCATCACTGACACTTCCTTGCTGCATATCCCAGATAGCGATCTGCGCCCCACAGCGGCGAAGTTGATCGGCAATAGCTGCGCCAATACCGTTAGCGCCCCCTGTAATAACGGCAACGCGGTTAGAAAAATCGTAGTTTATATCTGTCATGGTATTTATCTTTTCTCGTATCGATTCGCTGATTAACGAATGAATTGCTTAACGTAATCTTCACCTAAACCCACTTCGATGAAGTGCTTGCGGCACATATCAATTTTAGTGAAAACATCTTCATAGCCCATAGGTTTACCGTATGGATCTACGTAGGACATCACACCATTCACTTGAAACATGGTGATCATTTCATCGACATCATCGGGCACAACTAAGGTGTGAGTTTCACCAGGAGGCTCAAACACATAGCTGCCTTCTGTCGCTTCCCAGTCATGCTCTAAGTAGTGCCAGCGCCCTTTAAGTACGAGGCCGTGAACTGGGTTGGGATGGCGATGACGAGAAAGTACACCTGATTTAGTGACTTTGAGTAAGTTAACCCAATAGCCTTGTGACACATTCAGGCACAGTGGGCGAAAGTAAACATTCTCTGTTTGTTTAACCCACATGCGATCATCTTCAGGGATAGCATTGGGGATAACAATTTCAGGTAGAGCGTCTTCAGGCATCGCAAATTGATAAGGGATACGTGGGTTTTCATCTTCTTTATCTAAAGGCATAGTTTTCTCGTCAAATTTATTTGTCCATAATATGGATATTTGTTTTATTTTGTGAGAATATGCTAGTGCTTTTAAATCGAGGTTGCAATACCTTAAAAAGTAAAAATTAGTGGGTATCTGCTAACTCTATTTATCTAAGGAAACAGTGAACAAGTCCAAGACGCCCCTGGCAGACAGGATTTTTCGTGATTGAGGCAATGCATACAGGCGGGCTGGTTGCCCGGCGAAATGCATTAACGATCAGCACGGAATATCCTGTATGCCCCGCAGGGTACTTACTTTCTCAAAGAAAGCTAAGAGGCCCTCAGAGATGAAATCTTGTTTCATCAGGGTTTACTTTGTCAGACAGCTTGCAAAGGACCTGGCCATTTACTGCGCTATCTTTCGCGGATATGGCCTCTTAGTTATCCACAGGGAACATCTGGGGACTTATTCACTGTTTCCCTAATTGGAAAGAAAATGTCAGAAGTAGTGCAAGGTGCAAAAAGCTTTTCTAGAACAATCAAAGTATTACAGTTAATTGCCGATCAGCCTCAAGCACCCAGTGTGGCACAATTATTAGCGTTGAGTGAGTTAACTAGACCTACTTTATATCGTATATTGGCAGCATTAGAGGCAGAAGGATTGGTTAACCAAGGAGCGGATAAGTGCTATCAGCTCGGTAGTCGTGTGATTTCTCTCGCTCATCGCGCACTTGCCCAAACCAGTATTATCGATATTGCGCGCATAGAGTTAGAGAACTTGCGTGATCAGTTGGGTGAGACTGTGCACCTTGCCATTCGCAATCAAAATGAACTGGTATATGTTGATAAAATTGAGAGCCGTGAAGTGGTGCGTATGGCCTCCACAATTGGCACAAGGGTGCCCTTTCACAGCAGCGCAGTGGGCAAGGCTTTTCTGGCAGCATTATCGCCAGATGAAGCGAGTTTGTTGATAGAGCAATTGCCAATGACAGCAATCACTCCCCATAGCCCGACGGACAAAAGCCAACTTGCAGAAGTTGTTGTGCGCACTCGATTACAAGGGTTTTCATATGAAAGTGAGGAGAATGAGCAGGGGATTGTGTGCTTTGGCGCCGCGATATTAAATGCTCGCGGTAAGCCCGAAGCTAGTGTCAGTGTGAGCGTACCGATGTTTAGGTTAAAAGAGGATGTTAGTGTGTACTCGCAAGCAATATGCAGCGCTTGTCATAAGATATCTGAGAAGCTGGGTTATATCGGCTAATTCTAATGTAAAGTGATCTTAGGCCAATGTTGTAACCATTGGTCTAAGATGCCTTTTTTATGTTGATATCTTGGTGCGCGATTAGCAGCACATCAAATTGCTGACTCGCTAGATTAAACTTCTTTTCCCACCAGTGAGAGTGCAGCGGCAAACATCGCAAATGCAGCACTTTTATGAATCCATTTTTGTACATGACGGCTCGTTAAATTGTGTCGAATAGCAACAGCACCGAGGATGAATAACCCTCCTACAGCTAAAAGAACAGAGACAGTTAAAGGGATCAGTACCATCAGCCATATATTGATCGTGATGGCCTGTAAATCAATGACTACTGGCAGTAATGCCAAGTAAAAGGCGATGGTTTTCGGGTCGCCCATGGTAATCATAAAGCCGCACAGATAAGCGCTGCGTAAGCTCTTATGCTGAGATTTAACGTCGCTCTCGATACTTTGCTGCTCAGAGCGCCAAAATTGCCACGCGAGGTAACATAAATAGCCAACAGCTCCCCATTTGATAGCAGTAAATAACTCAGCAAAGCTATTAGCTAGGAAAGCTAAACCAAAGACGGCAAAAGAGAGATAGATTAAGTCGCCACTGACGATACCCAGCAATACAGCAAAAACCCAAGGCACCCGGTATGCTCTCGGAACAATTCGTTGCTTGTATAGGCTACAGAGTACCTAAAATTAATGAGATCGTAAGCGACAGCAAAAAATAACAAAAATTTGTTTATATACATAAAGCGTAAAGCTATTGGTATTTATAATCCCAATTATAGCTGCATTTGCAGTAAATTCGTCGTGTGTTCAGAAATTTACACTAAGCTTAACGTATGAGATCCATACACAAGAGTAGCAAGTTACTAAGGGTTGATATTGTGTTATCCACTGCTAGAAAGCCGAAAAGATGGTTGCTTTCAATCTCTCTATTTTTAGCACTGTTCGCTAGGGAATTACTTGCGGGGCAAGTGCTCAATATATCGTCTCAACAGGTTTATATAACGCAAATCTGTGAAGCGATAGTATCTGAAGCACTAAAAAATATTGGTATAGAGGCTTCGATTAAGCATCTTCCGACGGCAAGGGCTGCGTTTATATCGAATGCAGGGGGTTCAGATGCTGAAATTTGTCGAGTCAAAGGGTTCGCCGATAAATACAAAAACTTAATTAGAATTAACCCCAGTATCATTCCGCTAAAAGCGAGTGTATTTACAAAGAATCTAGCACTAACAATAGTGCCTGATGAGTGGGAGCTATTGATTCCTTATAAAGTGGGGATCCATACCGGTCATTTTTACTCAACTGAAGCGACGAAAAATTTTCCTGGCGTTGTTAAAGTTACGACAGATAAACAACTACTGAAAATGCTCACTATTAGCCGATTAGATGCAGCGGTGTTGATTAGAACAGATGCTATTGCAGTGATCAAAGACTTGGGGCTTGAAGATGATGTTAAAATGTTGAGCCCCCCTATTGCTCAATACCCATTGCACTTCTTTATCCACAAGAAAAATAAGCACTTAGAAAGGAGAATCAGTGAAGCGATTCAGCAAATCGTCAGCAGTGGTCGCGCGGCTGAGATCTACTTAAAGTACCTCGATATGCTAGAAGAAGGGGGGTATAAGTCGTAAACTGCAATGACCTTTACTCTCGAGACATTGCAGTGAAAAAGACCACAGCTATAGGAAGTAGCATACTTGAGAGCAATTAGCTGTTTAGGGAAACAGTGAACAAGTCCTAGACGCCCCGTTATCCACAGGGAACATCTAGGGACTTATTCACTGTTTCCTTAGTGTATTACTCATTGCTGTAAATAGCTGCTCTATCTTTTCAAGTACAGGGTGGCCTATAACATTGTAGTTCGCTTGATAAACTTCACTTGTTTGATTCAATAAGAAAGTGCTTCCCTCTATTTCTACAAAAGCGACGCGTAATGGCAGCTCTAAACTCATTGTTATATCACTCTGCATCAGCTTAGTCCCCGCTAATGGATTGCCGAAGATAATTAGCTGTGAGGCTGCTAATTCAAGATCGACTTTTGCGGCATTAGCTTTGTGATCAATGTGAGCAAATATAGTAAAGCCTTTTTCTTCGAGGAACTGTTTTGCCTGTTGCGTTGCTTGATCGACAGGTAATTCGATTTTTACTTTATTCATATCGGAACTCTCGTTTAGAATGCATGTGTTACATGGACAACGCGCAGGTTGAAAGTTCCGAACAGCATGGAATATTGCGAATCAGCGAAACAATAAGTGCTTATTGTCGAGTGAGTTTCCAGTATTGGCCAGAGTAGTTACCCGAGTTAGCAAGCTGCAAACGGTTGTTTCTACCATCATTGATGATATCTAAGGCTTTGCCAGTGCCTTGCCATGCAGTCGTCAATTTAACATAACCATTGCCGGTGGGTGTCACTAGCCATTGCTGGCCTGAGTAATTTCCTGATTTTGCTAATTGTAAGCGGTTATTTTTACCATCGTTGATCACATCAAGCGCTTTATTTAAACCTTGCCACTTTGTGGTTAATTTATAATATCCGTTTGATAAACGAGTAAATTTCCAGAGTTGCCCGCTATAGTTTCCTGAATTAGCCATCTGAATTCGGTTGTTCTTGCCATCGTTAATGACATCTAAGGCTTTATTCGTCCCTAGCCATTGGCTGGTGAGCTTGTAATAGGCATTCGTGTCGATATTTTCAGAATGCGCCAAGTGAGTTACGAAGCTGCTAGCTAGAGTAAGTGCAGTGAGTAGTCGAATAGAGTGTTTCGTCTTTGATTTTAAATGAGCCATGTTAATTCCCTTTAGCTTAATGGTATTTAAATTTATTCTTTTTTTGTTTTTAAAAGCGTTTTAAATCATTTGGTTATGCAGTTTTTTGCACAAAGTTAGAATATCTTAAGGCGCTTTAATTTGAAATAAATTATAGGTCTGGTTGAAAAATAAACAGCGCAGTCTTTGGAAGGTCTGGTGTCACTGTTATCCGCAGGGAAGGTTTCGGGGCATACTCGCTGCACCTTTAGCTGAATATGCTATGAGATCAACTGCGATCCAAGGTGGCGTTTATAGCTGTATTTAAGTCATAAATAGCAGTGTAAATTAAGGTGACTAAACATTAGAATCACCAGCCAAATTATCTATTCATTGTAGGGAACCACACCGTATGTTTGAGCAAGTAGTGCAAAGCGATTTAATGTTTTTTTATGGATCGCTGCAAAGGGGGGAGTACCCTTACAAACATTTAGAGTTAGCTTCTATGTTGGAGTTTGTAGATTCAGTGACTTATCTGGGTGAGTTGCGCGATATGGGACAGTATCCGGCGTGCAAGCCAGGTGAAACAGCGGTTCACGGCGAGCTATTTAAAGTGAAAGATATAAAAGTGGCTGCTATTTTGGATCACTTTGAGCGTTTTGATGAGACAAACCCAGAGCAATCGTTATATCTGCGTGAGCGAATTACGCTGGAGTCTGGTGTACAGGCGTGGACATATTTATACAACCAAGATTTTAGTGACCGGCCGGTGATTGAAAACGGTGATTGGCTAGCTTATAAAAAAGCGACTCAGCGCGCAGATTTTAAAGGGTTTATAGACTAGCTAGCAATTTCAGGCATTATTCTAAATCCGTTTGCGGATCAGCCAAAGGTAATTTTAGGCTTGCTTTCAAGCCTTTCGGTTCTCTGTTTTGCAGCGTGATATCACCGCCATGTGCTTTGGCGATGTTACGCGCAATAGATAGCCCTAATCCCATACCGCCGGCGTGGCCGGATTGCGGGCTAACACGGATATAAGGGTCAAAAACACGACTGATATTAGCAGCAGGGATACCGGGGCCATTATCGCTAATGTCTATCAATAAATGGCCTTTCATACGTGTGATTTCTACTTCCACTTGAGTGCCGTAGTGAAAAGCATTATCGAGTAAATTACCAAGGCAGCGTTTGATGGCCAGAGGCTTGCCAATGAAATCATTCACAATATCGCCACTGACGCGCATCTCTTTGCCCGCAATTTTTGCATCTTCTTCACAATATTTAAGCAACCTGCTGATATCAACAGCGGTTTGGTTCTCATGAATATCAGTATCACTCACACTTTGCAGTGCGCCTTTAACCATAAGATCCAGGTCTTCTAAATCGCGATTAAAAGCGTCTCTTTCCGGCTCGCCTTCTAGTAACTCAGTGCGTAATCGAAGGCGTGTGATAGGGGTTTTTAAATCATGTGAGATAGAGGCAAATAAACGCTCGCGATCATCTAAGTAGCGCTGGATGCGCAGCTGCATGTCGTTAAATGCTTGGGCGGTTAGCTGCTCCTCAGAGCTGCCGCGCACGGGTACTAGCACGGATTCGCCGCGGCCCACTTGCATAGCAGCACGGCCTAAGCGGCGAATCGGCCGAGTGATATATCTGACTCCCCAGATACCGATCAGCATGACTGTTAAAAGCGAGACCAACAGGGAAATTAAGCGCTCAGTAGATAGCGGTGAGCCGCTGTCTTCTAGTAGTAAGCTAGGAATAATGGTTGCTACATAAAGCCATTCTCGGCTGTTGATTGGGAACTGGACCACCAATATTGGCGCATTGTAAGGGGCGAGCATCAAAGTTTGATGGCCCCAACGCTCTGGTAAATCAGAGAGCTTTGTGTGGTTGTTAAGTACTTTTAAATCGTTAGGTAGCGAGAAGGTGATACTAATAGCGGTATCGTCTCCAAGCTCTTTGTGAAGCGCTTTGTTGAACGCGTCAATAACGATGGTTTTAGCAGGGGAATCAACCGCATCTTCCAAGCGTATTTTTTCTTGATTGAGAGTGACAAAAAATCGCGTGCCGCCCATATCTCTTAGCTGATCTAGAACGAGATGGCGGTAGGAGTTGGGCAGTTTAACAAAAAAGCGTACCGTAGAGGTCACGCGGTTCGCCATCGCTACAGACATGCCTGCTACGCGGCTTTCATAATCAGATCGCCATTGGGCTGTCCAAATTGCGCTGCTAATTAGCTGCGCTAATACAACCCCAACCGCCATCATTAAAATGATACGTTGATTGAGAGAGCGCGGGCTTTTAAAGCGATTAAAAAGCTGAAACATCGCTATGCTCAACGGGCACTGTTAGGACATAACCTTTACCGCGCACAGTTTTGATGATCACAGGATTTTTTGCATCTTCGTTGAGCACTTGGCGCAATCTGCTGATGTGCATATCTATAAAGCGATCTAAAGGGGCGGCTTCCCTACCGCGAGTGCTACCAGCAATCGTTTCCCTTGAAAGTGTTTCACTCGGGCTTTGTAAGAAAAGCGTGAGCAGCTCATAGTCAGAGCCATTGATGACTACTTTGTTACCTTGGTTGTCGATGAGCTCACGGCAAGTAATATCGAGCTGAAACCCTGCGAATTTCAGAAAGCGCTTTGTGCTCTCTGTGCTCTCTGTTGCGCCAGATCTGCGTAAAATCGCTTTAACGCGCGCGAGTAGTTCACGGGGATTAAACGGTTTAGCTAAATAGTCATCAGCGCCGAGCTCAAGACCTATAATGCGATCAGTTTCATCGGAGTTAGCCGTTAGCATGATGACAGGAACCTGGCTGAAGGTGCGTAATCTTCGACAAACTTCAAACCCATCAATATCCGGTAGCATGATATCAAGCACAATCAAATCATAGCTGCCATCCGCTTTAATGGCTTCTAAAGCGCTCAAACCATCAAGTGCACAGGCCACTTGAAAGCCGTTTTTACTGAGATAGGCTTGCAGTAGCACTCCAATTTCTGGGTCGTCGTCTACAACGTATATTTTTTTATTTTCCATGAGATAGACAAATTTTGTTCAGAGTATTAAGCACATACTACCTTTTCGATTTGGCAAAGTAAGCTGCTGCTAGGTAGTTTATTGTAACAAAGTGTAGATAGCGCCATGTAGAGCAGGCCATTAGTGGTGTTTATCATCAAGGGTTTGCGTCAAACTTGAGGATGAATGACAATAGCGGCGCAGCCTTATAATCATTTTATCTAGAAAGAGAATTTAATAGTGACTATTTTGTTAGTGATGTTGCTGGCGTTTGGAGCCGGTATTGCGATGCCACTAGGTGCGCTAATTGCGCGCTTTGAGCACTTAAAATCTAATTGGCTAGAAGAAGAGTTTCGCCACGGTGTAATGGCCTTCGGCGCAGGTACATTACTTAGCGCCGTTGCGTTAGTGTTAGTGCCCCAGGGCATTGAGAATTTAAGCCCTATGAATGCTAGCTTGGCGTTTATAGCGGGCGGCTTTGGTTTTATGGCGTTAGATATTTTGCTAGATAAGCTCAATACGCCAGCGAGCCAGCTAGCTGCGATGCTAGCTGATTTTATTCCAGAATCTATCGCCTTAGGTGCTACTTTCATGATTCATCAAGAGAGCGCCTTGCTACTGGCTATTATTATCGCCTTACAAAATTTACCAGAAGGCTTTAACGCTTATCGCGAGCTACGTGAGAACGATGATTACTCAAGTAAAAAGATCATTTCGCTCTTTTTTGCAATGGCATTTTTAGGGCCGCTAGCAGCGGTCTTTGGTTTGATACTTTTAGTCGATGCACCGTTATCTTTATCGGCACTTATGATGTTTGCAGCGGGCGGGATTTTGTATTCAATCTTTCAAGATATAGCACCCAAAGTTGCACTGAAAAAGCATTGGCTGCCACCGATGGGCGCAATATTAGGCTTTGTAATGGGGATGTTTGGGGCGATGGTGGTTTAGTTACGAGGAATAAGTTGTAACTGACTTAAGCTACTTGAAAGTTATAAGGTGAAACTCGTAGCTCGCTCTGTTCTTGCCTGGTGACCCAAAGGTCATGCGCATTTTGTAGACGTAGCCAATGATCGGCAGAGGGTTTTGCGAAAGCAAGTTCCAAACGAACAGCCATGACAGGGGTAATAGCTCCTTTGCCATTCAATATTTTTGATAATGTTTTACGGCTAATATTTAGGTGCCCTGCTACATCTGTAATGGTTAGTTCTAATGTATCGATGACTAGCTCTTTGAGAATTTCTCCCGGATGAGCTGGGTTATGCATAGCCATTAGTGATAGTCCTCATAATTTACTATTTCTACGTCTCTGCCCGTAAAACGAAATGTAATACGCCAATTTCCGCTTACTCTTACTGACCAAATATCTTTTTTGTCACCCTTGAGAGAGTGCATAAATAAGCCGGGGAGATCCATGTCATCAGGTTCTTGCGCTTGGTCTAAATTAGTGAGAATAAGGCGAAGCTTCTTTTCATGCTTTTTCTGTATGCCAGCAGTGCTGCCGGATGCATAAAATTTTTTAAGACCTTTGTGAACAAAGCTGATAATCATAACAACAGTGTAACCCTAAAGGTGTCAGAATGATAGTTTAAGAATTATCTTGAAAGTTGTTTTAAGGAGAGGAGATAGCTAAAAATCTCTATAGCGGGCACTATTTAGTGCCGCTAAAGAAAAAAACAAATGATATCTTAGTGGATATACAGCGATCCACGCTTGTCCGATAACCAGCTGTGCGCTTCAGTTTGATCAGTGTTTTGTGGGCCAATATAACCATCAATTCCCACCGCTGCTGCACCTGCTTGATACAGCACTTGAGAGAGAGCCAACGGGCAGTGCCCGTGCTTGAGTAAAGCTTGTTGATCTAGGCTAACTGTCACAGGTACATCGACGGTTTGGCTAGCGATTACTAAGCGCTTAGCGACACTAACATCTGCAATTTGGCCAACGGTTACAAAGTCAGCACCTTGTGCTTGAGCACTTAATAACAGGTGGTGAAGCTTGTGTTGAGGAATGTTCAACGCCGCTGCTTCTAATTCAACACTGACCAGTAAAGGCTGCTGCTTTGTCTCAGAGCGGGCGACAATTCGCGCGGCTTTAAGGTGTGCAGCGCTGAGTGCCGCACTTTTTGCATTGGCTTTATCAGTGGTTTTTAAGTTGATCTCAATGATGTCGCTGTCTTGTTGTAACTGTTGTTGAAAGTCGATCACTAACTGATCGACTTGCGCATCCATCGCCATCGTTTTCACTGCCTGTAAGTCGTTGCAAGAAACGCGAGTTGACGTTAGCACGCCTTGAGCGGCTAAACGTGTTTCAAGGTCGCGGTTAGTATTTGCATCTATCACTAAATTGGCAGCATTCATGGCAATCTCCTAAGTGTTATGTTTTGCAGTGTCTAGCAGCACTGTGAACACATCATAGGAAGCACTAGTGAATTAGTAAAACGCATTATTTTCAGATTTACTTGAATAAAATTAATAGTGAGGGTTTTGAACTCTCTACATATCTTTCAAATCCAGTGATAGAGAGCTCAAATGAGACGAACAAAACTTGCTATGAAGAAGGGGTTCTATTTTCCAAATAGCGGAATAATACGACAAGCAACCCTGCAATCATCATGTAAATCAAAGCCAGTAGCAGCAAAGGCTCGTAAGTTAGGAAAATGTCTTGGCGCACTTTAGAGAACGCGCCGTAGGCATCGATCATAGTGATAGTCGCCACGAGTGGGGTCGCTTTTAATTGTAAAACGACCTCTCCACCAAGAGTTGGCAGTGCTCGCTGAATGGCTCTGGGAAGCCAAATTTTACGAAACAGCTGCATTTCGCTAAAACCGAAGGCTCGGCCTGCTTCAAGCTCACCTTTAGGTACGCCTAAAAAGGCGCCACGCATCACTTCACCTTCATAAGCGGCGAACGATAAGGTTAAGCACAGTAATGCATAAGGCCATGCTTGGCGTAAGTAAGGCCACATTGCTGAGCCACGGATTTCTGGAATGGTTGAAAAGACTGAACCTAAGCCGTAGTAAAGTAGCCATAGTTGTAATAGCAGTGGGGTGCCACGAATAATATTACAAAACTGACGAGCGAGTATTGCAAGGGGCTTGGGACCCGCAGCTTGTGCAAGGCCAATAGGTAGTGCCAGAGCAAAGCCGAGCACGACACTGGCAACTAACAGCCAAATAGTGCGCCAAATACCTGCGAGGATTATCTCGTAGTAATCCGGTATCCAATCCCAGCGCATGAACACTGCGCAACTGATAATGATAGCGCTGCCGATAGCGGCTAATAAGAGCCTATGGGGGCTCCAAAAGGATTTAGGAGTAATCATATCGATCTCCCATCAGCAAAGCCGCGTCTCGACCACCTCTCAATACGCTGAATAAGCTGATTTGAAATGATGGTAACGATTAAGTATAGAGCACCTGCTGCACAGTAAAACAGCATGTAATGTTTAGTCGACCCTGCGGCTTGTTTGGTTTCTAAAGTGAGCTCGCTAAAGCCAACAACCGCGAGCAGTGCAGTATCTTTTGTGGCGATTAACCAAAGGTTAGCTAAGCCTGGAATTGCGTAGGGGAGCATCGCCGGTAATGTCACCCGTCGCAGTGTTTGCCAAAATGAGAAACCATAGGCTCTAGCCGCTTCAATTTGCCCTTTAGGTACCGCTAAGATAGCGCCGCGAATTACTTCGGTTGCGTAGGCCCCTTGCACTAAGCCAATCACAAATATACCCGCAATTAAGCCATCTACATCAACAGGGTCACGACCGATTAGCAGCATCAACTGATTAAGTAAGTCAGTACCGGCATAGTAGAACAGTAAGATGAGAATTAGCTCGGGCACTGCGCGCACTAAGGTGGTATAGCAGGCGAGAGAGTCTTTTACAAATGCGCCAGCATAGAGCTTTCCGCAAGCGCCTAAAATACCAATCAACAAACCGAGGGAATACCCTCCTAAGGCGATCTGTAGAGAGTGTAATAGGCCTCTTAATAAATTACCGCCCCAACCAGGAGGGGTCAGTGATAGTAATTGTAAACTGTCGATAAATGAAGATATGGTATCCAAAGAGACTCTCCCAAGGGGGATTTTGAGCTAAAACTGAAGTGAACGGCCTATGTAAAATAGGCCGTTATTGATCGTTAATTACTTACCGTATGGATCGAAGCTAAAGTACTTCTTGGAAATTTCCATATACTTGCCATTGTCGCGCAGTGTTTTAATCGCAGCGTTCACTGCCATTTTCAGTGCGTCGTCACCTTTGCGGATACCAGCACCGACACCTGGGCCTAAAATGTCTAAATCAGGGGCAACCTCGCCTTTAATCTCGCAGCACATTTTGCCTTGATCTGAATTGACAAAATCCATCATTGCTAAAGAGTCAGCTTGTAATGCATCGATACGACCTGCTGCTAAGTCTTGGTTAGCCTCGTCTTGCGTTTGGTATTCTTTGATTGAATCAACAGAATCGGCGAAGTGCTTGAGCATGTATTTGCGGTGAATAGTGCCCGTTTGAACACCCAATACTTTCCCTTTCATGCTTTCAGCTGTTACACCTATATCGACATTCTTATCGCCGATAATAACTGCTGGGGTGTTGTAATATTTATCTGAGAAATCGATGACTTTAAGGCGATCTGGAGTAATAGATAAAGAGGCCATCACCATATCAATTTTTTTACTATTGAGCGCAGGAATTATCCCGTCCCAAGCAATCGGAGTAATCTTACAATCGAGCTTGGCGGTCTCGCAGATTGCCCCTATCATGTCGATTTCCCAGCCTTCCCATTTGCCAGATACATCAGTTGAAGCGAAGGGAGGATATGGCTCTGCAGCAACGCCAACTTTTACCACGTCTGCGAGAACTGAGGGTGCGGCGACAATGGCCATTAAGGCACCAACGATTGCATGTTTATTTAGAATTTTCATTTATTATTATCTCCTAAGGGTAAAAATATGTTTTCAGCGCATTATCGAACCGAACTGATAAATTGCTTCAAACGCTCTGATTTGGGCTGATTAAAAATCTGTTCAGGGGGACCTTCCTCTTCGATAACACCTTGATGAAGAAAAACCACATGATTAGCGACTTCGCGGGCAAATTGCATCTCATGTGTTACCAGTATCATGGTGCGCCCTTCATGGGCTAAATCCTCTATTACTTTGAGGACTTCACCGACTAATTCAGGATCTAGTGCAGAGGTAGGTTCGTCAAAGAGCATCACGCTTGGCTGCACGGCTACAGCGCGAGCAATAGCAACGCGTTGCTGCTGGCCACCAGAGAGAAAAGCGGGATAACTTTGTTCTTTATCGCTCAAGCCCACCCGTTCCAACAGTTTCCTGGCTGATGCAGTGGCGCTGTTTTTATCGATACCATGCACAATGGTAGGAGCGGCGATAAGATTTTCGATAAGTGTGAGATGTTGCCACAAGTTAAAATTCTGGAACACCATCGCCAATTTAGAGCGAATGCGTTTAACTTGTTTTTTATCAGCGGGTTTGATGCCCTCTGAGGTGTTTTTCATCTTGATGATTTCGCCATCGATAGCGACTTCACCCGCTGAGGGGATTTCTAATAAGTTAATACAGCGTAGCAGTGTTGATTTACCGGAGCCACTACCGCCAATAATAGCAATAATGTCCCCTTGTTTTGCGGTTAGATCGACACCTTTTAATACTTCAATTCCATCGTATGATTTTCTCAGACCACGAATAGTAATCGCATCTTCGCGGGTGGTGGAATTGGCAGCTTTTTGATTGTTATTTTCGCTTGCCAGCATACCTTTACCTCTAAAGTTATCACTCAATACTATTACTCAATTGTATAACAAGCAATAGCTATATCGATAAATTTTGCCATCTGGTTAAAATTTTGGAATATGCCTAAAACCTTTGGGATGTCGTTGAATTTAGATGAAAAAATAATCAAAAGCGAGCATTTTGAGAAATTA
>CAKZOD010000122.1 GCA_937136055.1 uncultured Oceanospirillaceae bacterium | reverse complement strand
ATTGCCGATCAAACGAACCTTTTAGCGCTAAATGCAGCGATAGAAGCGGCAAGAGCAGGCGAACAAGGGCGTGGCTTTGCAGTCGTTGCTGATGAAGTGCGTACGCTCGCCGCTCGCACTCAGCAATCAACACAAGAGAGCCAAGCGGTTCTGCAAAGTTTGAAAGAAGGGGATATAGAAGTTGTAAATATGATGAGTAACAGTCATGATCTAGCTCAAAACTGCTTAGGTAACATCAATAATGCCAGTGATTTCTTAACCGCTATCAACGAGGCGGTGACAAATATTTTGCAGCGTAACAACCATATTGCAAGTGCTTTATAAGAGCAAAACGCGGCAATTAAAGAAGTTAACCAAAACATCCTTAATATAAATAATGATGCCGAAACTATCTTAAAACGCTCCCGTGATACCTCTAATGCAGCTAATAAAACAGGGCACTTAACGGCAGATATGGACCAAATGATTTCACAATTTCAGGTGCAGTAAGTTTCTACCAAGGTTTTCTAAGCAAGAAACTTAATTACACCACTTGCTATCGGTTTCTCGGGCCGATAGCGAGTTTTTTTATTTTACCAGCCCTGGCTCACACTGGAGGAGCCAGTGGTTCTTGTGTTTTCGGATAATAACGCATCCATTTCACAACACTGCTTGTGCAAAATATAAGGTATGATTGCTTTTTTGTTATTTGAGAATCATGCAATGGATAACCGTAGTGAATTGCGCCGCCAGATGCGCGTGGCAAGAAAAGCATTAACAACTGAGCAGCAGTTAGCAGCCTCTCAGGCTCTGCTCAATAATCTACTGCCACTGGCCGCGTTCAACCAAGCGCAAAGCATTGCCCTTTATCTTGCGAGTGATGGCGAAATCGACCCGCAGCAAGTGATTGAATATTGTTGGCAGCAAGGTAAAGCTGTTTACCTGCCGGTACTCGATCCTGATAATTACAACCACTTGTTATTTGTCCACTACACTACACAAACGCCGATGTGCTTTAACAAATACCAAATCAGTGAGCCTGCCACCCCCTATCAACAGACCATTGCAGCTGAGCAACTGGATCTCGTGCTACTGCCTCTAGTCGCATTTGATAGCAGCGGCTCTCGCATGGGTATGGGTGGCGGCTATTACGATCGCAGCTTTGCTTTTAAGCAAGATCCAATGCACACCGCTGATACACCTAAACTCATTGGTTTAGCCCACACATTGCAGCAAGTAGACACACTCAACGTTGAAAGCTGGGATATCCCATTAGCAGCTATTGCCACAGATACCTGCGTTTTCAACGCTTAGAACAGCTCTAATGAAATGTGCGCTCAATGGCCTGTTCTAAATCGTAGATCAGGTCATCTGTACTCTCAATGCCGATAGACAAGCGCAACAAACGCTCATGTACGGGGAAGCCCTCCCCTGAGACCGTCTTGCGATGCTCTATTAGGCTTTCTACACCACCTAGGGATGTGGCCGGATAGAAGATCTCGCAAAAGCGTGTCACATCAATAGCATCTTGCTCACAGCCTTTAACAATTAATGACAGCATGGCACCGAATTGACCGTTAGTTTGACGTTTCGCTACCTCGTGTCCCGGATCTGTTTCTAGCCCTGGATATAGCACTGCTTCAATATGTGGGTGATCAACAAAATGTTTGGCAATTTTCATCGCATTTTCACAGGCGCGCTCTACGCGTAAAAACAAAGTGCGCATACCTCTGATCAGCAACCAAGCATCAAAGGAGGTTAATACCGTTCCCTGTAGCTTACGCACCCAGAAGATATCTTCCCAGAACTGCCCTGTTTCACGTACAGAGAGCACCCCAGCGGTGACATCTGAGTGACCGTTTAAATATTTAGTCGCTGAGTGAAAAGAGAAGTCAGCACCAAAATCAAGTGCTTTGGTCATGCTCGGCGGTGTACCTGTGCAATCTGCCATAAGCTTTGCGCCAGCCTTGTGTGCAATATCTGCCGCCGCCTGAATATCAGTCACTTCCCAGTTCGGGTTATTAGGTGTTTCAACCCAAACTAGCTGAGTGATATTTGGTTTAACCGCTGCTGCCAGCTCTTGTAAGTTACCTGCGGTGTAGTAGCTAACTTGAATACGCCCTTTGGCTGCGTAAATCTGAATTTGCTGCAATACACCGTGATACATAACTTCAGGCACAACCACGTGTGCGCCCGTTTCTAAATGCTCAATAACCGCTGTGCAAGCTGACATACCCGATGAGAACAATAAAGATTCTGCTGCGCCTTCTAGCTGTGCAATCACCGCTTCTGCGTGTGCCGTCGTTTGGCTTCCATCGCGACGATACCAATAAGGTTTGCGAATATCATAATTTTCATCACGAGCATAAGTTGCCGTCGGCTGAATCGAGGGAACAACAGCCCCTGTTTCACCTTCAACAAAGTGCAAAGCTTGAGTTACTTGGGTCTCAATCGATGGCTGGCGTTTCTTTGAATCACTCATAATATTTTCCCATTTGTTATCGCAATTGCTAAGATCTATCACTATATGATTTCAATTATGTTAACTCATAGTCAAACAAGGAAAAGCTCATGACCTTTGGTCAATTACAGATATTTGCAACCGTTGCGCAGTTACGGGGCTTTACTCCAGCAGCTCAGCGTTTAGAAATCAGCCAATCTGCAGTGTCTCATGGTATTAAAACCCTTGAGACAGAGTTGAATGCTCAGTTATTCACCCGCAGCTCTACCCAAGTTGAATTGACCGAACTTGGCCAACGCTTGCTCTATCGCGCACGTGAGATTCTCAGCTTACAAGAAACTATTCACCAAGAGGCCGCTGATTTTATCGGTATTAAAAGTGGCAGTTTGCGCATCGGCTCTTTCGGCTTGAGCTCTTCTTTGCATATTTTGCCACCTATTTTGAAAGCCTTTCGCCAGCAATACCCCAATATCGATGTCTACATTGAGGAGGGGCCTGATGAAGAGGTTATTCAATGGATACAAGAGCGCCGTGTGGATATTGGCTTTATTGTGCTGCCGGATGAGCGCTTTATCAGCCACTCCCTAGTTAAGGATAGATTTGTCGCCTTAGTGCATCCCTCAAGCCCCTTGGCGGATTGTGAAAGTGTAGAGTTAGAAGCACTGTGTAATCATTCTTTTATTATGACAGAGGCTGACTCGGCGGGCATCATTGGAGGGTTATTCAAAAAAGCGGGCTTGCGCCCTAAGATTCAATTTAGAACGTCACAAGTAATGAGCACCTTAGCGATGGTAAGTGCCAATGAAGGCGCTGCAATAGTGGCTGAAATGGTATTACCAAAGGATTATCCGATGGATAACTGCCTTGTGAAACCGTTAAGCCCCAGTGTCGAACGCTCTGTTGGCCTCGCATTGCACTCGGATGGACAGGCATCACCTGCTGCTAAAGCTTTTATTAAAACGGCGTGTTCTCTAGTCTGAAACTGTTTTTCAATGCCGACTTACTGCCTGCGAACTCGCTGCCAAAATAGGCCGATGAATAATACTCAAATCTGCTCTTGTCTCATCAAATATGCGCTGGCAAACAGTATCTATCGGCTCTTCAACAACATGCATTCCAACCCGTGTTGCATGAATAAGATCGCTGGAAGAAGATGCTATTGCAACATGTCCCGGCCAATATAATAGATCGTTAGCAGAAATTTGATCTCGCAAAATACTTTCAGGCTCAAAGGCGGGTAAATACTTTTGCTGTAAATTCGCATCTCTAGGTAATCGGCAACCCGCGAGTTCATAGCACAGCTGCACCAGTGCAGAGCAATCACACCCCCATCCTGAGCGGCCACCCCAAAGATATGTTTGGCCGATAAACTGCCTTGCAAGCTCTATTGGATCTTCAAAGTATTGATCATTAAATTGCACATGGTCTTTGTAAACCCAAGCTTCTAGGTAATGAACATAAAAGAACTCATGATGACTTAAAGGGTCACTCACTGAAACTCTTTCGATGTTAAGCTCTGCGCCAAATGGCAAGATACGCATAAGCTTAGACTTCATACTAGGCGCACTATAAAGTGCGGTAGAAAGCTTGCTTACTTTAGCATTCCCAATAAACTGCACCTCAACAGTTTCAGGGCTATAAACATACCCAGTGTAATCATCACGCAAGCTCTGCACCAAATGCCAACCATCAGTTAGCTCGATATCTGAGCTGAATTCTCGATAATGTTCACCGAATACAAGCTGGCTAATTTGCATCGACTGTGCGTTTGGCGTGATATATAAAGGCGCTATAGAAGCGACTATTTGGCCTTTAAAAACCACTTCTCCTTGAGGTGTTGCTACTGTCGGCTCACAGCCTGCAAAAAATCCTTTAATCATGGTCGATAAACTGCCCTATTACTTCGCGATCATAGCCTTTAGAAGCCAAATTCAATTGTACTGTATAAGGATGCTGCGCATGGCTCTCACCGTGTTCATCAACCTCTAATAACTCAACTAACTTGCCATGTTGCATTACCGCAATTTGCTCGCACATATAAGAGACCACCCCTAGATCGTGGCTCACCAATAGGTAAGTGAGTGATAGCTCATCACGCAACCGGTTGAGCAAGTTAAGGATTTCTGCCTGAATGGACACATCCAATGCAGAGGTTGGCTCATCTAATAACAGAATTTTCGGCTCTAAAATTAATGCTCTAGCAATAGCGACCCGCTGGCGCTGACCGCCCGATAATTGATGCGGATAGCGAAAGCGAAATTTCGTTGGCAGCGCCACTTGCTCCATTACCTCTGAGATACGCCGCTCTGCATTATCTAAACCGTGAATAGCTAAAGGCTCAGCCAAAATTTTATCGATAGTATGGCGTGGATGAAGTGATGCGTAAGGATCTTGAAATACCATCTGCACTTTTTTGTAAAAGGCCTTGCTGCGCTCATTTTGCAGCGCTTCACCTGCCAACAACATTTGACCGCCACAGTGCGTATTTAATCCAGCCAACGCCCTCAGGATAGTCGATTTACCTGATCCTGACTCGCCTACCAAGCCAAAAGACTGTTTAGCAGGTATTTTAAAGGATACTTGATCAACAGCCTTGACCAAATCTTCGCCGCTGCCGAAGTGAATTGATAGGTTATCAATATCTATCGCGATATCAGCATTCTCTGCTGTTTGCATGGATGTCATACTAAATTACCCTCGGCATCTAAAGAGGAATTAAGCCAGCTCTCTTGGCGCTGTAAGGTCGCTAAAGGTTGTCCTTTTGAAGCATTAGAAGGCAAACAAGACAGCAAACCCCGAGTGTAAGGGTGCTTTGCTTGATCGAGCTCACTTGCACCAATTTCTTCAACGATACGCCCAGCATACATCACTAAGATCCTGTCGCAGAAACTCGCCACCAGCGGTAAATCGTGAGAAATTAAAATCAACCCCATGCCGCGCTCTTTCACCAAGTCATCCATGATTGCTAGTACTTGTAATTGGACAGTTACATCAAGCGCTGATGTCGGTTCATCGGCGATCAGTAAATCTGGGCTTGAAAGCAACATCATCGCGATCATAATGCGCTGCCCCATCCCACCTGACACCTCGTGAGGATATGCGTTAAATACCCGTTTTGGATCTCGAATACGCACCGCCTCTAGCATATCCATGCAGCGGGTGTGCGCATCTTTTTTAGATATTTTCATTTGGACTTGGCAAGCTTCGATCATTTGCTTACCCACTTTCATGACAGGGTTTAGCGAGTACTTCGGATCTTGCATCACCATTGAAATGCGCTTGCCGCGAATTTCACGATAATCACGCATTGATAGCGTCTGTAAATCAGTGCCATCGAAAACCAGTTTATCAGCAGTCACATTACCGGGGCTTAGCCCTAAAATCGCTCTGCCAGTTTGTGATTTTCCTGAACCCGACTCTCCAACAATTGCTATTTTCTCACGCCCCATACTAAAAGAGACATTACGTACCGCTTGTACAGGCCCGTGCACTGATGGAAACTCAACATTGAGGTTATCAATGTGTAACAGCTGATCACTGTTTGGTAGATCACTCACTAGTGCTGCCCTCCAGATTTAGGGTCTAGAACGTCACGCAAGCCATCACCTAGAAAGTTAAAGCCCAAAGCCACCACAAATATCGCCAATCCTGGGAATGTCGCCAGCCACCAGTAACTCAAAATATAATCGCGCCCCTCTGCAATCATCGCCCCCCATTCTGGTGTTGGCGGCTGCGCACCTAAACCTAAAAAGCCCAACCCCGCTGCCGTCAAAATGATACCAGCCATATCTAAGGTGACACGCACAATAAGTGATGACAAACACAGCGGCATTATGTGCCCAGAAATCAAACGCCAGTGCCCAGCACCTTGCAATCTTGCAGCTGCTAAGTAGTCTGTTTTTCTGATAGTTAATGTCTCAGCTCTCGCTAATCGAGCATACGCCGGCCACGAGGTAATCGCGATTGCAAATATGGCAGATTCCAATCCACGGCCTAATGCAGCAGCCAACGCCAGTGCTAATACTAATTTAGGGAAAGCTAAAAACACATCGGTAATACGCATTAATACAACATCGATCCAGCCCCCGAAATAGCCCGAGACTGTGCCAATAATGAAACCTAAAATTGGTGCAGTAAAAATCACAATACCCACAATAATTAAAGTGATACGGCTACCCATGACGATACGGCTAAAAATATCATTGGCCTGACCATCAGTACCAAACCAATGCTCAGCAGAAGGAGGCTGAAAGCGATGCTCCTTTAACTCAGCACCTGTTAAACCGCTAGTGATTCCCTCTGGGGCAATATAAGGGGCAAAAATAGCCATCAGTAATAGCGCGGTGACGATGACAAAACCTATCATTGCCAGTGGATTACAGAAAAATCGGCGCCAACCTAAATAGGCTCGACCTAACGAGGCCTGCGCTCTGGAATCTGGGTTCTCAGCGAGTAACCAGCTTTTTAATTCAGTCAATTTAATACACTCTTTACTTCAAACCTTGCACGAATACCGCGCACAGTGAAAATGTTACCTTGCTCTTGGATCAAACACTTTATACAGCAAGTCCGAGGTCAGATTTAGCAAGATAAAAACTAGCCCGACTACAATAGTACCGCCTAAGACGGCGTTCATATCAGCGGCCAATAACCCGTCGGTAATGTAGCGACCTAAACCCGGCCATGAAAACACTATTTCTGTCAAAACAGAGCCTTCCAACAGCGTTGCGTAAGTTAAGGCAATGACGGTAATTAAAGGTACCCATGCATTGCCCAGTGCGTGGCGCCAAATAATGGCAGTCTCCGACACACCTTTAACACGCGCTGTGATTACATATTCTTGTTTTAATTGATCGAGCATGAATGAGCGTGTCATACGACTTAGATAGGCAATGCTATAGTAAGAGAGCAGTGATGCCGGCAATATAATATGGGCAAAAGCATCTTTAAACGCATCCCAATCACCGGCCAGCATCGTATCAATCAACACCATATTAGTAACTTTCGGTAAGGTGTATTCATACATCACACTGAGACGCCCTTCCGGTGCTGCCACCCAATCTAAATGTTGATAAAAGAGTACAATGCCCATCATTGCCAACCAAAATATGGGCGCACTATGACCTATTAACCCAAAGAATCTCACTAGATAATCAGGCCATTTATTTTGTTTTACGGCAGCGAGCACGCCAATGGGGACGCCTAGTAATACACCGAAAATTGTCGCAAGTGTGGCCAGCTCTAAAGTAGCAGGGAAATAGTTGAGAATATCTTCGGTGACAAGATTCGCAGTGCGCACTGAAGTACCTAAATCACCCTGCAATACGCCGCCGAGGTAGTAAACAAATTGCACGACTATTGGCTTATCTAACCCCATTTCTTTATAGGTTTTTTCGTATAACTCTTCCGGTGCTTTATCACCAATAACAGCGATTACAGGATCGGTCGGCATCATTCGACCTATCACAAACGTGAGCATCAGCAAGCCGATAAAAGTCATTATCAGCATGCTCAGAAAATGAATAAGAGGCTTAGCCCTCTTAGAATAAAACGTTGAAAAAAAGACGGCTAAAAAGCCGCCTTTCGTGGTCGGTGTGGTCATTATTTTTTCACGACATCTTTGTAAGAGTTACTATCGAATGATGGCCCTAAAACATAGCCTTCAACGTTCGCTCTTAACCCTGCAACTTCCTGCTCTTGCATAATAAATGCAAACGGCGCTTGTTGCTGGTGTGCTTTTTGAATCGCTAAGTACAT
The DNA here is from genome assembly GCA_937136055.1 of uncultured Oceanospirillaceae bacterium. Lineage (GTDB taxonomy): Bacteria > Pseudomonadota > Gammaproteobacteria > Pseudomonadales > Balneatricaceae > Rs1. The sequence continues at coordinate 19,835 of CAKZOD010000122.1, read as the reverse complement.
TTTCGCACGCTTACCTGCATCGGACTCTAAAACAGCAGCTAGCGTATCTTTAGTCATTTGCTCAGGTGCGTAAGCGTTACGCCATGCAACAGGCTTAGATTTAGCGTTATCGCCATTATCTAAGTTTTTCGCGAACGTATCAGCGTTAGTATGCGGATCTTGGTAATCAGGGCCCCATGCACCAAAGAACAGTTGATGTTTACGCGCACGGTAAACTGTTAGCACTTGCTTGCCATCCATGGGGATCAACTTAACTTTGATACCCGCTTTAGCGAAGGTTGTTTGCATAGACTTCGCCGTATCGATACGAATCGGCGCATTACGCACGATCATTTCAATTTCAAAGCCGTCTGGGTAGCCCGCCTCAGCCAATAAGCCTTTCGCTTTTTCAACATTTAGCGAGAACGGTTGCTCTTCTAATGCTCCTAGGAAACCTTTAGGTAAGAACGCCTGTTGAACTTGGCCACGCCCCGCCCAAACTGTATCTTCCAAACCCTTGTAATCCACCAGGTACTTCAGTGCTTCTTGTACTTGTGGTTTGGCTAGAATAGGGTCTTTCAAGTTCATCGAGAGATAGTAAAGAGAACCCTTTCCTTTCTTCAGTAACTTGATGTCTTTGTTGCCATCGACACTCTTAAGCTGCTCAGTTTCCAAGTTACGGGCGATATCAATATCACCTTTTTCAAGTAGCAACTGCTGTACTGAAGATTCACCAATATGGCGGATGAAGATATTCTTCATTGCCGGTGCACCGCCCCAATAATCTTTATTAGCGCTGAGTACCACAATTTCAGAGGGTTTCCACTGCTCAATTTTATACGGGCCAGAACCTGCATAGTTAGTGCGTAACCAAGCAAACCCCATATCCCCATCAACTTCGTGCTTCATCACTTCTGTTTTATCAACAATTGATGCGATTGTCGCCGTTAAGCAGTACAACACAAACGTTGGTGCGTAAGCCTTATCAGTGGTGATCGTTAGCGTATCAGCATCTACCGCTTTGATCATGTCTTTAACATTATCTGCACTAAAACCAAACTGGCTTAAAATGAAGGCAGGTGATTTATTTAACACAATAGCGCGCTGTAGTGAGAAAGCCGCATCTTCAGCTGTCATCTCATTGCCCGAGGCAAACTTGATGCCTTTGCGCATTTTGAAAGTGAAGGTTTTACCATCGTCACTTACCGTCCAGCTCTCAGCGGCAACACCGAAGATTTTTGAAACATCTTCCGGATCGTAACCAATTAAGCGATCGTAAGTATTCCCTGTAATTTCAGCACCTGAAAACTCAAACACTTCTGCGGTATCTAAAGTGATGATGTCATCAAACTGCCAGCCAACTACCAGTGCATCTTTCGGAGTCGCTGCAACCGCTGCGCCACTTGATAGTGCAAATATTAGGCCCGTCATTCCCGCTAGGCGACGCGCTTTGTTAAAAAGTACCTTCATATTACCTCCAAGTATTTTATTTTTATGTGAAATCCCTAACGTTGACCTGCTATTGGGTAGGGTTTCATTTTTAACTGCTCAATAATTTAGCGTCTGCTTATTATTAAGTTTCTTCCTAGAACCTGTTGTTCAACCTTGTATGTGCTTTTTTACTTTCACTCTAGCGCCAAATGCTTTTAGCGAGGCTATGCATATTTGTGCTGTATATCGCCTCAATATCTGAATGTTTATAACCGCGTTGTTGTAATAGTGATGTCATTTCTAAAAAGCGCTCAGGTGGCGCGTAGAGTATATTTAAAAAACCTTCACTGGCCTTGTTGTAGCCAGCTTCTGGCGGCCACCAGTGGGCTAAATCTAAATTGTCTGGGCCTTTGTCTAAATGGCTATCATAAACATAGTCTAAACCTAGCCCTACATGCTCTGGCCCCAATAGCTGAACTAAATAATCAATAGCTTCTACCATGCTCTGAGGGCTAGCCTCTGCACAGTTCAAAAAGCGAGATACGCCATTTATACAGACCACTCCGCCTGTTGCTGCGCAGGCTTTGAGCTGGTCATCGCGATAATTTCGTCCGTGGTCTTTCAGCGCTCTTGGATTACCGTGGCTGATAATAACGGGCTTATTTGAATACTCGAAAATATCCATACTGGTACGATATCCGGTATGCGATACATCCATAAATAAGTTGTTGGCATTGATAGCATCAACGATAGCTTTGCCTTTTGCTGTGAGCCCATCGTCTTGATCGTGGCAGCCCCCTGCTAAACTGTTTGAGCGGTTATAAGCAAGATGGATTTGACGCACCCCCAGTTTTGCGAACAAATCAACCATCGCTGGGCTTTCGCAAAGAGGCACACCGCCTTCCAAATCAAAAGAAACCGCAAGCTTTCCCTCTCTTTGAGCGCGTTCAACATCAGCAAAGCTTTCCACTTGAATCAGAAAGTCTAACTCGTTAATGCGTTTTCTAAAACCGGCTATTATTTGGATAATGTCATCAAGCGGATTAAAATCCATCCCGATGTTGATAGAAATGTAATAGGCGCCGCAATCGATATGACGCTGCAGTGACGCCAAATCATATTGAGCAAATAAAGGCACACAAGTATGCGCATCCCAAACTGGTATCGCTGTCAAAACACCCTCACCCTCTAGCAAAACATGAGAAAAAAGCACCAAAACAGAACGTTTTTTTACCAAACTTTACGCTAATGTTTTAGCTTTAAAGCAAATCTTTGTCAGCATTTTGTCCATACGTAAAACAATTGTCAATGTTATAGCCAACCTGAATACTTATTTGGAATCAATATATTGCAAAATCATTGTCTATTATTTAGACACAAAACAGGCTGCTTAGTGCGCTATTGTTAGGCTTAGGGGTCTGTTTATTCTTGGCAAAAAGAAAAATAAATAACTTTTGCAATTTTTTACAAGGCGCGGCTATTGTATTGATGCATAATTCACACATTCTTCATTCTTTATCAGTCGAGCAGAGGACAACACAGATGAACATCGCAGAGCAACAAAGGGCACCTTTTAACACCAATTTTGGCAGCGATAATACCGCAGGAGCCAGCGATGAAATCATGCAAGCACTGCTAACGTGCAATAGCGGTGCGGCAGCACCTTACGGTAACGACGAATACAGTTTAAGAGCTGAGCAGCGCCTATCTGAAATATTTGAATGCCCAGTCAGTGTTTTTATCGTCACCACGGGCTCTGCTGCTAATGCCCTGTCATTGAGTCTATTAACACCTGCTTGGGGAAACATTTACTGTCATGTTGACAGCCATATCAACAATGACGAATGCGCCGCTCCCGAATTTTTCAGTGGTGCTAAGCTTGTGGCAACACAAGGCGCTGACAGCAAGCTGGATATTGATCAACTCAGTGCTTTTTGCGGCCATAAACGCGGCGATGTGCACTCCACACAGCCGGCTTGTGTCAGTATTTCTCAGGCTACAGAAACAGGCAGCATTTACACAATCGATGAAATAAGTGCTATCAGTAAAGTGTGCAAAAGCAATGGCTTAAGCTTACATATGGACGGCGCACGATTTGCCAATGCGCTGTGTGCTCTCGATTGCACACCGGCACAAATGACTTGGCAAGCAGGTGTTGATATTCTATCTTTCGGCGCCAGCAAAAACGGTGCTCTCAGTGTTGAAGCCATTGTCTTATTTGATCAAAGCCACAGCGAAGAGCTCGGTTATCGACGCAAACGTGCCGGCCACTTGTGCTCTAAAATGCGCTTTCAAGCCGCACAACTCGATGCATATTTAGCCGATGATTTATGGCTTCGCAATGCGCAGCAAGCCAATGCAATGGCGCAGTATTTGGCTACTGGACTCGCGCAAGTCGATGCTATCAGCATTCAGGGAAAAGTTGAGGCCAATATCATTTTCTGCCAAATGCCCGCCACCCTTTTTGAGGCGCTACAGGCAGAAGGCTTTTATTTTTACAGTGGTCGCTGGGGCAAAGATGTCTGTCGATTAGTCACCTCTTTTGCCACTCAATCTCGTGACATCGATCACTTTGTAAGCTGCGCCAAGCGCCTTGCTTTAAACGTTTAGCGCGCTCATAATTTAGTGATGAAAGAATCCGTTGCCTACCATCGCGTACCCGACTCTCCAGGCCTTGTGCTTAGCACAGGCCACTATGCGCAGTACGAGTTCAAACCACACTATCACCTCGATTATCATTTAGGTGTTATTGTAAATGGTGTGCAGCGGCAAAAAATTAACGGTAAAAGCGCCCTGTTTGGTCCCGGCTGCATCTCTGTTGTACCTCCCGATCAATTGCACGATGGCAGTACCTATAGCGGTGATCACTATACTTTGCGTACCTTTCGCATTTGCGCGAAGCTGCTAGAGAGCTACCTACAAGATATATTTCAGCGCTCCACTATGCCTCATTTTCACGGCGATTTAATTGAGGATCCGAGCATCGCCAACGCACTACTAAAGATGCACACCACCCTAGATCAAGGTCACCCTCTACAACAGCTGGCTGTGGAACAGCAGTGGATTGCAACCCTTGAACCGCTGTTTCAAAAACTTGGAGCTACACCAAAAGGAAATATTGAAGGTGGTTTAAGTGAATATCATTGGCAATTAGTGCGCGATTATTGTCACGCTCACATCCATAGCAAAATTACTTTAGAAACACTGGCAGGCTTATGCCAGATGAGCCGCTTCCAGTTTTTACGCCGCTTCGAGACCAGCTGCGGATTAACTCCTAGAGCTTGGCTTATACGCCTTCGTTTAGAGCGCGCATGTGAGTTGCTCAAAAAGCCAGATCAGAGCATTGTTCAAGTTGCCAGTGACGTTGGTTTTTACGATCAAAGCCATTTTAACCGCGCCTTTCGCCAAGCTTTTGGAGTCGCGCCCTCACATTATTAAACTTGCTATTTTTCTAAGAATATCAGTGACTAATATTGTTTGATCAATCTTTAGAATTTACTATTCGCCATCTGCATTGCAGTATATGATCTACCCACATCAAGTTATTCACACACTTCTCACTGCGTCCGTATTGTGGACATTTTAATAGGTATATCTATGCAAGAGCGCCGCCCTATTGATAGTCAAGCTATCACCTTTATGATGCTTTTAAGCGCGTTCTGGGGCATGCAGCAAGTTGCTTTGAAAGTGGCTAGTGATGATATGGCACCGCTACTGCAAATAGTCTTTCGCTCAGCCATCGCCGCATTTTTAGTCGGCGCGATTATTCTTTTTAAAAAGCAGAAGTTTCAACTTACTGGCACTTGGAAGGCGGGGCTTTTAGCAGGTGTTTTCTTCTCCCTTGAATACTTCTTTGTCGCTGAAAGTTTGCGATACACCAGTGCTTCTCATGTCACTGTTTTACTTTACAGCGCCCCTATTTTTGTTGCTCTAGCACTGCATTTTTTCGATCCTCTTGAGCGCTTAAACCCACTGCAATGGTTTGGTATTACCCTTGCGTTCATCGGTATCGCATTCGCCTTTTTACTGCGTGAAGGGGGGAGCAATACACTCTCACAACAAATGCTCTGGGGAGATTTCTTAGCATTACTTGCCGGTATCAGCTGGGCATCGGTGACTATCTGTGTGCGCAGCACAAAGTTGGCGACAATTCCCGCCACCCAAACACTGTTTTATCAAGTGTTTGTATCAGGTTTTATCTTAGCCACCATTGCGATCTTCACTGAGCAGACAACTTTCACGATGAGTCCTTTAGTGTGGGGCAGCCTATTTTATCAAGGCGTTATCGTCTGCTGTTTAAGCTTTATCGCCTGGTATTGGCTACTCACACAATACCCAGCATCTCAACTTGGGGTTTTCTCTTTCGTCACACCACTTTTTGGTATTCTTTTCGGTGTCTGGATTCTCAATGAGCGCTTGGAAGCCAGCTTTATCGGTGGTGCTGGGTTAGTACTTCTAGGTGTTGTACTAGTTACATTACGCCGCGAAACACTGCGCAAGCTTCGTGAAAAGATAAAGCTAAAATAATCCAATCGCAACAAATAAGATAAACCATTGTTTTAATTAATTTTATTTTTAAAAACAGCTTTTCCCCGTTACATTCTTGATTATTTTTCCTTCAACGCTGTTGAATTTTCATACAATTACCTTAATATACCTACCTAACGTTAGGTAATTTTAATCACTAAGGAATGAAAATATGAAAATTTATGACTACAAAGGCTTTCCAAATCCTACTCGGGTACGTATTGCATTAGCAGAAAAGAATGCATTACAAGCTGTTGAGTTTATCCATATAGATGTTTTAGCTGGTGAGCACAGAGAACCAGCTTTCATCGCTAAAAACCCTTCGGCTACTGTTCCTGTTTTAGAGCTAGCAGACGGTACTTTTATCAGTGAAAGCTCAGCAATCACTGAGTTCATTGACCAGCATTTTGACGGTATCTCCTTATTCGGTACTAGTGCACAGGAAAGAGCGGTTATTCATATGCTACAAAAGCAAGCTGAATCAGGCGTCTTAGATGCAATAGGTGCTTATTTTCACCATGCAACGGAAGGTTTGATGGAAAGCTATCAAAACAAGGACTGGGGCCTTAAGCAAAAGCAGAATGCGATAAACAAGATGCACTACTTCAATCAACTGCTAAGCACTAGGAAATACCTAGCGGGGAACAATTACTCTGTCGCGGACATTACATTATTCGCAGGTTTAGCTTTTGCTGATTTCGTCAAAATTGAAATCCCACCTGAGTGTAAGCACTTACTTGACTGGCGTGCGAGTATCGAAAGCCGACCTGCAGTCGCCAGCATATAAAATTTCAGCTAGCCCCAATTACTCTTTAATAATGTGAGTTTTGGGGCTTTTTTTAACAGTTTTTGAAGGTTTTTACGATGAATATTAATGACGATTTTACACAGCCAGTAATTGTGAAAAGTACCTCTAACCCTTGGGTTGATACACGTATGAGTGGCGTTAAGCGCCGCATGCTAGACAGGCTTGGTGCTGAGTCAGGAAGAGCAACGACCATTGTTAAATACGATCCTGATAGCCACTTCTCAAACCATATCCACACTGGAGGAGAAGAGTTCCTCGTTCTTGAAGGTACCTTTGAAGACGAACATGGAAAATACCCAGCTGGCTCTTATATTCGCAACCCTCCACAATCGCAACATAGCCCAAGTTCTGATGCGGGCTGCACTATATTTGTCAAACTAGAACAATTTGATCTCGAAGATAGACAACATGTGAATATTCGCTACGATCAACTCGCTCTTACAGAGCAATCACCCGGTATAAAATCCTCTGTACTTTTTAAAGATAGTCGCGAAAAAGTAGAATTACTACAAATATCAGCAGGCCAACAGTTTGTTGGAGATGCAAGCCAAGGGCTTGAAATTCTTGTGCTTAGTGGCAGCTTGCAATATCGATCCGAGCAACTTGTAATGCACGATTGGCTGCGCCTGCCGGTTAATAGCACATTCAAAGTTAACGCAAGTGCTCAAGGGGCCACTATTTGGATGAAGTCAGGCCATTTGTTTTTCGTTTGACACTTACGAGTAGCAAATCATGAATAAGCGCCTTGACTGGGATTAAGCCTCTCAATAGTATTTAGATCCCTTGGGGTAATGAAATACTATAGAGGAAAACTGGCAACGTGACTGTGAAATCGAAAAGGGAAATAATCTTAGATAGCGCTGAAATACGCATGAGAACTGTCGGCTACAATGGTTTCAGCACACGGGAAATTGCTAATTTGGTGGGCATTAAAGCTGCCAGCGTACATTATCATTTCCCATCTAAAGCCGATTTAGGCGTAGCCGTTACTCAACGCTACTGTACGCGTTTTTTTGAAGCGCTTGGTGAGCCTAGTCATTCCCCTGCCCCGATTAAACATTTCGCAACCCTTTTCCACAACGCCCTTATCAATGATAAGAAACTCTGTTTGTGTTTAATCCTTGGCGCAGAAACAAGCAGCTTGCCAGAGACAATGAATCAAGAAACAAATCACTTTTTCAAACACAACTTAGAGTGGCTTGAAGAGGCTCTTATCAGCTCACAAAGTCTTTCAGAACAACAAGCAAAAGAGAAAGCGGCTGTTATTCTAGCAAGCTTTGAAGGCGCTTTATTACTGAGCAACTCTCTTTCAAACCCGGCTCTTTTCGATAGCATCACCGCATATTTCACCGAACAATAATTATATTACCTTGCTGTCACAAACTGTCACCGAAAGGTACTCGTAAGCACTGCTACAAATCGCATAATAAGTGCCTCTCAAAGAGGTACTAAAATGATAAAACAAGCGCGAATTATCGAACGATCCCCTAAGATGCTGTGTGCCATGAGGGATTTTAAGGCTCTCTTGGTAATTGCACTCGCCACACTTTTACTTTTTAGTGGCCTGCTATTGAGCAAAAATTCAAATTTTAGCCGTAGCCCTTTACGACCAATTGACTGCTCTATCAACAGTACTCAGATACACCCAGCTAATGTTATAAATAGTTGTGTAGAAACACCTAGTAAAAATAATTTAATCGATATACTCGGTCATTCTCTCTTAAACGCTTGGTATCGCATGCGTTATTGGGGATAAAGAATTCATCATTATTTACATTCCTGTAATGAGACAACATAAAACTTGTGCTAAGTTTGAGTTAATAGTAATCAATTTGGAAAAAACTTGAACCGAGCATTAGCACTCTCTTTTAGCCAGCAAATCATCAGCCTGCTTTTGGTTAGCGGCTTATTGATGCCTGCTACTTTGAATGCTCAAGAAACCTTTCGTATCACTGCCGGAGAGTGGCCTCCTTATCTCTCTAAAGATTTACCACATAACGGCTTTATCGCTAGAATCATCACTGAATCATTCGCCCTGGAGAATATCACCGTTCAATGGCAGTTCTTTCCTTGGCCTAGAGCAATGGTTTACGCAAAAAGTGGCAAATCAGAGGCGACCGCTATTTGGCGCTTTTCTGAAAAGCGCAATCGAATATTTCTTTACAGTGCGCCAGTGATTGAAAGTGGTAATGTTTTTTTTCATCTTAAAACTCGCACTTTTGATTGGAACAATTTTAATGATTTAAAAGGCTTAACTGTGGGTGCTACCAGTAGCTATTCCTATGGAGATGCGTTTAACGCTGCGGCTGAAAAAGGCGTATTCAAAATCCACACTATTCCTTCTGAAGCCGTGAATTTTAAAAAGCTATTACGTGGAAAAATCGACCTGTTACCTAGCAACAAATTTACAGGCAATCATATTTTGAAATACAAATTTAGCCCACAGCAGGCTAAGAAAATCACCTCCCATTCAAAACTAATAGAACCCCAATCTCTGCATCTTCTGTTTTCACGCATGAGTGGCAACTCGAAATACTTTTCAGCACTTTTTAATAGAGGTCTTAAAAAGCTAAAGCAATCGGGTAAATTCGACGAATACATACAATCTGGCTTACCTAATCAAAACTAATATGCCCTTAAAAACCTTCACCTAAACACTTTGGCCGTTAAGACAGCTCTAAGTATCAAAGATGCATATTCCAGAGTAATTTTTAAGGAAAAACTATGCCGATAAAAAACTCCAGATAGCGCACCCGCCTCATCTTAGGTTAGAATCCCTAGCAGATGATTTGTATTCCCACTTTTTCACTGACGGCACTTTAACATGGCAAACTTATTTACGCGCTTACTCGAAGAACGCCCCTATCTTTTAGCAGATGGCGCACTTGGTACGAACCTTTTCCTCGTTGGTCTGCAAACTGGCGATGCACCAGAGCTGTGGAATATTGACCAACCTCAGAAAATTGCCGATCTAGCTCAGCAATTTATTGATGCTGGCTCTGACATTCTACTGACGAACAGCTTTGGTGGTACCCGCTATCGCTTAAAGCTACATCAAGCTCAAGATCGCGTTCAAGAACTGAACGTTGCCTCAGCCCAAATTTTAAAAAATCTTGCCAAGCAATCTGATAGAGATATTGTGGTAGCAGGCTCTATGGGGCCGACAGGTGAAATATTAGAACCTGCTGGTACGCTCACTTACCAAGAGGCTTACGATGCTTTTGAAGAGCAAGCTCACGCCCTTAAAGAGGGAGGTGCGGATGTACTTTGGATAGAAACCATCTCTGATGCCACAGAAGCAAAAGCGGCCTATGAAGCTGCCGCCACCACAGGCTTACCAGTAGTTTATACCATGAGTATTGATACTAACGGCCGCACGATGATGGGCGTGACACCTAACGATTTAATCGCACTTGATAGCCAGTTAAGTACACCTGCAAGTGCTTGCGGCACAAACTGTGGAATCGGTGCATCAGAAGTTGTCGCGGCTATTTTAAATATGCGAGCTGCTGCTGATAAATTGCAAACACAACCAGTATTGGTGGCAAAAGCGAACTGCGGTATCCCTGAATATGTCGACGGCAAAATAGTTTACTCAGGTACACCTGAGCTAATGGCTGACTATGCGCGATTAGTACTTGATGCTGGCGCGAAGATTATTGGCGGCTGCTGTGGCACAACTCCTGCTCACATCAAGGTAATGCACGACGCCCTTAAAGATTATACGCCACAAGCGGTTCCAGAAATGGAAACAATTGAAAAAGTATTGGGCCCTGTAACAACAGGCGCTAAAGCACAATTGGCAGGTGACTTAAGCGTTTCTGGCGGCTCACTAAGTGGTGGCGCTAGAGAGCGTCGCACTCGCCGCTCGAGGAAGTAGCTGCAATGCCGTCTCACAGCTCATTACAAAAAGCAGCGTTAGCACTATGCTGCGCTTCATTACTAGTGGGTTGTGACACGGTATACCAGCCAATGGGATGGGATGGCGGATACGAAGATAAACCGCTCTCGGATAAACACTATTGGCTTAAATATCAAGGTAACTCAACAACACCTGATCAATGGGTTAAAGATAGCTGGCAGCGAAGAGCTGGAGAGTTATGCGTTAATGGTTTTTCAATCATAAAGCTGCAGGGTATTGAGAATAATGCTCAAAAAGCGATAGACCTCAATCAGGTCATTTTTAAAAAGCGCAATCCAATTATTGAAGGTGAGATAAAATGCCAATAGAGATCGTCTGATGCATCTTTTGCTACTCAAAGCGACAAAGCGTCGCCTATAAAAATTTCTATATTTTTTTATTCCTCAATCACCTTCCCAAGACATTGAAAACTTAATAAAAAAGCTTAAAGGTGTTTCAGCCTGATACCAATCTTTTGCTACTATGAAACATCTATACTGTGCTTTTGTGCGTAAAACACAATAATGGCAACCCGAATATACTTTTCAGGATATAAGCAGCCGCTCCACAGTAATAAGAATTTGCGGCCTTGACACTCTGCGCCAGTAATAAGCAATTTAGCATCACCCATCAAAATGGTTAGGAATATGTTCAAAATACTGAGCACTCTATGGTTATCTCTAATGCTAGCACTGGTCAGTGTGCCTAGCTTTGCAACGCACGTAACGAATTTCGACAATGATCCTGACTCAAACCAGGAGTTTAATTACCAAGGCTCTGACATGGCGCGCTTTGTCATTCTGAAAAAAGCCAAAGATCGCAAAGACCAACTCGTGGAAAGCTTGGGGGATTGGCAAGAGCATAAACATAATCTGATTCACAATTTAACCAATGATCGAGCCTCTTCGGATATTTTTATATTATTGGGTGTTTTCGCTGCAATGCTAGCCATTGGCTTTATCTTTGAGAAGCTTGCCAGCTATAAAATGGATCGAGTATGTACGCGTTTCAACGAGCACAGCAAAGAATCGTGGGGCGACAATTTAAAGCTATTGTTAATGCGCTCTGTCTCTCAGTTCATGGGACTAGCCGTGTTTGCGTTTGTCGCTGGCCTCATTGCATCAATGACCTACGAAGATAATGATCCCTTTCGCTTACTCGCGCTCCACTCTCTGACGGTGATCATCAAAATTCGCTCGCTATCAATTATTTTAAAACTCATCTTTGCGCCTTATGCAAAAGGAACGCGCCTATTGAAAATGGAGTGTAACGACGCTCGTAAACTCTATTACTCTATTCTCATTTTTATCTCGCTTTACCTTATCATTACTACTTTTTGGCGTACGATGGCACTGTTCGGGGTGGAGCCAATTCTGTTCGCACTGATCGTGCCACTGACAGGTATCGTACTAAATATTTCATCTATCGCTCTGGTGTGGCTCAACCATAAAGTCATCACCCGCATGTTCACTCGTGACACCCAACCTACCAGCCAGTTTGCACAAATTTTTAGTCAAATTTGGCCGACTGCAATAACCCTTTGGTTACTTGTCGTTTGGAGTATTTGGGCAGCAAATGAATTTTTAGGCAACTACGAAGAGGCAGAGCGCATAGCAACGGCTTGGTGGCTAACCTTTAGTTACCCAGTGCTAGACAGGCTAGTCTTTGTAACCCTCTCGCAACTAAAGCGCATTTCTTGGCTGCAAAGCTACTCTTACGAAAAGCGCTGTGACATTTTCATTAACCGAGTCATGATCGCTATTCGAGTCATCCTCTTTGTGGTGATTATCAACCGTACTGATAGCAGCTTTGGCTACAATGCTTGGGAAATGCTAGCCGAGCAATTTGGCGGATTACTTAAAATATCTGTCGACATTATGATTGTGCTCATCCTTGCCTACGCAGTTTGGGAAGTCATCCAATCAGCCATTGAAAGGCATCTCCCTAACAGTTTAAACAATGAAGAAGACGACGGACTCTCCTCCTTGGAAGGAGAAGGTGGCGGGGCAGGTGCTTCACGTTCTGAAACCCTATTACCACTGGTTCGCTCGTTCTTGCTCGTTTTCTTATTAGTCAGTGTGGTCCTCACCGTACTGAGTATTATGGGCGTTGAAATCGCTCCCTTATTAGCCGGTGCTGGTATTATTGGTATCGCCGTTGGCTTTGGAGCACAAAAGCTCGTGCAAGATGTTATTTCAGGCATATTCTTCTTACTTGATGATGCATTTCGCCGCGGCGAATACATTGAAGCGGCAGATTTACGGGGAACGGTAGAACGCATCTCTATCCGCTCTATCCGCTTACGTCACCACTTAGGAGCTGTGCAAACTATCCCTTTCAGTGAGATTGCCACTGTGCGCAACTTATCGCGTGATTGGATCACCATGAAGCTCGAATTTCGCTTGGATTATCGCACTGACGTTGAAGTGGTACGTAAGCTGATCAAAAAAGAAGGTCAGAAAATGCTTGAACACCCTGAGTACGGTAAGTTCTTTTTATTGCCGCTAAAGTCTCAAGGGGTGATTAGAGTTGAAGAATCGGCGTTGATCTTTCGCATGAAATTCACTTGTGTACCGGGGGAGCAGTGGATTATTCGACGCGAAGCTTTTACCCGCGTTAAAGAAGCATTGAAAACCAATGGTATCGAGTTTGCCCATAAGTCTGTACATGTGTTGATGCATGAGCCTGTCGAGCGAGAGAGTGTTAAACAATCAATCGAGCAGGCGGTTGGCCAAGCACAAGTTGCAGGTGCAGCGGCGTCGAGTGTTAGTGAATCTGTAAAGAAGAATGATCGCATTGATCATAATGGTGATTAAAGCCTAACTATTGATCAGTTTTATAGAGCTAGGTTATTGAAGATACAGCCAATGTATAGGCAAAAGTCTCATAGCTGCTATCTAAGCTAGAACAATTTTGATAACCTTGGCTCAAAATTTTAACTGTGGTCGAAGAGAGCGTAAGTGCGTAGTAAATTAAATAACAGCCGATTGCTTATTTATAGTCACGACTCCTTTGGTTTGGGGCACTTACGTCGTTGTCGAACGATTGCCCACGCCTTAGTAGATCGCTATAAAGGCCTGTCAGTATTAATTATGACGGGCTCGCCAATTATCGGCCGCTTTGATTTTAAAGCGCGTGTTGATTTTATTCGTATTCCAGGAGTGATTAAGCTCCACAATGGTGAATATACCTCGCTAGGTCTGCATATTGATCTATCTGAAACACTAGCACTGCGTGAATCAATTATCTTAAACACCTCTAAGATGTTCCAGCCTGATATTTTTTTAGTCGATAAGGAACCTGGTGGTCTAAAAGGCGAAGTTGTCAGCACTTTAGAGTACTTCAAAAACACCGAAACTCAGTGTGTACTTGGCTTACGCGACATTATGGACTCTCCTGAGCTGCTTGAAAAAGAGTGGCAGCAAAAGAATGTTCTACCATTACTTGAAGATTTCTATGACGAGCTGTGGGTATACGGCCCGCAGGAGATGGGCGACCCTCTAAAAGGCTTGCCTATTGCGCAGCAAGTCACAGATAAAACTCTGTATACCGGTTACCTGCCACGCCAGCTGCCAGAGCAAACTGACACTGAAACGATCAATTTCCCAGACAAACCTTATATCTTGGTAACTCCAGGTGGTGGTGGCGACGGCGTTGAAATGATTGATTGGGTATTGCGCGCCTATGAAAGCAACGGCGATTTAATGCCCGCGCTATTTGTTATCGGACCTTTTATGGCAGCAACTGAGCGCAATGAGTTTTTAGCACGCGCAGAGCTGTTGCCTCATGTCACAGCAATTACCTTTAGCAACCATTTAGAACACTTAATGGCGAATGCCGAAGCTGTTGTTGCCATGGGCGGTTATAACACTTTTTGTGAAATACTCTCTTTCGATAAAGCCGCATTAATTTTACCACGTAGCAAGCCGCGCCAAGAGCAACTAATACGTGCCCGCAACGCAGCCGCTATTGGGTTACTCTCAATGCTGGATCTCGCCTCAGAGCGTGACACTGATGAGATGATTGAGGCTATTTTAAATTTACAAAAGCAGAAGAAGCCAAGTAGCCAACCAATAGAAAAGCTTTTGCATGGCCTTGAGTCTGTCACACAAAGGTTTGGCGAACTGGTTTAATCAACCTCCTGCGTACGACAATATACTGCTCTTAATCAACGTCCACGTGGAACTCAAGCTTCAGTGCGTAGTCCATTTGAAGACTGATCACTCAACCAACCGCTAGGATAATTATGTCTGCACCTCGTATACTTTTTTATGTGCAATACCTACTTGGCATAGGCCACGTGCGCCGTGCATCTCTAGTCGTGCAAGCTCTTGCTCAACAAGGTGCTCAGGTCGATGTGATTTTTGGTGGCATGCCTGTTAATAACATGTCTTTTGGCACTGCTACTGTGCACCAGCTACCTGCCATTAAAAGCGCTGATGCCGCCTTTAGTGGACTGGTAAAAGCCGATGGTTCTGTCTTTAGTGATGATGATAAACAAGCGCGCGCGGCGCAGCTTATTGCACTGTGCGAACAGTGCCAACCTGATTTAATTGTTACCGAGACTTATCCTTTTGGTCGTCGCCAAATGCGCTTTGAACTAACACCACTCCTTAATTGGGCAAGCCAACAAACTAATCCACCAGTGCTTGTCGCATCCATTCGCGATATCTTGCAAAGGCGCAGTGAAGTTAGAGAGCAAGAGTGCATCGATCTGATTAACAGCCGTTATCAGCATGTGCTTGTACACGGGGATGAAGCATTTTACCCACTACAAAAAAGCTTTCCACCAGCCAACCAAATAACTGACAAACTCAGCTACTCAGGCTATGTATGCCCACAGCTGCCAAGTGATACTGTTAAAAACAGTGAGCGAAAGCGTAACTTTACACAAGCTGGCGGCAACATCATGGTCTCTATCGGTGGTGGTAGTGTCGGCAAACAAATTTTGGCAGCTGCGCTAACTCTTTGCCAACAAGGTTTTGCCCAGCAATGGCAGTGGTTGCTGATTACGGGTCCGAACATGGACAGCAGTGATAAAAAGCACTTTCAAAACGAAGCACTTGGGATCAGCAACTTAGAAGTTACCGATTTGGCTGATAACTTTTTAGGCCAATTAGCCAACGCCGATCTTTCTATTTCAATGGCTGGCTACAACACCATCATGGATTTATTAGTGGCGGGGACTCCATCTGTTGTTATTCCCTTTGAAGGCAGTGGCGAAACAGAGCAATTAAGTCGCGCCATTGAGCTTGAGCAACAAGCTGTAGTACAAGTTGTCAATGAAAGCGAACTCACCCCTGAGCGCTTGGCAACTGCCATGCAAAAAGCCATACAACAAACCCCGCAAACGCTCCCTATTGATAATCGAGGAGCACAGCACAGCGCTCAGCAGTTGATTGCCTGGGCAAACGCCAACGCTCCCCTAGAGGATAATTAGCAATGTCACACTGGCAAACATTGAGTGAAGAAATTCAACAGTGGCAGCAACCTATTCCCTTTTGGTGGCGCGATGATGATGCAATTGAAGACAGCGATGCCCTGCAGCAAATGCTGGCAATGGCAAAGCGCTTTCAAATCCCTGTGCATTTAGCCGTTATCCCGCAGCGCTTAAAACACAGTTTAAATTGCATCAAAGAGCTGCAGCACAAATCTGACTGCTATGTTTTACAACACGGTTTTGATCACACCAGCTATGCATCGCCTGAACAGCGTAAAATCGAGCTCGGCGGTACTCAATCTATTACCCAGCTGACAGACAAGCTACTGCAAGGGCGTCAAATACTGGCTGACAATTTTGAAAGCCAGTATCTAGATATTCTAGTACCACCTTGGAATCGCATTAGTGAAGAGCTCAGCGAGAAGCTTCCCGCAATCGGCTATAAACAGCTTTCAGTGCTAGCTAGCCCAAAATTAAAAGAGACGGATTTCTTAGTCAATGTACACATTGATATTATCAATTGGAAAGAACGGGCATTTGCAGGAGAAGAAATCGTGATCGAGAAGATTCGCCAATATTTAGCGCATTCTCGTACTCAAAACCTCAAGAATTTCAAACCCTGCGGTATCATGACTCACCATTTAGATCACGATCCGCAGTGCTGGCAGTTCCTCGATAAATTCTTCACTTTTTGCCAGCAACATTCGCAGCTACAATGGTTATCTGGTGAAGATTTGTTCCCCAACTCTACAGCTTAATATGCAGTTTATTAGTAAATAAGCCAACGTAAATTTAACGCAATAGGAAATACAGTTGAAAAAAATTGCCTTAGTATTAAAAGGTTATCCACGCCTTTCAGAAACCTTTATCGCTCAAGAAATAAGAGCATTAGAGTTACGTGGCTTTGATATTACGTTGGTTTCACTGCGCCACCCAACCGATAAAGAAGTTCATCCAATACATCGTCAAATTGAAGCAGATGTTCTCTACTTACCTGAATATCTGCATCAAGAGCCTACACGGGTTTGCAAAGCGCTCTTTAAAGTCATTACTAAGTTCTCACTATGCAAAGTGATCAAGCAATTCATCAAAGATGTGAAGCGCGATACAAGCCGTGGCCGCTGGCGACGATTAGGGCAAAGCCTAGTGCTCGCCGCTGAAATGCCTGAAGGCATCGAACAAATGTACGCCCATTTTCTTCACACCCCAGCCTCTGTTACACGCTACGCAGCATTGATCAACAATCTACCTTGGTCCTGCTCTGCTCACGCTAAAGATATTTGGACGTCTGAAGAGTGGGATTTGCGTGAGAAACTGCAAGAGCTTCAGTGGCTGGCAACTTGCACTGGTGCTAACCACGAATATTTGCAGTCTATTTCAGATGACCCTAGCAAAGTACAACTGGTTTATCACGGCTTAGATTTCGAGCGTTTTGATACGGTAGAGCGGGAATCCCGCGCGGCATTTGATGCTAGCGGTGAAGACAAAACCGTGCAAATCATCAGTGTTGGACGCGCGGTACCGAAAAAAGGCTACGATGATCTACTCAAGGCCTTTGCCAAGCTCGATAAGTCACTGCACTGGCAATTTACTCATATTGGCGGCGGTGAAATCTTAGCGGATTTACAAGAGCAAGCTCGTGAGCTCGGCATTGATAAAAACATCCGCTGGCTCGGTGCACAGCCGCAACTTGAGGTGCTCAAAGCCTACCGTGAAAGCGACCTTTTTGTGCTTGCCAGTAAAATAGTCGCAGATGGCGACAGAGACGGCATGCCAAATGTTTTAATGGAAGCTCAATCACAAGCAGTGTGCTGCTTGGCGACAGACATATCGGGTATACCTGAACTCATCACCAGCGAGGAAAACGGCGTACTTGTACCTTCCAACGATCCGCAAGCACTGAGCGAAGCACTGAGCGAGTTGTTAGTTAACAGTGAGAAGCGAGAGCAATTCGGTGAATGCGGCCAAAGCCAGTTACATCAACGCTTTGACGTTAAGATCGGCATCGATCAATTACAAGTATTGTTCGAAGCTAACAGTGAAGATAAGCAATAGGCTAAACATGACAACAGCGGCCGCAGGTTCAGCACCACAAATTGCCTTTTACGCGCCGCTTAAGTCACCGCGACACCCTACCCCTTCTGGGGACAGAAAGATTGCCCAGCTTTTTTTTAGCGCCCTGCAACAAGCAGGCTTTGATGTGCAACTGGCAAGCCAGTTGCGCAGCTTTGATAAAAAGGGCGATGCTTTGCGACAGCAGCGCCTTATCGCAGTGGCAAAGAAAGAGGCTAAACGTATCATCAAGCGTTGGCGCACACAGAACTTTAAACCTTGTGCCTGGTTCAGCTACCACTTGTATTACAAGGCGCCAGATTTAATCGGCCCTATCATCTGCCAGCAGCTCAATATCCCCTATCTTGTTGCAGAAGCTTCCTGGGCCATAAAGCACGCCAATGGCCCTTGGTCTCTCTACCATCAGCAACTTGATAAGGCCTTGCAAATTGCCAGCAAAGTCATTTGTATCAACCCAATCGATAAAATAGCTATCACCGACTACTATGCAGCTAACGCTGGCAAAAAAGTGGTCTCTATGAATGCCTTTATCGATGATTTACCACAAGACACACTGGTTACTGATAAAGAAACCCTTGCCACAAACTATGCTTTAAACGCTAAAAAGCCTTGGCTCATCTGCATCGCGATGATGCGCAGTGGCGATAAACACCGCTCGTATCAACAGCTTTGTCAGGTTATCCACAAGCTGGAATCACCTTATCAGCTGTTAATGGTTGGCGATGGTGAAATGCGCGAGCAAGTCGAGCAGCTCTTTGCTGATTTAAACGATGTTAAATTTTGTGGCACACTCAACAGCCACCAGCTAAATAGCTTGCTACCCCATTGCGATCTGCTTGTTTGGCCTGCGATAAACGAGGCATTAGGGATGGTATTTTTGGAAGCTCAGCGCGCTGGAGTTGCTGTTATTGCAGGCGATCAAGGCGGTGTCAGCTCTATCGTAAAGCACAACCACAGCGGCATGCTATCAGATGCTTACAACAGCACAGTAATGGCAGCTAACATCCAACAAATACTGAGCGATCCTAGCCGGTTAGCCCAGCTTAAGAGCAATACTCAACCTTATATTGCTAAAAACCACTCACTTGCAGCCAGCGCCAAACAACTGACTGTCATTATCCAACACGCCACTGAAGATTTTAGTTAAGTAGCGTCTTATAAAAATAAAGGTAGACGATGTTAAATTTATATTTTATCCGCCATGGCCAAACCCAGTGGAACACTGATAAAAAGCTCCAAGGGCGCACCAATATCCCGCTTAATGAGCAGGGAATCGCGCAGATAAAAGCGTATCAACTTCCTGAAAAACTAAAACAGTTACAGTGGTTTAGCAGCCCGTTACTACGAACACGCGAAACCGCAGAACTGCTAGGCGTAAATGCCGCAAGTGAGCAGCACCTAATCGAAATGAACTGGGGCGATTGGGAAGGTAAGACGCTAAAAGCTATTAGCGCAGCTGACCCCATTGAATTTGCCGCACAAGAAGCGCTCGGTTTTGATTTAAACCCTCCACAGGGTGAATCCCCACGTATGGTTGCAGAGCGCGTCACTACTTGGGCTGAGCAATTGGCAGCAATGAGTGCCAACCAAGACATTGGCTGTGTTAGCCACAAAGGTGTTATACGCGCAGTTTATGCCTTAGCAGCTAACTGGGATATGAAAGCCAAAGCTCCACA
>CAKZOD010000121.1 GCA_937136055.1 uncultured Oceanospirillaceae bacterium | reverse complement strand
GGAATATGCCTAAAACCTTTGGGATGTCGTTGAATTTAGATGAAAAAATAATCAAAAGCGAGCATTTTGAGAAATTAATGTCGCTAACGGGCACGTCTGAGCGGGCGTTATTTTCAATGGCTCACCAACCTCAGCGTGGGAGGTGCAGACTGATGAGCGAATCAGTCACCCGAAAGATATAGAAAACAGCCTTAAACAGCGTACTTCTTTTGCAAGGTGCGCACTCTACTTTGAAAGTCCGCTTTGTCGTGGTAACAGCCGTAGAAGTAACGTTTACCTGAATAACCCATGCGTCCATGCAAGCAGCGCCAGTTATCAAAAATAAGCGCCATACCAGGACGCAGAGGAATTTTAATCCAATTCGATTGATCCAAAGTGTGACGATTAAATTCGCCATAAGCCTCGTAAAACAATGCCTGTTTAGTGGGCTCTAATAAGAATGCAGAGCGATCGTAATTATTGAACGAGACTTGCTCAATATCACCGTGGCGATCGTGTTTAATAACGGGGCGCTGCGCCGCTAGATGAACATTATCTTCTTTGTAGTGGCCTGGCACTTCAACTTGGCAAAGTACTTCATAAAGATCAGGGCGCTGCTGGCGAATTTTTTCAGCAATAGCGAAGCCATCTACAATGATACTTTCGCCTCCTTGAGCATCGTAATCTAGACAGTTAAACATTTGTAAACCGGGGGCATTATGGTAGTAGGTGCTATCAGTGTGCGGAGATAGGTAATCGGTTGTATATGCCGTGTCGTCGTGGTGGGTTACCTCTGTCGATAAAGGCCAGTAAGTGCCAAAAATAGTACGCTGCGCCGGTGCGATTCGCTCTGCTAAATCGGTGGTACCTTGTATGCTGGGGTCGGTGTTTGTAACCAAGCAAAAGCCGTATTTGTCAATTTGGCTAACCCAATTAAGCACCCCTTGCTCACTTGCAGCAATTTCTTGGTATTCGATGCTCGGGATCTCATTGAGCATCGATTCTCTATCCCAAAGTACTTTGTCAGAGGCCTGTGATAGCTGATTATCATCGAGTGCTTTACCGATGACTTGCGCCAAGCGTAGGCAGGAAATAGTGGTTTGTTCACCGTTGTTCCAGCTAATGGAAATTTGTTGCTCTTGATCATGCAATGTGGCTTGAACACCTGAAAGATCAGGAGAGAGAGAAAATGTATCAATGTTGCGCTGCAAGGTCTGGCGATTCACACTTTTGTCATCTTCGCCGTGATCCATAACCCACATCCACGGGTAAGTCATCTCGCTTTTGTCAGCCCAAATGACCGCTAAACCCTCTGCTCTTGCGACTGCTGCTTGCATTATCATAAGCTAAAATCTCAGTTGTTATTCAAATGTATAACAAATATATTATGAGTAAAATATCAAATGATCAATAGCGTTAAACGATTTTTTTATTTATACCTCTTGGAAATAGGAGGTTATGATTACTAAAAACAGGTCGTTAACTGATCAGCTGCAAATGTATTTAAAGATCAATAATAATAAGGAAAATTCATGTCTCTGATATCAAGTGAAGTTGATTTTAATGCCCAAGGTAAACACAGTGGCTATATTCGTTTAGCGCACTCTGTGTCGCGTTCGGCTTACGGCTGGCTGCCGGTGCCAGTTGTGAGTATTAAGAATGGCAAAGGGCCTAAAATTGTGGTGATGGCGGGAAATCATGGTGATGAGTATGAAGGGCAGATTATTGTTCAGGCGCTGATTAATACCCTTGAAGCGAAGGACATTGAAGGTCAGTTAATCTTATTGCCTATGGCAAATTTTCCAGCGGCACAAGCAGGCATGCGTACCTCGCCTATTGATCAAGTAAATATGAATCGTGTTTTTCCAGGAGACCCACAAGGCAGCACAACACAAGTGATGGCTCATTTTATAGAAACAGTTGTGTTATCAGGTGCTGATTATTTCATTGATATTCATTCAGGGGGGCAATCGCTTGAGTATCTTCCGTTGGCAATGGCAAACATCGAGGGAGATGATACTCATCAGCAACGTCTAAAGGGCATGCTTGATAGCTTAGCCCTCACTTACACAATGTTATTTGGTGACGATGATCAGAGCTGGTTTTCTGCTGCTGGCGCTTATCGACAAGGGGCTTGTGCTGTCACTGTTGAGCTTGGCGGCGGCGGGCGGGTAAATAATCAATATCGTGTAAAGTTTCAAAGCGCATTGTTGCGGTTCTTCTCTGTCGTTAAGCTTTACAGTAACGATGTGGAAGAGATAAAACAGACAACACAATATGTTGAAAGTAAGGCGAATCAGCAAGTGTTTTCTTATGTTAATGGGTTGTTTGAGCCGTTAGTTGCGCTGGGAGATAGCGTCAAAACAGGTCAGTTACTCGCCTATATTCATCATCCTGAAACACCATTATCGAAAGCAACAGAGATATTTTCTAGCAGTGACGGATCTGTTATTTGCCAAAGAGCTATGGCACCCACCCAGCGAGGCGATTGCCTTTTCGAGCTAGTTTCTCCCTACAGTGGGCAATTCTTATAGCTGCCCTTATCACAAGCGAGAGCTTGTTTTTATCGAGAAGTTTTATAGTACAGTTTCTCTTACTCCTCGCTTTTTCTCTCGATATTTTTAAATTCTAATTCAAATTACGAAATAAATAATACTCAAGAAAACCGTCTTGTTTTAGGCGGTTATGTCGTTGCTATTGTTTGTGTTTTTATCGCTGTTGAACATTTGTATAACAATATGATAAGGTGCAGTGACCTTTGAAAACTCCTCACAAAAACAATAAGAGCGTTAACAATGAACACCAAAATTAAAATGACTTGCGGTCAAGCACTGATTAAATTACTTGAGCAATATCAGGTTGAAACTGTGTTTGGCATACCAGGTGTTCATACGCTAGATCTCTACAAGGGGCTGAATGGCAGCAGTATTAATCATGTTCTCACCCGCCATGAGCAAGGTGCGGGGTTTATGGCTGATGGTTATGCGCGTATTACAGGCAAGCCTGGGATTTGCTTTACCATAACAGGACCAGGTGTAACCAACATAGCAACGGCAGTTGGCCAAGCTTACTCTGATTCAATTCCTATGTTAGTGATCAGCAGTGTCAACAATAGCGCGTCACTGGGTAAGGGAAGAGGAGAGTTACATGAAACCAAGAATCAACGAGCAATTATGGAGCCTATCTGCGAGTTCAGCGCCACAGCCCATAGCCCGGACCAAATACCTGAGTTGATCGCAAAGGCCTTTAATGTTTTTAAAAGTCAGCGCCCCAGACCTGTCTTTATCGAAATTCCATTAGATGTATTAGCCGCGCCGGTCAAAGAAAGCTGGCAAACGAGCGCTGCCAACTGCGATAAGCAAGCCGTTGACTCAATACTTATTTCAGCGAGTGCAGCCCTTTTAAAAAATGCTAAACAGCCGGTAATTATCGCAGGCGGTGGTGCTATATCTGCGGCTAATCAAACTCAGCAATTAGCAGAGCGATTAGGGGCGGCTGTGTTTACTACAGTGGCAGCAAAGGGCTTGTTGCACAGTGAGCATCCATTATACGCAGGCTCAATCTTATGTGTGGCGCCAAGCTGGCAATATATCAGTGAAGCGGATGTGGTTATCGCTATTGGTACTGAGTTGTCAGAAACAGATATCTGGTGTGACAAGCTACCCATAAAAGGTCAGCTCATTCGTATCGATATTGATCCCAACAAGCTTGATGATTTATACCCTGCAGAAGTAGCAATTTTGAGTGATGCACAGAGCGCGTTAGATGCACTGCTTGATGTGATAGCTGATGAACCCGTAAATGAATTAGCGTCGAGTGCAGATGCGCTTCTTGCGCTTAAATCGAAAATCATCAGCGATTTAGATCCTCTACAAATCGCTCATAAATCTGTGCTGGATGTTGTACAGCAAGTGCTACCGAGTAATGCTTTTGTTGCAACGGATATGACCCAGCTAGCCTACACGGGCAACTTTACTTTTAATGTAAACCAGCCGAGATCATGGTTTCACCCCGCGGGTTACGGCACGTTAGGTTATGCATTACCCGCGGCGATAGGTGCTAAATGCGCTGCCGCTGATCGACCGGGTTTGGTGATTGCAGGCGATGGCGGCATTTTATACACCATTCAAGAGCTTGCGACTGCTGTTGAAGAAATTCGCTCTCCTTTAGTTGTATTGCTTTGGAACAACGATAGCTTAGGCCAAATCCGCGATGACATGATTAACCAAGGTATAGAGCCAATAGGTGTCACTCCTAAAAATCCTGATTATGTGATGTTGGCGCAAAGCTTTGACTGCAAAACGTATAAACCTGCAAGCATCGCGATGCTGGTAAGTGATTTAGAGGCTGCATTTGCTTATAACGGTGTAACTTTAATTCAAGTTAATCAAGCTATTACGGCTGCTCAGCGGTAAAGAATAGGGGCTAAACATGGAATATTCAAAACTCACTCAGCGCATAGGGGGAGACTCTGCTGACGCATGGCAAATTCTATATCGCGCAACGGCACGTAAAAATGCTGGAGAAGATATTGTCATCTTGAGTATCGGTGATCCTGATTTTGATACTCCTGTACCTATTGTTAATGAAGCGATCGCCAGTTTGCGAAATGGTGATACACACTATGCTGAGATTGTTGGGGACCCTGAGCTAAGATCTATAATTGCCAAAGAGCATGAAAAGAGCACAGGTGTCAGGGTTAGTCGAGATCAAGTGGTAGTGATGAATGGCGCACAGTGCGCTTTATTTGGTGCCATCCAGTGTATTTTAGACCCGGGCAGTGAAATCATAATTCCCGAGCCGATGTATACAACCTATGATGCGCTGGTGGAAGCCAGTGGCGGCAGCGTTGTCAGTGTGCCGATGCGCGCTGAAAACAGCTTCCAAGTTGTACCTAAAGATATTGAAGATGCGATTACCGATAAAACCAAAGCGATTTTAATTAACAGCCCCAACAACCCTACCGGTGCAATATTCCCTAAAGAGACCTTGCAGGCAATTGCTGATATCTGTCTGAAGTATGATTTGTGGTTAGTATCAGACGAGGTTTACTCAACAGTCACTTTTGGCGCTGAGCACTTCAGCCCCTGCGCGCTAGATAACATGGCTGAGCGCACAATTACTATTAACAGCTTGTCCAAATCTCACGCGATGACAGGGTGGCGTTTAGGATGGCTAGTGGGGCCTGAGGCACTCGCAGAACACTTGGGTAATTTGGCATTGTGTATGTTATTTGGCTGCCCGTCTTTTATTCAAGAAGCGGCTAAGGTTGCGCTTACATCACCCTTGCCAGAGCTTGCGCAGATGCGAGAGACATATTTGCAGCGCCGCGATACATTGTTTTCGCTGCTAAATGCCATAGCGGGAATTGACTGTCACTTGCCGGATGGCGGTATGTTTTTGATGTTAGATATTCGTCGCACGGGGATGGATAGTCAGCAGTTTTCTGATCTCCTACTGGATAAGTTTGATGTTGCTGTATTACCGGGAGTCGCCTTTGGCCCATCTGGAGAAGGGCATGTGCGATTGAGCCTTGGGGTCAGTGAGAGAGAACTCATCAAAGCTGCTGAGCGAATCGCCAAGTGCGTTAAATATACAATTAGTTAGCAAGATTATTGAAACTTATAGCAGCGCTTCATGAGCTAAGGGAGAGAGCTGGCCAAAAGCGCCGTCTGCGTATAAGAGCGTTGCAGCCATAGGAGCTTGCGCTGATTTGTGTATCTGCTTAACCGCGCCAACTAAAATGAAATGGGTTTGCGCAGGTAGCGCCTCTACAAGCGAGCACTCAAAGGTGAGAATCGCACCTTTTAATATCGGTACCCCTAGGAGACCTTGATGCCAGCACCCTTTTGAGAAACGCTGCTCTCCTGAAATATTAGGATCAAAACCGCCAAAACATTTTGCGAGTGCTTCTTGCTCTGCTTGCAAAACATTCACTGAAAAATATCGCGACTCTTTGATGCTATTGAAAGTCCCCGTTTTAGCGTTCAAGCAAACGATAATTTGCGGTGGCTCAGCACTGAGCGAGCATACTGCAGTGGCCGTTAAGCCAGTTCTGTGCTCTTTATCACCTGTGGCTATTACAGAGACACTTGCAGGAAAGCTGCGCATTGCTTCTTTATATTGGTCGACTAAAAATGGGTCGATTATGGATGACATAAGCTGTGCTCTCAATAAAAGTAGAGGCTTAATTTTAGCCTCTACCTAAAGTGTTGAGGGAAAGTTAAAACGGCCTTGCAAGCAATTATGCTGAGGTGTTTTCACGCAGGAATGTTAATAGATGCTCAGAGACTAAGTCCGGTGCTTCAAACATAATAGCGTGCTTGAGGTTCTCTAAAATCACCAGTTTAGCGTTAGGTAGCTGCTCGGCAATAAAGGTATTTAAACGAGGGTTACAGCCGCCATCGCACTCACCAGTGAGAACTAGTGCAGGTGTGTTTACTTGATTTAGCCAAGGCGCCATTTCAGTTTCAGCATACATCCTAAAAACGGTAGCAAATACAGCGGGGTCATTACTTTGTACTTGGGCTAAACGCGATGCAATTAGCTCAGGGGATTTTGCTGCGAACTCATCAGTGAACCAGCGTCCGACTAACGCACCTAATATGGCATCAATACCTTCGGTCTCTAGTTTTTCAACAACTGCTAATACCTTCGAGCTATCATCCACAGTACGCCCAGCTGCGGTGCTTAGCAAACCGACTGATAAAGTCCGCTCTGGGTAAGCTTTTGCGTAAGCAGGACCTATCATTCCCCCCAGAGAGTGGCCAGCTACGTGAGCTTTCTCGATACCGAGCTTTTCACGCAGCTGTTCAAGATCAGCCACCATTTCGTCCAAACTATAAGGCGTTGTCGCCTTTGGTGATTGGCCGTGACCGCGCAGGTCATAGCTGATACAAGTGAACTCTTTTTTCAAGTTTTTAACCACGCCAGCCCAAGTATGATGGGAAGCAGAGATACCGTGAATGAGGAAGATTGCAGGGCCTTCTCCTTCAATGTGATAGTGGACGTCAACGGCTTGTGGCATTTTAAATTACTCCATGTTGTTATTTTTAAAGGTATCGAAGATCGTGATTAATCGGGGTATTTGTCTGAGCAGAGTTCACCGCCGACAGCCCAGTCTTCTTTATCAACTTCTTTGATGACGATATGTAATGCTTCAGGTTTGCCACCACAGGCATCAACAAAGGCGTTGGTGAGACCTTTTGCAAGTTTGCGTTTTTGATCAGTAGAGCGTCCCTTGAACATTTCAACGGTAATAATGGGCATATCAATCTCTCATATTGGTTGCTGTTTTTGTTTCACTAAAGTGCGGCATGATCTCTTGTGCAAAACGCTGCATCATTTCAAGCACTTCTTGTTGGGGGCAGTCGATGGCTGAGCTGAGGATGATTTCTTCGATACCCGCCTCTTGATATAAGCCGATCTTGTCGATCATTTCATTGCGGTTGCAAACCATCATATTTAGTTCAAGGTCTTCAATAGATTGCTGGCGTGGCAAAGCGGCAATAGCTCCATTATGGACTTCACCTGGGCCGCTAAAGACGTTGTCAAAACGCTTGTAATAATCCTCTACTTGGAGCATTTTATTGGCGCTATCAGTGGCTGATTGTGTCAGCCACATTGTGCGTAATACTGACAAGCGCAAGTGCTCTCCTGCTGCTCCAAGCTCGTTTTTTGCACGTTGAAAAGCCGCTACTTGATCGAGTAAAAGCTGGTGGTTACCAGCTAATGGCGCTGTTTGAATGTGAAAACCACGCCTTGCGCAGTGGTAAATGGCTTCAGGTGCCATCGCTGCAATCATTATTTGCGGCGGCTGTTGGTTCATTGGTCTTGGCATAACAGTGAGGGAGTCAAATTTGTAATAATCTCCATCCCACGAGACCTCTTGCTGGGTGAGTAACGCTTGCAAAACCTCTAATGATTCGTCGAATTTATCGCGGGTCTCTTGCATCGCCACCCCCATGCGTTCAATTTCGTATTTGAACGCGCCGCGGCCAACGCCTAGCACTAATCTGCCATCACATAGGCAATCGGCTTGGATAACTTCTCCTGCAAAAATGCGCATATCGCGAATAGGCAACACAGCGATGGATGTGGCTATCTCAACATTACTCGTTTCAGCCGCTATCTTCACAGCCATCTGCAACGGGCTCGGCGTCAATAAAATATTAATGCCGTGGTGCTCAGGAATAGAGACGGCTCGATAACCCAGAGAATCGGCAAGTACGGCCTGCGCCACCATATCATCGAAAAAGCGCTTAGCCCCATACTGGGTATCGGGGTAATAAGCTGACAAGAAGTGATTAAATTTCATGGGTAGCCCTTTGAATATTATTGTTATTGGTGATCTCGCAGTAGCTGTTGCTAAAGCGCATGCGATTAAGTCACAAGCACCTCACAGCGAGTCGTTAAAATTATTAATAAACTCTTAAGTTTTGTAAAACGAATAATTTATATTATTATGTTCAAATAAATTGAATATAATGTGTGTTTAACAGGGGAAACACTTCATGAATCTTGTCATGGTTAAAACATTTCTTGAGGTGATGGATGCCGGTAATTTTAATAAAGCGGCCACGCGGCTGCATGTAACACAGTCAACCGTGACAATGCGCATCAATGCTTTAGAGGAATTGTTAGGGCAACAGTTGATGATCCGCAGTAAATCCGGAGCAGAGCTGACTTCGGCTGGATTTAAGTTTAAACGATACGCGCAGACATTGGTTCAGGTGTGGGACCAGGCGCGACAAGAAGTTGAGCTCACAAAGAATTTTCAGAGCACCTGCAACATTGGTTGCCACTTTGATTTGTGGGATGGAGCCGGGCAAGAGTGGTTCCATTTTATTAAAAAGCTGAGCCCTACGACTGCCTTATCATCTTGGTGCAGCGATCACACCGAGCTAAACCGATGGCTAAATAGCGGAATGATCGATATCTCCATCGCATTTGATACTCAGCTAGATATCAACAGCAGCTATGAAACCCAGCCACTATTCACAGATAAAATTGTCAAAGTGTCGACCACAGATATTGAGGATGGCATGGATGCGTACTATATCTATATTGATCACGGTAATAATTTTCGTCGCGAGCATGCAATTGATTACCCTATGGATGAAACGACTGCCATTACTATGGGTAATAGCCAGTGGGGGCTCAATTATATCTTGAGGAACGGCGGCTCTGCTTACTTGCCTTATCGTATGGTGAGCGATCTTATAACTGAAAATCGGCTATTTTTGGTCAGAAACGCCAAACAGTACAGCCACACTTGTTATGTCTCGTACAATTTACATGCGGTGAAGAATTGGCCTTGGTTTGAAGCGTCTATCAAGTGTTTGCAAACTCAATTGTTAGAGAGCTATCAACAGATTGTCAGCGTTTGAACAGAGATTAGAAGCGTAATTAAAGCTCATCCAATTTCAATAAAGCTTGCACAGAAGTTACACCTAACTCCGTTATTGTGCCCTGCTCAAAGAGATCAATCGCCAGGCATCCCTCTATCCACAAACCATCGATGATGGCATTAACAGCGATGGAATAACTGACGATTTGGTGATCATTTATATCCCTGTCTAAACTCACGAAAACTTCTCTTACCAGCTGCTCGCACTCTTTGCGAAAATCTAAATAGACCTCATGGTGAATTGCTGCAACACCGGGTATTGAGTTTATTAAACTGGTGAAAGAAGCCCATAAAAGGTAGCTGCGCCGTTGCATGATTGGCGCTTGTAGAGATACTTCAATGAATAAGCGGAGTCTTGCGAGTGCTCCTTTGTCGCACTTTTTCAATTCGGCCTGTGCTTTTGAAGTCATAGCAGACATCGTCTCTTTATACGCTGCACATAACAGTGTTTCTTTATCACTGAAATAATGACGCACTAGCCCTGGTGTAACATCGGCAAACTCAGCCACTTTTCGCAGCGTAACGGCGCCTATCCCTCCTTGAACAATACATTCTTGAGTGGCTGAAATTAAATCGCTACGCCTTTCTTCTTCGCTGGCACGGCGAAAAGATCGTCGCTGAGTGGTTGTTTTCATATAGTAGTATTTACAAAAGTAATCAGAGCTTTAGAGGGCTTTTATGTTACTAGATTGTAAAAACTTAGACAAACCAATCACTGCGCTGATGTCAGTTAAAACCGCGGGCGATTAAAGATCGGCGCCGCTCAGGTTGTTTGGCGACACTTGTCTTTTGACAAAGCGACATTTGTCGCTATACTTTAAGGAGGTAAAAAAGGAGTTAAACGATGTATTCAATGGCTTATAAAACTTTAGGTGGTGATGCAAAGAGAATGCGTACCACAGAAAGTATGTTGCGGGTGATCAGAGAAGGTTTACCGATGACTATGTTTGATACTGCAACAGAGGCGGTTGGCAGTCAAAAAGCAGTGTTTGCTGCTCTGATCGGTGTAAGTTTGCGTAGCTTGCAACGCAAGAAAGAAGGGCATTTAACACCTCAGCAATCTGAGCATACACTCGCCATCATTAACGTCTACACAAGTGCTGCAGAATACTTTGGCAATAAAGAGCAAGCCAAAAAATGGATGAGCACACCGCAAGTTATCTTTGGTGACAAAGCTGGCTTTGACTACCTTGATACCATGACGGGTATTGAATACGTGAGTGATGTTATTAATCGTATGAAATATGGCATGACAGCATAAAATGGAGGTTTATCGATTAGCTCATGCTCGCTATAAAGACCTCTCAGGTGCAGGTGGCGTATATGGCTCGGGTCGCTGGCACAATAAAGGCCAGCCCATTTTGTACACCGCATCTTCTAGATCACTCGCGGCCCTTGAACGGTTTGTACATGAGTCAGCACTAGCTATGCCCAAGTTAAAAATGCTGACGATATGGATACCAGATAACTTAACAATAGCGCGTTATAACGAAAGGCAACTACCACAAGGGTGGGATCTGCTACCCGACTCAGAAGTGTCTAGAAATTTTGGTTCACAATGGTTACTTATGGGAAAAGAAGCGGGATTACAAATACCCTCAGCCATAATTAAAGGCGAGTTCAATTTAATTTTGAACCCTCTTCACAGTGAAGCCCGGAGTATTAAAACAGTCGACGAAGTTGATTTCTATTACGATGCAAGATTACAGAAAATGATTCGTTAATTAAATATTACATCTCATCTTCATAACAAACGGCTTGTAATTTATTGCCATCGAGATCACGAACATAAGCCGCATAATAATTCGGCCCGTAATGCTCTCTTAAACCTGGTGCACCCTCATCTAATCCGCCATTGGCAATTGCTAATTGATGGAATTCATCAACTGCTTTTCGGCTACTGGCATTAAAAGCGATATGAGTGCCATTGCCCCAAGTTGCAGGCTCGCCGTCAAAAGGTTTGTATAAGTATAAGTGTGGCATCTCACCATTTATGGCATACATAAGCGGCTTGTTTGCAGGTTTAGCTTGCCTAGTGAACCCGAGAGGTTTAAGTACAACATCGTAGAAAGCAGCGGCTTTTTGATAGTCGTTGGTGCCGAGTGTGATGTGGCTAATGATAGCTTGGGGCATTGGGTCACCAGTTTTTTGTCGATGTTATAATTCAGCGATATGAGTAAGGGTCTCAGGGTAACGTTGTACTAGTTTTAAGAGAGTCACAGCTTGCCCGTTTGGGGCACTGCGGCCTTGTTCCCAGTTTTCTAATGTACGAGAAGAGGTGTGCAGTAATCGGGCAAATACGCCTCGAGACATATTGAATGTCTCACGAATGTTAACTATTTCGGTGGGTGAAATATCGAGTTCATTAACATCACTTAATTGGTGAGATTTAAGTGTTAGCTTCCCTTCTGAGTGCTCTTTGGCTTCAACAAGAGCAGAGCTTAATTCTGAAAATAAATCACGTTTGTTCATTTCGCCATACCTCTACAAAAGCTTTTAAATGCTTTTTCTGATCAGCTGTTAAATCTGATATTTCATTTTTTGCGTAAATAGTGAGCAAATAGCAACGCCGCTTTTCATCAAGAAAGTAATAAATAATCCTTGAACCACCGCGTTTACCTTTACTTTTGTTTGCAATTCGAATCTTTCGTAAACCCCCTGTTCCCTGAATAACATCGCCTTGTTTTGGGTTTAACAGGAGCTGTGCTTGGAAAAGTCTGTACTCTTCATCATAGGAGGGCATCTCTAAAAGCCTCTGACGATTCTGGCATCAAGACAAGCACTAGAGGAAGGCGATGAATCAAAAGCAGGCTGGTTGCCTGTCGAGATTCATTAACGCATCACTAGTGCTTGTCTTGGTGCCCCGTAGGGCGGGCATTCTATGTGGGTATCGTCGTTGTTGTTGAGTTTACTAAGACCGCCAGTATTAGTTGCTCTCAACGCCTAGTCGCTACCCACATAGAAAGTCCGCAGAAGACATCATAGGTTTTTAGAGGTGCCCTTTAGTGAATAGCGCGATATTTTTCAAATAGTGTCGATTCAACAAAGATGCATTGCATAAAACAAGTATACGCAGAGTGCGTATAGATTGTAAAATGGAATTTAGTTTGAACCCGGATTAAAGAGCACTGAGCGGTTAATTCAATAGCTTTAGGTAAGGGGTAAAGGATTCAGATGTGAGATGCTTTTGAAAGTTAGAGAAGATGGTCAATCAGGGCATTATTGACTGGGCACTTAGCTTCATTCGCTAAGTGCCCGTTATTACCCTATTACTTTTCAGGGAACTCTTTCTTATACTCAGCTTTCAATGAGCGAATCAGTGACCAAATCATGAAGCCGATGGCTATTGCGAATGGGCTACCTGCCACTATCGATGCGGTTTGTACCGCCTTCAGGCCGCCGCTGAGCAAGAGCACAATCGCTAGCAAGCCAGTGAATAAACCCCAAGTCAATTTCATGCCGATCGTCGGATCGTAGTTGCCTTTTGACATTTGCATCGCCACGAAGAAACAAGCGGAGTCAGCGGAGGTGACTAAGAAGATAATCATGCTGACAAACACCACTACACTTAATAGGCTGCTTAGAGGGAAGCTTTCGAGTAATACGTAAATGCCCGAACCTAAGTTTGCCTGTACTGCTTCAAAGATTTTAACTTCACCAGCTGCTTCTAAGTTGATCGCTGAGCCGCCGATAACAGCAAACCACAACATTGAGCAGATAGTTGGCGTTAATACCGCGAATAAGATGAACTCACGCAGAGTACGGCCTCTTGAGATACGCGCTACAAAGCCACCCACAAATGGCGACCAAGAGATAACGATTAACCAGTAAAACACTGTCCACCAGTTTAACCAGCCGCTCTTCGCCTGAGGATCAGCCCAGAATGTCATTGGCAGCAGGTTACCTAAGTAGTTACCAATGCCTGTAACGTAGTAGCGTAAAAGGGTGTTGGTATCGCCAGTGAAAAGCAAAAACAAGCACAGTGCGATAACGACAAAGACATTAATTGTACTTAAATAAGCGACCCCTTTTTGCAGCCCCGAGGTAGCAGATAAGCTATACATGATTGCCAATACCGCAATGATGATAACTTTACCTGTGTTGCTGGTCTCGATGCCAAAGATATGGCTGATGCCGTAATCGATAGAGATAACGCCTAAGCCTAGAACAGTTGCGATACCGCCGATAGTTGCTACAGCGCCGACTAAATCAAGCAGTCTCGCCCAAATAGTTTGCTGAGCATTTTCACCTAACAAACCGATAAGTGACACACCGATGTTCATCGGTTTGTTGTAGCGAAAGGCTGGAAATGCAATACATAAACCGACAATGCAGTAACCCATCCAAGTATGTAAACCCCAGTGTAGCGAGGTGATTTGCAGGGCAACAGGAATGGCTTCAGGGGTTGCAGGTGTTGCCATGTAAGGGGTTTGCATGTAGTGGTAGAGCGGTTCTGCAACGCCCCACAGTAAAAAGCCGACGCCGATGCCACAGCTGAATAGCATCGCTACCCAAGTAAAAGTGCTGAACTCTGGGGTATCGTCTTTCGTACCTAGCTTTAGGTTGCCGTAGCGGCTAAAGCCAATCCAGAGGCCAAGGCCTACATAAGTGCCAAGGGCTAGGATAAATGCCCAGCCAAACTGGTTACTTAAAAAGCCTTGTGCGGTGCTCGCGTATGATTTTAAGGTGTCAGGGCTGATAGCACCGACACAGACAATGGCCAGCGTTAAGAGGGCGCTGCTCCAAAATAAAGGTTTGTCATAATCACCCAAAAAGCCTTTGGATGAGGCTGTTGGTTGGTTTTCCATTTTAGTTCTCCTACTTGTTTTTATTGTTGGATCATTTCTTTTGAGATTAAGGAGAGGGAAGACCATCAACCGTAGCGAACAGTATTTTACCATAAGCTTTTTGACGGTCACCTCCGAGCTTGCTCTCAATCACAGTTAAGGGGTGTGTTGAGTGCAAGTCGTTCTTATCAAGGTATTGCGATAGCGCTAACTCGAAAGCGCCGGGTGTTATTTTTGGTATAAAACTTCTCCGTTAGAGATAGTCATGGCGACTTCAAGCTTGGTAATTTCTGAATCAGGGGTGCTTAACAAGGTACCATCAACCACAACCAAATCTGCAAGTTTGCCCACTTCAATCGAGCCTTTACGAGTTTCGTGATACACCGAATAAGCAGCGTTGTAGGTGTAGCAGCGAATCGCTTCTAGCATGCTAATGCGCTGACCTTGCCCCATATCTTTGCCCGTTAAGCTAGTGCGATTGACCGCAGCGCTGATGGCATCAAAAGGTTTGTAAGATTGCACAAAGGCATCGGTGCTGACGACGCAGGGAACTTGATCATCTAGCATGTCACGCAGTGGGCAAAAACGTTTGGCACGCTTCTCGCCATAGATCTCAGTTAAGTCATCACCAGTTTCAAATATTTGCCCCGGCTGAGTAACAGGAATAACCCCTAAGCGTTTGATGCGCTGAACCTGCTCGCGGCTAGGTCCGTGGCAGTGCTCAATACGGTGGCGGGTATCTGATCTAGGAAAGCGCTTGTGTGCTTCTTCAATCGCGTCCAAGACGATGTCCATCGCCATATCCCCTTGGGTATGAACGCCAAACTGCATGCCCCGTGAGTGGGTGTCGATCAGCGCTTCTTGGAAGGCTTTAACATCGGGCCAGTAAGTGTAACCGCGCCCAGCGCTCTTATTGCACTTACAGCCATGATCGCCTTGTGGCTCATCTGCATAAAACAGCGCTGTGCCGCCAATTAGGGCGCCATCGCAGTAGTATTTCATCGGCCCGATTGAAAGTAAGTCATTGCCGATATGGTCGGTAATGCCTAGTTCGTTGATCGCCGTTTGGTGATTAGAGAGGTACATGCAAGTGGTCTTTATAGTCAGCTTGCCTTCTTTACGCGCCTGCATATAACCGGGCATTTCGCGGGTGGTTACTTGTGGATCAACCACGGAAGTAATCCCCACTTTGAGGTAGGCTTTACAAGCTCTGTCGATATCGTCGACAAGCTCTTCAAGAGGTAGATCATAGCCAATATCTGGGCCGTGATGGCCAACATCTACACTGGTTGGGATAACCAGCTGCTGCGCGCTATCAAAGGCATAACCGGTAATTCGACCTTGCTCATCGCGAATGAACTTACCGCCATCTGGATCGGGGGTATCGTCGGTGATGCCTGCAAGCTCAAGGGCTAAACTATTCACAAGTACGTTGTGGCCGCTGATGTGGACAATACAAACAGGGTTATCAGGGCTTAAATCATCAATATCCCAACGAGTTGGTACGCGATTGTCGGGGAACTTCTCAAAATTTAATCCCCAGCCTCGTACCCACTGGCCTTTAGCGCAGTTTTCGGTTGCTTGTTGCAATGCGCCTCTTAAACCATCGATAGAAGAAACAGCTGGGTAGCCGAAGTCAACCGTCGCAAAAGCAGCACCTTGATGGGTTAAATGGTTGTGAGCATCGATGAAGGCAGGCATCAGTGTGCGCCCTTCAAGATCGATGACTTTGTGTTGGTCGCTGGATTGCTGCAGTACTTCGATATCTGTGCCGACGG
The DNA here is from genome assembly GCA_937136055.1 of uncultured Oceanospirillaceae bacterium. Lineage (GTDB taxonomy): Bacteria > Pseudomonadota > Gammaproteobacteria > Pseudomonadales > Balneatricaceae > Rs1. The sequence goes on along the minus strand of CAKZOD010000121.1, from coordinate 23,819 downwards.
CGGCAATTTTATCATCGGTCACTAGCACCGCTGAGCAGATGCGATCGGATTGATCGACGGTGATGACTTCACCGTTAATGAAAGCAAAATTTGCCATATCTACCTCTATTATTATTTTCTAGGTGTGCAATTGAACTTCGATCTGCCCATTGATCATCTGGTTAACCAATGTGTCTATCTTTGCTAATGGTTTTCTTTATTAAGGTAATAAAGAAAAGCTGTTCAAATATGCTGGAGTGACTAAACTTCACAAATTCGTTACGCATTGCTAGCAGCAAAATCGAGCGTCCAATTGCACGTTTTTTAGTCTAGAGAAGTAAATACTTCGATAAAATTACTAATAACAGAAAATAACTTTAAGGATCTCCAAAGTATCCCGAGATATTAATTATTCATCCCAATAAGGTAATAACCTTAAAATCAATATGTTATCTAAGCTGACTGGGCGCTTTGGTGAAACGAAGACGTTAAAGTAGAGTTGATAGATGATAAAGAGCTAAATTTTTTACTTGTTCTTCATGCTAAAGCCTCGCACTATCGTAAAAAAATAATGACAAGCGATGGAACATCTTATGCCAATCAACCACAGTAGCGACTATTCAATCGGTAAAGCCAATAGCATCGATATGCGTTTGCTCAGTATCTTTATCACTGTGGTTGAGTGCGGTGGTTTCACCCAGGCGCAAGAGCCTTTAAATATTGCGCTCTCAAGCATCAGTACTTATATCCAAGATTTGGAAACACGCTTGGGGCTTAAGTTGTGCAACCGCGGTAGGGGAGGCTTCTCGTTGACTGAAAATGGCCAATACGTCTACAAAGAAGCCCTTAAATTGTTTGCGAGTGTCGATCAGTTCAACGCTAACTTAGCGGGGCTCAATGGCAAGTTAATCGGCGAGCTAAAAATTGGTATTTTAGATAACTCGACCATGTCTCCCAGCACCCGTATTCCGGAAGTGATTCATGACTTCTCCATCAAGCACCCTGAAGTGCATATCGTCATTAAAGTGCTCTCTTCAGAGGAGATAGAAGATGAGCTAAGTGCCGGTACATTGCATTTGGGGATAGGCATTTTCCCCGAGGCGAAAAAGAACTTACGGGTGATCGATAGCTTCCCAATCACCGTTGATCTGTTTTGTGGCAACCTCAGTGAGCTTTATTCACAACCGGTTTGCGAAGACGAATTTGATTTACAACAGCTACAGAGCAGTGGCTATGCCAAAGGCTGCTACTCCCCAGATTTTAAAAGCAAGCTCGGCCAGCTATTACCTCAGGCGACGGCTTCTTCTTACCTATCAGAAGGTTTAGCTTTTTTGATTATGTCAGGGCGCTATGTTGGCTTTTTGCCGCGCAGGTATGCCGCCAACTGGGTTAGCAATGGCGAAATGAAAGCTCTACCAAAAGATAATTTTAGCCACGAAGTACGGCTGGCGTTGGTGGTCTGCAAAGGAGTGTCTATTGGACCTGTTTTGGAAGGGTTTTTGACAAGTTTCGCTTCATTTACAGATGGAAAGTAGAGATGCCTTTATAGGGGAGGGCTAGTTTGAAGGGGGAGTTGAGCATTAATGGAGCATCCTTCTAGAAACTACGAGCTATAAGCCAACAAAAAATTTAATAATCAATGCATTCACAAGGTCGACAAAAAAAGCAGATACTAAGGGCAAAATGATGAGTGCCAACGGTGCTGCGCCATAGCGCTTAGTAACTGACGACATATTCGCAATGGCTGTTGGGGTTGCTCCCAATGCAAAGCCAGCAAAACCTGCACTTAGTACTGCAGAAGTATAATTTGAGCCCATAAACTTAAATACAATCAGTAAAATAAACGCAGAAGCGGCTATGATTTGTAGCATTAAAACACTTATTAGAGGGCCACCTAAGCTTACTAATGTCCATAGCTGCATGCTCATCAGTGAAAGTGCTAGAAATATAGACAGGCAATAATCAGATACAATTGCCATTGAACGAGTTCGGGCAGGCCATTGAATGCTAGGGAATATGTAAGGCACACTGTTCGACATAACAATCGCCATCAACATAGTTGTTACAAATAACGGCAACTTCAAGTCAACGCTTTCCAGTCCTTGTTGGACAAACCAACCGAGAATAACGGCAATATGCGATGTTAGTAAAACACGCATAATATTTATATGGTTAACAACTTGTTCTTCTTTAGGTTCACCATCTTTTTGAAAAGGGATACCGACGATTAAATGACTATCGTCATCTGCCTTTAGTTTGTTTTTGTCAATCAGGAATTTGGCAATAGGCCCACCGATCAATGCCGCAAACACTAGACCTAGTGTTGCCGTTGCAATGCCTATTTCTTCAGCGGCAGCAAAGCCTGTTTGTGATTCAATTGTAGGCCCCCAAGCAATGGCGGTGCCATGTCCTCCAATCAAAGAAGCAGAGCCTAGCAAAACCGCAACAGGGTTAGGTAGGTCAAATAGTTGTACACCTAAAAGACCAATAGCGTTTTGCACAGCGATGAATAAAACAGTGAGAATTAAAAGCCGAATGAGTAGCTTTCCACCAACAAGTAAATCAGCAAAGCGAGCGTTTAAGCCAATAGTGGCGAAAAAAATAACCAGTAATGAATCTCTTACTGTTAAATCAAACGTTACCTGAACGTGGAACCACTCATAGGCTGCCCATGTTAGCAACGCAATGGCCATACCGCCTGATACAGGTTCAGGAATATTGTAATTGCGTAAAAACGCAACCCTTCTGGTTAAGAAAGCTCCTAGGAAAAAGACAACTAAACCTATAGTCAACGCCATAAAAGAATCGTATTCAATAGTAGTAATTGTGCTGTTCATAACCGTTAATCTCTCCAAAAGGGTGCACTAAGGAACATGCGATCAAATCTCCAAATCTTGTCTGTGGATAACTAAGAGGCCATCAGATATGAAATCTTGTTTTATCTGTCAGACAACTTGTAAAGGATTCGCCACTCACTGAGCTATCTTGTCCGTAATCTGACCTCTTAGTTATCCACAGGGAAGATCTCGGATCTTATTTGCTGTTTGACTAGTCTGATTATACTGTGAATTTTATCATAATAGCCCTCTTGGGTACTATCTTAAGAAGTGCAATAGATTGCCCTCAAGCAAACAGAAAGTAATTTTGATGTTATCGAAAGTGGTTGTTTTTATTGGTAGTGACTGATGTTTGTTGGGTGCGCTTTTTTGAATTAATCCAGTTATTAGTAATATTGAGAGCGCATTAATTTTTATTATATCGACGAGATACATCTGAATAGAGTACAGCTCAAATTCTTCTGCAAATTATTGTATGTCTTAGTTTTTAATATCAGTGTTTTGCTTTAAAGGCAAAAGTAATTTGTTTTGTGGGTGGTTGGTTGTTTTATTCACATGAGTCAGAATGGCCTCATTGAAACAAACAACCGAATTAACTTACAAACAGAGAGCAATATTATGAAAGCAATGATCATTAAAGAAATCGGCAACACTGATGTTTTTCAACAAGCAGAAAAAGCAAAGCCAGTTGCAAAACCAGGCCATATGGTCGTCGAAGTAAAAGCAAGCAGTGTTAACCCTATTGATACTATGCTTCGCTCAGTTGAACTGCCTTGGTCAGCAAACTTGCCAGAAGTTCTTCACGGTGATGTAGCAGGTATTGTGGTTGAAGTTGCTGCTGATGTTACTGATTTCAAAGTAGGTGATGAAGTTTATGGTATGGCTGGTGGTATTAACGGTGTCGATGGTGCTTTAGCTGAATTTATGTTGGTAGATGCACGTTTAATGGCTCAAAAACCAAAGACTTTGAGCATGAAACAAGCGGCAGCTTTGCCGTTAGTTGCTATCACGTCTTATGAAGCGCTAGTGGATAAAATGAATGTTCAGCCGGGTGATAACTTACTTATTCACGGTACTACAGGTGGTGTTGGCCACATCGCAGTACAGTTAGCAAAAGTGCTAGGTGCAACAGTTACTTCTACTTACAGCCCAGCTAATGCTGAACTAGCAAAAACAGTGGGTGCCGATAATCTTGTTGATTACACGCAAGAATCAGTTTCAGATTACGTTGAAAAATACACTAATGGTGAAGGTTTCGACAAAATCTTTGATCCAGTAGCGGGTGATAACATTCAAAAATCATTCGAAGCTGCTAAGTATAACGGTCACGTTGCAACAACTTTACCGATTGCAGATCCACTACAAGTTGCACTTAAGAGCCTATCTTTCCACAGTGTTCTGATGTTGATTCCACTATGTCACGGTATTAACCATGCAGCACATGGCCGTATTTTGACGGAGATTGCTGAGCTTGTAGATGCAGGCAAGATTACCCCTATCCTCGATGAAAGCAATTTCTCGATATGGGAAGTTGCTAAAGCACATGACTTACTCGCATCGGGTAAAGCGGTAGGTAAGATAGCTTTAACCGTTTAAGTTTAGGTCTATATTTGAGAGGGCGCTAACTTACGGTTGGCGCCTTTTTTGTTGGTAAGGGAAAATAATCGTGGGTTGATTTAGAGTTTTCTATAGCTAAATAGCTAAACAGCTAGTTGTTCTAGCAAATTAAAGTGGATGCCCCTAATTCCCACTAGTTGCCCGCCAGAAGCTAGGGGTAGTTTCGTGATTGAGTTGCGGTTTAGTTGATCTTGAGGTCAATTTGCTCTGACATATCGGTTGGGACTGAGTAAAAATATACAATATACTTCCGCTATATCAATTTTTGTCGAAAATATAAAGTAATCTGCATTATTCTTCCGGTTTTGGTTTGTATCGTCTATAGTTGGTAAATATATACAATATATTTCCGGTTATATGATTATGATTTACTACGATCCTTTAAGCTTAGGTCAACAACTAAAGAAACTACGAATCGAGCAAAAGCTTAATCAAGCTGACGTTGCTCTATTTGTTGGTGTTTCAGAGAGAACAGTTCGGAATATTGAAAAAGGGGCTGTGGGTACTAAGGCAGGGGTTATTTTTGAAGCTGCAAGTGAACTTGGGCTGTTACTTTATGTGATAGAGAAAAATGAAGAACAAAGCTCATATGAAGCGGCTTCATTAGTAAAAATTGGCAACATCATTAGAAAAACGAGAAAGGAACAAAAAATTCGCCAAGATGATCTCGCTGCTATAGTTGGGGTGCAGCATTCGGTGCTTGGTCGACTAGAGAGAGGTGCTAGCAGCGTAGCAATTGTGACACTGCTTAAATGTCTGAATGAGCTAGGGCTACATTTATGTAGTCCAAATCGACAAGTACTTAGCGAGGAGCAGTAAGTGGAAGCTGAACGTTTATTGTATGCGTATATCAACTCGCAGGCCGTAGGAGTGCTTAAAGATGACAATGGCACTTGGTCCTTTGAGTACAAAGAATCTTGGATAGAACAGCATTTTCCATTGGCACCTGCACTACCTTTGCAAGCGAAAAGTATTGTAGACGGTAGTTCAAAAAGACCAGTTCAATATTTCTTTGATAACCTTTTGCCTGAGGAAGCAGCAAGGCAGTTAATGGCGCAAGATGCAAAAGTAGATGTATCAGATCGTTTTGCATTACTTGAGTATTATGGAGCAGAGTCAGCAGGAGCAATCTCGCTTTTAATGCAAGATTGTCCTCCTGTGCAGCAAAATCAGTTTGTTGACCTCTCATATGAAAGTCTTTCGAAGCGTATTAATAAACTACCAACAGCGTCCTTAGCTCAAGAAGCCCCCAAGCGTATGTCACTGGCAGGTGCGCAGCACAAACTCCCTGTTTGCTTTAATCCAGACACTTATCAATTATCCGAACCTGAAGGTGACACAGCCTCTAGTTTTATATTGAAGCCAAATCATAGTGATAGTAATCAATATCCTCATACCGTAATCAATGAATGGTTTGTAATGAGACTTGCGCAGAGTGTAGGGCTTGAGGTGCCAGATGTTTATTATTTGAAAGTACCTGAGCCAGTTTACTTGATTGAGCGCTTTGATCGCCAAAAAACGTCAACGGCAACCTTAAGAAACCATGTAATTGATGGCTGCCAGCTTTTGCAAATAACGCCTGAGCAAAAGTATCAACAGTGTACACTCGAGAACTTGCTAAAACTGAGTGAAAAGTGCAATCAGAAAGCGACCAGCCGAAGAACGGTATTCGAGTGGATTGTGTTCAATTTCCTCGTCGGTAACGACGATGCTCATCTGAAAAACATTAGTTTTTATACCTATAAAACAGGGTTTTCAATCACTCCGTTTTACGATCTTTTAAGCACCTCTTGTTATGGTGCAAATCAGGGTAATTGGATGGGAGCTGAGATGGTTACTCCTTTGAATGGGAAGAAGAAGTACAGTGATGTCTCGTTAAATACACTATTAGAGATAAGTGCAGAGCTAAAGTATGGTTCTCCTGCAAACTCGAAAAAGAAAATTCTTCAAATGACTAAGGCTGTTGCTGAGAACGCGGATAAAATTTATAGCGATTTAGAAGAAAGTAACCAAGAAAAACCAGCTCACCTGAGGTTAAATAATGGCGAGTTCCAGCAGCTGAGAGCGATAATTCATGGGCATATTAAAGAGGCATGCAGTGTAATAGCAGGGTGTTAGAAAGGTGTTTCACCTTTCGGCGAGGGGGGATTCTATTTAGGTTTGTTTATTTTGCTTATATACTAATGGGTTATCATTATTTCGCCTCTTGGCGAACTGTTTTGCTCAGCTTTTTAGCAGTCTGGTAGTCTTTTTTTCGCCTGCAGGTGAGCTCATTTCATTTTGCGAAAGCTTCCGTGTACTGCTCATGTCCTTATCTACATACATGTACATAAAAAGTTTGCCCAACGAGCGCCTCCACTGCTCTTGCTGTATTTGTAAGTCCATTTACATCAATTCCTCCGTAATTCCTGAAATTAAGGGCCGTTTACATGGGACATCCTTGTCCCGGCTGAACTCTCCGCTACATTCTGTCGTTACGACCGATAATTTAAGTAATTGCTCCGGCGGCTCTCTGAAGGGGTTGTGCGGCTTCGCAGTTGGTCTGGGGGAAATAGTTTTTAGTGAATAGAAGCGGATGTCCCTTAGTTGTACTTCTCCCTTTATTCTTAGATATCTAAAAATAAAGGGATCAAGTTGTTTTTCTTAACCTATTGGTTAACTGAGTTAAAGTTATTTCAAATACAACCCCGGAGGTTGCTAGCGCACAATGCTTTTGCAGTTCGAGCAATGACATCGAACTGGTTTCTTAAGACCAATAATAAGGAAAGCATTATGCTTAATAAAAATAATTTTAAAAAAATTGCTACCCATTGTGCTACCGGGATATTACTGAGTTTTTCTGCCAGCCAAATGGCCAACGCCTCAGATGACTTTATTTTGGCTCACGCCTATCCTGCTGATCATATTTTTAACCTCGCCTCTACTACGTTTATCGATCAGCTTAAGGAGAGCAAATCAGAACTGGGTGTTAAATATCACTTAGGGGGAGACCTCGGTGATTGGGCGTCTATTTTTGAGCAGACAATGGAAGGTGTTGTACCCATGACAATGAGTTTTGGTGCTTCCGAATTTGAGCCTAAACTGGATTTATCTTGGTTAGGCTATGTTGTCGATAATTGGGACGATGCACGTAAAGTTTACGGCCCTAATGGGAAAATGATCACAGTTTACGATGAGATACTTGATCGCTTGGATTTGAAGCTGCTAGGGACTATTCCAACGGGCTTTGGTTCGGTGGCGATACGCAAAGGTGTTAACAAGCAACCGACAAATTTCCCAGTAGACGCTAAAGGTATCAAAATGCGTGTGCCACCTGTTCCTATTGCAATTGAGCGCTTTAAAAACTGGGGATTTACCGCAGTTCCTATGCCTTACTCTGAGCTATACACTGCATTGCAATTAGGGACTGTAGATGGCCGATCGTTCGGTCCATCGGTGGAAATCTGGCAAATGCGCGATGTGCTAGAGTCGTATGTGTTGACAAAAGACTACTTCGAGCACGCTTTTTGGGTTGTTAATAAGAGCTGGTTTGAAGATCAATCAGAAGTGGCACAAAAGCAAATCATGACGGCTGCTGACGCTACGATGAAAGTTGTTTGGGATCAAGCTCAAGCAATCGATGAAAAATTTCTAGCTGATGTAAAAGGCGCGGGTATTCAAGTGGTTGAGCTAAACGATGAGCACTTAGCCAGTGCTAAAGCGACCATCTACGAGAAAGAGTGGCCTTTTATGGAGAAGATCGTCGGTAAAGAAATCATGGATCAAATGCGCTCTATCGCCAACATAAAATAACCGCTACCTACCTCGATAAGGGTTGGCTTTTTTATTCAAAGGAAAGCTTTAAGTAAAAGAAATACACGGCCAACCCTCTTTTTACCAAGTGTTCACTTGGTGCTTAATATCAAAGAGATTCTCAAATGGATAATTCTAATTCCCCCTCACCGGTGTGTTCACCGCAGGTAAGCGCGTATCCAATTTTAGTTAAGTTTGAGTCGTACATGATTGGTTTAATTAAAGGGCTGATGTTTTTTGCCTGTACGGCTTTGGCAGTTTTAATGTTTATTCAGGTCATCATGCGTTATGTCCTTTCATCTCCTTTTGTTGGCATTGAAGAAGTGTCAATCCTACTCGCTGTGTGGATTTACTTTTTAGGTATGGGCTATGCCACGAAAATGCAGGAACACATTCACGGTGGCATTCTAAGTCTGGTTGTTAAAGATGAGTTAGTTTTCAAAAGCGTTCGTTTATTTGGCTCCGTACTGTGCATGATTGGCGCTTGCTTCTTTGGGTATTTCGCCAGTAAGTATGCACTCAAAGAGATAGACCGTGGGCGCTCAAGCATTGTGATGCAGTGGCCCAGAGGTATTTGGAGCAGCAGTATGGTGGTGGGTTTTACACTCATGGTGGTCTATTTCTGTGTGCAGAGTTTTAAAGAGTATTTAGAGCTTGTAAGCATTTATCGTCAGCGACAAGGGGAAAGCTAGATGGAAATTTTCCTTGGTTCTATGCTACTGATAGTCGTACTTATTTTAATAGAGATACCCGTCGCTTTTGCGTTTGGAATAGGCGCTATGCTGTTTACTTGGGCGACAGGTAATGATGTCTCTTTTCTTATCCCTCACGGTTTTAAAACGGCGAGCAGCTTCGCGCTATTAGCGTTGCCTTTGTTTATTTTTGCGGGTCTTTTAATGGCCGAAGGCGGTATCTCTGAGCGCTTACTGAATTTTGTTAATTCTTTAGTGGGGCGTGTTAAAGGCGGATTAGGGGCAGTAACGGTATTGACCTGTGCGCTATTTGGTGCAATTTCTGGTAGCTCCTCAGCAGCTATCGCCGCGGTGGGGCAGATCATGATCCCCAAGATGGTAAAAGAAGGCTATCCACCTGGCCATGCAACAGCGCTGGTTGCTTGCTCCTCGGTATTGGCTCTATTAATTCCGCCGAGTATCCCTATGATCATTTTTTCGATAACTGGCGGGTTGTCAGTGGGCGCTGCTTTTCTATCAACAATTGTTCCGGGAATATTATTGGCAGTAATTTATTGCTTGCTAAATATTTGGTTCGTTCGCGATAACCCAAATATAAAAGTAGAGCCGGCACTGCCTTTAAAAGAGAGTGTAAAGCTGGTTGCCAAGACAGGACGCAAGGCTGCATTCGCGGTGCTAATGCCGTTGATAATTTTAGGTGCAATCTACAGTGGTATCGCAACGCCAACAGAAGCTGCGGCAATCGCCGTTATCTATGCGATTCCGGTAGGGCTGTTTATCTACAAAGGGATGTCTCTCAATAAATTAGGGGCTGTGACGATTCGTGCAGTCACGATGACAGGCGGAATCATGGCTGTGCTGTTTTTCTTGTTTATCATGAGTAGAGCAATGATTCTTGAGCAGATTCCAAAAGAGTTGGCGACATCACTTTTGCAAGTATCTGAAAATAAATATGTGTTATTACTTTTGATTAACGTCTTATTGTTATTGATAGGCATGATAGTCGACGATATTTCAGGGAGTGTGCTGGCAGCGATCATATTTCTACCGGTAGTCACACAATTAGGAATAGATCCCATTCACTTTGCCGCTGTAGTGGGCGTTAACTTAGGGTTGGGTAATGTATCACCGCCTTGTGCTCCTATGCTCTATATGGCTGGTGGTGTGAGTAAATTATCGCTAGATAAGTACTTTTTACCGACACTGAAGTTCCTTTGCTTTGGGCATCTGCCTATTGTATTGATAGTGACTTTTATTCCTCAATTATCGCTGTTTTTGCCGCAGCTATTACTGGGTTATTAGAAAGATTACCCCTGCATCTTTCAGTTAGCAACGTGTTCAATAAGAGTTTAGCTATTGGCCAGACAAAAGGGCAATAGCTTTTCTTTGTAGTTAGAAATAGAGGTTAGCGCTGATAGCAGTGCTCGAAAAAATTGGAGTTCAATGATGCCAAAACAGCATATCAACCAGCTCAGTGATATTGATTTACGGTTACTTAAAATATTTAAAACTATCGTAGAGGCCGGAGGCTTTTCTGCAGCTGAAGCGGTATTAAATATTAGTAGTGCAGCAATCAGTACAGCGGTTAATGATCTGGAGACAAGGTTGGGTTTTTGCTTATGTCAAAGAGGGCGAGCAGGCTTTTCTCTGACTGAAGAAGGGGCCGAGATCTACCAGTTTATTTTGCAGTTACTATCCTCAATCGAGAACTTTAAAACTCAAGTTAATGGTTTGCACAGCGAATTAAAAGGTGAGTTAAACATTGGCATAACCGATAACTTAGTCTCGATGCCTAACATGCATATTACGCAAGCGCTCGGCCAGTTAAAAGATCAAGGGCCTGATGTTGTGGTTAATATCCGTATGATACCGCCCATCGATATTGAGTTGGCAGTGTTCAATGGCAAATTACATGTTGGAATTTTACCCTTATTCAAAAAGTTGAAAGGGCTCAATTATCAAGACTTGTATCGTGAAAAATCGCTACTTTATTGCGCCAAAAACCATCCATTATATCACCTTGAGGACAGCCAGGTAGAGCTCAGCTGCTGGAATGCAGTACTACCTTGTTATGCCCAATCAGCCAAGATAAAGAAGCAGCTACAGCAACTTAAAAGTGAGGGCTCTGCTAGCGCTACAGATCGAGAGGGGATTGCGTTTCTCATCCTGACAGGGCGTTACATTGGCTATTTACCTGATCATTTTGCAAAGCGCTGGGTTGCTTGTGGGCGTTTGAGAGCTATCAACCCCGAGCAGTTTTGCTATGAAACGCAAATGTCAGTAGTGACACGTAAAGGGGTTCCTTTGAATCCAGTAACAACAGCCTATTTAGAGCATCTTTTGGGGCATGGAGCGTAGCTCGAGAAAAAGCATTGCATATGGATAAACAATGTCTTTGTTCAGCGCAAGTAAATTAGACTAGCTTATTGAAACAGTGAAGGCTTTTGGGGCTATTTTATACGTGGAAGTTCACTGACATTTCCGCCGCTGTACTTACATCCATGAAGGCAACGTCGCGTAAAGGACAGCTGCGCCATATATGGCGCGTCTGAAGGGCCGTTAATTTCAGTAATTACGGAGGGGTTGATGTAAATGGACGTACGGTATTAGGCGGTGCCATGGCAGAAATTTGTTCCTGATAATATCTAAGTACTCACATCCATGTGAGCAATGGCAAAGAGCCGCTTTGGCTGTGTTTTTTTTCGTTAAAAAGATACGCAAAAAGTGACAGCCTTGATTTATTTTACATCGAATACCATAATTAAATATATATTGGTATTTGGAGAGTGGGCTATGGCTAAGAACACAAGTATGACATTGGGTGATCACTTTGATCGTTTTATTGCACACCAAGTTGAGGTAGGCCGCTATAGTTCTGCAAGCGAAGTAGTACGTGCAGGTTTGAGAGTGCTTGAAGATAAAGAAAGTAAGCGGGATGTATTGCGACAAATGCTCAAAGATGGAGAGCAAAGCGGAAAAGCTGAATATAGCTACTCGACTTTGATGGATGAATTGGATGCTGAAAACAACATATGAGTTCATTCTCTTTAACTCAATCTGCGAAAGCTGATTTGATGTCTATCGCAAGGTTCACTGAAAAAAGCTGGGGGCGAGAACAGCGCCTTGTTTATATAAAGCAGTTTGATGAGACATTTCATTTGCTTTCGAAAACTCCCGTAATAGGCACTAACTGCGATCACATAAAAAAGGGCTACCAAAAATTTCCTCAGGGCAGCCATATTATCTTTTATACTATGGATGGCAGAAACAATATTCTGATCGTACGTATTCTACATAAAAGCATGGATGTACTTTCAAGGTTTAGTGATTCATAGCGCTTACAACATGTGATGGCTGGAGCTAGGACGTAGCGGGGCCATTCGGCTATTTGCAATGTTTATTTTTGTTAGGCATCTGTAACAATTCAAGTTTTAATAAATAGCTGGTTGTTTGGGGTATCAAATGTTCTAGCGACTAAAAGTGGATGTCGCCTAGTTTGTACCCAATCATTTACAAATTTTAGGCGCAACTCATGGGTTTGGGCCCTTGGCACCAATGGAAGTAGCTATTTATCGCAGCCAAGCATCACAGGGCTCAAAAGCGGTGGATAGCATGTATCAGTTGTTGGTGAGGTCGCTTAGACAGTCGAGGTAAGGAAGGGGTGCTTTCGCCTTTCGGTTAGGTGGGTGCTAGCTGTTTGTTTTTGCTGATTTCTTTTACGCATGATAACCCATTAATACAAAAGCTAAATAAATACGCTTAACTAGAATCAAACTCCCCTTCGCCAGAAGACAGAACACAAAACAACTACAACGACTGAATACTCTTCGGCGTCTCCCCAAAAAAACGCTTAAACTCCCGGCTAAACTGCGAAGGACTAGAATACCCAACGCTATACGAAGCTTCACTCGCCAACGATCCGCTAAGCAACAAAGAATGCGCACGATGCAATCGCAAGCTCTTCACAAACTTCATTGGGCTCATTGAGGTCACTTGTTTGAAGTGCTCGTGCAATGTTGAGCTACTCATACCTGCAAAGCGGGCGATTGTTTCAATATCTAATGCTTGGTGAAAGTTGTTCTCAATATAGTGAACAACAGGGGCGATCCGGTTGGCACCATTATGGTTAGACACACAATTGCGCAGCATCTTGCCATGTGGCCCCTTGAGCACCTCATAGTAAATTTCACGGATTAAATTGGGCACTAGGATCCGCTTATCCATTTCGCTGTTCTGGCAATCTAATAAGCGTATAAAGCAATTGTGCAAACGATCAGTGACAGGGCTTGCGCTGATGATGTCACTGGGTTTTTGACTATCTGGATTGGGCTCTTGTTGCTCCATCTCGATTAATAGCTGGCTGACTAAATAACTATCTATTTCAAGGCTTAAACCTAGATAAGGGGTGTCGGGATCAGGGAGTTCAACTTCTGCTTCCACGGGCATGGTCACAGAATTAATTAAATAGTTATCGGTGTCGTAGGTAAACTGAGAGTTCTCGATAAAAAGCTTTTTCTTGCCTTGGGCAATTACGCAGATGCTCGGAGTGTATACAATCGGTTTGCGTGCTAATGGAGAGCTTGAGCGAAATAAATATAGCCCATCAAAAGGGATGTGGCAGAGGTCCTGCTGTGGATGAAGTTGCTCAATGCTGGCGGCTAGCTGGCTTTCAAAAGACACATTCACTCTCCATTTAGTCTCGAGTGGCGATTGTAACACTTTAGATCTGGCCGTCTTTAGTTTTGGCGCACTTTCGGACTTTTATGCAAGTAGTACGGAGGATCGCGCTAACTGAATACCGATAACTCCTGCATAGTAGTACGCACAATAATGAGTGCCAAAACCGCTGATGATTACCTGCGGTTCGAAGGTATTTATGAGAGTTCAAGAAAACTGATTGCAGCTAATCATTATCTAGAACTCTTTTCGTATAACAAGGAGCGAGCTATGTCAGTCAAAATCAATGTAAACGGGGTTGTCCAACAGGTCGATGCCTCCGCAGATACCCCTTTACTGTGGGTGATAAGAGATCATTTAAAACTTACAGGTACTAAATTTGGTTGCGGTTTAGCCCAGTGCGGTGCTTGCACGGTGCATTTAGATGGTAAGCCTATCCGCTCGTGTGTGACCCCTATAGCAGGTGTTCAAGATGGCAAAATCACCACGATTGAAGGGCTGGAGTCAGAGGTGGCTAAAGAAGTGCAAAGTGCATGGAACGAGCTTGAAGTACCGCAGTGCGGTTACTGTCAATCGGGGCAGGTGATGGCTGCGACGGCTTTGTTAAAAGAGAATGGCTCACCCACGGATGAGGATATCGACAAGGCGATGTCAGGTAATATTTGCCGCTGTGCAACTTACCCGAGAATTCGTCAAGCCATTAAAAACGCCGCACAGAAGATAAGCTAAGGGAGAGTTCAAGATGTTTAAACAACAAGCAAGGTTTATCTCTGATGAGACTATCACCACGACTCGCCGCGGCTTTTTAAAACTTCTCGGTGTCGGCTCTGCCGCGGGTCTTGCACTGCAACTTCCCTCTGTGCATGCAAGTGCCAAAGGAGCGGATGGTGAGTTAGTTGCGAATGATTTTTTACAGATCTCTCCAGATAATCGCATCACCGTGGTGGTGAAGCACTTAGAGATGGGGCAGGGCACTTATACAGGGCTTTCGACATTAGTGGCTGAAGAGCTCGATGCAGATTGGTCTCAAATTTTTATCGAGACAGCGCCGGCAGATGCGGGGCGTTACAAGAACAATTTCTGGGGCGTGCAGGGCACTGGTGGCAGTTCTGGCTTAGCTAACTCCTTTATGCAAATGCGCGAGGCGGGAGCCACAGCGCGCGCTATGTTAATTAATGCCGCGGCAGAGCTTTGGCAAGTGCCTAAAGCGGAGCTAACTGTCAGCAACAGCGTAGTTGCCCATCAATCAAGTAATCGCCAAGCCAGCTTTGGTGAATTAGCGAGTAAAGCGGCCACTATGACAGTGCCTAGTGTCGATCAAATAAAGCTGAAATCGCCTGCTGACTTCAAGCTAATTGGTAAAAAGGTCAGCCGTAAAGATCGTGGTAAGAATGATGGTACTGCGATTTACACTCAAGATATTCAGCTTGATGGCATGCTGACGGCGGTGGTGAAACACGCGCCTTTAGTGGGTGCTAAAGTGAAAAGCTTTGATGATGCAGCAGCGCGCAAAAAAGCGGGCGTGGTAGATGTAGTTTCACTAGGTAACAGTGTGGCTGTTATCGCTAAAGATTTTTGGAGTGCTAAATCTGCTCGTGATTTGCTGCAAGTAGAGTGGGATGAAAGCGATGCTTTTACGCAAGGTTCTGCTGAAATCATGGCTGACTACAAGAAGTTGGCGCAAGCTAAAGGGCTAGTGGCACGCACTGAAGGCAATGCGGATAGCGCTTTGCAAAAGGGCGAAGTGATAGAGACAGAGTTTGAATTCCCCTATTTAGCACACAGTGCATTAGAGCCGATGAACTGCGTCGCTTTGGTTAATGATCAGGGTTGTGAGATCTGGAATGGCGATCAAATTCAAACTATGGATCAGATGTCGATAGCGGGCACTTTGGGCCTGAAGCCTGAACAGGTGAAAATAAATACCTTACTGGCCGGTGGTAGTTTTGGACGCCGTGCTAACCCAGCGTCAGATTACGTCTTAGAAGCAGTTAATATTGCACGCACTAAACCTGGCGTTCCAATTAAGCTTGTGTGGACAAGAGAGGATGATACCCAAGGGTGGTATTACCGCCCGATGTATTTACATCGTATGCGCGGCAGTGTCGATGAAAACGGTAAGCCCAATGCTTGGTATCAGCACATTGTTGGTCAATCAATCATGAAAGGGACAGCGTTTGAATCTTTCGGGGTGAAGAATGGCATTGATAGCACATCGGTAGAAGGTGCGGCTAACTTGCCGTATTCAGTCGCTAATTTGCAGGTAGAGCTGAGCACCTCTGATGTGCCGGTGCCTGTGCAATGGTGGCGCTCAGTTGGCCATACGCACACTGCGTTTGCCACAGAAGTGTTTCTCGATCAACTGGCACACAAAGGCGGGCAAGATCCTTATCAGCTGCGCCGTGAATTGCTAAAAGAGCACCCAAGACATTTAGGTGTGCTTGAGCTGGCAGCTGAAAAAGCGGGCTGGGATAAAACACTGCCTGATAACTGGAGCCGCGGAATTGCAGTGCATGAATCATTTAGATCTTTCGTCGCTCAAGTGGCTGAAGTATCGGTCAATGCAGATGGCAGCTTCAAGGTAGAGCGTATCGTTTGCGCCGTGGATTGTGGTATTGCTGTCAATCCAGATATCATCGTTGCGCAAATGGAAGGAGGAATCGGCTATGGTTTATCAGCCGCTTTGGTTAGCGAAATTACCTTAGAAAAAGGACGCGTTAAGCAATCTAACTTCCATGACTACCAAGTACTGCGCATGAATCAAATGCCTAAAATCGAAGTGCATATCGTGCCTTCGGCCGAGATGCCAACGGGTGTTGGAGAGCCGGGAACGCCTCCTGTTGCACCAGCTGTGGTCAACGCACTGATGGCAGCGACAGGCAAAGTGTTCTCTAAATTGCCTTTGCCGCAAAAGCTCGATCTGAGTTAGTGTAAAAGTGATGCTAGGGAATATAGCAGTGCTTGTGTTAGCAGCAGGGAGCAGCAGCCGTTTTGGCAGCTGCAAACTACTAGCTGAATATCAAGGCAAAGCCCTACTCAGGTATGCGTTGGATGCAGCAAGAAGCATCGCCCCTGAGCGGGTCTATTTGCTCACTGGGGCTTGGCATCAAACGCTATTGGAAGCAGAGCAAAGTGACTCTTTGCTAAAGGATGTGCAGGTGCTACATCACAGAGATTGGGCGCAGGGAATGGGCAGCTCCATTGCTAAAGGGGTCGCACATTTGCCCTCTGATACCGATGCAGTGCTTATTATGCTGGCGGATCAGCCTTTACTGACCATTGCTGATTATCAGCAGTTAATCGCACAGCTTGATGTAAGCGCTGAAGAGCAAGGTAGCAAATCGCCAGATATCAGCTGTGCTTTTTACGCCAATAAACGCGGCGCCCCTGCGTTATTAAAATCAGCCTGTTTTGCTGATCTTATCGCTCTTTCAGGAGATAGAGGGGCTAAGCAGGTGCTTTACGATACGCGTTATAAAACTGTTGAGCTGAAGCTGGAAAAGGCAGCGATTGATATTGATCATGTGCAAACTTTGGCGCAGCTGCAACAACTAACTAGCACAACTGATTTTAGTCACCATGAATGATTTAAACACAAATAATGATCAGTACGACAACTTGCTCTGGCCGTTGCTCAACTGGCTACAGGCAGGAAAAAAAGTAGCGATAGCTACGCTTATCAGCATTTCGGGAGGCTCACCAAGGCCTGTTGGTGCTCAGCTGTTAGTCACTGAAAATGACTGCATTGGCGCTATCTCCAGCGGCTGTGTTGAAGCAGATATCATACTCGCCGCGCGCGAAGTGATCGCTAGTGAGCAAGTGCGACAGCAGCAGTACGGAGCGGGCTCGCCCTATATTGATCTCACTTTGCCTTGTGGTAGTAGCATTAGCGTCGTATTAAGTTTGGCACCGAGTCTTGAGCAAGTTGCCATGCTTTGTGATCACCACACGATGCGCCGTGAAGCGCGTTTAACATTGGATATAACCAGTGGGCAGTGGCTTGAATACAATGATCAGCACGCAGCGGATGAAAAGTATTTTATCTGCCGTTATCAAGTGGCTAAGCGCCTTGTGGTGATAGGCAAAGGGGCGATATTAGCCCATGTAGAACAAATCGCTGCAAGCAGTGGCTTAGAAGTCATTTGCTATTCACCTGATTACACCGTCGATAGTGCGAATAAAGTGGCGATGGCAAACACTCAAGATTTTAACCCAGTGGCATTAGATAGCGCGACAGCGGTGCTATTGCTGTTTCATGATCACGATTGGGAAGCGCCTGTACTCAAGCAAATACTAGTCACTGACGTGTGTTATATCGGTGCGATTGGCAGTTTGAATAGTCATTATCACAGGGTGAATGAATTGCGTGCGAGTGGGTTCACTGATACGCAATGCGCTAAAATTACATCGCCAGCAGGGTTGATTAAAGGGACTCGCCATCCGCAGCATATTGCTTTGTCTATGGTGGCGGAGGCGCTGCAGAAACTGTGTTCAGTTTAGTTCGATATTTAGCTTCTCGGTGGCGTAAAAGTAAACTCTTCTGGGGTAATCACATTGGCAATAGCCTGCTTGATATTCTTAGGAATGCTAGGGTCTGAGTGATGAAACAAATCACACTTCTTCATTGCAGCCCGAATATCGATATTCTTTCCTAAATACTCAAATACAGTTCTCGCGGAGCCTGGCTGGTGGGCGCCACCGCTGGCTGCGCAGATCATCAACCCTGAAAGGTAAGGGTTATTCGGACGATAGCTCGGGGTGAGAATAGTCTCTGAAATGGTTGAGTCTAACTCTGGCTCAGATTCAACCAAAAACAATCTATCTGCTAGCAGGAAAACTAACCCGTGGTATTTGATGGTGAGTCTTGCGCCTAATAAGGGGTCTTTACCGCTCGAGCGCTCTATGTGCTTCATGTAATACACATCTTTAAGGCGGTAGATTTTGACAAAGGAGCGGAAGATAAAACCGGGAAAGCCAAAAGAGTAGAAATAGCGGTAGTAATAACCTTCGTAACGCTCCATCTCTTTGCTCGATTTAGTTAACAGCGGCATCAGTATCTTTGCCATGTTCTCTGGTATTGCCTGTTGTGAATCAAGTTGGGAAACGGGTGAAACTCTGTTTTTAAAACGGTTCGGATTCTCGATAATCTCTTCTGTTTCTATGCCAAAAAAGTCGCAGATGATTTTTAAGTTCTTGAAAGAGGGGAAACTCTTGCCACTGAGGTAGCGATTAAACTGCTGGCGATTAATCGATAAACGTCGGCAAACGTCAGAAATCGAGCTGTAAAAGCCACACAAGTATCTTAGGTTTATCGAGAAGTTTTCTAGGTTGTTTTTATCTTGCATCTGCTCGCCCATCGCTCAATGAAAGTGGCTAATAGCCCCTCGAAAACTAGCGTAACACGCAGCTGACGCTATTCAATAAAAATTCACAAAAATAGCTGCAATAAATCTAATTTTTCTCTTGTAATGCAGCTAACTAGCTTCAGTTTTTAAGCGCTTATGCTGCAATATGCTTAATCTTGCCAAATGGTTGACGCGCAATAGGTTTTGCTAGTCTGTGGTCAGTTCAATTTACCAGCGGATAATCAATGTCACACTCTAGCGCAGCACATAACACTTTTTCTCAAGTTCCATCATATTGGAGTCAGACGGCCGTTGATTACACTGCCCCAGAAGCGCTGACAGAATCGCTGAAAGCCGATGTTACTATCATCGGCGCTGGTTTTACGGGGTTAAGAGCTGCGTATGAGTTGTCAAAGCGCAATATCAGCGTCGTCGTGCTGGAGAGCAATGAGCCGGGCTGGGGAGCATCAGGTAGAACTGGTGGTCAAGTTAACCCGCTAGCGCACGCGGCTCCCAGCAAGATTATCGAACAGCTTGGAGAGGTTTACGGCCCTCGTATGCTGGAGAGCTATGTTAATTCAGGAAACGAGTTATTCAATTTAATTGCTGACAATCAACTTGATTGTGATGCAGTGCAAAACGGTTGGTTACGTGGAGCACACTGCCAATCGGCAATTAAGCAATTGCAAGAAATGCACAGCGGCTGGTCAGAATACGGCTTAGATATCAGCTTTGTAGAAGGTAAGGAGTTACATCAGCTGAGTGGTTCAACGCACTACGATGTTGCCACTCAGGTCGCTTCAGGCGGTTGTATTCAGCCGCTTTCTTTTTGCCGCGAGTTAGCCCGTGTCAGTGCCCAGCAAGGGGCGCAAATTTTCGCTCACAGCCCCGTGCAAAGCGTTAAGCCGGAAGGGAGTGATTGGCATGTCAAAACAGCGAATGGCCAGGTTACCAGCCAGTGGGTGCTGTTTTGCACTAACGGCTATACCGACAACACTTTGCAAGGTTTGAAACAAACTATTGTGCCGCTTATCAGTGTGCAAGCGGTGACTCGACCGCTTTCGGCAGATGAATACCGTAGCATCTTGCCCAGTGGGCACACTCTCTCTGATACTCGCAGGGTGATTTATTACGCCCGTAAAGATAACCGCGACCGTTTACTTTTTGGCAGCTTAGGCATGTCAGAGGCGTGTAACGGAGCCGATAAAAGCCGGCTTCATCAAGGCTTGAAAAAAGTGTTTCCGCAGCTAAAGCCAGAGGACTTGTCACTGTATTGGGGAGGCAAGTTAGGGTTTACCGCAGATGTGCTACCGCATTTACACGAGCCTGCGCCGGGTATTCTAGCGGGCCTTGGTTACAACGGTCGTGGGGTTGCAATGGCAAGCGTGATGGGGCGGATTTTAGCGCAAAGAGTCTCCGGTACTAAAGCAGAAGATCTCGCAATAGCGACTACTAGGCTGAGCCCATTCCCTTTTCATGCTCTACACAAAGTGGGGACTTATGGCGCTATTAAATGCTACGAAATGCGCGATGCACTCGATGTTAAATTTTTCTAACGAAGTGTTACCAATGGATGTTTTTTATTAAACCTTGAAGTAATCGATAAACGGCTAAGCGTAGAAAAATTCATTAAACACTCTCAATTTAAGCAAGGTAAGGATAAGGCATGATCGAAATCACCACCCCTAACTCAGAGCAGCTGAGCGAAGCGAAAAGCTGGCCAGTATGGGAAAAAGAGCCCAGCAGTTTCGATTGGGATTACGAGCAAAAAGAAGTGTTTTACATCTTAGAAGGTGAAGCGCAAGTGACAATGCCAAACGGACAAGTGCATCACTTAAAAGGTAACGATTTAGTCACTATTGAGAAATGCGGCACGGTGCAATGGCAGATAACCAAGCTAATCCGCAAGCACTATGTTTTCTATTAAAAAATAAAAAAGCCATTTAAAAAAAGGAAAATCTTATGTCTCAGCCCGAGCACTATCAAAACTATATTCACGGTGAATTTGTCGCCTCACAAGAGCCGCGCATTGATGTGACTAACCCGGCCAATGGGGAGTTATTAGCGAGTATTCCGGCCAGTGGCGCGAGCAGCGTTGAGCAGGCAGTTGCCAGTGCTAAAAAAGCACAGCAAGATTGGGCTAGAAAGCCGGCGATTGAAAGAGCAGGGTATCTGCGTCAAATCGCGCAAAAGCTGCGTGAAAACCAAAGCAGGCTGGCTAAGATCATTACCCAAGAGCAAGGCAAAGTGTTGGGGCTGGCCGAAGTCGAAGTGGGCTTTGCTGCGGATTACCTCGATTACATGGCAGAGTGGGCGAGGCGTATTGAAGGTGAAGTAATTACTAGCGATAGAGCCAATGAGACCATTTTGCTACAGCGCAAACCTATTGGTGTTGTCGGCGGCATATTACCTTGGAACTTCCCGTTTTTCCTTATCGTGCGTAAATTAGCACCGGCGCTAATTACCGGCAACAGCATCGTCATCAAGCCCAGTGAGGAGACACCGATTAACGCGTTTGAGTTTGCAAAACTAGTGGCGCAAACCGATTTGCCGCCGGGCATATTTAACCTTGTCTCAGGTGCCGGAGAAGTGGGTGCTGCACTGTGCGAGCACAAAGATGTTGGCATGATTAGCTTCACCGGTAGCGTCGCTACAGGGCAGCGCATTATGGCGGCCTGTGCCAATAACATTACTAAGGTCAATCTTGAACTGGGAGGCAAAGCACCTGCCATTGTGACCGCGAAAGCGAATATCGACTTAGCGGTGAAATCGATTCATGCATCGCGTGTGATCAATACCGGTCAAGTGTGCAACTGTGCTGAAAGAGTGTACGTAGAGCGCAGCGTGGCAGATAGCTTTATCGAGCAAATGACCGCATCAATGCAAGCGACCAGTTATGGTGATCCACTGGTTGACGATACTGTTGCAATGGGCCCACTGGTTTCTGCACAGGTTCTCAATAAAGTGGCGAATTTAGTGGATGAAGCCCGCGAACAAGGTGTGAAAGTGCTTTGTGGCGGTGCGATCGCCGACAGTGAAGTAGGTAATCACTATCAACCGACAGTACTGTTGGTTGATAACAACAATCAGAATGTCATGCAGCAAGAGATCTTTGGCCCTGTGCTGCCGATTATGATTGTCGATAGCCTTGATGAAGCCCTTACGCTCGCAAACGAGACCGAATTTGGACTCACCTCCTCGATTTTCTCCCAAGACGCAGATGAAATTATGAAAGCTTGTCGAGAGCTGCAGTTTGGCGAAACCTATGTCAATCGCGAGCATTTTGAGGCGATGCAAGGCTTCCATGCCGGGACGCGAAAATCAGGTATTGGTGGTGCTGATGGCAAGCATGGCCTGTATGAGTACACCCAAACGCAAGTGGTTTACTGGCAATCACATTAAAAAGGTATCAGCATATTGCTGATAATTATCAACTGGGCTTAGTGCCTGAAATAAACCGAATCTGGAAATGAAGATCCTGCATAACAGGGGTATCATAGCGACGACTTTTACCTAGGTTAAATGTCGTCGTTCAATCCGTTATGCACAGGTTCCAAATACAGGATTCATGAGGTAAGTGATGAAAAAAATAATTAAAACAGTTCTTAAATCTAAATTATCAACGGCATTGATCAGCAGCGCGATTTTATCTGCTGCCTCTTCGATGGCAATGGCAACTGAGTATAAAATCGCCCTCGGTGGCGGAGCGGGCGGCGGGCAACACGCCTTGGCGACTAAGTTTGCCGAAGAGTTGGCGGCAACGTCTAAGCACAGTGCTAAATTGTTTATGAATAGCCAGCTAGGTTCAGAGCAAGATACTGTTAGTGACGTCTCCCTTGGTGCGCTAGATTTCTCAGTATTGGCGATCAACAATATCACCCCATTTTCACCTTCTGTCGGTGTGATGACCCTACCGTACATGATTCAAAACTTGGATGAAGCGGTTAAATTAACCCAGAGCGAAGCGGTTGATCAGCTAGTGCAAAACACCATTCGCGATGCCGGTGTGCGCATCGTGGGCTGGACCTTTTCGGGCTTTAGAGTATTAACTAACTCCAAGAAGCCAGTTGCTAACTTGGACGATTTACAAGAGCTGGTTGTGCGCGTGCCGAAAAACGAGATCATGATTGATACCTATCGCTCATGGGGTGTTACCCCAACACCGATGGCGTGGTCTGAGTTGTTCACAGCCTTACAACAAGGTGTAGTTGATGGGCAGGATTTGTCATTGGTTGATATTGAATCAGTGAAGTTTTACGAAGTGCAAAAATACATCGCTAACATCCACTATAATTTTTTGTTAGAACCGATGATTATGTCGGAATCTATCTTCCAAGACCTGTCTAAAGGTGAGCAAGATGCGATTTTAGCAGCGGGCAAAAAAGCGACCTTATACAGCGCTGAGTTCCTACGTACTAAAGAAGCTGAAGCTAAACAAAAGCTGCTTGAACGTGGCATGGTGTGGTCAGAAGTGGATGAAGGCCCATGGATTGAAAAAGCCACTAGCCAAGTATGGCCTAAGTACTACGACAGTGTTGGCGGTAAAGATAAGGTCAATAACGTGCTGCGCTCACTTGGTAGAGATGAAATCTAATTAGTCAAAGTATTTAGATAAACTGCCCGGTGTTTTCACTGGGTAGTATTTATTAAGACCAGTTCCAGCTATGGAGCCGGCTAACTTCCTACATTCTTATATGCTTGCGTCTTCATCGCCTTTTTTGCGAAAGCTTCCGTATCCTGCTAACGCCCCTTTTTTCCCTCGATAATTTAAGCAATTGCTCCGGCGGCCCTATGAAGGGGAGTGTGTAGTGGTCAACAAAATTTGGCCACAGTTTAAGAGGCCTTTTTAAATAATTGTTCAGCCTCGTTTGGACTAATTC
>CAKZOD010000120.1 GCA_937136055.1 uncultured Oceanospirillaceae bacterium | reverse complement strand
TGTGAGCTGTGAGCTGTGAGCTGTGAGCTGTGAGCTGTGAGCTGTGAGCTGTGAGCTGTGAGCTGTGAGCTGTGAGCCAATCAGTTTAAACCTTAAAAATATACTTCAAACGTTTATTGGTTATATTCTCGTTTTATTCTTCCAGTTCATTGTTTAGCTCTTAGCTTGTAGCTCTTAGCTCTTAGCTTTTAGCTCCTAGCTCTTAGCTCCTAGCTCCTAGCTTTCTAACTTACAGCTTGTAGCTCATAGCTGATCTTCAAATAATCCCTTCACGCTGTTTTAGCACTGCATAATACGCCCAGATCAGTCGTGCGGCACTCGCTCTAAAAGGCGCCCACTCGCTTGCAATTATCGCTGTTTCTTTCTGGCTCGGCGTCTCGCTTAACCCAAGTGCTTGTTCTACCCCTTTTCGCAGCGCTAAATCCCCTACCGGGAAAATGTCTCTATGGCCTAGGCAAAACATTAAATACACTTGTGCTGTCCATGGCCCTATGCCTTTGTATTTACATAAGCTTTTAAGGGCTTGCTCGACTGTCAATTCAGTTAAAGCATCAAAGTCTAGCTCGCCATTAATTTGCGCTTGCGCCAACAGGGTTAATGTATTGTATTTCGCGTTAGATAATCCGCAATCGAGCAGCGCTTGTTTATCTTGCTTTAGATAATTCTCTGCTGTTAATGGGGATACCAAGATATTTAAGCGTTTTGAAATTGCACTAGCGCTGGCGACTGAGAGTAATTGACCAACTACAATTTGCGCAATACCGGCATACCCACCTTCACGCAAGCGCAGTGGCACTTGATCAATAACAGCAAAAACCCGCTCTAAGCGCGGGTCTTTGTTTAATAGTTGCTGGATGTCTGCATCAACATCTGCTTGGCAAGTAATGTTAAGCACTTGGCTCTTCACTTGTTGTCATTTTCCAAATCCTGCAGATCCTCGCATTCGCAACAAAAGTAGTGCTATTTTTTCTCAGCATGCATTGCTTTGATTTTATCAGCAAGGCGGCCTTTGTTAGCGGCAGCGTGAGCAGCATCAGCGGCTTTTTTCTCAGCTTGATCTTTTTTCTGGCTGCGCTCTTTCTCATAAACTGATTTTGGTTTTTTCTTATCCGCTAAGGCTTTTTTCTTACGGCTTTCTTTACTATCTGGATCTTCTAAAAATTCTTTCTTGCTTGGCTTGCGCTCAAGCACTGTCATTAAACCTGTGCGCTTTTTCTTACTGCGTGACATTACTGGTCACCTCTATTGTTCATCTCTGATTTGTTGCTCGAAAGCTCGTGCTTTCGCTTCATTTTCTTCACGCTCTGCTTGAGCGTTTTGTGCTTTGTACGCTTGACGCTTTGCATCGCGCTGCTCGCGCTCACGCTCGACTTCTCGCTGTTGCTCGCGCTCTAGTTCAAGGGCTTGTTCTTCTTCAAGCAGACGCTGCGCTTGCTCTTCAAATTTAAGCAGCCATTGATCCACTGTCTCGTAACTTATAAGCCCTAACTTACCGGTGCGGATGTCTTGAATCATCACTTCCGAGGCTTTATGCATGTCAACTTTGCCACCTGCACGCAAACCACCGCGCTTGCTGCCGATCACTTTTAACAGTTCTAAATCCGTTGTTGGTAGTGCCTTTAACTTATAACGTTCTAACAATCGCTGAGGATAAGCCACCATCATAAAGTTTGCGGCATAAAGCCCCACGGTTTCATATTCAAGGGCTGTATCGCGAATCGCACCACTCGTTGCCAGACGATAACCTGAGTCATAATCTGCAATTTTGGGCCATAATATACCCGGTGTATCCGATAGGATAATGCCATTGCGCAAGGTGTAGCGTGTCTGCGTTTTGGTAACCGCAGGCTCATTACCTACCTTGGCAATTTTTTTACCGACCAATGCATTAATCATGGTGGATTTCCCAACGTTGGGAATCCCCATAATCATCACTCTTACCGGGCGATCATTGCGAATACGCGTAGGTGCCATTTTCTTTGCGATATCAGGGATTTTTGCAATCAACTTTTTGTTGTTTGTATCAATCGATAACGCTTGGATATGCTCTTGCTGATTAAAATACTCAACCCATTGTTGAGTAATTTCAGGATCAGCAAGGTCTTGCTTGTTCAACAGTTTTAAAACTGGTGTACCTTGTCTTAAATCCTGAATCATCGGGTTCTGGCTAGACATCGGCAGGCGCGCATCCAATACTTCTATCACCATATCGATATCATTCATCGCCTCTTCGATTTCTTTACGGGCTTTGTTCATGTGCCCCGGAAACCAGTTTATGGGCATGGCTTTTTCTTGCATGTAGTGCCTACCTTAGCTAGCTGTTATCTTTTTGATTCGTGTGATTTATTCTTGGCTCTTCAAGTATTCTTCATAGCCACCGCGGAAATCAACAATACCGTTTTCGGTGATTTCTAATACGCGCGTTGCCAATGATGATACAAACTCACGGTCATGGCTGACAAAGATCAATGTGCCTTTATAGTTATCTAGTGCTAAGTTAAGCGATTCTATAGATTCCATATCCAAGTGGTTGGTTGGCTCATCCATTAGTAGTACGTTGTTTTTAGTCAGCATCAATTTGCCGAACAACATTCTACCTTGCTCTCCCCCTGAGATAACTTTAACTGACTTATGTATATCTTGCTGTGAGAATAGCAAACGCCCTAGTGTGCCGCGAATCACTTGCTCATCATCACCTTCTTGTCCCCATTGGCCCATCCAATCAAGCAGCAGCTTTTCCTCTTCAAAATCCGATGCGTGATCCTGCGCATAGTATCCAAGTGATGCATTTTCAGACCACTTCACTTCACCCGCACTTGGCAACAAGTCACCTTGTAAACATCTTAGCAATGTTGTTTTACCGCTACCGTTTGGCCCAATAATAGCCACGCGTTCGCCAACTTCGATCATCAAATTTAGCTTTTCAAATAACATTTCATCAAAGCCTTTCGCTAAGCCTTCAACTTCTAGGGCTAAGCGGTGTAACTTTTTCTCTTGTTCAAAACGAATAAACGGATTTTGACGAGAAGAAGGCTTGATTTCAGCGAGTTCAATTTTATCAATTTGCTTGGCACGTGAAGTAGCCTGCTTTGATTTCGAAGCATTTGCAGAGAAACGGCTAACGAAAGCTTTTAACTCAGAGATCTGTGCTTTCTTTTTAGCGTTATCCGCTTGTAGCTGCTCTTGCTTCATTGTTGCAGCTGTCATGTACTCATCGTAGTTGCCTGGGAATAAACGCAACTCACCGTAATCTAAATCGGCCATATGAGTACACACACTGTTTAAGAAGTGACGGTCATGAGAAATGATTATCATGGTGCAGTTACGCTCGTTTAACACCCCTTCCAACCAGCGGATTGTATTTATATCCAAGTTGTTGGTTGGCTCATCAAGCAACATAATGTCAGGATTTGCGAATAGCACTTGTGCCAATAACACACGTAGCTTCCAACCCGGCGCTACTTCACTCATTAAACCAAAGTGTTGCTCCGTTGGAATCCCTACACCTAATAGTAGTTCGCCTGCGCGTGATTCAGCGGTATAGCCATCGAGCTCTGCGAATTCACCCTCAAGATCCGCAACACGGATTCCGTCTTCTTCACTCATATCAGGGTTAGCGTAAATCGCATCACGCTCTTCTTTAACTTTCCAAAGCTCATCATGGCCCATGATGACAGTATCAATAACTGAGAACTGCTCGTAAGCAAATTGATCTTGCTTCAATTTACCAATGCGTTCGTTAGGATCGGTTGATACATTCCCTGAAGACGGCTCTAAATCGCCCCCCAAGATTTTCATTAGCGTTGATTTACCGCAGCCGTTAGCGCCGATTAAACCGTAGCGGTTGCCTTCACCAAATTTGACTGAGACATTTTCAAACAGCGGCTTTGCGCCGAACTGGATACTGAGATTAGAAGATACGAGCAATGTAGTTACCACTTAATATTAATAGAGAGTGAGCGATGGCTTGATTGTGTTATTTACCAAAGGCATTTTAACTCAATCTAATTACGCATAGCCCATTTTTAAAACCCTAAACTCAACCCCTTGTTGCGCTTATCAATTTTAAAAATGTGCTACTAAAATTACGTAACGAAAATTCGTTCACACTGAAAGTTTAGAGCAATAGCGCGCCTCGCGCATTTATCACCCCATAAAAAAGCCGCGA
Organism: uncultured Oceanospirillaceae bacterium; assembly: GCA_937136055.1. Classification (GTDB taxonomy): domain Bacteria; phylum Pseudomonadota; class Gammaproteobacteria; order Pseudomonadales; family Balneatricaceae; genus Rs1. The sequence continues at coordinate 55,930 of CAKZOD010000120.1, read as the reverse complement.
ATTGTACCACTAATTTTAAAGGATGTAGACTCTTTTACACCTTCAAATACAGGCCTTTAAACCCCTAGTGCTGAGTCCTTAAATACTTCATTTTTATGTAATAAAACTACATGATTGAAAGTTTTATCTACAACATTTGTCGTAATTGACACTTATTTCAATGCAAATCTAGTACTTAGCTAGTATAATTACCGGCGAATTTTTTGTTTATTGTTATTCAAAAGCGCTTTCTAACTCAGTTCTTACGCGTTTTGATTAACCGGTAAATATTCTACATAACTCTTCTTGGGGCCAATATGACAGCTAATAACAGCACTATTTACTACACGCTTACTGACGAAGCGCCTGCACTTGCCACCTATTCACTACTACCTTTAGTTAGAACTTTCACATCAGCTGCGGGTATCGACGTTAAACTTTCAGATATTTCTTTAGCTGGCCGTGTTCTTTCTGCTTTCCCTGAAAACCTTACCCCAGAGCAAAAAGTAGAAGACGGTTTAGCGTTTTTAGGTCAATTAACACAAGACCCTGCTGCTAACATTATCAAGCTACCAAACATCAGTGCATCTATCCCTCAGTTAAAAGAATGCATTAAAGAACTACAATCACAAGGTATCGATATTCCATCTCTACCTGAAAGCCCAAGCTCAGATGAAGAGCGCGACATTGCCGCGCGTTACTCTAAGCTTTTAGGCAGCGCGGTAAACCCGGTATTGCGCGAAGGCAACTCTGATCGTCGTGCGCCACCAGCAGTTAAAGCTTTCGTTCGCAAGTTCCCTCACTCTATGGGTACTTGGAACAAAATGTCACAATCTCACGCTGACTTTATGCGCGATGGTGACTTCTATAGCTCTGAAAAATCAATCACTATGCCTGCAGCGGGTAAAGTACGCATTGAGTTCGTCAATGAGTCTGGCAAAGTTGAAATTAAGAAAAGCTTAAACCTTGAAGAAGGTGAAGTATTAGAAAGCATGCGTATGAGTGCTAAAGCACTGCGCGACTTTTTTGAGCAGAGCTTACAAGAGTGTAAAGACAACGATGTAATGTGGTCACTACACGTTAAAGCGACCATGATGAAGGTTTCACACCCTATCGTATTCGGCCACGCTGTAACGGTTTTCTTCAAAGATCTTTTCGACAAGCACGGTGCACTTTTTGCAGAACTTGGTGTTAACCCAAACAATGGTTTTGGCAGCGTTACAGAAAAAATTGCTAGCTTACCAGAAGCTCAACGCAAAGAAATTGAAGCGGATATTCAAGCGTGTTTCGATGCACGTCCTGATATCGCGATGGTTGATTCAGACAAAGGGATCACTAACTTGCACGTACCAAGTGATGTAATCGTTGATGCATCTATGCCTGCTATGATCCGCAACGGCGGTAAAATGTGGGGCGCTGACGGTAAAGCACGCGATGCAAAAGCCGTTATGCCAGAAAGTACTTACGCGCGTATTTACCAAGAAGTTATCAACTTCTGTAAAACAAACGGCGCATTTGACCCTACGACTTTAGGTACTGTACCTAACGTTGGTCTAATGGCTAAAAAAGCTGAAGAGTACGGTTCACACGATAAGACTTTCGAAATGGAAGCTGCTGGTACTATGCGCGTTGTTGACAACGAAGGCACTGTATTAATGGAGCACGCTGTAGAGAAAGGCGATATCTGGCGCGCATGTCAAACTAAAGACGAATCAGTGGCTGACTGGGTTAAACTAGCGGTTAACCGTGCACGTCAAACTAATACTCCTGCTGTTTTCTGGTTAGATGATGAGCGTGCTCACGATCAGCAAATGATCATCAAAGTTGAAAGATACTTACAAGATCACGACACTTCAGGCCTAGAGATTCACATCAAAGGCTACCAAGAGTCAATGCGTTATACGCTTGAGCGTCAAAAGCGTGGTCAAGACACTATCTCTGTAACAGGTAACGTTTTACGTGATTACCTAACTGACTTGTTCCCAATTATGGAGCTTGGCACATCAGCTAAAATGCTGTCTATCGTTCCAATGCTACAAGGCGGCGGCATGTATGAAACAGGTGCTGGCGGATCTGCTCCTAAGCATGTTCAGCAAGTTGAAAACGAAAACCACTTGCGTTGGGATTCACTGGGTGAATTCATGGCACTTGCTGTATCTCTTGAAGACATGGGTATCAAGCACGGTAACGCGCAAGCGGCTATCTTGTCTAAAACCCTTGATCTAGCAACGGCGACGTTACTTGAAAACAACAAGTCACCTTCACGCAAAACAGGCGAGCTAGACAACCGTGGCAGCCATTTCTACCTTTGCATGTTCTGGGCACAAGAATTAGCTAAGCAAACTGAAGATACTGCACTAGCAGCTAAATTCACCACACTTGCTAAGACACTTGCAGACAACGAAGAAAAGATCGTTGCTGAACTTGCAGAAATCCAAGGTAAGCCTGCTGACCTTGATGGTTACTACCATGCATCAGCTGATAAAGTTGAAGCGGTTATGCGCCCAAGCGCGACACTAAACGCTGCTTTCGCTTAAAACAACTGCTTAAGGCTTAAGATAAAAACTTAAGCCTCAAACACAAAAAAGCCAGATCATTGATCTGGCTTTTTTATTGCTTAAATCTCGCTTACATTTTAGCTCTCTGACTTAGCACCTTCCTTGCTAACTAGGTCAAACCTTATCTAACGTTTATCTGATCTAGCCGCTTAGCTTACTCCCCTAGAAAGCAGCAAACAAAGGCAAGCAGCATGTAACGAGAAGCTACTTACCTCACTGTCAATTTAATCTTCTTTCTTAGTTTCGTGAGGAATTACCAGATTCAAAACAATGGCAAAACAAGCTGCTGGTAATAAACCTGTAGATAGCAATGCCTTTAAGGTACTTGGTAAATGCTGCAATGCGCCTGGCTCAAGCATTAAGCCTAAACCGATAGAAATTGAAATCGCAAAGATCACCATATTACGGCTATCCCAATTGACTTCTGCGAGCATTTTAATCCCAGCTGATGCAACCATCCCGAACATGATAATAACACCGCCCCCTAGCACCTCAATTGGCACCGTTGAAATCACCGCACCGACTTTTGGGATAAAACCACAAACTACCAAGAACAGCGCACCAATAGTCGCCACATGACGACTCATAACACCTGTCATCGCAATCAAGCCCACATTCTGGGAAAAAGAAGTGTTTGGTAGCGCACCGAAAAAGCTCGAAAAAGCAGAACCTATACCATCAGCATATGTCGCACCTTTGATTTCTTCATCTGTGGCCTCTCGGTTTGCACCACCTTTTGTGATACCCGATACATCACCAACGGTTTCAATCGCAGAAATGAATGACATTAAAGTGATACCAAGAATAGCAGAGAAGGTAAACTCAATCCCAAAAGGCAAAATTTGAGGTAACGCAAAAGGCGCTGCACGACCAATATTGCCAAAGTTCACCATACCCAATAAATAAGCAACAACGTAACCTGCAACCAATCCCACTAACACAGCTGAAACACTCAGCATCCCGCGGCTAAAGAATTTAAGCACTAAGGTGACAATGATTACAACAAACGCCACACCCCAGTTTTGCAGTGACCCGAATTCAGGGGTACCGATAGCCGGCACACCGCCCGCTGCATATTGAATGCCTACCTTTAGTAATGACAAACCGATCATTGTAACGATGAGCCCCGTCACTAGCGGTGGCAAAGCGAAACGTAATCGACCAATAAATGGCGCTAAGCAAGCTTGCAAAATACCACCAACGAGTATGCCACCTGTAACGGCCGCCATTGCATCCACGCCTTTACCAGCAACTAGTGGCACAATAATCGGAATAAACGCAAAACTCGTCCCTTGGACTATGGGTAACTTCGCACCCACTGGACCAAAAGTAATCGTTTGTAATAATGTGGTGGCACCTGCAAGCAACATACACATTTGCATCATGTATATCATCATTGGAAAATCAGGTGATTTAGAACCAAAGCCAAAACCTGCAGCACCGGCAATAATGATGGCTGGCGTGACGTTTGAGACAAACATCGCTAACACGTGCTGAATACCTAAAGGCACCGCCACATTTAAAGGGGGAAAATAATTAGGGTCTCTTAACTGCTCAGGAGTACCCACTCCATTAGACTGAGAGACATCCTGTTGTTGATTTGATTGGTCCATAACCTATCTCCAAACGTTATTTTTTTTATTCGAACGGTTTAACCTAGAATGAGCTAAGACAAAAGTAACTATATTTCAATGTATTGTCCATAAATTAATCATTGATTGTATACAATTTAGAATAATTTCCGACACATCCTATGTAAGAAAATTCAGCTAAGGCTGCTGATCATAAACAGCTATCGCTTTGGCATACTTTTACAACGGCTGCTATTTAGCTTCCTCTATAAGTTGAGTAACTATATGGAGAGACAAGAAGCGGCACATGATAATGCTGATCGATCTCAGCAATCGCAAAGCGCAATACTACATCATCTAGGAATGCAGGTTCTGGTAGATTAGCCCCCTTACCTTTGAAGTAATCAGCAATACTAAAGACTAATTCGTATTTTCCGATAGCAAAGTCATCTTTATTAAGAATGGGCTGATCACAGCGTCCGTCATTGTTTGTGACTGTTTCAACCAACAGCTCTCGACTCTCTCCTAGCCGGTACAATGCAACAGGAATACCCTCGCCTGGACAGCCATTGGCGGTGTCTAGCACATGTGTTGTTAGATAGCCTTGAGGGGACTGGGGGTTTGACATAAATAAGCTCCTTTAAATTTGACCTTGGCATAATGACTAGATATTTTTTTGTTTTAGCAATACTGCCTTGTTTTTCTCTTTGAATAAAGCGATTAACTCTGATACATTTCACTCACATTGTATACAATATTTCGAGTTATTGTTTTTTATTTATAAGTGTTTAGTATTTATGCATGCTTTATTATGTGTATTAATTTCAGCTCACCTGAGTGAGGAGCCTTCGCTGTGCAAAGCAACTATCCAAGAAACTTAATTGGCTACGGTGAGAACCCACCTAACCCAAAATGGCCTAACAATGCAAAGATTGCCGTTTCTTTCGTGCTCAACTACGAAGAAGGTGGCGAGCGCTGCTTATTACATGGTGATAACGAATCAGAAGCGTTTTTATCTGAAATGCCCGGCGCACAACCTTTAGCTGGCAAGCGAAACTTAAGCATGGAATCTTGTTACGAATACGGCAGCCGTGCAGGTGTTTGGCGATTATTAAGATTATTTGAAAAGCATCAAATCCCGTTGACTATCTTTGCTGTAGCAATGGCCGTTGAGCGCCACCCCGAAGTCGCACAAGCAATGGTAGCAGCAGGACACGAAATTTGCAGTCATGGCTACCGTTGGATTGATTACCAAGATAGCAGCGAGCAGGAAGAACAATCCCACCTTAATAAAGCAGTTGAAATCATTGAGCGCGTTACCGGCAGTAGGCCACTTGGCTGGTACACTGGACGCAACGGCCCGTTTACACGCCAAACCGTTATGCAAGAAGGCGGGTTTCTTTATGACAGCGATGCGTATGATGATGACCTACCCTATTGGATCGACAATGAAGGGAAAGGCCATCTCGTTATACCTTATACTCTAGATGTCAATGATATGCGCTTTGCGACTGCACAAGGTTTTAACAGTGGTGAGCAGTTTTACCAGTATTTAAAGGATAGCTTTGATACCCTTTATGAAGAAGGAGCGCACGCTCCCAAAATGCTATCTATCGGATTACACTGTCGATTAGCTGGCCGCCCCGGGCGCATTGCAGCTCTTGCCCGTTTTATAGAATATGTAAAGAGCCATTCAGATGTTTGGCTTACAAGAAGAGTCGACATTGCCAAGCATTGGCACCAGCATCATCCTTATGACAAAAACGCTTAAACCTGAAGCTTAGAAGAGCATTGATCATTATGAGCACATTCAAACATTGCACACCAAGTACAATGAATAAAGCGCAGTTTATCGATACATTTAAAGATATATACGAGCACTCACCCTGGGTTGCAAGCCAAACTTTTGATAACGGTATTAACAGTGAACACGACAGTATTGATACTCTTCATGGTGCAATGGCTGCAGTACTGAGCAAAGCAGATCAAGATCAACAGCTGGCGCTTATCAATGCACACCCTGATTTAGCCGGAAAAGCAGCTGTCGCCGGCGAGCTGACAGCAGCCTCAACTGATGAGCAATCTAGCGCTGGTATTCATTTATGTAATGCTCAGGAGTTTGCATTATTTAACTCCCTCAATAATCGTTATAAAGAAAAGTTTAAATTTCCCTTTATCATGGCAGTAAAAAACGCCAACAGACACCAAATTTTAGATGCGTTTAGCATTCGTATCGAGCATTGCGCAGAACAAGAATTTGAACAAGCACTGCTAGAGATAAATAAAATTGCACGTTTTCGTTTAGCAGCCATGTGATTGAGATCAACTAGTACAGCAGTCTCTACGCCAAAGGCTAAAACAGCTATTACCACCAAAATTAACCATAGCGAATACAATAATGACTACAGAACACAGCTTTCAAAAATATATCAACTTGGCAGATGCACGCCTAGGTGCAAAAGTAATTTCAGTCAGTGATGATTGGTTCGCAGCTGCCGATCGCATGTTGCAACCTGAACCTGCTATATGGAAAGAAGGCGTTTTTGATGACAATGGAAAATGGATGGATGGCTGGGAATCACGTCGCAAGCGCTTTGAAGGTTACGACCATGCAATAGTAAAACTGGGTGTTTGCGGTGTCATTAAAGGCGTTGAAATTGATACTTCTTATTTCACAGGTAACTATCCTCCTTCGGCATCACTGGAGGCTTGCTATTGCGAACAAGGCGATCCGGATGAGAACACCGTTTGGAGTGAAGTACTAGGCGCCGTTGATCTACAAGGTGATAGCCAGCATTATCACAGTATTGATAACGACAATGCATGGAGCCATCTACGCTTTAACATTTACCCCGATGGTGGTGTTGCTAGATTACGTGTGCATGGCATTCCCTATCGCGATTGGTCAGCCCAAGATACCAGTGAAGTATTAGATTTTGCCAGCTCTCTTAATGGCGGTCGCGCCCTTGCCTGCTCTGATGAGCATTTTGGTCAAATGCGAAACATCTTAAACCCCGGTCGTGGCATCAACATGGGAGATGGCTGGGAAACCGCTAGACGCCGTACCCCAGGTTTTGACTGGGTTATAGTCGCACTCGGTCACGGTGCTGATATTGAAAGTATTTTAGTCGACACCCACCACTTTAAAGGAAACTATCCTGACAGCTGCTCTATTCAAGGAGCTTTTGTGAAAGGTGGAACAGATGATCAAATTGAAGCCCAAAGCTTGTTTTGGCAAGAATTGCTGCCTTCGCAAAAGCTTGAAATGCATCAAGAGCATCATTTTAGCGAACAGCTAAAAGCGATTGGTCCTATTACACATGTGCGACTGAATATCTTTCCAGATGGTGGCGTTAGTCGCTTGCGTTTGTTCGGTAAAATTGCCGCAAACCAATAGATATCAATTAATTTAGGACAATCGGGCTATGATTATTCAACCACAACCTCTGACTAAAGAAGCATTTGCACCTTTTGGTGATGTTATTGAAACCCAGGACAGTAGCCATTTTGCGATAAATAATGGCAACACAGATCGCTACCATCGCCTTGCCAGTGTAGAGCTTGCACAAGTAGACGATAGGGCAATTATTAATATTTTTCGCGCTCAGCCACTTAAAATGCCACTGCGCATTCAGATGGTAGAGCGCCACCCCCAAGGCTCTCAAGCGTTCATTCCTTTAAAGCAAAATGCATTTTTAGTACTGGTTGCACCGCCGGGCCAACCCCCAGAACCAGAAGCGCTGCAAGCCTTTATTGCACGTGGTGATCAGGGCGTTAACTATCGAACTGGTGTGTGGCATCACCCTATACTCTGCTGCGTCGAAGATGATGATTTCTTGGTAGTTGATCGCGATGGTACTGGCAACAACTGCGATGAATACTATTTCGATGAGAAAACTGAAATTTATTTAGATCCTCAGAGCGTTTTAGCCTAACAATAATAATTAAGGAGAAATTATGGATCCCCACTACACTGAGTGGCTCAACCTTGTCATTCGATGGGCACACATGATTACCGGTGTCGCATGGATAGGCGCCTCGTTTTATTTTAACTGGCTAGAAAACCATTTAGACAGACGTACCCCAAAAGAAGGCCAGGCAGGCGATTTATGGGCGATTCACGGTGGTGGTATTTATCATCTTGAGAAATACAAGCTCGCTCCGCCACAAATGCCTGAAAAGCTACATTGGTTCAAATGGGAAGCCTATACTACATGGTTATCGGGGATGGCCTTACTCTCTGCTGTGTATTACTTGAATGCGCAGCTCTACCTAGTTGCTCCCGGTGTGGAGCTTAGCTCGCTCGGTGCTATAGCCATTAGCCTTGGCAGTGTAATTGCAGGATGGGTCGTGTATACCACCTTGTGCGATAGCGCATTAGGCAAAAAGCCGGCATTACTTGGTTTAATTATTTTTGTATTGTTGATTATAGCTGCCTGGGCACTTTCACTGGTCTTTAGTGGCCGTGGTGCGTTTATTCATGTGGGCGCTATTATTGGTACTATCATGGTCGGCAATGTGTTTTTCGTTATTATGCCTGCTCAACGCAATTTAGTGGGTGCTATTGAGTCAGGTGAACAACCGGATCCTAAATGGCCAGCAAAAGGCTTATTGCGATCTAGACACAATAATTACCTAACGCTACCAGTGCTATTCATCATGATTAGCAACCATTTTCCAAGCACTTATGGCACCCAATACAATTGGCTTGTGTTAGCTATACTGGCATTGCTGAGCGTTTTAGTGCGCCATTACTTTAACACTCGCCACCAAACCCAGAAGTTTGCTTGGACGATTCCCGCAGCTGCTCTCGGTATGGTGTGCTTAGCTTTTGTTACGGCGCCAAAAGCCCCCACTGAAACTGTCAATAAGCAAGTTAGCATTGAAGAAGTATCTGCGATTATTGAGCAACGTTGTACAGTATGCCACTCTGCTACGCCTACTTATGCGGGCTTTGCCACAGCACCTAAAGGTATGATGTTTGATAACCCAGAGCAAATCACCTCTTATGCAGCACTGATAAAAGCACAGACGGTTGATACTAACATTATGCCGCTCGGCAATTTAACACAAATGAGTGATCAAGAGCGCCAGCTAGTTGGCAAATGGGTTGAACAGCTCTCTAAATAACAACACATTAATTAACAATCTCTACCTCCCTTGCCCTACAACCCGTTTGAGTAAGGGAGCACTATCCACTGCTCTCTTTCTTCTTGATTATCATAGATTATTTTATTAAATACCTGCACCTGTGTTCATGTTTTGAGCTTTGATAGGTAGAATAGCTCAATATTTTTAATAGCTTACTAATCAACAGCTGAACCAAACTGAGCTATTACGCCACCCACGTATAGGTTATCAACTCATGAACGATACATTTGATTTACTGCACTCTCACCGCTCTATTCGCAAGTTCACAGAACAAGCTATTCCTCAAGAGACCATTGAAGCGCTCGTAAAAGCTGGGCAAAGTGCAGCAACCTCAAGCTTTATCCAAACCACAACTGTGATTCAAGTAAACAGTGAAGAGAATCGTGAAACACTCGCAACCTTTGCCGGTGGTCAGAAATATGTGCAAAGTGCATCCCACTTCTTAGTATTTTACGCCGATATGAATCGCCACAAAATTGCTTGTGATATGAATGAGCAAGAGATGCAATCGGGCTTCACAGAGCAATTTCTAACCGCCTCTCTTGATACTGCACTGTTCGCACAAAATTTAGTCGTTGCAGCTGAATCACTCGGCTTAGGCTGTGTTTACATTGGTGGGTTGCGCAACAATATTAGTGGCGTCAGTGAGTTACTTGAATTACCTGAGCTCGTTTATCCTGTTTTCGGTGTGTGCTTAGGATATCCTGATCAAGATCCTGAAGTAAAACCACGCTTACCCGTTAAAGCAGTGCTTAAACAAGATAAGTACGATGCGAGTGATGAACAAGACATCATCAGTGAGTATGACGTGTTACTTAGACATTATTATGCAACCCGTGGTGCCAACGTCAAACAACAGGGCTGGAGCGAACAAATCTCAAACATGCTCAACAAGGAAGCTAGACCACACATGCTAGACTTCCTGAAATCAAAAGGTTATTTGCTTAAATAAAGCTCTTAGTCATCATGTCAAAAATACAAGGATTTATGTATGTGGGATAACCGCAACCGAATATTGAATTGGGTTCAACAAGGCGCTATTAAGCACACTGATGTCCAGCAAGCCATTATTGAGGGCCAAGGCGAGCCAACAAAACATCAATGGCTTGGCTTTCTGCAACTAGCAATGCTTTGGTTAGCGGTTATCGCACTGTGCTCAGGCATTATCTTTTTCTTCGCTTATAATTGGCAAGATATGTCACGCTTTAATAAGTTTGCACTGGTTGAGACGGCCATAGTGCTCAGCTGTATTGGCTATGTACGACTCTCTTTCCACCCTCAGATGAAGACGGCAATGCTAATGTCGTTATCACTGTGTATTGGGGCATTACTTGCAGTGGTCGGTCAAACCTATCAAACCGGCGCAGATCCCTGGCAGCTTTTTGCTATTTGGAGCTTGCTGATGTTGCCGCTGGCCTTAATTGGCCGCTCATGCATTCTTTGGATTTTCTGGGTAGCTATTATCAATGCAGCATTTGGGTTGTATCTTGATTTAAGCCGTCATTTTTTATGGTTGTATTTAAGATCTTCTGATCAAGCACTGATTTTTGCCATATTTAATACACTGCTACTTATCATTTTCGAAACGGCAAATTACAGCCATAAATTTTCATTTTTAAATATAAGAACCCCTTACTTAGCCAATCGTTACACTCAGCAGTTGCTCGTCACTGCTGCAGGCTTTGCCATTAGCATTTGGGCCAGCGATGGTGCATTTAGGCATTCAAACGAAGGCCATCAGCTCCTGTATTACACGCTTTGGATCGCACTGGCATTTTGTTTATACCGCTTTGTGATCAAAGATTTGTATGTGATAGCCGCCAGTTTTTTAAGTTTTATTATTGTTTCAAGTATGTATTTGTTTGAAGCGCTAGAAGCCGGTGCTGATGACGCCATCTTCTTGCTCATCAGCTTATACTTTTTAGGGAGCTCAAGCTTGGCGACCTACTGGTTAAAAAAGCTCTCCGCTCAACTGGACGGTACTAGTAATCCAAAACCTAGCCTAAAACCTGACCCTGATGCTCTAGAACAGGCCCAGCAGGAGGATTCCAAATGAGCCTACCAGACTCTAATCATTCGCTTTCTGACACAGCGCTTTGGGATTTACTCAAGCTCAAAGCAATCGTCTCGCATGAGCAGCCCCCTATCAACATTGAAGTCAATCGCTGGTATATCCGTATCGTTCAAGGGTTTGCAGGCTGGCTAGCGGCGTGCTTCCTTGTTGGGTTTATCGGATCCGCTTTTTCATTTTTACTATTTAGAGATGAAAACGCAGGCATCATAGCCAGCTTAGGTATTGCAGGCTGTGTTATTGCCTACTTCATCTTTAAAGGCCAGCGCCAAGGAGACTTCATCCAGCAACTGGGGCTCGCGTTTAATTTATGTGGCCAGATATTACTTGCCTGGGGGCTAGCACAGCTTTTTGACTTTAAAGGAGTCGATCTCTATTTATCCATTTTTGTCTTTCAAACTGTACTCGCTTTTAGCCAAGATAATTTTATCGCTCGCCTACTAAGTACATGGTTTGCAATGATAGCGCTCTTTCTAGCGTTAACTAAGCTTGATATCGCAAACCTTAGCACTGCCATCGCCTTTGTCACGTTCACCGCTTTGTGGCTGTCTGACATTCGCTGGAGAGCACACAAAAGTCGTTGGGAGCCAATAGGCTATGGTTTAGCAATTACACTGCTGATGTTTAGTGGCAAGTTTTTCTTTGACGATTTAGCCGATGAAATTGTCAGAGATAATCGCCAGCAATACATTAGCAGTGCACTAGGGTACTGGCTCAACCAGGGAGTTACTTATGGTGTGTTTATTTATTTGGCAAATACAATTCGCCAAACAATAGCCGCCCCGTTTGCTAGCAAAACAAGTGTTAAGCTAGGGCTTTTATGCCTGCTGATTATTGTTGTGAGCTACCTTGTAGTTGGCGTTAGCGCAGCCTTCTTATTATTAGGGGTCGGCTTTCTAAAACAAAACCGCTCTTTGGTCATTGGCGGCGCTATAAGCTTGATCGGTTTTATTTCATGGTATTACTACAACTTAAGTTGGACACTACTGCTTAAATCCATGGTACTCATCGGCTTTGGCTTATGTTTTGCTGCCGCTTGTTACTGGCTACATTTAAGCGCAACCGCTAAACCACTCACATGGGAAGTACTCAAGCAAAAATACCGTTTCAACTTACCAAGCAAGATCATTGCACTGATTGTATTAATCACACTCGCACTTATTAACTACACTATTTTTCAGCGCGAAGCCTTGCTAGAAAATGGCAAAGTGGTGTTACTAAAGCTCGCGCCAGTTGACCCAAGATCCTTAATGCAGGGCGATTACATGCGACTGCGTTTTGCGATTGAGAGAACAGTACTAGATGATACAAAGTCGCAAGATTCCAAACTATCAACCTTACTCGATAATATGAACCAAGGTACTTTCATCGTTGAGCTTGATGGTAATTCGGTAGCCACTTACAAAGGTATCTATACCGGTGACTCACTTAAAGAAGGCGAAATTAAAATGCAATTTCGCGTGCGCAATAGCAGTTTACGTTTAGCCACCCATGCCTTTTTCTTTGAAGAAGGTACTGGCGATATCTATAGCAAAGCCGAATACGGAGAGTTTAGAGTGGCTGAGAACGGTGAGCTTTTACTCAATAGCATGCGCGATAAAGACTTTAATATACTCGGGCTGAATCGCCCCGAAAATTAATATTTTACATTTATGAGACAAGCAATGAACAAAGCAACCGTTACTTGCCAGTGGTTAAAGGATCATTTAGATGACGAGAACTTAGTTATCCTTGATGCCAGCATGCCAGAACCACGCGCATCAGACAGCGCTGTAATTCACGCCATTAAAGGCGCACAAGCCTTTGATTATGCGAATATTGTATGTGATCAAAGTGCTAGCCTGCCTTGCACTATGCCAAGTGCTGAATACTTTACGCAACAAGCACAACAGCTTGGAGTGAACACTAATAGCACTCTCATCGTATACGATCAGCGCGGATTATTTTATGCTCCTAGAGCTTGGTGGATGTTTAAATCTATGGGCTTTAAACAGGTATACGTACTGGATGGCGGGTTACCTAAATGGCAAGAAAGTAATTTTCCCTTGCAACAAGGGTATGTTAAATCAGTCATTAGAGGTAATTTTGTCGCTAAATTTGAATGCACGGCCTTTGTTGGCTCAAACGAAATTTTAGCAACCGTCAAAGAATATCAAAGCCTGCAAGCAAGTGACAATGTGGTTATTGATGTGCGCTCAAGGGCGCGCTTCGATGGCACAGAAAAGGAAACAAGAGCAGGATTGCGATCAGGTCACATCCCCTTTTCTGAAAACTTCCCTTTTACCTTATTGATCGAAAACGGTGAATTTATCAGTGAAGTTGAGCAGCGTGAACTTCTAACACGCTATATGCCAGACGCACACAAGAAATACACTTTTAGTTGTGGCTCAGGTGTAACGGCATGTATTGTTTTACTCAGTGCATATATGCAAGGTTATGAGAATCTTTGTGTCTATGATGGTTCGTGGACAGACTGGGGAGCTAATACTGAACTACCTATCGCTGAAGGTTGATAGCGATAGGTCATAAAGAAGATGGCAGCGCTTTTTGCATTCGCATATAGCGCTGCCAAGTTTAAACCCTGAAGCTTAAATCTTTAAACTTTAAACTCTTTTAAGTTTTTATCCTGCTGATCGGTCAATTCAACCATTTGAGAACACAACCCGGACTGCTCTTGTGCAAAATCTGCTACTTGCTGGGAGATGTCACGAATATTGGTTGTGTTGCGATTGATTTCTTCCGATGTCGCGCTTTGCTCTTCTGCCGCTGTGGCTATCTGAATCGTCATCTCTGAAATCTGGTGAATGCTTTGGCGAATATCACCTAGCGCACCATCAGCTTCATTTGCTAACAGTTTCGTTTCATCTACCATTTGCTTGCCTTGAACAATTGTTTGCTCAGCATTGACTACACCTGATTGCAGCTGATTGATCATTGTTTGGATTTCTTCCGTTGACTGCTGTGTACGCGATGCCAGTGCACGAACTTCATCGGCAACAACCGCAAATCCTCTGCCCGCTTCACCTGCACGCGCCGCTTCAATAGCAGCGTTTAAAGCCAGCAAATTCGTCTGCTCAGAAATACCCGTTATCACATTCAAAATAGTAGCGATGTTGTTACTGTACGTCGCTAACTCATTGACTTTTTCAACAGCGCTATCCATATCATGGGACAACTTATCAATCGCAGCGGTTGTCTTACCTACAACCGCAACCCCTTGCTCTGCTGCTTTATCAACCTGATTAGCATTCCCTGCAGTGTTTTGTGCGTGCTGCGCCACTTCTTGAGCGGTTGCAGACATTTGATGCATCGCTGTTGCTAACTGATCAAGCTCGCCTAACTGCTGCTCAAGATGTGCTAAAGATGAGCTCGCATTGCTTGCCGTAATATTAGTATCTTCTAATATCTCAACGGATGTAGTTTTCACGCCTTGTATCAGCGATTGCAAATGCCCCACGAAAGCATTGAAATCTTTTGATACATCGCCAAATTCATCTTTACTTGTAATACTTAAACGCTTCGTTAAATCGCCATCACCGGAATTGATATCAATCAGTGAAGAGTGGAGCTTGTTTAATGGCACTAGTACCTTAATCGTTGCTAGGTACAAGATAAGTGAGCAACTGATAACACTGAATATGGTGATAAAAAACGCATTCCAGCCCTGCTGCGTAGCCTCAGCTAATACTACTTTTTGATCTAATACCACCCCAATTGACCATTGGGCACCCACTAA
Organism: uncultured Oceanospirillaceae bacterium; assembly: GCA_937136055.1. Taxonomy (GTDB): domain Bacteria; phylum Pseudomonadota; class Gammaproteobacteria; order Pseudomonadales; family Balneatricaceae; genus Rs1. The sequence continues at coordinate 40,864 of CAKZOD010000120.1, read as the reverse complement.
ATTATCGACCTTTACAAAGGATGCAAATACCGCTTTACCTTCAGAGTTTGATTCAACTAGATCACTTCCTTTTTCAGGTGTTTCACCATCAAATAACTCACTGAGCTGCTTATTGGCATAGTCTGTATTTGGATGACTAATAATAGTGTTATTTTGATCGAGCAAAAATGCGTAACCTGCACCGCTAAAGTTTACCGTGTTAAGCGCATCAGAAATGCTTTTCAAACTCAAATCTCCACCAAAAGCACCTTTTGTTTCGCCTTTGTCAGTTATTTTCGCTACCACGGAAACTAGAAGATCACCTGACACTGCATCACGATAAGGCGCTGTCAATGCAGCACTTGGATTGTTCATTGCAACAGCATACCAAGGACGTTTTCGTGCATCCCAACCATCTGGCTGCCAACTTGGGTCATTCGTAATTGGCTTTCCATCGGTCGATAATCCACCAAATATCAGCTCAAAGTCTCGTGCTAAAACAGGCGCATCAAAAGCTGTTTGTATTCCATTGTCACTAAAGTTAGCTGAAATGGATTGGCCTGTTATATCGATTAAACCGATTTTACCGTTGAGCCAATTACTAATCTGGTTAGATAATACGGATAGGGTTTCATGGGTGCTGTGCTGCGCCCCAGAATACAGTGTATTTTTCGTTGATTGATATTGAATAAGAGAAGATAGGGTGAACACTAACGTGATCACTAAGGATGCGACAATCGCAATTTTTACTGATACTTTCATACGAACTCCTGACTGGCTACCATCCATAGCAAGATATTGAAAATTAATAACTATTAATTTGGCGTTTGCGTAGTTCAGAACTGTTACTAGATTGTACCTTATTTATCACTTTAACTATAGACCTAGCTAAGTAGCAACCCAATAGACTCAAGCTTGCCGTTAAGATTCTGAAGCTGGAGCACTTATACTCTCAATTTATGACTATTTTGTTACATATTGGATCTATCTATCAAATGCAAATAAAAACCTCTCTGCACTACCTTTATACCCCTGTATTTTTTAAAAATGATGCTAATATTGTATTAATTAAAAATTAACAAAACAAACAAAAGAATGTTTTATTAAACAGTATTTTGACTATGTTTACTCATTTTTATAAGCTCATTGATAATGACTCCAAATACATAGGCACCTTTAAATGATAAAAGAATTAGATTTGCGCCATGCCTTTTCTAAAATGCTTTGTGTTAGCAATAACGTTCATTTTGCCCGTATTTTCGATTTATCAGTAACTAGCGCCTTCCAGCCGATCCTTCACAAAAATGGCACCTTATTAGGCTATGAAGCCCTAATAAGGCCCTTTCAAAATGGAGAGCTCGCATCTACTGATGTGTTTCTTAATCAAATGCGCAGCAGCGCTAATATTGCATTTGTAGATCGCTTGATTCGCGCACTCCACTTGCGTAACTTCTCACTACTCAATGAGCAAAGCCAATATCTTTTTTTGAATTATGAGTATGAAAGCATTACTGATTTACATGACATAGAAGCCTACAAAAACCTATTAATTAATCGTAAAAAAGAATTGGGGATCGATGACACAAAAGTGGTTATAGAAGTACTAGAGCACGATGTAAGCTCAGAGCGCAATCTCAAAATCATGAGTAATTGGCACCGCCAACATCACGGTATTTTAGTAGCGATGGATGACATGACTGATCGCAGAGAGGATTGGTTACGCCTAACGAGTATACAGCCAGAAATTGTTAAAATTGACATTAGCATGCTGCAATCCCCAAACTATCAGCGCTTTGTCCACAGATTAAAACAGTTTAACCTGCAAATTCTACAAGAAGGTATTGAAACAGCAGAACAAAAAGAAATGGCGATTAATGCAGGTGTCGATCTATTACAGGGCTACTACATTGGCTACCCAACACTGATTGAGCAGATTAAAAACAAGAAGCGCCCCAAAGACAATCAAGCTAGGTGTTTTAACTCCCCTAAAAACGAGCAATTATCGTCAATCCAAGTCGACCATCAATCCTCCTCTTAACCAAAGACTATTGGCAAAGCTGAGCATTTTCTCCCTGAGTTAACTTCAATAAATCTGCTGGACTTAGCTCTATCTCTAACCCGCGCTTTCCCGCACTGACAAAAATACTCTCAAACTCACCCGCTGTTTGATCTAATAAGGTTTTTAGGCGCTTTTTCTGCCCAAGAGGACTAACACCTCCCAACACATAACCGGTACTGCGCTGCACTGCATTCTTATCGGCCATTTGCGCTTTTTTCGCACCTAGTGCCTTAGCGACTGCCTTTAAGCTCAGCATAGTCTCTACAGGGATAATCGCTACCGCTAAGCTTGCATCATCAAGGCTAACAACCAAAGTTTTAAAAATCCTTTGCGGTGCCACTGCCATTTTTTGAGCAGCTTCTAACCCGTAGGAAGGTGCGCTGTCGTCGTGCTCATACTGATGAACGCTATGCGCTATTTTGTGTTTTTTCGCTAAATTTATCGCAGGTGTCATAGTTGATTAATTATCCGCAAGAGATTTCCTCTCAATATTATCTAAAGCTTGGCTCAATGACTAATACGTAAATGCTCAGCGCTCCAACCACCTGGCCATACTTCGGCACTGCCGTGTCGAAGCTCACGAATCTGCCCAATATCAAAGCGAGCAATCAACAGCTCGTTAGATAAAGTGCCAAGGTTTGCCCCGTTGCTAACGGCAGTTTCTTTGAGCACCCCAGTGTGACCCAAAGGCTCTTCACAAGGTTGGTAAAACGCAGCAGCGGAGGAAAACTGGGTACGGTTGAGCTTATTTTCCCCTGCCCGCCCTACTGGCCCGACCACCGCAATTGCCGCTTGTAACTCAATGGCTCTGGCTTTTGCACAACCAAATACGCGATAGTAACCCGCCGTTTTTGAAGTCATAGAAGGTACGATAATCAAATCGAGATCTAAAGGTGCTAACATCACTGATAAAGCGGGCATTTCAATATCCAAACATATCAAAATGGCCATTTTGACACCTTGCCACTCGATTACTTGCACTTCTTTTCCCGGTGTTAAATACCAAGCTTGGGGCATTTTTTCACTCGGTGTTAAGCACAGTTTGTCCTGCTGAACAGCGCTGTTGTTTGGGGTAAAAAAGTAAGCGCGATTAACATGCTCGCTAGTTTCATCAACCTGATCATTCACCGGTACAGTGCCAGCAATCATCGCTATTTGATAATGATCGCAAAAGCGCTGAATAGGTCCCAGTAAATTCAAGCTCTGCTCGGCCATCCAAGGCACTTCTTGATCGATCGCCAGATTCGCCGGCGCAAATGACAAGAAGTGTTCACTGAGATACTCAGGCAACACTAACAGCTTTACTTGTTGTTGCTGAGCGTAAATCAACTGCTCTTCTAACAAGCCCAACCAATCATCTAAAGAGTTTATTTTGCGACTAAAATTGATCGACCAAAGTGCAATTTTCATAGTTTATCCCTGCTTTTATTTTTTTATATTGTTACAGATCTACTTCTAAGTTGGATCGCGCGTAACTGCAGCAAGGCAGAAACTCCCCGTTAGCTTTGTCTTCATCATCTAATGCACGGGCATCAGGTGCATGAATATCACCACTGATCAAATTGCTGTTACAGCTACCACAAACACCGGCCAAACAACTGTAATCAGGGTAAATACCTGCTTCTTCTGCGGCCTCTAGTATGGTTTGATCGCCATTAACATCAACTTCAACACCGCTTAGCACAAAGTTAACTTTGTAACTGCTCGGTGTGTCCTGATTACTATTTTCTGAATTGCCTTGCGCATCCGCACCAATCACAAAGCTTTCTTGATCATATTGCTCTTGTGGTAAGCCTAATGACATCAGCGCTTGTTTAGCGCTCTTCATAAAACCATCTGGCCCACACACAAATACATCCCTACTCAAAAGGTCAGGACAAAATTGATCCAATATTGCCTCGCTGACGCGTCCGCTTTGATGATCGATATCACACTGCGCATTTTTGTCACGGCTAAAGTTACAACTCAAGGTTAGATTTTGATGGCGTTTTGCCAATAGGCGCAAGTGATCAAAGCCAATTAAATCATCTGCGGTTTTTGCACTGTGATGAAAGTGCACATCGATATCCAACCCAAGGTCGGTAATGTATTGGGTGATTGATAACATTGGCGTAATGCCAGAGCCTGCACTAAGTAGCAGTAACTTTCGCTTGTTATCAGAGGATAAATGAAAGATCCCCGCTGGGGATGTAAATTCGAGAGACGATCCTTTTTCAACGCAATCATGCAACCAGTTTGAGACGATTCCATCATCCACACGCTTAACGGTGATGCTGATCGTATCAGGCCTTGAAGGACTAGATGATAGTGTGTAGCAACGGTTATAAACTTGCCCATCAATCATTACTTGAAGCGTTATAAACTGCCCCGGCATATATGCCACACGCTGCACAGGATCCACTACAAACTCAAAGGTTTTAACATCTTCAGTTTCATCGACAATGTGCACACAGCGCATCAATTGCTTGCCCGTTAATACTGCCGGTGTGCTATTTGAAATAGTCAGGTGTTGCGCCAAACGGCTGGTTTGCGACTGCCAATTATCCACATACACAGGCTTAGCTTTTGTTTTAAGCACTTCTACTTTATCGCCAACCTTGATAACACCCGCTTTAACTACCACCATGTTTTCACCAAACATGACATTGCTACCGCCCTCTTCCTGACGATACTGCGTCAGTGTATTGAGTGGCTCTTTACGCACATCAAGCATTGCTGTCGCAGGGTCAACAGTGGTAAAAATGCAGCGCGAGCAAGGTTTAGGTAACTCAAAAATAGCCTCGCCAATTTTAATTTGCGCCCATTCATCCTCTGCCCAAGCAGGGACTCCTTCAATGCATATATTTGGGCGAAAGTTCGCCATACTGACAGGCGCTAACAAACGCTCATTTAAATGCGCCAAGGAGCTTTGATTGGCCAATAGCAATGGAAATCCATCGGCAAAACCGACTTCGTGCTCTTCATGCCCTACAACCAATCGTTCAGATTTATCGCCAAAATATAATATGCGTAACGGCTCTGCCAGTAATTCACTGATCCATTGATCAGCCTCATAACCACATCCTTGGCCTAAAAATTTAGTGCCCCACACCGCAGTGGCATAATACTGGCTGGAAAACTTAGCTTCATTGAGTATCAAAGAATCACAACTAGGATGTGATAGTACTAATTGTTCCTCGTGAAAGTAGCAAGTAATCGCTGTGATATCAGGGTGAGTACGACCAGTGATAAAAGTGCCATCCATTTTCGTCAACATGAAACGCCTATCACCTAACATCCCTGCATTTTCGACACTAACAGTTTGCTGATCAATACCCGCTGCAGATTTCAATGGATAAACGGTTAAACTTTGTACGTAAGCACTTGTCATTGTGGCTCTCTTTTTTGTAATTTTATTTGTTCAAAAACCCTAAGCATGTGGCCTATGATCTTATTGTTTAAATTTTAAATCTTCAGTTACTTACTCGCCAATGCCCACGAGCCCGCGACACACATCAATGTCCCTCCACTAAAATTGAATATTTGCTGGGTTTTAGCACTGGCTAAATACGCTTGCGCCTTTGTTGCAAACACCGCATACAAAGTGGCATTTAAAGTAGCAAGTAATACAAAACTGAGTGCTAAAACAGCTAGCTGAGCATTTGCGCTTGCAAACAGACCTGTTGCATCATGATTAATAAATTGAGGGAGAAATGCGATAAAAAACACCATTCCCTTTGGGTTAAGTGCTGTCACGAGATAGGTATTTACAAATAAACGCCAATTTGATTCAAAAGCGGTATTTTGGCGAGTGCTCTGCACTTTTTTATTGTAGTTAAAGCCTTCTCTAAGCAGCTTTATGCCTAAATAAATAAGATACAATCCGCCTATCCACTTTATGACCTGAAACCAGAAAACAGACTTTGCCAGCAGAGCCCCTAAACCTAAAAGCGATAACAACAATGCGGTGGAGTCACCCAATGCCACCGCTAAAATCAATGGCACTTTTGCTTTTAACCCATGGGAAATAGAATAGCTAATCACCGCTAAAATAGTCGGGCCAGGTATAAGCAACAATACGATGGAAGCCGCACAAAAAGCGATCCAAGTTTCAATAGTCATAAGTGTCTCATTTATGTGACGGGTTTATAGGGTGACCTTTTAGGTAATAATTTAAACAACAACTTAAGTGCTAAGAATCAACTTCTTGTACTTTCCTTGGCAGTGTACTGACATTTTCAGCAAGCGCAGCTTTTTGTGCCATAAACAGCTGCTGGATAGGAAAGTCCAATATTTTCTGTTGCTCAGCTTTCACCTTAGATAAGCGTAAATCCAGCTGATTTAACCATTGCTCACTGGTACTTTGATCAACCAATGCTGCAAGTTCGGTATTACTCGCCTGGGGAATCGGCCAAGGTAATACGTTAGCAAGCTGCTCTAAGCTTAAATCATTTAAAGAGCGTGCCAGTAAATATTCACCATATTCAGAGCGACAAATAATGGCATTTTCAATGAGCAATTGCTGGTATTCGTCCCAGCGCTGTTGGTTTAGCCCCGCTACGGTTGTCAGTAATTGCTCATCCGTTAATGTGCGCCCTTGATGTTGCGCCTGCCACATCTCTTGCAACACTCCTACTACCGTATGTAAATGCGACTTAAAGCCAGCTGTAGCACCGGTGTTATAAACGGTGAGTAATTTAGTTAGCTCTGCGCCAATTAAAATGATGGTCCAGGTAATAAAGATCCACGCGAGAAATAACGGTACCGCGGCAAACGCTCCATAAATCAGCTCATACGATGGAAACTGCACAGCGACAAACGCAAAAACACGTTTAGCCACTTCAAACAACACCGCGACAACCACCGCGCCTATTAAGGCATTTTTAAAAGGAACACTGCAGTTTGGTACTGCTGAATATAATAGACTAAAGGCTGCAATCGATAAGGTAATGGGCAGCAGTGATAGTAAATTACTTTTGCCGATAACAGCCGTTGCCTCAGAGATAAAAGACAGTGAAGCAACATAAGATGAGACCAGTAACCCCACACCAATTAAAATGGGCCCTAAACTCAAAATTGCCCAATAAAGTAAGAAACTCGACATCCCTTTTCGCGAGTGCTTAACCCGCCATATACGATTAAACGCCGCTTCAATATTTTTCATCATCATCACAGACGTGACAAACAGAAAAATTGCCCCGACCGCCGTTAATCGTCTTGCTTGGGAGGTAAAATCAGACAAGTAATTTTGCACCACCTCCCCTGTCGCCGGCACAAAATTTGAAAACACCCAGTGCTGTACTTCTTCGCCAACTCCCTGAAAGGAGGGAATCATTGCTAGCACAGAATACGCAACGGTCATTAAAGGCACGACTGCAAACAGCGTTGTATAAGTTAACGCTGAGGCATTAACAATGCCGCCATTGGTTATAAACTGGCGCACTAATGTCACTATAAAGTGTAAATATTTGACATAAAACTGGCTTTTCATTTACTCAATTTTTCCCTGTATATCAGCAACTTTAAACAGTAGCTCAATGTGCTGCCTGAGTAAAGAATACTCTTTATCCGCCATTCTTTTCTCAACACCAATTATCAATTGCCCTTCGCGCTATCCAAGGTACAATAGCGCTTTTGTTACTCTTGTCTCATTCGAGACCTCAACCAAATCTCAAATAAGGTGAATATTGTGAGCCAAGTCGAAATACTGCATAATCCACGCTGTTCAAAATCAAGACAAACCCTTGAATTGCTAACTCAGCAAGGTATTGAACCAAGCGTTATTGAATATTTAAAAGAGCCGTTAAGCGCTGATTTTATTGGCCAAATTTTAACGGCACTAAATATTGAAGCACACCAACTATTAAGAACAAAAGAAGCCGAATACAAAGAGCATAGCTTGAGCCCAGAGTCATCACAAGCTGACATCATTAGTGCAATGATCGCCTCTCCTAAGTTAATTGAACGCCCTATTGTTTTAAAGGATGGTAAAGCTCGTATCGGCCGCCCACCTGAATCTGTTCTTGAAATTCTATAACGGAAAACATGATGAGCGAGCAAAGCTGTAACACACAACCCTATATCTTAGTGCTGTATTATTCACGCCACGGTGCAACTGCACAAATGGCCAAGCATATTGCACTGGGCGTTGAAATGGCTGGCATGAAAGCCCTTGTGCGCACCGTGGCCCCCATCTCATCTCAGTGTGAAGCAGTTTTGCCGAGCATTCCTGACAATGGCGCGCTTTACTGCAGCGAACAAGAGCTGGCGAATTGCGCAGGCTTGATTCTCGGTAGCCCAACACACTTTGGCAATATGGCCGCATCAATGAAGTACTTTATTGATTCTACCTCAGGCCTTTGGATGTCAGGCGCTTTAATAGGAAAGCCCGCTGCAGTTTTTAGCTCAAGCTCGAGTTTACACGGCGGCCAAGAAAGCACCTTACTCAGTATGATGCTGCCTTTGATGCATCACGGTATGTTGCTAGCAGGTCTACCTTATAGCGAAACACAATTGCTCAGTACGCAGACCGGTGGCACACCTTACGGTGCTACGCACGTTGCAGGCAAAGCGTTGGATAGCCATGAAATTGCGCTGTGTAAAGCCCAGGGCAAACGCATTGCTGAGATTAGCCAAAAGCTTTTCGCTTAACCTTAAGTGTTTGGTCTCAATAATGATCGAACACTTATCTTATTAATTTTTGTTGTTATGAGTTTCACATTATGAGCTTAAAAGCCAAAGTGCTACCACCTATTAGCTACTTAAAACCTAGAGTCAAAATCTGCCGTTACATAACAGTATTTTGCTATTTCTCAATATTGATTAGCTTCACAGCGTGGTATCTCTTTATCCATCCTGTTGATACGGCGAACCCCTGGGTAATTTGGCTGCTGCACTTTTTACCTGTTGCCGCTTTTATAAAAGTCATCCAACAAGGCAACCCAAGAGGCCATGCATGGCTTTGCTTCTTGCTAATCCTATATTTTAACGAAGCAGTGCTTGCTGCAACGACAGTTCCGTACTCAATGTGGTATGGCACTATCAACACCTTTTTGATCACCACACTGTTTATCAGTGCAATGATGTACGCACGCTGGGCTGGGCAGTATTTACGCCATCCTGATCGCGTTAAAAAAGACTAATACCAATCATCAATCAGCCAGATAAGAAACGCTATGACTGACTTCAATGTTGCTAAAGCACGCCGAGACTTTCCTATTCTCTCTTTAAGAGTTAACGGTAAGCCCTTGATTTATTTTGATAACGCAGCAACCACTCAAAAACCTAGAAGTGTCATAGAAGGATTAAATCAGCACTACAAAACTGCCAATGCAAACGTGCATCGCGGTGCACACCAGCTTTCAAACAAGGCTACCAGTCAGTTTGAACAAGCGAGAAGCACCGTTGCGGCTTTTATCAATGCCCCACAAACCAAAGAAGTCATTTGGTGCAGGGGCACCACGGAAGCCGTCAACTTAGTTGCCAACAGCTTAGGTAAGTTACTCCTAAGGGCTGGAGATACAATTTTAGTTAGCACCAGCGAGCACCATGCCAATATCGTCCCTTGGCAAATGGTGGCGCAAATCTGCGGTGCACGTGTTATCCCAATCAAATTAAAAACTCAAGATAACAGCCATCCTGTCATTGATCAGCAGCACTACCTCGAGCTTTTAGAAAAACATCGACCTAAGATTGTAGCGCTTGGGCATATCTCCAACGCACTAGGTGTTATTAACCCTATCGTGCAAATGATTGCCCAAGCCGAAGCTCAAGGCGCTGTTACTTTGATTGACGGCGCTCAAAGTGCAGCACATTTACCCATTGATGTGCAGGCACTTGGCTGTGATTTTTTCTGTTTCTCAGCACACAAATGTTACGGCCCAACAGGCATTGGCGCACTTTGGGGAAAAGCTGAACTGTTAGAGAAAATGCCCCCATGGCAAGGGGGCGGTGAGATGATCAGCAAAGTAAGCTTTGAAGAGACAAGCTTTAATGAGTTGCCTTTTAAGTTTGAGGCAGGCACCCCCGCGATAGCCGATGTATTAGGATTTGCTGCTGCTATCAACTATCTCAACCAGCTTGATCGCACCCAAACCTTGAAATATGAACAGCACTTGGGCGAGCAACTAGCAATAGGCTGCGCAAAAATCTCTGGTGTAAAAGTGCACAGTCCACTTCAAGGTAATTTAGGTATTGTCTCTTTTAGCGTTGTTGACATTCACCATCAAGATATAGCGGTGCTCCTTGATCAAAGCGGCATTGCAGTACGCAGCGGCCATCACTGTGCTATGCCACTGATGCAAGCATTAGAGCTACCCGGTACATTACGTGCCTCTGTGTGTTTTTATAACACGCAAAGTGAAGTCGATTATTTTCTTGAATCACTGCAACACTGTGTTGAATTACTTAAACCAAATTCATCAGCCGACCTCTGTGAAGATGGCATTGAAACAATACTAGAAAAAGAATTAGATCGCAGCGTTGGCCAATTAACTTTACCTCCCTCTCAGGAAATTATTAGTCAGCTGACACAAGCGAGTAGCTGGCAAAAACGTTTTAGCTATTTACTGCAATTAGCTAGCTTTTTACCAGAGCCAAGCCCCCTCTTTCTAAATGACAAACACAAGTTACAAGAATGCGAATCTGGTGTCTGGTTGCAAGCTTATTTGATTGACGACACAGTACATTATCATGCATGGTCTGATGCGCGCATAATGCGAGGGTTATTGGTCATGTTAATTAGTTGCAAAGAGCAAGCCCAAGCGGATAGCAAGGGCTTTTTGGAGTCCGTTAAATTGGCGCAGTATTTAAGCAGCTCACGCACAAACGGAGTTGATGCAATTATGAAGGCACTGTCGTAATCGCTGTTGTGAAGGGCCCTGCCTCCTTTAAACGAGATAATGCTTTTAAAAAGCCGCGGTAACTTAAATTACCTATCATTTCTATCATCATATTTTTGCATCTTAATCTCTTCTCTTTCCTGATTGTCTTTCGTTAGAGAATTAATTAAGGCCTCACCTGTACTTTGATCAAGTACAATGGCTTTTTTGCCTGAATGAGAGACAATCTGCTCATTGCTATCCAAAGTACTTATCCAGCTTTTAAAATCACTTTTGATCAAAGATTTTACGGCATCTCCATTTTGCAGCCTTATGCAAGACTCAGCGCCCGCGCTAACCCCACATAACTGCGTCGCAACAAAAGTCGTACCCGGAATAATGTAATATTTTGAAATATCACTATTAGGCTTTAAAGGGGATACACAGCCTGATAGAACGGCAATTACTGGTAGCATTAGCCATATTTTAGTTTTCATATAAAACCTCTTAAAATATAGGAGCAACCTGTGCCTTAGATTTAATTAGCCGACAAAGAGGTCACCAAACAAAAATAGCAGTTTAGATACATACAACTATAGAATTGAATTCAGGAAGATAAGGAAATAAAAGCTCTTAAATTTAGCTTGAACTAACCCTCTGTATTATTCGGCTTCATCAAACCATAGATATTGTAATCGACGATTTTCCCATGCAGGTTTTCGCTGTTTCGTATAGTACCTTCCAGTTGAAACCCAAGGCGTTCGCAAACTTTTTGACTAGGTATGTTCTCTGTCGCCACATGAGTTTCAATTTTCATCATATCTAAATGATTAAACGCATATTCGATCAAAGCACTGCAAGATTTTGTGATGAATCCATGTCCTTGAAATTTTTCAGATATCCAATAGCCGACAATAACTTTTTTACGCTCATGATCTATGTGATTGAATGTTATGACGCCGACAAGCTCACTGTTATACTCGATACCGCAAGCTAGTTCTTTATCTTCAGAAAGACCAATAAGAGATGTTTTTATAAAATTTTGAGCATCTTTTACACACTTTGTTTTCGGCGGCCAAGTCATCCATTTCTCTAGATACTTTCTATTCTCATCAACTAACTTAAACAGCTCTTCTGCATGCCTTTGGCTGAGTAATACCAGGTTTAAACCCTGCTCTATTTTTTTAGTAAACATTCTAACCTCTGCACTTCCCATCAAACGGCTAACTGTAATTGGCTTTTACGAGCGAGTTTTTTACAAAGCTCGCGACCTTTTACCTATCTCTCACCTAATTACTAACTTTTATTAGGTAATCCTGAAATATTCTAATTGGCAGGAGTATATAAACTTTCTTTTCTAACACTAAAAAATGCTTTTACCCCCTCATCGATCCAAGTTTCAAAACTATCTACCGAATACCCGCAATCGAAAACATCATCATATAATTACATTTTAAAAGCGAATGACGAAGTAGTTATTTATTTGATGTGTCTCGCAAATCATACACAAGCAAACTATCGATGCTATTCGACTCTATCAAGAGATTCTAGCCTAAAACCTCAGCCGTTCGTCATACTTACCAGCACCTCTAAATCGATCTCGTCATAGGTAAATATTTTACCTCCCTCCTCTGCTATAAAAGACTGCGCATCTTCACGCTTAGCAAAGCTTGCCAGTGTCGGCCCCATTGCCCCTTTCTTTTTATGGCCAATGACATAAAAGGCTGTTTTTGCATCGACAAAAATTTCATTATCCGGCTTCCCCCAAGGAGTGGTCGCCATATCATGAACAAACGCTTGTTGAATATTGTGTTTATTCTCAGGGTCGACAATAAAGGCAAACATATCGCGAGTTGAACAAAACTTTAAATCACCTTCAATACCCTTTGAAAAAAGCTGCCCTTTAGGTCCTGGGAAGTTAGTGATGATCATGCCGCACAAGTGACACTCATCTGAGCTTTCGATAGCCACTGCTTGCTGCACCATTTTACTTTCTTGTGAATCATTACACCCACTAAGCATGGCAAGAAACACTATGCCCACAGACACTTTCAATAGCGCTGTTAATTTCGAGATCATTTTTACAGCCCTCTTCGATTGAAAATATGCATTGCTAAGCCCATCGGTAAAAACAGCCACACTAGCATCCCCAGTAATAGGCTTTGTAAATTAAAATCGGTTTGCTGGGCTATCGCCATCAAGCCACTCAAGTTTTGCTCTGCAAAATAACTGATGTTAACCAATCTAAAAATATCCGTTGGATTCAATAACAAAAGGTACGGGAAGAGTGTTGCGTTAACATCTCCTTGTGTAGTGACGAGCACGCCTAAGAGACCTAAATCAAACACTAGAACAAAGATAAACCAAACGATTAATGCAATACCTGCCGCTTTCGATTTCTCGGAGACACTGGCACTGATGACATAGGCAATGGCAATAAATACCCAACCGAGTAACACTGCCGATAAAATAAACACAGAATAAGGCCCCAGCAAATCTTGCCAGCTAGTATTGCTAGAAAACGCGCCAATCATTAATGCGGACGATCCAAAACCTACGGTGGTTGAAAACGCCATCACCGCGCCTTGACCTAGCATTTTACCCAGCAGTAACTGCCAGCGAGTTAAAGGGTATGTCATTAACAATAACAGTGTGCCACTTTCATCTTCTCCGACGATGCCGTCATATGCGAGCATCAGCGCTATGAGAGGAATGATGAACACCGCAAGGCTCGCCAAGCTCACAATCGTCGTTGAAAGCGATGTAAAGCCGACTTTACCTGCCGCTGCTGCACCAAAATAAGCGATCCCCACCGCAAGTACGGCGAAAATAACACAAATAGACAGCACCCAGCGATTACGCAAACCATCTCTAAATTCTTTTTTAGCCACCGTGAATATCGATTTCATAATGCCACCTCAGGCTTGCCAATATGTGATAAATGATTGGCAATGAAATGCCCATATAGATCTTCTAATGAGGGTAAATGAACATCTAAATTCTGTAATTGTGTCAATTGTGAAAGGTATCGAATACCATCCATTCTGTCGGCCATCGCCACATCTAAACTAACACTGCCATCGCTATTTGAGTGGATATTTTTTTGTAGCCCTGCAAGTTGTGGCGGTGCCGTCGATTTAACCAGCTGCTCTTTTATGCACTCAGTACTCACCCCATGCAATTGTAGTGTTGCAGGTAGATCTGCTTGTTCACGCAGCTCTTTAATGCTGCCCGCAGCCAATTGTTGACCTTTGCCTAATATCAATGCTCTATCGATATACTTCTCAACACCCGGCAGCACATGTGAACACAGCACTACACTGCACCCTTCTTTCTTTAGCTGATCGATCGATTGGTAAAACTCACGGGTGGCAATAGGATCTAAACCCACTGTCGGCTCATCGAGCAGCAATAGTTTGGGTTTACCTAACAGCGCTTGGGCTAGTCCTAAACGCTGGCGCATGCCTTTTGAGTAAGTACGCACGCGTCGTTTGCTCGCAAGTGTTAGGCCCACTTGGGCCAACAAATCAGCGCACTGTTTTTTGGCAATACCTTTTAACTCGGCAAAGTATTCCAACACCTCTAAGCCGGTTAAGTGATCATAGAAACTGACGTTTTCCTGTAAAAAACCTAACTTTGAGCGTATTTGCTGCGCACTGGCATGGGTTGGGTTTTCACCAAACACACTGATCTGCCCGCCACTGGCTTCTATTAAGCCTAATATCAGCTTAATCACCGTCGTTTTACCCGCACCGTTATGGCCAAATAAGCCAAACACTTCACCGCTATTCAAACTTAAATCGAGTGCGTGCAACGCGTGTACGTTTTGGTATTTTTTTTCGACTTGCTTTAATTCAACAATACTCATGATACTTCCTTACTACGACTGCTCAGAGACAGACAACTAGCTATTATTCGGTTCAATCAAGGGTTGGCTATCCACCACGCCTGAGCCTTTTAATACCGGGAATTGACGTTGCACCCAACGCAAAGTTTCTATTGCGGGACTATTGAGCAATAACTTGGCGCTCGGGAATTTCCACAGCAGGCGATCCACACTGTCGTTTGGCTCATAGACAATATCGCCTACGCCATCACCATCCATATCCCAACCTAGGTAATCACTCCAATAGTTACCAGACCAATCCTGCGCTCTGGTCGATACGTACTTCACCTGGGTTTTATTGTTACTAAAGTTATTGCCTTTAAGTTGATTCTTTTCAGAGCCGGCAGTTAGGTGAATACCGATGTCGCTGTTTTGAAAGTTATTATCGCTAAACTCATTAAACAACGAGTTATAAATAAACAGCGCTTTGCCTTCTAAGCCCTTCTTGCGGCTCATACTAGTGGTCAGTTTTTGCATGTGCGGGTTGAGCCGGTTTTGGACCCCGCTGATTTGGTTATTACGCAGTTTTGAATGGGTAATGTAGTTCATTAAGATGCCGTAATTCGCATCATTTTTTGAATGGTTATCCAGCACCGTTAAGTACTTTGATTGCATCAAGGCATAACCTGTTCGGGTGTTTTCAGTGTAATTACCTTGCAGCAAATTATTGTACGAATACATATAGTGAATGCCGTAACGTAAATCGTGAATTCTGTTATTCAGTAACGCATTTTGGTTACTGGTATCGATATAAATACCATCGCGAGTGTGCCAAACCTCATTACCCGCAACTTTCGCCGCTGTTACATTAAACAGATGAATACCGTTACCTCTATCGGTGGAGCGGATCGTTAAATCACCCTGCACTTTATTATCAAGGATCTGCACATCTTTCGTCGCATCGACCCAGATACCAAAACCGCCACCTTGTAAAAAGTTGTTTTGTATTAAAGCGCCCTGCGCTTTTTTAGCAATATAAATACCGGCATCTTGATCGGTTAAATCATCGCCCCAGTTAATGATTTTAAGCCCTTGTACTACAGAGCTAGCATCGAGCACTTGCAGAGCGTGGCCACTACCTTGTGCGTCAATCACGACACCCTTTTCACCTTTTAGTGTGAGACTTTTAGACAGGACGAAATTGCCTTGATAAAGCCCTTTTTGTAATTCAATCGCATCACCACTGTCACTGCTATCGATGACCTGTTGTAAATTATCAGCAGGAGAGACTTGAATATTGGCAGCAAACACCACGGGTTGTGCGAACATACTAAGTAATAACGCTGCAGACGAAAGACTGGGAAGGTTAAAAAATGGCATGGTTTACCTCTTTGAACTTACCTTAAAACTGATCGCTATAAGCGCCTTACAAAACATGCCCTATAAAAGCCAGATAAGACAAAATCGCACAAATGACTAAACTGCCTTAGAAGCAGAATAAGGAGCAGCACTAAGCAATCAACGCTGTTTTAAGATAATAGGGCCGCCAATCTACATTGACGGCCCTGCTTACTTCGCTTTTTAATCACAAAGCGAGTTTAAATCAGCCTGCTCGTTTAAGCGGGCTCAACCAACATACGACCACGCATTTCCATGTGTAGTGCGTGACAGAACCAGTTACAGTAGTACCACTGCACCCCGAGCTTATCGGCAGTAAAGGTGATAGATGCTGTTTGCTGCGGGCTGATCTCCATTTGTGCGCCATGGTTCACCATACAGAAACCGTGTGTCACATCTTCGATCTGATCAAGGTTTGTGACGATCACAGTCACCTCATCTCCTAGCTTTACTTTAAACTCGTTTATGCCGTAAACCGGAGCGATTGAAGTCATGTATACGCGCACTTTGTTACCGTCACGGATCACTTTATTATCAGTTTCAAGTGTCACACCATCCGCTTTTGCCATGGCAACTGTGCCTGCAAACGTCGGGTCTTTACGATCGTAAATTTTACGCGTCTTCACTTTAGAGCGATGCACAATCATGCAGTCATGGGGCTCAGCATAAGTTGGGCCATCGTGAATCAGCTTCATCTGATCTCCAGAGATATCAATTAGCTGATCATTCTCAGGATGTAACGGACCACACTGTAAGAATCTATCTTTAGAGAACTTCTGCAATGAGATTAAGTATTTACCATCGGCATCACGTGTTTCACCCATCGTTGTATGGTTGTGACCTGGCTGATAGTGCACATCTAATTTTTGTAAGATGTAATCAACTTGCTCACCTTTATAAGCCTGAATCGCTTTTTCAACGTTCCACTTACACACTTGGCTATCGATGAACAAAGTAGTGAATGCATTACCTTTACCATCAAAAGCGGTATGTAGTGGCCCTAATCCTAGCTCAACCTCGGCAACGACAGTGTCTCTTGGCTTGATTTTGTCAGCGAATAGATCGTCAAACTTTGCCAATTCAAACACTGTCACTGTTGGTGATAACTTACCGTTTGCAACCGCGTATTTACCGCCAGGTGCTGTGTTAATACCGTGCGGGTTTTTAGGCACAGGAATGTAGCGTGTCAGCTTAGAACCTTTACGACCATCTAGTACAGGTACATCAGAGCCTGGCAGTTTAATAAACTTGCCAGCTTTAACAGCCGCTTCAATCAGCGCAATATTAAACACCACAAGATGATCACGCTCAGCACGCATAGTACCCGCTAAATCTACTGCCCCTTCTGAGTTATAACATGTGGAGAACGCATATTTTCCGGTGTAATCCGCATCAGTGTTATCTAAGTTGCCATCGACAATTACCTGCCAAGCAACGTCCATCGATTCTGCATCTAAGCCATTAAACAGCGTGTAATAACCCTTTACATCATCCATGTTTAAGCCGTTATTTGGATGCGGAATTCGAAACTCAGCATTGGCAAATACATACTTAGTATGCGGCACTTTCTGGACTCTTAAACCGTGAATTGCCTGGCAGTTAGGAATCGTTGTAATCTTATCTGTCTTCATGATGTCACAGCGAATACGTGCTACACGAGTATTGGCTTTATCATTGATAAACACATATTTGCCGTCGTAATGACCATCTGTCATCGACATATGTGGGTGATGGCAATCACCATTCAAGTAGTGGCCTTCACCTAGTACTTCTTTAGATTCATTAGTCAGCCCCCAGCCTGTCGCACTGTCGACGTTGAATACAGGAATACGCATCAGCTCACGCATGGAAGGCAAACCTAAAATACGTACTTCACCAGAGTGACCACCACTCCAAAAACCATAGTACTCATCTAACTCACCAGGACCTACGTTGGCAGAACCTGTAGATGCGTGTGCCACACTTGGTGTCAACATCCCACCCATGCCGGCACCCATAGTTCCCGCCGCGCCCATTAGAGCTGCTGAACCACCTAAAAACAGACGACGACTTACTTTAACATGCTCACTTGCTGCAGGATCTTCTACATCAACTTTTGGCAAGTTTTTATCATTTGGATTAATCATTTTTTCTCTCCAATTTACTGTCTGGCAGCGCTTATAGGCGCTTCGTTAGTGACATCTAAAATTTCTATCGCCTCGGCTGCTTTCGCAGCTTGAACGGCTTGCTTTTTACGTTTGTGTTGCGCTTTTTTCAAAGGGGGACATTTATCATCTCGATAGTAAGTTACCTGACAATCAAGACATTGATGGCACTCGTTTGCATTGATAGAACCATCCGGGTGAATTGCTTGAATCTCACACTCGATTGCGCACACTCTGCAAGGCTGACCACATTCTTTGCGACGCTTTAGCCAATCGAACAAGCGCAAGCGTGCCGGTATTGCCAGTGCTGCACCGAGTGGGCAGATATAACGGCAGTAAACTTTGCGTGTGAAAATATTGATAATTAACAGCACCACTGCGTAGAACACATAGCCCCACTCACGTTGAAACTGTAAAAGAAAGGTTGTTTTGAACGGTTCGATCTCTGCGTAGCGCTCCGCCTCTGATAACGACTCTAAAGAGATGGCGAACAGCACTAGTAAAATCACATATTTAATCGCCCATAAGCGCTCATGCACCGCAAAGGGAATTTCGTACTGTTTGATTTTCAAGCGTCTAGCGAGCTCGTTGATCAGCTCTTGCAATGCGCCGAACGGACATAACCAACCACAGAAGATTCCCCGCCCCCACAGCAGCATAGTCATCGCGACAAAGCCCCAAAGGATAAACAGCACTGGGTCGAGCAAGAATAAATCCCACTGGAAATCCCCTTGAAAGGCGTGCACGAAAGTAAAAACATTGACGACAGAGAGCTGCCCTAGTGCGTACCAGCCAATAAAGACCACGGTAAAAACCAAATAGCCCTGGCGTAAGCCGTGCATCAGCTTGGGGTAGCGCACCAACACATCTTGGATAAAGATAATGATAAACAAGAAGCCAAGTGCCACACTTAACACTGCGATTTGAAAGCTTTTTTGCTCCCATACACTCACCCAAAGTAGAACAGGTTCTGGCTCAATTACTGGTGCAGGTCGATCGATATACTGCTCGGGAACCGAATAATCCCCATAGAAACTACTGAAAATGCTATCAAGTGCTCCCACTTGGCGGCGCACTAATAGCTCAATCTGCCAAGGCGAGCCAATATCAAATTCGTAACTATCGCGAATAATAAAGATCGCCATTTCCGAGAACGATGGGAAACCATCAATATAGACATCATCCAAGCGGTAGTAATCAGTATCGTGAAAGCTGATAACTTTGCCATCTTGCTGTAGCTGTGTGCGATCAAAGATACCGCCGCGCACATAACCGTTACCTTTAAAGGAATACTCCCCTTTGCCCATCACCCCAATAGCGATGTCACCGGGCTTTAACTCCGCTGCCAACCATTCATATTGCTGCTCACCTAATAGGTTTTTACCAATTGTTGGGATACTTAATGGCGCATAATACATTTCAATAAACGTTTGCTTTTGCTCATCTGCAGTGCCATTTTCTCGCTCAGCTTTTGTGCCAACGAACGCTTTATTCACTGTTCCTTTATCTAATAATAAGCGTCTTATAGAGCCATCACCGGTAAGCTTTATCCAATCGGCTTTTGCAAACACGGATTGCTTAATAGTAGAAGGCTCTACTTTAGCTTTGGCCGATAACCCAGCGATTTCGAGAATACCCGCAACTTTACGTGCCGAGCGCATAATCGCTTCATTAACCACCATCACAGTCACTGTAGCGCCTGAAACCACATCAACACTGATCACATCTTGGTTATTACCCGCCCCAACACGCACGCTATCAGTAACTTTGAGACCCTGGTATTTATCAGTAAAATCAAATAGTTTTTGTTCAGGGATACCCACCAGCAAAATCGGCTCATGATGCTCAAGAACTCGAGTTGCAACCAGTTTTCCCTCAACATCCATTGCTATCAATGTATTGATCGGCTTACCGGAGTAAGCAGGAATTTCAACGACATCATTAGTATTAAAAGCGTAACCGAGAACCTCTTCACCTTTTAAGATTTTGCGTACTAAGACTTTTTCGCCATCTAATGGGTATTTATCACTAATTTGATCAGCGCTTGGAAATGCATCCGATATTGTTTCTAGTTGCTGTTTTTCAGAGACCGGAATCATGGCATTAGCCGGCAAGCTCAAAAAGCTTGCTAACAAGAAAAAGCTCATTGTGACACCCACAATAAACCGATTAATGCTGGCGAAAAACAGGTGTAAACAGCGGCGTGTGATGCGATTAATCATTGGCTTTTCTCTTTGTGCTAAACACAAATTTTGATCGACTGCTAATCCCCAGAAAGGGCTAACAGCTGATTATCATGATTTATACGGCTTTACTTTGAAGCTAGGTTTTATTTCAAAACTTCAAGAACCGTAAACTTCATCATATTTTTATGTTCCATCCGAAACTTGATGGTTTGACCTTGCTTAAAATCTTTAATATCTAAATTGGGTGCTAAATTAAATTTCATCTGCATCGCTTTCATATCCCACTCTGGAATCATTTGATGCTGAATTTTGAGCTGTTTTGTCTGGGTTAAAACACTTTTCACGACCCCTGTCGTGATGACTTCCTTTTGTTTATTCATCTGCACCGCTTGAGCAGAAAAAGATACCGAACATACTAATAGTGCTAATGAAGCCCAATGTTTAGTCAAGGAGTACATCGTGTTCCCTCTTTATACTTAAAGAATATTATGAGTGGCGCTATCACTTGATAACGCAAATATTTGCTTTGCCATCAAAGCGCTACTGCATCTTTAAAGACAAGACCATAGTAAAGAACACAGGCTTTTTTTTTATGACATAAATCAAGAGTAAGAAAATAGTAGGCAGACAGTGAAGGGGAACATGATACAAATCATGTTTTTTAGGGAACAATTCCCTGAATTGATCAATTAAAGTATTTTCCTAAAAAAGTACATATATTTCATAAAGATACAAAACATCAAAAAATTGACGCCGACCATTTTATTCAGCAAATATTAATACATCAGCTTTAAAACCTGTAACTCTAGCCTTTAACGGGCATTGCAATGTAAACATCTGAGCTGTTGAGTTAACTAAACCCACCAGCAATAGATGCTCTTTGCACACTAACATTACCCGCATGGAATACCCGCATAAAACACCAACGTTTCTCAGAGACACCCTTAAGTTACAGGGAGCTTGTAATCCGTTTACAAGTCTTTCACCAAACGCAGGGCATCATAAATAGCTGCATGAATATTTCTCGCTGAGACAGCATCGCCAATTCTATATAACTGAAATTTCCCTGATGAATTAGAAACTACCGTTTGCGGCTGCCCTACTCTTAGCTGCTGATAATCAACCGCACCAAGATTTGAGGAGTGTGGCTTAAGATCAAAATACACATCATCTAAGGGAATTGTGCCATGATTAACGACAACCTGATCAACAATGCGATGCTTATTCACTGCTGTATAATCACTTCCTAACTCGGCTTTCAGCTTGCCCTCAATAGCACTAACTGCTGCTAAGCGGTATGTCACACTAAAAATTACCGACCGGTCTTGCAACTCTCTCATATAAGGCACTAAATTCATCGCCATTACCTCTGACGCAAAGGTTCTATCGGGGGTCATCACTTCCAAATGAGCCGCTTTTTTACTGATCACTTCTGCTGCTTGTAAAGCAACATGATCTCCCGCATCATCATACAACAGCACATTCTCTTTCACCGCGACTGCACCACTAATAATATCCCAGCTAGAGACCAACAAATGATTATTCTGTGCCAGGATATCAACATCAGGTAGCCCGCCAGTCGCAACGATTACAACATCCGGATTCAACCCCAAAACAACATCTGCTTCCACCCAACAGTTAAACTTAAACTCAACTCCTGCTCGCGTACACTGCTCCATACGCCAATCGATAATTGACTGCATCTCTTTGCGTCGCTTATTAAGCGCGATTAAGCCCACTTGGCCACCGGCGTCACTAGCAGCTTCGAACACTGTTACGCGATGACCGCGCAGCGCAGCGACTCTTGCTGCTTCAAGCCCTGCAGGCCCTGCTCCAATGATAACTATACTGCGCGATTTGGCAGCTTTTGAAATATCATGCGGCATCGTAAGCTCTCGCCCTGTCGCCGCATTATGAATACACAGCGCCTCGCCCCCTTGATAAATACGGTCCAAGCAGTAAGTTGCGCCCACACAAGGGCGAATATCTTGCTCTTGTTTAGCAATTATTTTTTTAACGATATGCGGGTCAGCCATATGTGCACGTGTCATCCCCACCATATCCAGTAAGCCATTAGCTATTGCATGCCTTGCAGTAGCAACATCGGGAATACGGGATGCGTGAAAAGTTGGCAAACCTGTCGCAGCTCGCACCTGCCCCGCAAAATCTAAGTGCGGCGCATTTTTCATACCCATCACCGGAATAACATCCGTTAACGCAGGATCCGTATCTATACGGCCCCGAATGACATTCAAAAAATCTACTTGCCCACTTGCCTTTAAGCGCTTTGAGATTTCCAAGCCTTCTTCTACACTGATCCCTCCTTGAGTGATTTCATCTGCTGTATAGCGCACACCGACAATAAACCCATTCCCCACACGCTTGCGAATTGCGCTTAGCACATCAAAGGAGAAACGCATGCGGTTTTCCAAACTGCCACCAAAGGGATTATCTAACGTATTGGTAAGTGGTGACCAAAATTGATCCATTAAATGACCATAGGCTTGTAACTCAATACCATCCAGTCCCGCCACTTGCATACGCTCAGCAGCATCTGCGTAATCTGTGATAATTCTCTCGATATCCCAATCTTCAATCTGTTTAGGGAAAGCGCGATGAGAGGCCTCACGACGATGAGAAGGCGAAACCACTGGCAGCCAATCTCCTTTAGACCAACCAGTGCGTCGACCTAAGTGCGTCAGCTGAATCATCACTTTACAATCATGCTCATGACAACTATCAGTTAGCGCTTTTAACCAAGGCACAACCTCATCTTTATAAGCGAGCACATTGTTAAAAACTGGCGGGCTATCTCTTGAAACAGTTGCAGAGCCTGCTGTCATGGTCAACGCAACACCCGCTTTTGCACGCTCCTCATGATAGGCACGATAGCGCTCTTTAGGCATCCCATCTTCGGGGTAGGCAGGTTCGTGTGATGTTGTGATAATGCGATTTTTTAAGCGTAAATGCTTAAGATAAAAAGGCTGTAAAAGCGGATCATTCGTTGTCATTGCACACCTATTGTTATCATACCTGCTAAGCGCTAATTCACTCAAAGCACACTAGAGGTTATTTATTTATACAAGATACAAAGATAATGCCTCGCTTAAATCACTGGAACAAACGATAATTACGAGCCATTTGCATTACATTTTATTATGCGAATACTATTGGGATTACGCTTCAGGCTTAGCTTGCAAGCAGACACTTGTAAAAGTAATTCAACCACCTTTGGGCAATTGATGTGAGCAATAAAAACACCCATCTTAAACAGCAACTCCCGCCTCTTAATAGCTTATTGTGCTTTGAAGCAGCTGCGCGTCATTTAAGTTTTACCCTCGCAGGTAAAGAGCTAGGGGTTACTCAAGCTGCTGTTAGCCGCCAAATAAAGTTGCTTGAGAGCACTTTAAATATCACTTTATTCAACCGCTTTAATCGTCGACTAACGCTCACACTTAACGCAAAAGCATTGCTGCCTAAAGTGCAACAATCACTCACTATACTAGTCAATGCGATAGAGGAAACACACTCTACAAACACAGCCAACAAGATCACAATTAGCGCTACGGTTGCATTTCACAATCTACGACTCAATAGCTGGCTCACGCAATTTCAGCACAAATATCCAGATGTCGAAATAAATGTAATCACCCAAGACAAAGATATTAATTTACTGACTGAAAACGTAGATCTCGCGCTCGGTTGCGGGCTATCACCACAACCTGACACTATCGCCAGTGACTTCTTATACAGTGATGAAATCTTTCCGGTGTGTAGTCCTGAATATTTGCGAATAAAAGGTAAATTAGACAACTGCGCAGATTTATTGTCACACTCACTTTTACACTTAGATGAGGATCATTGGCGCGAGCTAAATTGGGATGCCATTAATTGGTCTAACTGGTTTGATAGCCAACAGTTGAAACATCAAAAACCTCTCAAAGGCCTAACGATAAATAACTATCCCCTGCTGCTAGTAGCGGTAAAAAACGGACAAGGGATCGCCTTGGGATGGCAACATTTGGTGAGTGATTTAATCGCCCGAGGAGAGCTAGTCAAACCTTTAGATAATAGCTTTATCACACAGCGAAGTTACTATTTATTGAGTCACCTCACTCCCCGCACAAAGCAGGTTGAAGCGCTTAAAGATTGGATACTTAAACAAAGCAGGAACAGCGATGAAGAATAGCGCCTAAAGCGTCAAATAACAGCTTTTCACTTTCTGGCAGGCACAAAAAAAGCAAACTATAAAAGTTTGCTTTTTTAAATTGCAATTCACTATAAAAGCGATTGCTTGAGCTTAGAAAAAAGTAGCGATTAAAGTGCTACGATGTTCTCAGCTTGTGGGCCTTTTTGACCTTGAGATACGCTGAACTCAACACGCTGGCCTTCAGCCAAAGTTTTGAATCCGTCACCAGCGATTGCTGAGAAATGTGCGAAAACGTCTGGACCTGATTCTTGCTCGATGAAGCCAAAACCTTTAGTTTCGTTGAACCACTTAACTGTACCAGTAACTGTAGACATAATAATATCCTGTATTTAAAAATTAATTTTGCCCTCTAGGGCTTGAGTAGCATAAAAAGAGACTGAAACTTAGAGACGACAAGAACAGGAATTACGAGTAAAACTGTGAGTTGAAGCATGTAAATAAATAGACTTTCTTTGTAGCTGGCCGCCAATGTATATAACTCCCTTAAAGATGTCAAACATTAACGTTATATATTTAAAATAAATACTCACCAGCAGCCAAACTCATCTATTTTTCAACTATTTACAGTTACTCCACTTATTATTATAGGTTTGTCCGATTAGTCATACCTTGAGAGATCACGTCCCTCGTTTAGAAACGCTTGTTGAACACAGGGCTGCTGCGCCATCATTTTTAAATAGCGTTTTAAATGCTCCATGCTTAAAGGTGTTTTTTCAAAAGAAGACGCCCAATTGGACACCATAAACAAAAAGAAATCGCAGACGCTCAATTGTTCACCAACAATAAAGCTTGAGCTGGAAAGTTTGTCGTTTAACAGCTCAAACATTCCCGTTACTCTTTGCTCTGCCCTTTGTTGAATCGCTTCATAACCGTTAGGGTCTGATGTGTATTTTTCAGGATAGAAATACAGCATCAGCTCTGCTTGAACTGAGTTATTGAGATACATTAACCACTGGTAATATTCACTGCGCAACGCTGATTTAGAGGATGGGATCAACGTACTATCAGGATGCTGCTCTAAAAGATGCTGACAGATTGCAACACTTTCAAAGATCACCAATGGCTTATTACCTAGTAAAAACGATGAATCTACTAATGTCGGTATTCTACCGGCCGGATTAAGCGCTAAATACTCCGCCGATTTTTGGCCATTAGTTTCTCTATCAACCAATGCCAATTCATAATCTGCACCTAATGCTTTTAGCATCATATGCACAGCTAAACTGGCATTACCCGGGTAGTAATATAATGTGTACATGCTCTCTCCTAGCAAACGAAATCTATTTTAGGGATATCACAACTGGTATTGTTTTCGGTATTTACTCGGGCTCAAAGTGTTCTTTTGCACCCATGCTCTTCTAAAATTACGCACAGAGTTAAAACCGCATTCTTCAACCACTTGCTCAATAGGGCACTGTGTTTGGCTCAGTAATTTTTCAGCCAGTGCTAAGCGGATCGCTACAATGTACTGCTGCACACTCTGCCCTGTGGCTTCCTTAAATTTGCGGCTCAGATGACGGCTACTCATGTGACATTGCTCTGCCAATGTTTCTAATGAGAGGTTTTCATGTGGATTTTTAGTGATTGCATCTTGCACTAAATGGATTCGCCTCTGAATATGGTTGCGCCCTTCCATCCAAGGGCTCAATCTTGAATCGCCCTCTGTCCTGCGCATGTAGACCACCATATCGCGGGCTATACTCTCAGTGAACTGAGCATCACTATCTTGCTGTAACATCGCCAGCATCATATCGATCCCTGAACTAATGCCAGCACTGCTCCAGGTTTTGCCATCTTGAACATACAAGCGATCGCTGATCACTTGCGCACTCGGTTCTATTAACTCCAGCCGGGCGATTAAATCCTGATGGGTAGTACACCTTTTATTAACTAAAAAACCACTCTTTGCTGCGATTAAGGCACCTGAGCAAATTGTCACTAGGGTTAAGTCATCAACTGCCCGCTGCTGCTTTAACCAACTGACTACTTGCTCTCCTTGAGCTGATGCTAAGAACTGATCCGTTTGACTCAAGCCCGCAATAATCAAACGACTCCCTTGTGGCATTTTCACAGGTAACGGCATTAACTGCTGCAACATCAAACCGCCTTTCATGGCCACATCAGGACATAAACTTATATAGTGAATTCGATACAGTTGACGATGATTGTTAGCACTGAGCATCACTTGCTGAGGCCCCGCTAAATCAAGAGGTAAAAAGCCCGGTAATACCAGGAAATAGCAATCTATCGGTACTACTTTTGAAGGCTCTGCCAACGGCTTTAACATTAAACACTACCCTGCTTTTCAATCACTAATATACGTGCTTCACCTATAGGGCAAGCGCGGTGTTCAACACCTACATTAGCATAGAAAATATCGCCAACCTCTAATAACTCACAGTAGGATTCACCTTGATTTTTATAGTGCATATTCACTTGGCCATCCAGCACCACAAACACTTCTTGCCCATCATTCACATGCCAAATGTAGTCTTGGTCAGTCCAGTGCAGCTTAGTCGTAATCCCCTGCATATTGGCAATGCATTTTGAACCCCAAGCTCTATCTGCTGTAAATTGACGCGCCTTTGTAATTTCCATTATCAACCTCTGCAGCCCTTATTACGTTTGAGTGAAACTGATAGATAGAGTAGCGCGTTTAGTTATTTTTGTAAGCTATCTAGTAAGACACAAAAAGGACAAATCAGGACACATTATCCTGCTAAGTTAACGGGCAACTTGGTTGAGCGCTTAACAGCCGTCATAGCGACATTAGTATTAAAGGCCTGTACTCCAGGTATTTTAGAAAGCTGGTTGCGATAGAGTCTTTCGTACCCTGCAATATCGGTAGTATCGATACGCAATAAAAAATCCACATCGCCCAGCATAATGTAACACTCAGTGATCTCTTCGATATCTTGCACAGCTGCTTCAAACGCTGCCAGCTCCCCATTGGCGATCAGTTTTACCTCAGCATAGATCACCAAATTAAGGCCGAGTTTAGCGGGCTCTAAAATGGCTGTTGTTTGCTTGATCACCCCTTCATCGTGCAATCGTTTGATACGTCGCCAGCAAGGGGGCTGTGATAGGTTAACTTTTTGGGCGATGTCCGCAGCGCTTAAGCTGGCATCTTGCTGCAGCAACTCTAATATTCTTTGATCTGTTTTATCTAGCTTCATCTGCTACCTGTTTCCTTTCTTTTTTATTGGCTAGTAGTTACTTGCCTACTCACTACTTGCTCAGCTGTTTCTTCATTTGATTAGAGTCATTGATTGATGCCGTTGACTTACTATTTATCGACTATCTTAACACAAAATACCACATTTATAGACTTTATTAAAAATTTATACGCATAACGAAATATTAAAGAATTTTTAATACCCAAAAGCTTTCATATCAAGAAAACATTAAATAATTCATGCTAGCCAAAACAGGTATATTAAAAATAGACATTTAAACCACGATAACAATATTTTGCTTCGCTGACTGACAAGAAAAAACTAACTTTCAGCTCACAAGCCAAAACACTAAATCGCTAAAAAGAATCTAACAAAAAGAACATCAACATAGGTGCAGTATGCAACAGCCAAACGATGCAACCCCAGCAAGCTACCGCTCTAAGCTTTTTATCCCTCAAGCCTCTTCAAGGCCTGATTCAACACCTGATTTTTCACACCTTGATATCCCCCACCCCACTGACAGCTTCAAACCCGATGTACTAACACCGGCTTTAGAAATGCAGTCACTGGCTTACGGCTTAGTACGCGTGCTAAATGACAACCATGAAAGCTGTGGCCCATGGCAACCACAGCTAACTAATGAGCAACTCATTCAAGGCTTAACAAAAATGATGACGGTGCGTGCCTACGATGACCGTATGTTCAAAATGCAACGCCAAGGCAAGCTCTCTTTCTACGTAAAATCCAGCGGTGAAGAAGCAGTATCTATCGCCCAAGGCATGGCGCTGCAAGATTCAGACATGCTATTTCCCAGCTATCGCCAACAAGGATTATTGTTTGCTCGCAACCATGATATCGAAGCGATGATGTGCCAGTGTTTATCCAACGCAAAAGACAATATTAAAGGTCGCCAAATGCCGATCTTTTACAGCTCAAAGCAACATAATTTCTTTTCCATCTCTGGCAATTTAGCCACCCAGTACTCGCAAGCAGTAGGCTGGGCAATGGCTTCTGCTTATAAAGGAGAAGATCATATCGCTGCCGCTTGGGTAGGCGATGGCACAACCGCTGCTGCGGATGTTTATCACGCCTTAGTGTTTGGCAGTACTTACAAAGCGCCAGTGATTCTCAATGTCGTTAACAATCAGTGGGCTATTTCTACACCCCAATCTTTTGCCAGTGCCGGCACGACTTTCGCGGCGCGTAGCATAGGCTTTAGCTTGCCCGGCATTCGTGTCGACGGTAATGATTTTCTCGCCGTTTACGCAGTTACTCAGTGGGCAGCAGAACGTGCCCGCCAAGGCGCTGGAGCGACCTTAATTGAACTTTACACATACCGCAAAGAAGGACATTCAACCAGTGATAACCCAGATGCCTATCGTGGCAAGAACGAAGGCGATCACTGGCCTTTAGGAGACCCGATTGAGCGCTTAAAACTGCACCTTATCAAACAAGGCTTGTGGAGCGAGCAACAGCACGACGAACTCTTTAACCAAATTACACAACAAATGACTGAATGCTGGAAACGCGCCCTGAGCCACGGCTCACTAGACAATGGCCCGCACTGGCCTGTTAGCTCGATGTTCGAAGATGTTTTTGAGCAACAGCCCAAGCACCTAGCAAAACAATCACAACTCATCAGTCAGTCTTAAGGAGTCTCTGTAATGGCTAAAATGAATATGATCCAAGCACTTAATTCTGCAATGGACAGCTGCATGGCAAATGACCCTGACGTGCTCGTAATGGGTGAAGATGTTGGTTTTTTCGGCGGCGTGTTTCGCTGCACTGACGGTCTATACGAAAAATATGGCGCACATCGCGCGCTCGATATGCCAATTGCAGAAGGCGGCATCATGGGCGTCGCTATTGGCATGGGAGTCAATGGCTTACGTCCTGTCGTCGAAATTCAATTTTCTGATTATATCTACCCTGCTATTGATCAAATAGTCTCGGAGCTTGCAAGATTAAGACACCGCAGTGGTGGAGAGTACTTTGCACCCGTGGTAATCCGTACACCTTGTGGAGGCGGCATTCGCGGTGGGCAAACACACTCGCAAAGCCCTGAGGCATTGTTTACTCACTCTTGTGGCTTGAAAACGGTTATGCCATCTAACCCTTATGATGCAAAAGGCTTATTAACGGCCGCTATTGAATCAAATGATCCTGTCATTTTCTTTGAGCCTAAACGTATCTACAACGGCCCATTTGACGGTGACCATGAGCAAGCCGCAACCCCTTGGAGCAGCCATCCTAAAGGAGATGTCCCTGAAGAGCACTATACAATTGAGATAGGCAAAGCAGCTGTTATCAATGAAGGCTGCGATGTTACCGTTATCACTTATGGCAACATGGTACACGTTGCACAAGCCGCTATTAACAAGAGTCATATTAATGCAGAGCTCATTGATATACGCACATTAGTTCCTTTGGATATCGATACTATTCAGGCATCTGTGGCTAAAACAGGTCGCTGCGTCATCGTCCATGAAGCGACACTAACCAGCGGCTTTGGTGCAGAAATCCTTTCACAAGTACAAGAGCAATGCTTTTGGGAATTAAAAGCGCCAATCGAGCGCGTTACGGGTTGGGATACACCCTATCCTCATGCATTTGAATGGGAGTATTTTCCAAGTCAAAAGCGTATTAATGATGCAATGCTACGCACCATGGAGAGCAACTAATGAGCGCATTCAGTTTTAAACTACCTGATTTAGGTGAAGGCATTGTCGTTTCAGAAATTGTTGAATGGCACGTTAACCTTGGAGATACAGTAGAAGAAGATCAACATATTGTTGACGTTATGACTGACAAAGCCGTCGTTGAAGTCACCTCTCCTGTTGCTGGCACAGTAAAAAAGCTCGCTTGCGAGGCTGGTATTGAAATAGCTGTTGGCAGTGAGCTAATTTTGCTAGAAACGAGCTCCACATCATCATCTAAAACTGCACCAATATCCGAGCAGCTTGAACAGCCATCTACCAAAGCAGCTAGCGAGCAACTAGCTTATATTGAAACCGAAGACAAAGTAGCTCAAACCAGCGATAGTGTTGGGGTAATTCATAAAACGGTTCTGACCTCTCCATCAGTAAGAAAACATGCAAGAGAACTTAAAATAGATCTCAGCCTCGTTTCCGGGAGCGGAAAAGGCGGGCGAATAAATAACTCTGATTTGGACAGATTTGTAGCCAATGGTGCACAGCAAGTAAGCCTTACCCCTTCTGAGTTATCGAGTTCAAACATAACACCTTTTAAAGTTAAGGGCCTGCGAAAAGTAATTGCACAACGCATGCTAGAAAGTAAGCGCAATATCCCACACTATTCGTACATCGAAGAAGTCGATTTAACAGCTTTAGAAGCTTTAAGAGCGCATTTAAACAAGGAGCGAACCAGTCAACAAAGTAAGCTCACATTGCTCCCTTTTATTATGAAAGCACTGGTCAAGGTAGTGAAACAATTTCCACATTGTAACGCGCATTATGATGAAGAAAACGCTCTACTTAGCCAGCATCAAAACGTTCATTTAGGCATAGCTACAATGACAGAACAAGGCCTGATGGTGCCGGTTGTTAAAGACGTACAATCGTTGGATATCTGGCAGTGCGCAAGTGAGCTTTCACAAGTAACACAACTTGCAAGAAACTCAAAAGCCAGCCCCGCGCAACTTTCAGGCTCAACATTAACCATCACTAGCTTAGGTGCTATTGGCGGTATCGCCACTACGCCGATTATCAACGCACCAGAAACCTGCATCATCGGCATCAACAAAATGCAGCAGCGACCTGTGGTGATTGATGGGCAAATCGTGGTGCGTACAATGATGAATTTGTCATCATCATTTGACCACCGTATCGTCGATGGCTATGACGGGGCTTTAATGATTCAGTCTTTAAAATCGTTACTGGAGAACCCAGGGGCTATTTTTGTCTGAACCTAGAACCAGAAATTGAACGTTCAATGTAACAACACTCTATTGAATGTATGTAATAAATTAGTCAGTAACACTTTACTAAGTGAGCAAACTATTCCCTTTTACGCTTGATTAACTTCGCTGTAGGTTCGTTACATGTTTTATAAAGGGAACAACCATTTACGGCAACATGTGCCTTCCTACAATAAAGCTCCTCGGCGCTTAAAAAGGAATCCAATTACTGATTCTAGGTTTAAAAAAAGCGCTAGTGAATTACCTCACTAGCGCTTTGTCATTTCAAGAAAGTATTATTTTACTTCAATGCTAGCTTTAACAATTTCTAGCTTCTTAGAGGTGCGCCCAGATCCACTGCCGGCAAGCTCTAATTCTCGCAAAGTCTTTTTACCTTCAATCACCTCACCGAAAATGGTGTGCTTCCCATCTAGCCAAGGGGTCGCTTTAAAGGTCAGAAAGAACTGACTACCATCGGTGCCTGGTCCCGCATTCGCCATACTTAGAAGCCCTGGCTTATCGTGACGTACTGATGGGCTAAACTCACCATCATAGGTATAACCAGGTCCCGCGCGCCCAGTACCTGTAGGGTCACCACCTTGTGCCATAAAATCGGTGATTACGCGATGAAAAGCCACCTTGTCATAAAAGCCTAAGCGGGTTAAATAAATAGTGCTCGTTACATGCATAGGCGCGGTTTTTGGCAGCAACTTCACGGCGATATTACCCACATTTGTCTCAAGATTCCAAATATAGGTTTTACCTTGATCAAAAGCTTGCATAGGCGGCTTAGACAGCTTTAATTTCCATTTAGCTGCATTTTTGTCGATGTTTTGTTGCGCAATAAAAGCATCAATATTAGTTACTGCTTGCGAGCTAGCCCATACAGCACTGGTTGATGCAGATAATAATGCAGCACTTAAAACAGCAGTGCCTAACGCACTCTTAAATAACGATTTTCCTTTTGATAATTGCATTCATGTACCTTTAAATTTGTATTATTAATGAGAACCTTAGAAACATGTCCCTTCTGCTTCAAGCCTTAATATCTAACGAAATATAACAATGCCGGTGATCAATAGAAAGTGATAACTACGCCATTAAAGCGTTGCTGATAGAAACAGAGAATCGAATTAACTCAGATTACTTTCTTCATAAAAAGTTTAGCAACAAATGAAGCGCATAGTAATTCTTTATCAATACTGATCTTAGAAGCCAATAGGCAAAAAAAGCCTCTTGCGAAATAGATTACAAGAGGCCATCAATAGGGGTTAAACTGTTTTCAATGCACGAGTTAAGCGCACAAATGCTAAGGAACATGCGATCAAGTCCCCAAATCTTCTCTGTGGATAATTAAGGGGCCAAATCCGCGGAAAAATACGCAGTGAATGGCGAGTCCTTTACAAGTGTTTTGACAAAGGAGATGGCCTCTTAGTTGCCCACCCTACGGGGCGTACAGGATCTTCCGTGATCTTCGTTAATGCTTTTCGCCGGGCAACCAGCCCGCCTGTAAGCATTGCCTCAATCACGAAACATCCTGTACGCCAGTACCCGAGGGCATAAAAGGTGTTTGGGACTTAATCGCATGCTCCCTAAGCTTTTTGAGCGTGCGGGCTCTCACCAGTAATGGAAATTAATTTAGCCGTCATTACCTTTAACAATATTCCATAAAGAGGTAAGAAGAACACTAAACTAATAGCGATCTTAAAAGCGTAATCAACCCACGCTATTTCCTGCCAATTAGCTGCCATAAACGGATCGGAACTTGCATAGAATGCAATTGAGAAAAACAACATTGTATCGATTAAATTCCCAAATACCGTAGAAGCTGCTGGTGCTATCCACCAATTCTTCACTTCACGTAGCTTATTAAACACAGTGATATCTAGAAATTGACCAAACAAATATGCCACAAAACTGGCTACCGCAATGCGCGCCACAAATGTATTAAATTCAGTAAAACCTTCCATACCAACATACTTGCCTTCATAAAAAGCAACAGAGGCCACATAAGAGATTAACAAAGCTGGCAGCATCACTCTTAATACAATCTGCCTAGCCATCTGTGAGCCAAATAAGCGCACTGTTAGATCGGTGGCTAAAAATACAAAAGGAAAACTAAATGCTCCCCAAGTTGTATGGAAACCGAAAATTTCGAAGGGTAATTGCACGAGGTAATTACTAGTCGCGATGATCGCGATATGGAATGCTGCCACGATGAGCAACAAACGATTTGTTTGCACTTTTGATTGCATAGTCGATATAGTCATTTGATTACCTTTTTATCGATGGGGGTGAGGGAACCCATATAGTAAAGATGGAATGTACTCCATCTAAAGCGAGCGCGGATTATACTTAAACTTGAATATTAAGCTACTACTTTTTACGGCTAATTTTCATTTCAGGTTAATCCAATTATTAGCCATTCAATTACCTAGTTTAAGAGGCTTCTAATCGAACACTTTCAATCACGACTTGCTTCATACGTTGTGCCCAGCTCCTTGCCATGAAAGAATCCTGATAGGCAATATAGTACTCTGTGGGTCGCATACTATCTGAAATGATGTGAATATCTTCCATCAGCTCTCCCGTACCTAGGTTAGAAACAAAATACTTAGGTACCACCGCTACACCTAAACCCGCTTCAACTGCGGCTAAAATACCAAAGCTATTTGAAATAACCTGCTTATTAGCGTGCTCTGCAAAATCAATAACACTGTGCTCAAGAAGCGACTGCCAACTTTGACTGCGCTGCGCATCCCTAACAATAAATCGGTGCTGGGCACTGAGCTGCGCTAAATCATAAAGATTATTGCTATGAGCATAGTGCTTGCTACAAATTAGCAGGTTATCAATGCCCATAAGAGGTAAATACTCAAGCTGCTTTTCTAAGGTGTTATTTCTAATACTTAAATCAAAAAAACTCTTGGACAAATGAACAACGCTGTCTGATAAATTTAGCTCAATATTCAAACCCGCATTTGAGAATTGAGAAAGCAAAGGTGTGATTATCTTCACCCCAAGATCGATAGGCGCGGTGAGTTTAATTTGAGCTTTATTAGGTTTTAACTGGATATCATTAAGCAACTGGTTAACACTTTTTTCCATCAGCAGATATTCATCAAGCAAAAGTGCCCCGCGGCTACTCACCTCAACCTTACTCCCCTGCCCCCGGATGAGTAAACTAAAGCCTAATTTACTTTCCAGTTTCTGAATTTGATAACTCATTGCAGATTGAGAAATTGCCATTTCCTTGGCGGCCTTTGAGAAATTCAAATGCTTCGCTACTGCCGCAAAATAGGGTAAATGAGACACTACAGATTTAAACATATCAGTCAATTCTATTAATTTATCGAATAAATTGATTTTACTACTTTCCAATCTTTAATAACAATGCTGCGTCCAACAGCCAATTCAATGACAGAGAAAGTATCAATGATGTCAAAACCCAACTTAATGACAAAAGCACTAGCTATTTCTTTTTTGCTAAACGGTATTTTATTCGGTGCTTGGGTGGCGAGAATTTCTTTTTTCAAAGTGCATTACGATCTTAACAAAGCAGAGATCTCTATTTTGTTGCTACTCTTAGCACTAGGGGCTTTTTGCGCATTTTTATTCAGCTCAAAACTCTCGGCAAGATTCGGCGCTCATCACCTCACCTTTTACTGCAGCATTGGTTACGCCCTCTTTTTCATCGGCCTTGGCTTAAGCTCAACCCTGGTTATTTTTTCCCTATCCCTCTTCCTATTTGGTGCATTTCACGGGGCAATGGATGTCGCTATGAATACTTGGGCCAGCGAGATTGAAAAAACGAGCAAAAAGCGCATAATGCCAACACTACATGCTATTTTTAGCTTAGGGGGCGCACTAGGTGCAGCCTCTACCATCCCTTTCACTTACTGGCAAATCACACCATTTTGGCACTTTGTTGCATTAATCATTATCTGCTCCCCGAGTATGTTCTGGCTAATTCGCTCACTGAAAATAGCTCAACAGCCAAACATTGATAATGCAAAAATCAAAGCCAAAACGAAGGACAAAAAAAGTGTTTTTGCAAACAATTCACTGCTGATTATCTCACTTGTCGCAAGCGGCTGTGCGCTCGGGGAAGGGGCAATTGCAGATTGGGCATCCATCTACATGTTTCAAGAAATAAGCACTAACCAAGCTTTCGGCGCGATTGCCTACAGCATCTTTAGCACAGTTATGGTTATCAGTAGATTATCGGCAAATCACCTACTCAACGCGATAGGTACCGTAAAAAGCATCGAATTATGTGCAATTGCGAGCTGTATTGGCACAGTGATTTTACTGCTGACGCAAAGCATTTTAATGAGCCTCGTTGGCTTTGCCCTATTAGGCTTTGGCTACTCAATTATAATGCCGCTGGCTTTCTCAAAAGCAGCCAATCTTTCAACAACCTCGAACTCTTCAGCCCCTACTGCAAGCTCAGCAATCGCCACTGTCGCAGCCTTCGCCTACGGCGCAATGCTATTGGACCCTGTCGCCATCGGCGTAATAGCTGAAGTATCTTCATTACGAGCAGCTTTTAGCCTTTTCGCATTTTTCGCCGCATTTACCTTCTTCGCCGCATATTGTTTCAAAGACAACCAAGCGCTAAGCAGCCACAAACCAGCAGGAAAAACTCTTTAACCTTTTTCTTCTGCACACCGATACAAAAAGAAGAGTACCCCCAACATCATCAAAAACAGCATCACCTTTAAATAAATGATACCCACCCAATAAATTGAAAAGGAAAAGCTAGTAATAATAAAAATATAGGCTTTCACCTTTACTTTCTTTTCGATACACCGATGCTGCTGCCAATCACGAATGATGTGACCAAAATATTTATCGTTTAACAAACGTTGATGGAATCGTTTTGAAGATTTCGCAAAACAAGCAGCTGCGAGTAATAAAAATGGCGTGGTGGGCAGCAGAGGCAAAAACACACCTAAGATAGCCAAGAAAACAGAGACAAAGCCAACACAAATCAATGCTGCTTTTTTAAAAGATGTAAACAATAGCAATTAA
Source organism: uncultured Oceanospirillaceae bacterium (assembly GCA_937136055.1). GTDB lineage: Bacteria > Pseudomonadota > Gammaproteobacteria > Pseudomonadales > Balneatricaceae > Rs1. Next base: position 4,138 of record CAKZOD010000120.1, on the reverse strand, counting down.
CCAGCGATGAAAACAGGGAGTATCTGATTAGATCAATCAGATGCCTTATACTCTCACTCTACCTTGCTCGTCAGGCGATTGCCAGCATAGAATTTGAGGGAGTTTGAACTAACCTCTTCAAATTACAAATTTAATATTTAGGTTTGTGTTTAAACATCTCAATTAAAGTCATAATCAAGTAGCCACCTGAAAAAGCAAGCCCAATTGAACACAAGCCATTTGGGCAAAATTGCATTGGATCAACATCAGGTCTCATATCAAAATTATATGCACACAATGCCATGACACCAATGGAACTAAATACCTTCATGATTAAGTCGTCGGCCCTGCACGACTTTAAAAGTCAACTCGCTATAAAATTTAATTAATCGCCTTCAATTCAGATGTATAGCTGAGTGTTGTTTTTCCAACTATAGTTGAAGCTATAATCGACATTACGTAATGAAAAGCGCTATACAACGATAATAATTACAACATATCATCGAAGGTATGTCCGTCGTAGGATTACCTGGGTAGCTCCGTATCCCAACAACAAAGCCATCTTTCCGTGTGTTAACAATGCCCACCTTCACACCAAATTCGTAGCGCTTATGTGCTTTACCCTTTGATATGCAATCAACATTAGGCTCATGCAATGAGTACAATTTATTCTTGGCTTTTGGGTTGTTGTTTTGCTTGAGTATTTGCTTGGCTTGATCGAGTAGCTTTTGCGCTTCCAGCTGTTTTAACTCCTCAAGTTTACCAAGCTGACGTTCCAATTCTCTGACAACTCGTCCAACTCGTGTCACTAGCACGCTCAGTAATCGACGCATACGTTTGAATTGTCTTGCGTGTGCGTATCGGCCTATTATCTCTACCATTCGTGGCGCTGTTCGTGCATAGCATTGGCGTATAGACAGCCCTTCTTGTTGCATCAGCGCGATCATTTTCTGCATGATTTGGTGTCCAGCAGATACTCTAAACCTTCCTCTCCTAGATTCTGCCGCCAACGGCCCAATGTAGAATGATGCCAGTATTAGTTGACCACTACAATTTTAAAGGGTGCTTAGATAGCGTACTCGATATTTAAACTTTTACGCTGATACAGAATTTTGAAAGTCCTCTGCTTAAGGCTTTTTTTGTCTTTTATTTTTATTAATATTGCCCCACTGAGTACGTTCTTTTAATAGCATACCTTCTATCTTCTTAACGAACTCATTAAATGCATCCTTACCTTCATAAGGATAACTACCAGTCAAGAATAAAAATTTTTGATGCTTCAGACTCTCTGAGGTACTTCTATATATAAGTCATATTCACCGTTTACCTTGAGTGATTTGTTTTGACCCACGGTTTGAATGTGCTGGTAATGAACATTCTCTACCCAAGTATTATTTACTTTTGTAATTAGATCCTTTTCAATCGTTTCAAATTGGTTCCTGTTCACTTTGTAACGCACATCTTGCTCAACCGTAATTGCCTCATCATTGCCGACATAACGGGTGCGATTTCGTGCAACCGTATGGCTTTCGTCGTGACCTATATTCTGGGTTTTATCGTTGTTGATTTGAATATCTTCATTCTTTTGTGCGTGGCGATAAATCAGCTCGTTTTCGGTAGCATCATCAAAGGTGAGCTCGTTAAAACCGCTGGATTTATGAGACTTAGTTTTGAAAGTGGTTCTCGTTTTATTGGCCGCTAATATGTTAGGCACCATATTTTTAGCGTGTTGTAGGTATGGAGCTGCGCCCTGTAATAATCGGCTGATCGATATCCCCTTCTAAATAAGAGAAATCAATTAGGTGCCTTGACGCAGACTTTCCCAAGACATCTTATTAACTACTAAAATTAAAATTACCGTTGAAAATGCGTAAAATTACTCTGTGGTCGCTTCAAACTGAGTAGCTATAACAGTATTAGCGCCAGGGGGGCAGCCACACAAAACTATATCACCATGAACAATTACAACTTTACCTTCGACTTCTGAATGCCGACTGCTCCTTGCTTGGATCGGGCCAGATCCTTTTTTACAGGCGGGACAAGTCGCTATCATGCCTTCTAAAGTAGTTGGCTTTCCAAATGTTTCTAATAAGCTATGGCCTTGTGTGACACTGCCTCCTGTTGTCGTGGGGTCTCCCTGACGAATAATAAAATCCATTTTTCTTCCTTTGCTATTACCAATTATCTATTAATTTGACTTACTAAGGGCTATTTTCAAAGTGCGAAAGGTTATTTAGTTTGTGTAATATAATAAATATCCCGCATTTCCAATTGTAAATGAGCCGGTGGGGAGAACTACGCTTTTCCATTCCTATATCTGGATGATTCAACCAATGCACCCTATATTTTTTCCACTATTCATGTCGACAAAGACTTTCTACCGTTAGCAGACAATTCAAAATTCTGCTCAAAGCATTTATCCATCTTTTTATTATTAATTATTCTTTCTTTTACGCTTATTATTAGCGTTTTTTTTAAACTACAGGTTATTGAAATGCTTGTACATGCGCATTCAACATACGCGAGGCAAACCATGAACCTATCTATTATCCAACCGCTTTTCCCACTCGGCTAAAGCATCTTTAAGTTTCTCAAATGTAATCCTTTCAAGCTCAACAGTCATCTCTTTAAATGTCATTCTCTCAATTGGAACAGCCTTACTTAGGAACATTCACCAATTTTTTTGTATTTCCAATCCAGTACATGCTCATTCACTAATTTCAGTTGGCTTATTATTTATCAACTCAAAGAGTAATATAATTGATATAAGGTTAATTACAATAAGACCTATTATACCAATTTCATGATTAAAAGAGAAATTATAACGATAGAAAGCAATAAACGAGACTATCCCAACTAATTGAGATACAATTGATATTTTTCTTAACAATCTACCAACTTTTCCTAACCTAATAATAACACAATTATAAAGGACACCCTGACTAATTTCTAATCAACCTAATCTTAGATCTGATCAGTTCATATAACTACTGTTAAGCCTTAAACAAAAAAGCATACTGATTTAATAACCAACCATCCCAATTAAGCTGATTTTATACGTGACAATCTCTTGCTTAACAGCAATCAATCATTATTCAGAACAGTAAGCGTATTATGCTGGAAATAATCGACTACATAGTCGAATCCCTTTAACCCAGCCTATTTCCAATTTCTTGGCATACTCCCTTAAATTGCATTGACAGCCAATAGCGCGGCTAAAGCGACGATTACCTTTAGGCTTCATAGCCTCGCACCAGTAATATTCATCGATTCCCAATCGTTGAAGAACTGGAGGTAATTGACCATCAATCGCACCACGCTTATCTTCTCTAACCGCTCTTCCTGACCAATCAACTAAATGCAAATACTCTTTCATATGATAAGGGATTTGATCTTTTAAGATATCGCCCTGTGCTAAGAATGGCTTTAATGCAAGTGGATGTTTTTGTTTAGATTTTTCTTTATTGGAAGCGGATTTCACATCATCTGGTAATTCTTCAATCCTTTGTTTTATCGATGTGAATTCAGAGGTTTCAGGAGAGTCAGCCATTTTAGCTCGAACTGGGTTCAACTCAACGTAAGCCATACAAGTGAGCAACGCTTGTTCATCTAATAATGCTTGGCTTTTGAAGCGCCCTTCCCAAAACCGGCCTTTACACTTATCTTCAGCATTAGCCTTTCTTGCAATGAACTCATTCAAGCAGCGCATGTACCAGCTAATGTCAGCAAGACGCTCTCGCCATGTTTCAACGATCTCATCAATAAGTAGGTGATGAGAGATTGATAGCTTATCCCCTTTTAGAAAGCGCTCTATGATCTCTGGGCCATTGTATATCTTACGCCAACGCTCGATCACTTCTAAATCAGAGAGTGCTTCAACGGTTTTCGTATCAATATAAAGCACCAAATGATAATGATTAGACATAATCGCGTAAGCACAAACATCAATGCAAAAAACGTCGTCGATTTCAGCGAGCCGATCCATTACCCACTGCCTTCGGTGATCAAAATCTTGTTGTGTTAACTTATCAAAACCGCAAAGAAATGCTCTGCGAACGACGCGAGAAATACAATGGTAGTAAGGGGTGTCATCACAACTGATTAATTGTTCACGGGCACGAGTCATATAACCTCCTGCTCAGGACTTCTTTCTCTGATA
>CAKZOD010000119.1 GCA_937136055.1 uncultured Oceanospirillaceae bacterium | reverse complement strand
TACAACGTTTTACTACAAATGCCTAGCCTTTCAGAAACCTCAGCGATTGAATAACCACGATCGGTTACTTGCTTAACTGCTTCTATTTTAAACTCTTTTGTATATCGTTTGCCTTTACTCATAAACACCTCAATGTGAAGTTACAATGTAACTCATTTAGTGTCTAGTGAAAGCTGGGAAGTCCAAGCATCAGTAATTGGGAAACGCTCATCTTTGTCTACGCCGTGCTGTTTGTATTTACTTTTCTATCGCAGGCGTTGTATTTCAACCCCCCATTATTTTTAATCTTTCGTTATGAGTTTTACAACATAACCACAGTTAACGGGGCGGCGATTTTTTTGATTAGCCCGAAACATTACAAGACACCTGATGAAATAGATATTTCATTGGCGTATCGAATTAATAATTACACGTATATAGAGAGGGTTACAAAATGATGCAGTTGATCGCCAAAGTTAAAGTTAAAGGTAAAAAGCAGGCGGCTTTTAGCAAGTTGATATCCGATAAAAATATCTATGTAGTTGATACCAAGGATTTGCAATTAGTGCCTTATGCACCAGATCATAATCTTGATGAGGATACATGGTTTAAAATTGATAATTTTAGTCAGCAGCCTTTTTGTATTGAGTTACTTAAAAAAGCATTTGTATCATCAGAGTATAACGATATCTCTAGCGGTGATTTTGGGAAAATAGACTATTTATGTGCAGTTGAAGGTAGCTATTATTACTTTCAAAAAATCACACCATCCCTATACGCCACCCGTAATAGCTTATCTTTTGGTGAAAAAGTTCAGTTGGAAAAAAATTCCAAAAGACTCTTTATTCAAACGTTACCTGATGCAATTTATGACAAAGCTGAAGATGTGTTGGTGTTTAAAAATTTGGTGGCGATATCGAGTATATTTAAAGGTATTGATCAATTGTATAAAGAAGCGACCAATGAAGAGGTAACCTTATTTCTTCAGCAGCCTTTCATTGAATTGGCCAATGATTATGTATGTAGCAAAGTATCTAAACCAAATCGTAAGCGTGTCGCTTTGGCTATGAATACTTTGGCGAGTATGCCAACTGATATTAAGGTGAAGATGATTGCTTATATCAGTGATTATTGTACTGATAAACTGACTTACGACGATGAGAGTAACAAGTTTAATATATCAACAGATGAAGAGCTGAAGTATTTGTTGTATGGGATAGAGCAAAGGTTTTATACCACAGTTCTGGATGATGAAAAGCGTTTGGCTAATTCTATCCAAATACTAGCATAACATTTTGAATACAATGCAAATAAAGGAGAAAGATTCAGTCATAGGTAGCTAGGGTTAATATAGACGTCTTTATAATATACCTGCTGGATTGAATATAAAGAGAAAAAATGGAATTTGCAGTCATTGTGAGATTAGTTTCTTTGGTTAATGGGATTATTTCTTTGCTTAAAAATTTTTTGCAATTAGTCAATTTTAGTCGTTCTAAAATAGGTATTGAGAATAAAATAGAACGACCTTATGAAGTGATTCAGTGGCAGCGCGCTTCGTTAAACTGTTTGAAGCACATGGAATATAGAGGAATCACGTAATCAAATCCCTGTCTTTTTCGGCCATGATTTAACTATTGCCGATGTGCAGATAGAAGAGAGTCTTATTGAGAAGTTAACGCTTGATATTTTAAGCGCCACGGAAAAGTTATTTTTTATAAACCCAGAGTGGCTGGCACACGGCCAAGGTGCTATTTATCCAAAACATCATTTCTATAAGCAACCAGTTCTTTGTTCTTGATTGTTTAGGCTTGCTATCCATATCCTGAAGTCATATCAAAAAGGCTTCTTTAGATTATTGCTTAACAGCTCAATCCCATCATTAGGGCTAACGTCTAGCGCTTTACAATACTGCACATACTCATAGACATTCAATCTCCTCTGACAATTCTCAACCTTACTGACGAACTGGAATGGTTCGTCGATCAAGATGGCAAGATCTCGTATCGTTAAGCTTTTATCTAATCGTGACTGCTTGAGCCAATCAATTAAAGCTTCGTATTTTGTATTCTCAATTTCTTTAATCATATTGTCCCTATTCTAGGGACGTGATACATTGTCACCAAATCAGGGACAAGAACGGTTTAGTATTTATTAATAACTTGAGGGATTAAGAATGTGGAGTTTACTATTAGGTAAAAAACCTTATAGATTATCTGAAATAAATCGACTCATTATAAAAAGGGATAGAAAGCCTAAACCAGTATCGGAGAGGCCAATTGTGTGTATTGGTTTAGATGGGGTTGTTTTTTATAACATGTGCTTACGTGATAGTTTCGATTTGCCTGCTTCATGGGCTAAGGATTCTGTTCATATTAAATATAAGAACAAGAAAGGTTTGTATAACTATGAAATAATTTTACGCCCAAAATTAGGCGAGCTCCTCATTGAACTAAATCAGCATGCAATTGTGGTCGTTTACTCCTCTATGCATAAAGAGTTTATTGAAGCAGCTTTAAAGGCCATTAATTTAAAGCTATTAAATGCGCAAAATCATCAAAACAATGCAGAATTTATAGGGATACAGGATTCATATTTTTGGTCAAAAGATCAATGCATTAAAAAAGATGATGTTTTCTTGAAATCCTTAGGTGCCGTTAACGAATATTCTCTTTCAAATATAAATGATATTTGGCTGATAGACGATCAGCCAGAACTTGTCGATTTCCCCAGTCATGTAATAGAGGTTTCTACTTTCAAAGGTGATCCCGAAGACTCAGAGCTTTTGAGGCTTATGTATCAAATTTTTAATGATTAATTTCTTTGTTAGGTAAATGGTGTGCCAGATACTTGCGAATTAGAAAAACAGGCAAATGAAATTGCTTTGCAAAAATGGCATCTAACAAAATCTCAACTTTCGACTTTGTTAGATGATTCCTAAATGCCAGAAGCTGCCCACGTAATCATTGATAGTTATAACTCATTAATTATCTTATTTGAAGATGAGATACAGACAGATAGTTGGGTTTGTCGATCGAATGAGTATTTTGATGGCAAGACAGCGCTAGAGGTTATGCTAAAAGGAGTTGAAGGCATTCATAGTGTGCAATCATACTTGAAAAATCAATTGTACCAATGAGCGAATTATCCTTTCATCAAAAGTCTTATTTGCTCTAATACTTATGATATAAATAGTATTAATATAGTTTATATCATTATAAAACAATAAGTTATATGTTTTTATTGTTTGCTATTCGTCTTTTTTCTCTCTATGATAATTTTGCTGTATAAATTATCAGTAAGGCGGTGGTAGATGAAAAAAGGAAAGAAAGTTGAATGTAAAAGTTTCACTGGCTTAACTCAGAGCGGAGTTGTGGCACGGGGGAATTCTATAAGAATCGAGTTTTGGTATAAGAATGACCAGCAAAAAGCTAAATTTTGTACGCTTGATAGAGTTCGTTCAAACGAAGATTTTCAAGAATTGTTGGATGATGCTTTCTACGAATTGAAATCTATCAAAAGAAAAGTTCGTGATGGTATCTTCACGGATGAAAGCTACGCATCTAGCTTACCTTTATCTACATTTGCTCAAAAAAGAGGTGGGTCACGTTCATCTACCAATTTTTTTGAGTTATCTCAAAAGTACCTTGATGATCAAGCTCCGTTGATTAGAAGGGGACAGATCGCTGGCAGTACGGTTAGGGCACGTAGAAAAAACTTGATTACTTCTCCTTACATGAAACCTTTGGGCGGAATGTTGAGTATGCCTAACGAAGCTAAACACCCTACGTTGATTAAACACGGGCTAGGTGACTTGCTTCTGGGGGATGTTACTTTTGAGATGCTGAGGAAGTTACAAACTTATCTTTATGATTATGTGCCTAGGGTTGATAGGGCGCCAGGGTTATCAGAAAAAACAGTTAACAACTTTTTCGATGCTATCAAGCAAGTATTTAAATATGCATTACAAAACGAAATCATAGAAAAAGACCCTTCTGTGAATATCAAAACGTTGAAAGTGAAAACTGTTAATAAAATTGAAAATCTTGATTTTTTCGATTTATCACAACAATCAGCCATTACACAATTTTGTTTGGATGATGAAAAACCTTGGTTAGCCGAGCTGTTTATTTTTGGGTGCTGGACAGGACTTCGCAGAGAAGAGCTTTTAGCATTGGCTTGGGAGGATATCGATTTAGATAATAATACAGTATACGTTCATCGTGCTTATACAAGAGAGGATGATTTACACCAAACAAAAAACACAGGATCAGTACGAGTGATAGAATTGCTTGACGAGGCTAGAGCTTCTTTAGGTAGGATGTTTGAGCTTACAGGTAATGCCCAGCGAATAGATTATCAGGTTCTAAGACCTGAAACCTCAGGAAGAGTGACAGAGTCATTAACGATGGTCTTTCAAAACTTTGCTAAGGGCGGCCCTATCCCTAGAAGATGGCTGGATGGTGCTTGTAGAAACCAATGGCAGCGTGTGATGAGATTGACTGGTGTGCAAGTACCTTTAAGCCACACTCGTCATACATACGCATCTATGCGTGTTTCCGCAAATGGAAGGGTCGAAGAGGTGGCTCAAGAAATGGGGCATTCAGATACCTCTATGATGCACCGCAATTATTCTGTAGTCACAGGAAAATTTAACTTACAGATGCTAGCCAACAAGCAAAAAGGGATAGATGCTTTAAAGAGCAGCCTAGAATCTATGAAGTAAACTAATTTTCACTGTGAGTGATGTGCAATACTGAAAGAGGTGCGGCTTATGGAGTGTAAATATAAAAAAGTGTTGTTTCTCTGTACGAGTAATATTAATCGTTCAAAAACAGCAGAGCACTTGGCTGCTGATTTGTTCGATAATATTGAAGTTAAATCGGCTGGCTTGAGCACAAAAGAATGTCTTCGAAACAACTCTACGCTTTGCACTGAAGAGCTGATTCATTGGGCAGATGTTATTTTTACATTTGAGCCGATGCATGAGCAAAGGATACGTGAGCATTTAGGAAATGTAGTATTGAATATTATCAATCTCGACATTGAGGATATATACACCTATTACCAACCTGAGCTGGTGGATATTCTGACTCGAAAGTTAATGCATAGAAGGGTTAAGTTGCGCTAACTTAAGTGCCTTCAATGAGGTTATATGTGCTTTTTAGCTATATAATCTACTATTTGCTGTGCACACTGGATTGTTGAATACTTATCTGTATATACATCGAGGTCATAAACCACATTTTCATGGACTCTATAATATTGCTCCATTGCTGAGCCTTGCATTCGATCGGCTCTAGATTTTTCTCTGGTTACTAGCTCAGGTAAAGAGCACATCACTGCAATTTTTGTCAAAGAGTGAGCCTGTAATTCTTGCTCCCAAATACTTACTTCACACGCACCATCTGCAACATCATCAATAATTAGATTATGTCCTGTAGTCAGAAGGTTATTAACAACTTGATGGAAAGCAGTGTTTACTTGTTTACCGTAGGGTCCAGCAACAACCCTTTTGCCTATTTCGTTATTAGGTAAAAGTACTTCTCTGTAATAGAAACCTTCCTTCTCAGATAAAGAGCAGAAATTATTAGTTTTTTGCGGCATCAATGAAATCAGCGTATCAATTCCAATATGTAAGTAGTTATCAGGAAGAATCTCTTGAAGCGCTTTGCTCAAGCTTGTTTTACCTGAACTACTTGCTCCATTGAGATAAATTATCTTCATTATTGAAACTCCAAATTTTTGATAGCGTGGTAGTTATACTGTTAGCCTCTGCTTAGTTCCAGAAGAGCATTTTTTTTAGGCAGTCTAACGAGTCAAATAAAGCCTGAAGAGTCGTCAGGAGCTTATATGAAGCCTTATACTTAGCTTTATTATAAAAGATAGTAATATCTATTGAACAGGTAATAGGTAATAGATTTAAGCTGAGTTGATAAAACAGTAATTCAAAGGGTAAAAGTTATGTTTTGTTATTTTATCGATGTGATAAAAGGCCAAAAAGCGCCGTTTGGGGTAAATGCGCTATATTAATCTCATTCATGTTGTACTTTAGTTACCGTAAATGGCACTAAAAATTGGCTTAATTTATTAGTAAATTATAATAACTGTATATATTACAATAAGTTAATTAATTTTGTGATTAGGCTCTGAAAAATACTCAATTATCCTGCCACCATGTGTCTCTGGGGTAGTCTTGGGGTAAATTGGCAAAAAATGAGGCTATATGGGGTAAAATTGGCCTAAAAATAGGATTAATAATGCTAACTAATAAAGTTAAAAAATAGCTGGTTAAATAACTGAGAGTGTTGAGTTTATTGGCCTGTAGAGGTTTTGGTAAGAAAGTGTAAGAAGAAGTGGATGGTCGGAGTAGCAGGATTTGAACCTACGACCACTTGTCCCCCAGACAAGTGCGCTACCAGACTGCGCTATACCCCGATTTGTGTGTGCTGTTTAAAGGAGGACAAAATATTACCGCAAGTGGGGGAGTTGTCAAAGTGCTAAATTGGTTTTTTTAGCGATATTAGAAGGTCTTCTAACTCATTGATTGTTTGGCGAATCACTTGTTTGTAGCGATCGCTTTCCTGTGCACCTTGATCACCACTTAGCCATTGTTTAGCACCACTGATGGTGTAACCTTGCTCGTGCAAGAGGCTCTTTACTTGTCGGATAACGATGATGTCTTGGCGCTGATAGTAGCGACGGTTGCTGCGCTTAACTGGCTTGATCTGGGAGAATTCTTGCTCCCAGTATCGAAGTACGTGAGTTTTTACCTCACAAAGCTGCGCTACTTCACCAATTGTGAAGTAGCGTTTTGGTGGAATGCCAGGTAGTTCTTGAGGGTTAAGATCGATTTGCGGCATAGTTGTCTACGCGATCCTTCAGTTTTTGGCCTGGTCGGAAAGTCACTACTCTTCTTGCGGAGATAGGTACTTCTTCCCCCGTTTTTGGGTTGCGCCCAGGTCTCTGGTTTTTGTCACGTAGATCAAAATTACCAAAGCCCGAAAGCTTTACTTGCTTGTTATTCGCTAAGCTTTTGCGAATTTCGTTGAAAAAGCTTTCAACAATATCTTTCGCTTCGCGTTTGTTTAGCCCTAATTCTTCATTAAGGCGCTCTGCCATATCTGCTTTTGTCAAAGAACTCATAATGTTTCCTCTGTATGCTTTTCACTAAAACCAAGTTTAGATTCAATCCTTTGTTTCTACCTTTGGTCACCCCTAACAAGTATTAGACACAAATCCCTAAAAAACCATTAGAGGCGGCTAGAAAATTAATCTCTTAATACCGCTTGAGCTTGTTCAGCTAATGCGGATACGACTTGTTGAATCGAAGAATTAACTTCCTCTTCATTAAGAGTGCGTGATGGATGCTGCCACGTCAAGTTTATAGCGAGACTTTTTCGTCCTTTTTCAACACCTTGGCCCTGATAGACGTCAAAAAGTGTCACATTATTCAAAAAGTCACCTGCTGAGCTTTGAATGATCGCTTTTAAATCATCAAACATGGCTTGCTCATCAACAACGATTGCAATGTCTCTTTTGCTCTCTGGGAACTTAGATAAGTTGTTGAATTCTGTTACTTGACCTTGCTGCAGTTTTTCTTGGTTTATTTCAAACAGGTATAAATTACCGTTGATACCAAACTGCTTTGCTAAGCTTGGGTGTAGCGCACCAATATGACCAATGGCTTCACCATTACGCAAGATTTTAGCGCTTTGGCCTGGGTGTAAGGCGACGTGTTGATCTCTTTGGAAGCTGAACTCGTCTGCACAACCTGTAAGTGCTAGCAGTGCTTCTAGGTCGCCCTTGATATCAAAGAAGTCGACACTTTGGTTGTCACTGCTCCAGCCTTCAGGGTAACGTTTACCAACAATCGCGCCGCTGATGACGTTTTCTTGGGCAATATCATCACCTTGGCTGATAAAGCATTGGCCTACTTCAAACAGGCGTACTCGGTTTTGCTGGCGGTTCTGGTTGTACTGTACTGTTTTAACGAGTGCAGGCCAGATGCTGGTGCGCATAACTGCCATTTCAGCTGAAATTGGGTTAGCAAGTGCAATGCCTTGGTGTTGATCATCAAATTGGGCTTGTAGGTCTTTTTCAATAAAGCTGTAGGTAATTGCTTCTTGGTAACCGCGAGATACGAGGGTACGACGAATATTGTGTATGCTAATTTCTGATTCAGATTTAGCAGTAAAATCTAAAGCAGCTGAAGGCATTTTAACGGGTAAATTGTTGTATCCATATACACGCGCTAGTTCTTCAATGATGTCTACTTCGATGTTTAAATCAAAGCGGTATGACGGTGCAATGAGTGACCAAGTATCAGCCGTTTTTTCGCTGATAGTGATGCCTAAACGTTGAATGATCTCTTCAATTTCAGCAGCTGGCATTTCAAATGCTAGCATAGCGTTTACTTTAGCGTGGCGTAAAGTGATGTGCTTAAGCGTAGGTAGGTGCTCTTCGTTGAAAGCATCATTGATCGGGGCTACTTCACCGCCAGCAATATCAACTAATAGCTGTGTTGCACGCTCAATGCCACGGTGTTGTAGTTGCCAATCAACACCACGCTCATAGCGGTGAGATGCATCAGTATGTAAACCGTAGCTGCGTGCCTTACCTGCAATAGCGATAGGGTTGAAGAATGCACACTCAAGGAAGATATTGGTGGTTTCTTCGGTGACTCCTGTTTTTTCGCCACCGAAAACACCTGCAAGGGCGATAGCACCGCTGTCATCTGCAATAACAAGTGTTTCAGGAGTAACTGTTATTTCGTTGCCATCTAACAGTACAAGCTTTTCATCTTGTTTGGCTTTACGAATAGCGATATCACCGCTTAGCTTGTCTAGATCAAACGCGTGTAGCGGCTGGCCTAACTCAAGTAACACATAGTTGGTAATATCAACCACAGGATCGATAGATCGAATACCGCTGCGCAATAGCTTTTCTTTCATCCAAGCAGGTGTTTGTGCTTTTACGTTTACGTTACGGATGATACGGCCAAGGTAGCGTGGGCAATCTTCTGGTTGCTCAAGTTTGATGGCAAGACGCTCAGAAAGAGTAACAGGTGCATCCTCAAATGACGGGTAGCTGACTTCTGCTTTATTGAGTACACCGACTTCTCTTGCAAGACCACTGATGCTTAGGCAGTCGCCGCGGTTGGGTGTTAAATCAACGTCGATAATTTTATCTTCAAGAGATAAGTAATCTCTTAGGTTTGTACCTAAAGGTGCGTCTGCAGGCAGCTCCATGATGCCATCACTTTCTTCGGAAATACCCAGCTCAGCATCTGCACATAGCATGCCGAATGATTCAACTTGGCGTAGTTTTGCTTTCTTGATTTTGAATGCTTTGCCGTCAGGACCTGCTAATTGCGCACCGACTTGTGCGTATGCTGTTACAAGACCTGCACGGGCATTTGGTGCACCGCACACTACTTGGTATTCTTCTGTGCCGTCTGTAACCGTACATACTCTTAGCTTGTCTGCATTTGGGTGCTGCTCTGCTGTAAGAATCTTGCCTACGATGACATTACTGAAGTCACTTGCAACGTTTTCAACGTCGTCGACTTCTAAGCCAGCCATGGTAATTTGGTCAACTAATTCTTGAGTACTAATTTCTGGTTGTACGAGTTCACGTAACCACTTTTCACTAAATTTCATATTTCACCTATTAACTAGGAATGCAAATGCGTCTATGGACTTAATTTGCGCTAGGGTTTTGAGTGGCTGTTTGTTGTTAGCGCTTTCAAAACCTTCCATTGATCTTTTATCGTAGCAAGTTGTTTCACTTAAACGATGTGATATTAGCTGTTTGCTAGATCAGTTAAATTGCTCTAAAAAACGTAAATCGTTTTCAAAGAACATACGTAGGTCATCAACACCATAACGAAGCATTGCGAGGCGCTCAGCACCCATACCAAAGGCAAAGCCTGTGTATTCTTCAGGGTCGATGTTGGAGTATTCAAATACTTTAGGGTGGACCATGCCGCAGCCGAGTACTTCAAGCCATTTGCCATCGCCTCTATCAATATCTACTTCAATTGATGGTTCTGTGAATGGGAAGTAAGAAGGGCGGAAACGTACCTTTACATCATCTTCAAAGAATTCACGTAAGAACTGCTCAAGCGTACCTTTTAAATCGGCAAAGCTGATGTTCTTATCAACGATAAGACCTTCTACCTGATGGAACATTGGTGTGTGTGTTTGGTCGTAGTCACAACGATACACGCGCCCAGGACAGATAATACGAATAGGTGGCTCAGTGGTTTCCATTGTGCGAACTTGCACACCTGATGTGTGTGTACGCAGCAAGCGGTTGGCATCGAAGTAAAAAGTGTCATGCATGGCGCGAGCTGGGTGATGCGCAGGAATATTCAATGCTTCGAAGTTATGGTATTCATCTTCGATTTCAGGGCCTTCTGCCACACTGTAACCAATTGAGCCAAAGAATTGTTCAATGCGCTCTAGTGTTTTAGTGATAGGATGCAAACTACCTAAATCTTGCCCGCGACCTGGCTGGCTGATATCAATAGTTTCGCTGGCAAGTTTAGTTGCCAATGCCGCTGTTTCTAAGTCGTAACGGCGTTGCTGAATTTTTTCAGCAACAACTTGCTTAGCTTCATTAATACGGGCACCAGCAGCTGGACGTTCTTCAGCGCTTAATTTACCTAGACCTTTAAGTAGGGCGGTTAGAGGGCCTTTTTTACCTAGGTATTCAACTCTTGCCTGTTCTAGCTCAGCTACGCTTGTCGCAGCTTCGACAGCGCTGCAGGCTTGGGCTAAAAGTTCTTCAATATTTTCCATCTATTACTCCAGTGATTCGCAGATGACAGCGCTTTACTAGGGATGTACTAAGTGTTCGCTTAATTCATCAGGGTAAATACCCTTTGCCTTAAATGTTATTCTACTTAATGTTCTTTTATCCGCTAAAACACTAAATAGAATACATTGGTAGCATCTGCTTCTTAGTTCTTTTTAAACAAAAAAATAGGGAAAGAGCTTGCACCCTTTCCCTATTTTCAAACTAGCATTATATGATTAATCTAGTAATAGATTAAATCAGGTGCGTTTATGCCAGAGCAGCTTTCGCTTTCTCGATAATCGCTGTAAATGCTTGTTGCTCATGTACTGCTAGATCAGCAAGTACTTTACGGTCGATTTCGATGCTAGCCTTTTTTAGACCTGCAATAAATCGGCTGTAAGACATACCATTGATACGAGCCGCAGCATTGATACGTGCAATCCACAAAGCGCGGAATTGACGTTTTCTTTGACGGCGGTCACGGTATGCATATTGACCAGCTTTAATGACAGCTTGTTTAGCAACACGGAAAACACGGCTACGCGCTCCGTAATAACCTTTTGCTTGCTTCAGTACTTTCTTGTGACGGCGACGAGCCTGAACACCACGTTTTACACGAGCCATTCTTTACCTTCCTATAAATTCAATTCTGTTAATGTAAAAAAAGTGGTCTAGATGAAAGGTAACATGCGTTGAACAAGTTTCTTGTCCGCAGCGTGAACCTGAAGCATCGGGCGAAGCTGACGCTTACGCTTAGTACTTTTCTTGGTCAGAATGTGACTTTTAAAGGCTTGTTTGTGCTTGAAGCCATTCGCAGTTTTCTTGAAGCGTTTAGCTGCTCCACTGTGTGATTTCATCTTTGGCATTATAAAAATACTCTCTACGCATTCATTAGTTTTTTTTGCTTTTTACCAGTGATAATCACTGGCTAGCAATGAAATTTCTTTATCAAAGAAACAACAAAACCTGCAGCCATATTTAACAGCGGCAGGTTTTATGTGGCTGATAATTACTTTTTCTTCTTCGGAGCTAAAACCATAACCATTTGACGGCCTTCCATCTTAGGGCGTTGCTCTACAACTCCTAAATCTTTCAAGTCTTCCTCTACTCGATTCATTAGTTGCATGCCCAGTTGTTGGTGAGCCATCTCACGACCACGATAACGTAACGTTATCTTGGCTTTATCTCCTGCTTCAAGGAAACGTGTCAGGTTGCGTAGCTTTACCTGATAATCCCCATCTTCCGTTCCAGGACGAAACTTTATTTCCTTAATCTGGGTGCGATGTTGCTTTTTCTTAGCTTCATTCGCAGCTTTCTTCTGCTCATATTGGAATTTGCCGTAGTCCATCAATTTACAAACTACAGGATCCGAGTCAGAAATCTTTACCAGATCAAGTTCAGCAGCTTGAGCTCGCTCAAGCGCTTCGCTAATTGGTACTACGCCAACCTGTTCGCCATCAGCATCTATAAGACGACATTCTGTTGCACGTATATTTTCATTAATGGGAGCACGGTTATCTGTACGTGCTCCTCTTTTGTTATCGCGTCTAATCTTGATTTCTCCTAATCATTGTCTTTGCGACCTTTACGCTCTACTTCATTGCTTAAGTATTCTGCAAAAGCGTCAATTGTCATGGCACCGAGATCTTCGCCACTGCGAGTTCGTACTGCTACAGTGCCATTTTCGACCTCATTATCACCTACCACTAAAAGGTAGGGAACTTTTTGTAGAGTGCGCTCGCGGATTTTAAAGCCGATCTTCTCATTTCTCAAGTCCTGAATGACTCTAAAGCCACTTTTTTCGAATTTATTTGCAACTTCGCTGCAATAATCGGCTTGCTTGTCGGTTATGTTCATAATCGCCACCTGTTTAGGGGCTAACCAAGCAGGTAATAAACCAGCGTGGTGTTCGATCAGAATGCCGATGAAACGCTCAAAAGAACCGATTGTTGCACGGTGCAACATAACAGGTGTTTCGCGGTTGCCTTCTTCATTTACAAATTGAGCATCTAGTCTGCCAGGCATAGAGAAATCTGCCTGTATTGTGCCGCATTGCCATACACGGCCTAAGCAGTCACGCAGAGAGAATTCAATTTTAGGGCCGTAAAATGCGCCTTCGCCTGGAAGAATATCCCAGTCGAGATTTGCAGCATCTAATGCGTCGCCAAGTGCTTTTTCTGCTTTGTCCCAAATTTCATCTGATCCAACGCGTTGTTCTGGGCGTGTAGATAGTTTGTAGATGATGTCAGAGAAACCGAAATCTGCATAAACTTCATGAAGGAAATCAATAAATTCTGCTACTTCTGATTGAATGTCTTTTTCTGCACAGAAAATGTGACCGTCATCCTGCACGAAACCACGTACGCGCATGATGCCGTGAAGTGCTCCAGATGGCTCATTACGGTGACAAGATCCGAACTCTGCTAATCTAAACGGTAGATCGCGGTATGAGCGCAGGCCTTGGTTAAATACTTGAATATGACAAGGGCAGTTCATCGGTTTGATTGCATAGTCACGGCTTTCAGAGCCTGTTGTGAACATGCCCGCTGCAAATTTGTCCCAGTGGCCTGAGCGTTCCCATAGTGAGCGGTCAACAATTTGTGGTGTTTTGATTTCATGGTAGTTATGCGCTTTTTGCTTGTCACGCATATACTGTTCAACTTCTTGGTAAAGTGCCCAGCCATTCGGGTGCCAGAAAACCATACCAGGCGCTTCTTCCTGCATGTGGAAGAGATCAAGGCTCTTGCCGAGTTTGCGGTGGTCACGCTTTTCAGCTTCTTCTAAACGCTTAAGGTAGGCTTTAAGGGCTTTTTTGTCTGCCCAGGCTGTACCGTAAATGCGCTGTAGCATTTTGTTGTCTGAATCGCCGCGCCAATATGCGCCTGCTAAGTGCATTAGTTTGAACGAGCGCAGTACACGTGTATTGGCTACGTGAGGTCCGCGGCACATATCAACATATTCTTCGTGGTGATATAGGCCAACTTCAGTAATGTCATCTGCTAGGTTGTCGATCAATTCGGTTTTGTAAATCTCGCCGCGTGCTTCAAACAGTTCGCGTGCTTGTGCTACTGGAGTCATTTTTTTGATGACGTCGTAGTCAGTTTTGATCAGCTTGTTAATACGCTCTTCGATTTTTACCAAATCTTCGTTGGTCAGATGCTCTTCGTAATCGATGTCGTAGTAGAAACCATTTTCGATGGTTGGACCGATTGCCATTTTAGCAGTTGGGAAAAGCTGTTTAACAGCGTGGCCGACTAAGTGAGCGAATGAGTGACGTACAATTTCTAGTCCCGCATCATCTTTGGGGGTCACTATTTCAATTTTAGAATCTTCGCTTACTAATTCGCAAGCATCTACTAGCTTTCCGTTTATGCGTCCTGCAACTGTTGCTTTTGCAAGGCCTGGGCCTATGTCATTGGCAATATCTAAAATGCTGACTGGGTTGTCAAACGATCTTGTACTCGAATCGGGAAGGGTAATAACAGGCATGATTTAGTCCTTGTGCTCAGTGGTGCCCCCTACAATGGGTCACATAGGCAATTATAATTTTAACGCTATTTAAAATGCTAAAACGCGAGATACTCTCACAGTGAGTATTGTCGAGAAATAGCAAAAATGAAGCGCGATATTATAAAGGATCGTTAAGGGTGAATATATAGTAGATGCTTAGATAGTTAAAAAATAGACAGATAATTGTATTTAAAGCGTAAAACGGTGAAGGAGCAGGAGTGTGTGGCCCGATTGTTTTTGTGCTTAATAGTGCCAGTTTAGTGATTGGAATAGCGGCTATGTGGGTTTTAGAGAAAAGATATTGAGGTGTTTTTTCAAGCATGGGGCATCTCTGAAAACGATCAGAAGGAATCGTTCGTTTTTAGAGATGCTCATTAAAAGTGTTTATGTCGTTTATTTTGCGAGCAGTGATTGGAGCAATGGCTGGTAGTGATCGATTGAAAATATTTCACGGCCTTCGATTTTTCCATCATCGTCATAATGGCGAAGTTTTATAGCCGCTTTGTGGTGAGGGTTCGCTTCAAAGGCAGCGACTTCCTCTGCGTTCATTTTCCCGCCTTGTATGTTGAAAGAGTTGATAGAGGCGGCAGACAGCTTGTCATGGTAGCTTGCATCAACAGTGCATAGATAGCGTTTGGCCGCTACGTGTAACTTCACTGGCTCACTAATTTCTGCTGGGTAGAATTGTTCAAGTATTAAAGCACCAGAATCTTCATGGTAATTGTCGGTTCCATTTTCGAGGGCATCTAATGGGAAGTCACCAATGAAGTGGCCAATATCATGCAGTAGTGCTGCTACAACTAACTCGTCACTTGCTCCGTCTTCTCTGGCGCAAGCGGCTGATTGTTCCATGTGCTCAGCCATCGATACGGGTTCGCCTAGATAAGACTCAGGACCTCTCTTTGCAAAAATGTCGAGTATAAAGGGTACGATTGTTTCGCGAGTAAGTTGTTGGTTCGTCATAAATCATGCTCTTTTGTAAGAATTTCGTAATATTAATGTCATAAAAAGACAGTTATTAATAGTTGATCAGAAAAAGTGGCGAAGCACAAGTTTAAACCTTTAAAAATTATTGCTTGGCGCTAATGGTGACTGTTTTTGAGTAGATAGTCATATTTGGCTGTAATTTTTAAAAGAGATCGTATTTCTGAGTTTTTCGATAATCCCTTGGTGTGAGGCCAGTGATTTTTTTGAAGCTTTTGGAGAAGTATAAAGGGTCTTCAAAACCGCAGTTAAAAGCAATGTTTTCAATTGTGTTATTGCTGAGTAATAGCTGTTTGCAGGCTAGGTCAATGCGCTTTTGATTGATGTATTTTTTGGGCGGTACCTTAACAGTGGCGGTAAACCAGCGGCTGAAGTGGGCTGTTGACGTACCATGTAGCTCAGCTAGATCAGGTACTGATAAGTTAGAGGTTAAATGTTTATCTATGTAGCTAAAGATAATCTCTAGTCTTTGGTATTGCTTATTCATTTCGCCCATCACGCAGCTACTTTCAATGATGGGAGTTAGTAAGTTATATAGTGAGGCAATCGCACTAAAGTATCCCGCATTTGAATCATCGGCGTTGATGATGTTGCTGATGAGTTGTTCGTCGCTAAAGTTAATAGGGTGGCTAGGTGCTTTATATAGTTGAAATACATCGATACCAGAGGGGAGTTCTAAAGTGAATGCGCAGGCACCAATGCTCATAGGCTCGCTACATTGGTAGTGGCAGGGCTGATTGAGAGGAAGCAAGGCGAGTGTGTTTGGAAGTAGTTCTACCTTCTGATCATTCACTTGAACATGGCCTTTACCACTAAGGGTATGGATTAACCAGTTGTAAGGGCGCTGGTAGCTTGGATAATGCCAGTTTTGATCTGCCTTTTGCCAATATGAGCGAATAATATTTAATGTAAAAGCTTCTGATTTTAGTGTCATTGTTTTTCTTGTGTCATAAAAGTGCATATTTAAGCGCAATTTTACCTATTAATAAAGTAATGATTTTTTTAGTATGCTACTTATTATTGCTACTGAGATTAGTCAGCAGGTTTTCACATTAATTTATCGGTTTGAGATATTGCATGAATAGCTTCCTTACTTTTGAGAATAAACGTTTCCATAACTTATGGTTAAGAGATAATTGCCAATGTGAAAGCTGTCTTCACCCTAGTGGGCAGCGCCTGCATGAAACTTGGCAGTTGAACCCTGCCATAAAAACGAAGAGCCATGAAATAAGCGACGATGGATTAACGGTTATTTGGGATGATGAATCGGCTCATCAGTCTTTTTATTCGCGCGAGTTTCTTATCGATAATAATTATGATGGTTCAGAGCGGGAGCCAGAGCTCCCAATGTGGGGTAGTGATAGTATGAAAACGCTCACTAGCCATGATTATCAACAGGTGATTAATGATGATAATGCTAAATGTGCCTGGTTAGCAGACGCGGTTAATTTTGGAATCGCCAAACTGAGTAATGTGCCTACTGTGCCCGGTACTATCTTGAAGGTAGTAGAAGAGTTTGGTTTTGTTAGAAATACAAACTATGGTGATTTGTTTGAAGTGATTAGCGTTGATAAGCCTGTAAACTTAGCTTACACGCCGATCCCTTTAAGTTTACATACTGATAATCCTTATCGTAACCCAGTTCCGACGTTGCAATTATTGCATTGTTTGGTGAAAGCTGAAGTGGGTGGTGTAAGTGCGCTTGCAGATGGTTTTTTTGCAGCGTCAATTCTTAAAAAAGAACATCCAAAGGCGTTTGAGTTGTTATCTACACGCAAGGTTAAATTTCGCTATGCAAGTGATGATGCTATTTTGGAGCATAGAGGCTGCATGATAGAGGTGGATTCTCAAGGCTTGGTTGAAGCTATACGGGTTAATAATCGCTCTTGCGCTCCATTGAACCTTGAGTTTGATGAAATGCAAGACTACTACGCTGCATATCAATTGTTTGCCAGTATTCTTCAAAGTGAGCAGTGTAAAATCACACTGACATTAGAAGCTGGGGAATTAATCTTGTTTGATAACCAAAGAGTGTTGCATGGTCGTGAAGAACAGGCACTCGGGGCACGCCACTTACAGGGTTGTTACTCTGATAGAGATGGCTTGCGTAGTACACATGCGTTACTAAAAAAAGCGACTGAAGTTTAGCTGTAACTTTAAGGTCAGTTTTGTTCTTCTACTATTTAAGTGCTCGTATTAGTGGTGTGATTTCAGCAGGCTGATGTTACATCACTTACACACTCTCCTGTTGTATTATTTGTCCTCTTTGCAAATTATGAAATATTGGTTTTAAAGCCACGTATAAGTGGCTCAATATCGGTAATAGCTGCGTGCTTGTGTTGCATAAAATGCAATATAATGCATTTAAATATTTCAATATACGCAAGGAAAGATCTGCGCTAAACTGCACGCAATAAATGATTGTAAACCTGCTCATCGTTATCGAGCAAAAATCTAAATGGAAACTAACAATGTCTAATAACTATTTTAATACCCTAACTTTACGTGATCAATTAGAGCAACTTGGCAAGTGCCGTTTTATGCACCTTAACGAATTTACTGAAGGTGTTGATGCCCTTAAAGGTAAAAAAATCGTTGTAATCGGTTGTGGTGCTCAAGGTCTTAACCAAGGCTTAAACTTACGTGATAGCGGATTAGATGTATCTTACACATTGCGCCAAGCAGCAATTGATGAGAAGCGCCAATCTTGGAAAAACGCAACAGAAAATGGTTTTACTGTTGGTACCTACCAAGAACTTATTCCTACTGCTGATGTTGTTTTAAACTTAACGCCTGATAAGCAGCATACACCTGTTGTAAACGAAATTATGCCAATGATGAAGAATGGCGCTTGCTTATCTTACTCTCACGGTTTCAATATCGTTGAAGAAGGCATGAAAATCCGTGAAGATTTAACGGTAATCATGGTTGCACCTAAGTGCCCAGGTACTGAAGTACGTGCTGAATACGTTCGTGGTTTCGGTGTTCCTACTTTGATCGCTGTTCACGAAGATAACGACCCACAAGGTCACGGTCTAGCACTTGCTAAAGCGTACGCGGTAGGTACTGGTGGTCACAAGGCAGGCGTATTAATGTCTTCTTTCGTTGCTGAAGTTAAATCTGACCTTATGGGCGAGCAAACTATCCTTTGCGGTATGTTGCAAACAGGTTCTATCCTTTGCTTCGACAAAATGATCGAGAAGGGCATGGATGCAGGTTACGCATCTAAACTAATTCAATACGGTTGGGAAGTTGTAACTGAAGCGCTTAAGTATGGTGGTGTTACCAACATGCTAGATCGTTTATCTAACCCTGATAAAATCAAAGCGTTTGATTTATCAGAAGAGCTAAAAGTTATCATGCGTCCACTTTATAACAAGCACCAAGATGACATCATGGATGGTACTTTCTCATCGGGCATGATGGCTGATTGGGCTAATGATGATGAGAAACTGTTAGGCTGGCGTGCAGAAACTGCTGAAACAGCCTATGAAAAAACACCAGCTGGCGATTTTGAAATCTCTGAGCAAGAATACTTTGATCACGGTATTCTAATGGTTGCTATGGTTAAAGCAGGTGTTGAGCTTGCATTCGAAACTATGACAGCTGCTGGTATCATTGCTGAGTCAGCATACTACGAATCACTTCATGAAACGCCACTTATCGCAAACACAATTGCACGTAAGAAGTTATATGAAATGAACGCGACTATCTCTGATACAGCTGAATACGGTTGCTACTTATACAACCACGCTTGTTTGCCGCTTCTTCAAGATTTCATGAAGAATATCGATACTGATGTTATTGGTAAGGGTACTAACAACGAAGACAACGGTGTAGATAACGCACGTTTAATCGAAGTTAACGAAGCATTACGTGCTCACCCAGTTGAGCATATCGGTGGCATCTTACGTGGCCACATGTCAGATATGAAAGCGATTGTTTAATCTGATTTATCGACAGAGATCTATATATTAACAAGTATGTATAGATCGAGACTGTTAGATGAAAAAAAACCAAGATAGCCTCTTGGTTTTTTTTGGTCTATGAAGAGTGAAAGTTAGCGTAATTAAGATATCGATAAGGCTTGGTTTTAATGAATATTAAATTAGAAAATTGTAATTTTGATTTTGATCAGCGCTTTCAATTAGAAGCGGTTAACTGGCAAATAGAGGCAGGTCAGCATTGGGTGGTTACAGGCGCCAATGGTTCTGGTAAATCCGCTTTAGTTGCGACCTTGGCAGGATTTGGTGATCAGCTTGTAGGCTCTTTTACGGGATTGCCTGAAAAGGTTGCGCTAGTGTCTTTTGAGGCTCAAGCAGAGCTTATAGAGCAAGAGCGCAAAAAAGATGATGCCGATATATTAGATGTAGTTGCCGTTGGTACTACTGTATCTGAAATACTTGCACAAGGGGGAGGAGATGCTCTCATAACCAAGGAGTTGGTCGCAAAGTTTGAGTTAGAGTATCTTTTAGATCGTGCCTTTAGAGCGCTATCAACTGGAGAGACTCGCAAGGTATTGTTAATACGAGCAATTGCAAGTGAACCCCAGCTGCTTATTTTAGATGAGCCATTTGATGGCTTAGATAGTAAAACATTAACAATGCTACAAGAGTATTTAGAAAACCTCAGTAAAGGCATCAATATTGTTATGGTTTTAAACCGCTGTGATGAGTTTCCTGAGTTTATGACGCATATCGGTTATATGCAGCAAGGCAGCTTAATACATAAAGTGGCTAGATCGGATAAAGAAGCGACTCGTGAACTGTTGCAACTGCTGCACTTGAAAACTAGTCATCTTGAAATTCCTGAAACAGATGAGGTATCGGCAAGTCAGCTGTTAAAAGATGGGGATCCACTGGTTAAGCTTACTGATATATGTGTTAAATACGATGAGTTGAGAGTGGTTGAAGATTTCAACTGGACAATCGAAGCAGAAGAGCATTGGCAGTTAAGTGGGCCTAATGGCAGTGGTAAAACAGCAGTGCTATCGTTAATCACCGGTGATCACCCACAATGTTATACCAATAACATAAATGTATTTGGTTTTCAGCGAGGTAATGGTGAAAGCATCTGGCAGATTAAGCAGTTTATTGGGTATGTCTCAACGGCGCTGCAGTGGGAATATAGAGTAGGTACCAGCTTAAAAAATGTAATTATTTCTGGTTTCTACGACAGTATCGGGCTGTATACAAAATCCACAGACTCACAGCGTAAAATTGCAGATCAATGGTTAGCTGTATTGGGCATGTCTGATCGTGCAGATATCAGTTTTAATAGGCTCTCTTTTGGAGATCAGCGACTATTACTAATTGCACGAGCAATGGTTAAGCATCCTCCGCTGTTAATTTTGGATGAGCCTTGTTTAGGGCTTGATGATATTAATAGGCAGCTGGTACTCGCGTTGATTGAGAAAATCTGCGCTGCAGGAAAATCAACGGTACTTTATGTTAATCATCACAGTGAAGATGCAATTGCTGGAATAGAAAAACATAAGAAAATGGTAAAAAATGTGAGTAATATTAGTCACTGAAACCGTCAGGAAGTAATGGCATATCGTTAAGTGAATTAGGAGTGAGTGCTAGTTGATTCAATGGTTTTTGACACTTAAAAGTAAAAGGCTAATTCTACTAGTTCAGGTACTGGTAGTCGCCTGCATGCTCTATGTTGGGTTAAGGGAGAATATACCCAGTGAAAACCAAGTTCACATATCGCCAAAAAACGGCGCTTTAGTGTTCGGTGAATTGGGTTTGGCTTACTCTAAGCAGCATCTTAATGCTCAGTCTATAACTCAATTGAATCAAGAAGGGTTTGAAATCCAGCTCGATTTTTTACCGTTGAATAATCATAGTAATAGTTTTCAGTTTTTACTATTGATAACCAATGGTAACCCAAACCAGCAGCTCTTAATTGCGCAATATGGCGATCAAATAGTTGCTATGAATGGTGATGATTATAACTACAGCCGAAAGCTACCTAGGCTCAGGCTACCTTTAGAAGAAGAGGTAGGATATCAAAAGCTTGTATTAAAGGTCTCTGATAAGTTTTCCCAAATGACATTGAATGATGTTACCAAGGTGTCACGAAAGGGAAAGTTAATGCAGTTGCCCTCAGCGCAAGTTGGAGTGAGGCTGCTTCTTTCAAGCTCTGAGTACATTGAAAATAACTGGTTAGGTGAAATCAGTACGCTTACCATCAAGAGTATGACTAATCTTGGGGCTAAGCCATTGATAAGCTTCACAGCCAGCTCTCAAAGTGAAAGCCAGTCTGAATTAGACAGCTGGCTATTCATCCCTCAAAAGCTCAGTTTACTCAAGCATAGAGTGCTAGAAGCAACATCATTTAGAGTAAACTCCGTTAATACACTGCATGATATGTTAATTAACTTCTTTGGTTTTATCCCCTTTGGAGTGTTAACAGCGCTACTGCTAACAAAGGTTCCATTAGCATTTCAGCGATCGATACACAGTGGGCTTTTAGTCGTGTTTATTACTTTTTTATGTGCCTTCTTGTTGAGCTTCATAATTGAGTATTGGCAGGCTTGGTTAGTGACCAGGCACTCTAGTTTACGCGACCTATCACTCAATGCATTGGGGGGGGCTGTAGGGGCGGTCTTTTTGGTGGTACTCATTAGGCTAGAGTATTTAATAGAAGAAAAGCGTAAAAATGGATAACTATGGAAGAGCAAAGAAGCACAAACGGATAATGTTTGTGCTTTGGTTTTTTGGTTTAGTTCAAATTGCTTAATTGTAGAATTTCAGCAGATTTACTTTCTGATGTTTTTTCTTTGAGAGAGATAGGCTGAGACAGGGGACTGTCGGTTTGAACGATACGGCTATCATCTTTAATTAGGTTCTGAGTTGCTGATAAGTCTTCTAATGAATCATGCAATCCCCAAAATTTCTCGTGCATCATTTTTGAAATAGTAATGCAAGAATCCATGGGGGTTTTAGCCATTGAGCGACGAGCATCTATGTGAAATTGAAGGCCCTGTAGTCGATGGCGACGGTCCTTTGGAGCCGAATCAATACAATTTTGAACGAGCTCTGCGCGCAACTCTTCAAATGCTTCTGGTTCACAATCGTATAATTTTTTTAGATGATCAAAACTAGGTAAACTGTTCATCATATTTCTCCTGCATTACAAACTACTAATCTTTAACATTGCTGCTTATAAAGAAGGGAAATCTAGAAGGTTTTGTTTAGATTTTACTTCGTTAAGCTTTTGTTAATCGTTAACTGTTGCTGAATATAATATGAATCATCCATTAATATCAATAATATATTAAATAGTCGGGGTCTCCTTGTTTGTATATTTTACCATTCTAACGGAACTTGCATCGGCTAATTTTGTTTGAAAATAACAACTTGATAAGCGTTTGTTTTTGTTAAGGGAACACTTGGTAAATTTGAAATTAGTAAAAAAACGTAGGTTTTTAGAGTACATATTGTGAAAAACCTTGGCTGTACTTTTTTAAAAATAAAGGCCAATAGCATTCAGCTAAGAATGATTGTTTATATAAGATTAAAATTTCAAAAATGGGTGATTGTCGCTATATTTTTTCGTTGCATAGCACTTAGCGTCTAGTGGGAAAATAATGAATGCTTAAGGTGTCGCTTGGTAGTAACTATATTAGGCTTGAAAAATTAAGCTTTCTAAAATGTTCTTACGTTTTACTCTTTAGAAGTAATAGATTGAAATTCTTACTTTAATCACCATATTCTACTGAATGTAAAAAGAGAAGAATAAGGCGAATGGATCGCGGTATTTTTGATTTATCTGGCTGAACTTTTTGTTAAATTTCCAATCTTATCTGGTTTTAGGGAACAACGAGAAAAAATGTTAAAAAGTACAGAAATAGCAAATAACTTCAAAGCGTTACAAAACTGGATGGCAGCTGAGATCATTGGTCAGCCTGAATTGATTAAGCGATTGTTGGTGGCGTTACTTGCCGATGGCCATCTTTTAGTTGAAGGCGCACCAGGTGTGGCAAAAACACGAGCTATCAATGCACTGTCTCAGGGGATTAGTGGTGATTTTCACCGCATACAGTTTACGCCTGATTTACTCCCATCTGACGTAACAGGAAGTGATATCTATCACCCAGAAGATGGTAGCTTCTCATTCTCAAAAGGGCCTATTTTTCATAACTTAGTACTCGCAGATGAAATAAACAGGGCACCCGCAAAAGTACAATCAGCTCTGCTAGAAGCAATGGCTGAGCGCCAGGTGAGTGTGGGCAGTAAAACATACGGATTGCCTGAAGTGTTTATGGTGATGGCAACACAGAATCCATTAGAACAAGAGGGTACTTATCCTTTACCTGAAGCGCAGTTAGATCGATTTCTAATGAAGGTGAATGTTGATTATCCTGATATAGAGGCTGAGCGAGAAATTCTTAAGCTCGCACGCAATGAGGCATCGGGTAAAGATATTCCAGCACCACAAGCACTATCAGATGAGCAGTTACTACAAGCGCGCGCTGAGGTTTTAGCTGTTCATATGGCACCTGCTATTGAGGAATATATTGTTCAGTTAACAATGGCGACGCGTAAACCGAGTTTGTACAGTGCTCAATTAGCAGGTTTTATTGAGGTGGGTGTTAGCCCGAGAGCAAGTATTGCCTTAGATAGATGCTCTAGAGCATTGGCGTGGTTAGATGGTCGTGATTATGTGACCCCTGAAGATGTTCAAAGTGTTTTGTATGATGTGTACCGTCATCGTTTGATACTTACCTTTGAAGCAGAGGCAAATGGCGTTTCTGCAGATGATGTTATCGCTTTATTAGTTGAACAAGTTGCTGTTGGATAATATAGGCAAAGACACACGATGAAGAAAACGCCAGCTAAGCACTCTTTTACTCTTAAAGGTGTTTACCCTCAGTTAGCTCAATTGGTTGCGTTGCAACAGTACACCTCGATGTTATCACTGGAGCAGGTCTCTCGCACTAGTCCTACAGCTGGCAATTGGCACAGTAGAATACGTGGGCGTGGATTAGACTTTGCAGAAGTGCGCCGCTACCAACCTGGGGATGATATTCGCAGTATTGATTGGCGAGTAACGGCTAAAACACAAAAAACACATACACGTTTATTCACTCAAGAGCGTGAGCGCCCTATCATACTTGCAGCTGACTTACGCTCAGATATGTTTTTTGGCTCTGTTAATTGCTTCAAATCCGTCACTTGTGCCGCTGTAATAAGTGCACTGGCTTGGGTTGCTTTAAAGAGTAAAGATAGAGTCGGGGGGCTTGTAATCGGCGATATGGAGCATATTGAGCTCCGTCCCAAAGCAAGTCGCAAAGTTGTCCTTAATTTTATCCGTTACTTATCTGAATTTTGCTTAAAGCTCGACTCACCAATAGCAACTTCAGCGAAACAAGATATGGGGCAATTGTTGCTTAAGCTTAAACAAGTCGCCAAGCCTGGCAGTGAAGTTTATATTGCCAGTGATTTTCATGATCTTGCTGAGGCGAATTTAGCACAGCTTACGCATTTGTCTCGCCACTGCAAAATCACCTTTTTACACATATCGGATCCATTAGAGTGGCACCTTCCCTTAGATAAACAGCTACTGGTGACTGATGGTAAGCACACGAGCAAACTCAGCGCGAGTCAACATAACACTGAAATAATGCAAACAAGAACAGAGCTTTTAACGTCAATTTGTCGCCCCTTAAAGATAGAAATTATCCCTATAAGCACTAGTGATGATTTACTCAGCGTATTAGAAGCGTGCTTCTCAAGTACAACAAAGTTTAAGAGAGGGGGAGCCTGAATGGAAGATCTGCAAAACGCACTTTCAGAGCTGAAAGATATTCACCTTCCTGACCCTGTTTCTGTTTATCAAATTGCTCCAGGCTGGTGGTTGAGTGCAATACTTGGTTTAGCTGTGATCTGGGTTTGTTATCAGCAGGCAGTTAAAGCTATTCGTAAAAATCGCTACAGACGCGATGCCCTAAAACAACTGGAGGCGCGATGTATAGAGCGTGCTGATTTGTTAGATGATTATCAGTTGCTAAGTGAAATCAACCAGTTACTAAAATCTGTTGCTATCAAGGCATACCCGCAGCAAGGGTGTGCTGCATTATCTGGCGAGCAATGGCAGCTGTTTTTAGCGCAAACACTTGCCCATCATAAAAATGCCAGCACACAAGTATTTAATTTGTTTGATCTGCTTTATCAAACCAACCCAACGCTTGATAAAACCCAGCGTGATTTGCTGATAGCAACTGCGCGTTTATGGCTAAAAAAGCATGCTCCTTTATCTTTTGAACACTTTGCGAAAACCGTTGCGGTTAAGGAGCATCGCGATGTTTAGTTTTCAGTGGCCATGGGTATTTCTGGCAGTATTACTGCCCTTTATTGTTTATCGTTTTAGCAAGAGCGTAAAACACCCTCAAGGTGCGCTTAAAGTGCCATTTTATGCGCAATTAGATTATCAAGAGCAACAAAGTAGCGAGCAAATCGATATTAAACGATTATCGCTGTTATCACTTATTTGGTGCTTGTTGTTAATCGCTGCGGCTAAACCCGTCTGGCTAGGAGAGCCTCAACCAGTTATGAGTAGCCCGCGGGATTTAATGTTAGCGGTGGACATATCGGGCAGTATGGAAACACAAGATATGCAATTAGGTTCTGATCGAGTGGATCGTCTGACAGGTATTAAGGTTGTGTTAGATGGCTTTATTCAACGGCGAAACCAAGATCGTATGGGGTTAATTCTCTTTGCGGATAATGCTTATATCCAAACTCCATTAACAATGGATCATCGCACATTAGCAACGTTTTTAAACCAAGCTCAAATTGGCTTTGCAGGGCAAAAAACAGCCATAGGAGATGCCATCGGCTTGGCATTAAAGCGTATGCAAAAAAGCCCAGAGAAAAGCAGGGTGCTGATACTGTTAACGGATGGTGCAAATACAGCTGGAACAGTTACACCTTTAGATGCTGCAAAAGTCGCTGCTAAACATGGCTTGAAAATATACACCTTAGGCTTTGGTGCCGATGAAATGATAGTGAGTAGTTTTTTCGGTCAAAAAAGGGTGAATCCATCGGCTGATTTAGATGAAGGGACTTTAAAAGAAATAGCCAGTTTAACTGGAGGTAAGTATTTCAGAGCGCGCAGCATTACTGAATTGGTTGAGATATATCAACTGCTTGATGAGCTAGAACCTCAGCCTCAATCCTCAAAGGTGGTGATACCTCGTCAAAGCTTATTTTACTGGCCATTGGCTGGTGCGTTGTTGATTAGTTTTTTCTGGGCAGCTTACAGTTTATGGCTGAGTAGGCGCCAGCTAAAAGTATTTAAGGAAAAGGAGGTTGTATAAATGTTCGATGACTTCCATTTTATAAGATCATTGTGGTTGTGGTTAATATTAGTAGTGCCAGTGTTAGCGACACTGCTAATGCGTATTCAGAGAAATGACTCAAAGTGGGTAGGGCTAATTGATAAAGCACTGTTATCTCACTTAATCACTGATACTCAAAAAGTGCAGCTAAAGTGGCCTGTTTATTGTTTAGCTGTATTATGGTTTATCGCTGTCTTATCTATTGCAGGGCCTAGCTGGCAGAAACTTCCTCAAGCCAGTTTCAGTGATCAAAAGCCCTTAGTTTTGTTAGTGGATTTATCCCCTTCTTTGCAAGCTGAAGATATAAAACCTTCGCGCTTAACAAAATTGCGTTTTAAATTGATCGACTTTCTAAAGCAAAGAGAAAAAGGGTTAACGGCACTTGTTGTATATGCTGGTGATGCCCATGTGCTAACACCGCTAAGTGATGATAGCAAAACGTTGCAGGCACTAGTGCCGACACTATCGCCTGCCATTATGCCTATCCCTGGAAGCAACGTTGAAGAGGGCATGCAGTTAGCACTTTCTTTGCTAGAGGATCAAGGTTTCCAAGGAGGCGATATCCTATGGTTAACAGATGGGATAACCCAGCAAGGGGCTAATAATGTAAAGCAAATGTTGGCGCAATCGAATGTTCGTTTATCCGTTATTGGTGTGGGAACGAAAAGCGGTGCACCTATTCCTCTCGCCCCTCAGCTTGAAAAGGGCTTTGCTAAAGATAGCGCGGGCAATATTGTGCTTGCGAAGTTTGATTCGTCGCCTTTACAGCAGTTGGTGCAATCATTTTCAGGTGTATATTCTGACCTGCAGATTGATAACCAAGATCTTGAGAAGGTTGTTGCTCTCACCCAAACTGTTGATAGCCGTTATTTAAAGAAGGTTGAGCAGCAAGATGATATGGATCAATGGGATGATTTTGGGCAATGGCTTGCTCTACTTATCTTAGGGCTTGCAGCATTTAGTTTTAAGCGTGGAGTGTTATTACAAATAAGCCTAGCTACTATTTTAGTCGGATCTTTAATTCACCCACAGCAAGCTCAAGCAATGTCTTGGCAAGACTTATGGGAGACGCAAGATCAACAAGGCGCTAAGGCATATCAGTCACAAAATTATCAAGATGCAGCGCAAAAATTCTCAAATCTTGAATGGAAAGCTGCAGCTCAATATAAAAGTGGCGACTATGGCGCGGCTGCACAAAGTTATGCCAAACAGCAAAGTGCAAAGGGATATTTTAATCAAGGAAACGCGCTTGCTATGCAAGGCAAGTTGGAAGATGCGTTAAAGGCCTATGATAAATCCTTATTATTGGCTCCTTCTGATTTGGATGCAAAAGCAAATAAAGCATTGATAGAGAAATTATTAAAAGAGAAAGAACAGCAGTCGAAAGAGCAAGACTCGAAAGACCAAGACTCGAAAGACCAAGACTCGAAAGATCAAGACTCGAAAGATCAAGACTCGAAAGATCAAGACTCGAAAGATAAAGACTCGAAAGACCAAGACTCGAAAGATCAAGACTCGAAAGATCAAGACTCGAAAGATCAAGACTCGAAAGATCAAGACTCGAAAGATCAAGATTCGCAAGATCTAGATTCGCAAGATCAAGATTCGAAAGAGCAGCAGTCAAAGGATCAAGAAAAGTTAGAGCAACTGAAAAAAGAACAAGCGGAAAAACAGCAAAAAGCGTTAGATGAGGCAAAAGAACCTCAAGATGAGGAGCAGCAAAAAGCTGAGGCTGTTCAAGCTGAAATGAGCGAAGAGCAGCAACACAAACAGCAGGAACTAGAGAATTGGTTAGGACAACTGCCTGAGGACTCTAGCCGTTTGATGCGCAACAAATTGAAATATGAATTTGAAAAGAAGCGCCAAGCTTATATGAAAGGTGAGTGGCAACCAGTAGAAGAGCAACGTTGGTAATAAAATGAAAATAGTTAACCGTACTTTAAATTCAATCTGCATTGTATTGATGCTGTGTATATCAACATTCACAAAAGCTGAGAGTTTAGTGGCAAGTGTTGATCGAAATGTGATTAGTATTGCTGATACTTTCACGCTTCAGTTAGAGGCAAAGGATTTGGGCTCGTTAAATCAACCTGATTTTTCTGTATTGGAAAAGAGTTTTGATATCCTCAGCAAAAATGTGAGTCATAACATTCAAAATATCAATGGTGTTAGTACTCAAAGTGTCGTTTGGCAATTGCAATTACAAGCTAAGCAATTAGGGGATGTAGAGATCCCCGATTTCACAATAGAAGGCGTGAGCAGCCAAAAAATTATCATCAAGGTAAAAAAAGCAGTGATAGAAAGTGCTGATAATTTAGATTTCAAACTGCAGTTAAGTGCGAATAAAGAGCAGCTAAAAGTGAATGAACAAGTGCTGCTCACTTTAAAATTCTTCTATGCAAAGTATGTTAATAATCTACAAAATACTGAGCTTGATTTAGCCAATGCTAAAGTCATTCGCTTAGAAAATAAGGAATATGAAACACAAATTCAAGGTAAGCCATATGGAGTTTTTGAGATAAGTTATGCGCTGTTTCCAACTGAAGAAGGTGTATTAGAGATACCTGCACAGCAAGTTTCTGTGCGGATGGGGCGAAACTCGCTTTTCAGTGCACGACAAGGTAGAGCTGTCACTTTGCGCTCAAAAGCACTGCAAATACCTATCACAGCGCTAAAAAATTCTAACAACGTTATTGTCGCGGATGATTTAGTGCTTTCTGAAAAATGGCCTACAAATCTGCAAAGTGTTGAAGTAGGGAATTCACTTACCCGTGAGATTAATCTGAATATAAAAGGCGCGCTAGCTCAAACGGTGCCTGCTATAGTAATGCCTGAAATGGCTGGTTTAAAAATATACCCAGAAGCTGCTGATAAAAATGAGCAAAAAACAGCAAACGGTGTATTTATTCAGCGTAGCCGTAAGTTTGCTATTGTTCCTACCCAACCAGGTTCTGTTGAGCTGCCTGCTATTGAGTATCAATGGTGGAATGCAACGGAGCAAAAGTTTCAAACAGCAAGGCTACCTGCGAGAACGATAAAGGTAACTAATGCAGCGAGTGATAAAACTTCAACGTCGCTCACAGGCGAAACGCAAGCAAAGCAAGAAGAGGTACAAGTAGCACCTAAAGAAGCTCTTCGTGAAAAAATAAAGCTTGAAAAAGTGTATGTTGAGAACCCTGTTAATTATTGGCTAATCGCGAGTAATATAGTCAGTGCGCTGGTGATAGCTTTTCTAGTTTTGCTGCTTTTTTGGAAAAGACAAAAGAAGGCTGATCAAGCTTTGCAAACACAGCCACAAGAAATCGATCTGGAGCAGCAGCAATTTGATTTATTGCTTAGGGCCTGTGAGCAAGATAGTCCTGCCAAGATTTACCAGCAGCTGCAGCGTTGGTCGAGTTGTTTAAAGCTTGATCAGTGGTCTCAAGCCGGTTTTAAAGAGCAGGCTGATTATTTACAGCAGTCGTTATTTGCTCAGCAATCTACCCCTCAATCCACTCAACAATCGGCCCAGTATTCAGAGCAACAAACTTGGTCTAAAGAGCAGTTTAAGGTGTTGTTACAGGCTGAGCGAAAACAGTGGTTAGCAGATCAAAAAAGTGATGAAAAGAACAAAGCCGTGCAGCATAAATTTTCACTTTACCCTGAACGCGTGTCAGGTTAAACATAGTAGGTATATCAGTGAATCGTCATATTTTATTTAGTTTTCGCCGTTGTCCTTATGCGATGCGTGCGCGTTTAGCGATTAGTTATACATCTGAGTTAACAGGTCAAACGCTTGAGCTGCGTGAGGTTGTTCTTAAAAATAAACCCCAAGCGATGATTGATGTATCGGCGAAAGCAACGGTGCCAGTGTTGGTACTAAATGATGGTCAAGTTATCGATGAGAGTTTAGATATTATGCTTTGGGCGCTACATCAAAGTGCTCAGCATACTTGGTTAAAGAATGTGGATGAACAGCTAGCTTTAATCAATCAATGTGATAATGAATTTAAGCCTTGGTTGGATAAATATAAGTACGCTGATCGTCACCCTTCTCACAGTCAAGCTTATTACTGTGAGCAAGCAGTAGTGTTTTTGGCGCAATTAGAACAGCGTTTAGCGGCAAACGATAACTTGTTCGAAGAGACACCTTGTTTGGCTGATGCTGCTATATTTCCTTTTGTGCGCCAGTTTGCGCATGTTGATAAAGCATGGTTTGAACAAGCGCCTTATCCCTATTTACAAAAATGGTTAGCAGTGTGGATAGACTCTCCACTCTTTAAAGGCATTATGAATAAATACGTACCTTGGGAGCCCAATCAAGCAGCGGTTTTGTTTCCTGAAACCATTTGATCATTTAAACTACATTACTACCTGAATCAGTGACTTCACTGCACCACATAATGCAAGCTCTTGATTCTACAGCGGTTATAAAAATGCCCGCTGAACCTTAGGGTGCAGCTCAGATTTTTCAATTCCACTGTAAAACCAATATCTTACACTCTGTTCTCACATTGAAGTCACGGATTCAGGTACTAATCAAACTTATTTCGCCTTAAAGCTTTAAGTTTGGCGTGTTTGGTTTTGCTATCAAGGCGTTTTCGCTGTGAACTTCTTGTAGGCTTGGTGGCTTTTCTGGTTTTAGCTGCCCACATAATGGAGCGAATAAGAGCTTCTAAGCGCTCCAATGCATCTTGTTTGTTCATATCCTGGGTGCGATGCTGTTGTGCTTTAATAATAATAATGCCATCTTTCGTGATACGCTTATCTGAAAGTGCTAATAGGCGCTCTTTATATACAGGGGGCAAGGTTGATTGCTGGATATTGAAACGCAAGTGGATAGCACTGGATACTTTATTGACATTTTGTCCGCCAGCACCTTGAGCGCGAATAGCGTTTAATTCAATTTGTTGCTCATCAATAATGATGTAAGGACTTAGTTTAATCATCTTTTGTTCAGTAATCTTTTGTGCTTATAATGCAGGGTATGGGCTGTCGCAAAAATATAACACTTGGTGGCGGTGTCATAAAAATAAATTATTGAGTATTGTGCGCTCTAAACTGGCATTATTGAATCCTTTTAGAGCACGAAATGCTGATTAGAGCATTGAATATCAATTGCGCGTATTAAGAGAAGGGAAAATCACGGATATGAGTAGGTTAACAAGTAACTTAATACCTAAGCAAGGATTGTCCTATCGACTATTGTTCTTCATTATTTTATGTAACTTTCTATTTGCGGTATTCACCACAGGCTTTAGTTTATACAAAGAGTATTTAACAGATAAAGATCAGATACTCGAGAATATTGATAATATCTATACCAGTTTTGGCCAATCAGTCGCCGTTAGTGTGTGGAATTTAAACGAGGCGCAAATAGCGGTTCAAATTGATGGGATTCTTGAGTTCCCCGATATCCAGTATGTCAGGATTCGCGAGACAATAGAGAATGTTAATCATGTACTTTCGGAAGTGGGAGAGCTTCCAGAAGATGAGTCTTTTGGTCGAGTCTTTAGACTTGAATATCAAGGCGCTGAAGTAGGTCAGTTAGAAATATACGCATCCTTAGCTGGGGTGCATGCAAGGCTTATTGATAAAGTTATTTATGCCATTACCAGCCAAATTATTATATCTCTTTTATTATCCATTCTTATTTTGGCACTCGTCCATCAGGTCGTTATTAGACACCTCGTTAAGATGGTGGATTATATTCGAACATCAAGCCCAGACGGCCTAGAGCAGCCATTACTATTAGACGGTAGATCAGATCGTAAGCAGGATAACGAGCTCGATGAATTAGCAGATGCTTTTAACTTTGCTCGAGCGAAAACCGTTTCTGAATTTAATGCCAGGCAGCTTGTGAATGAAAAACTATCTTACGAGCGCGATTTCTCTAAAACTGTTATCAACTATTCAAACACCATCATCTGCTGCCTAAATAGCGATTTAACTATAGATTCAACAAACTCAGCGGGTTCTGAGATCAGTGGTGTGGCGGTTGAAAATATCATTGGGGAAGATTGGACATCTATTTTTGTTGAAGATCAGCTTCAAGATTCATTAAGTATCGCACTGAAGAAGTTTCAGTCTATTGAAGCGGTTGAGCTTAGCCTGAATAAAAGCACGGATAAAAATAATACATTGATCTGGAGCTTTACGCCTTTTTACGATGGCGGCACAGTACGTTTCATGATTGGCTTTGGTCAGGATGTTACGCAGCTTAAAACAGCGGAGCAGCAGCTAACAATCTTGAACAACCAGCTAGAAGAAAAAGTAGCTACCCGTACTCAAAGCCTTGAAGAGAGTAATAACAAACTGGAAGAAGCGTTTAAAGATTTAAAGTATGCACAGCAATCGCTTGTTGAGACAGAAAAGCTTGCATCACTCGGTCGCTTGGTTGCAGGTGTTGCCCATGAGATAAACACCCCAATTGGCATTAGTGTGACCGTGAATTCAGCGTTGGAGATCGAGTTTAAAAAGATTGATAATTTGCTAGAAGAAGGCAAGTTGACCAAGTCTGCTTTAGATCATTTTGTTTCTCGCGTTGGTGAGGCTACAGTGTTGATGGGGCGCACGCTTGAAAGTGCCTCTGTATTAGTACAGAACTTTAAACAAGTATCGGCGGATCAAGTGAGCTCTACAAGGCGCTCGTTTGACTTGGATGTAATGATTAGTGAATTGCTAGCAACCTTAGCGCCTACCTATAAACAGCATCAGATAGATCAATATGTTCCAGCGGATATAAAGCTCGATAGCTATCCGGGCTCTCTTGCGCAAGTTATTACAAATTTAACGACAAATGCAATTACTCACGGTTATGGGGACAGCGAAAAAGGCATTATTAGCATTGACGTTTCCGCTGTAGACGATGAAAAAGTACTGATTACCTTTACGGATAACGGCAGAGGTATATCGGAAGTTAATATCGATAAAATTTTCGAACCCTTCTTCACAACTCGTCGCGGTTCTGGCGGTACAGGTTTGGGTCTTAATATTGTGCATAATATTATTACCAGTATTCTCGGTGGACGTATTTGGGTGGAATCTGAAATGGGTAAAGGCACTGTGTTTAGTATTGAATTACCTAAAATAGCACCTGTTTTTAAAGAAGTTGTTGTGGATGAAGATGAGAGTGTAAGTAGTCCGGTATAGGCGCATTTTTCATGTTTAATTAATCGGTTTTAAGGTAATCTAATGCCTCTGTGTGAGTCTTTAGTGATTGATTTTTCAGGAAAGTAAATATGTCTTCATCGTTCGGTTTTGAGCTAAAAACGTTAACTGCTTTTGTGTTAGTTGTTGAAACAGGTAATTTAACAGAAGCTGCAAAACGCCTTGCACTCAGCCAATCGTCGGTCTCCCAAATCCTCGCTCAGTTAGAAGAATCTCTCGGTATTGAGCTTATGGACAGAAGCGTAAGACCTATGGGAGTCACAACCGCAGGGCGCTTTTTTTATGACCGTGCGCAAAGCATCCTAGCCGCCGCTGAGATGACCAGCCTTGAAATGCGCAGAGCTGATTTTAAATTATTACGGCATGTAAAAGTGGCTTTGGTCGATTCAATCGTCACTGCTGTTGGCAAGCCTTTAATTGACGTGATTAAAAATCGCACCCAGAATTGGAGTGTGGTGTCCGGTCAATCCCACTTACACTCTCATATGCTTCTGTCGAAACAAGTCGACATCACAATTTCAGACGATCCTTTAGATGACTATTCAGGCTTATTACGTCACGAAATCTTAAGTGAGCCTTTTGTACTGGCAGTACCAAATGATTATCAAGGACCTCGTGATACAGCAAGTGTGTTACAGCAGCTCAACCTAATTCGCTATTCATCGGGCACTTTAATTGGTCAGCAAATAGAAAAATACTTGCGCCGTAATCAATTAGATCCTGTCTCTCATTTGCAGCTAGATAACTCTTTTGCAGTAGTATCAGCGGTAGCCTCTGGTATTGGTTGCACCATTACTACGCCTTTGTGTTTGTTTCAAAGTGGTATTCGCCAGCATCAAGTGCAGTTAATTCCCCTTGATAATAAATTAGGCAGACAAATTAGTTTAATAAGTAGAGAGCATGAATTAGGTGACTTACCCGGTGCTATTGCACGGGACTGTAAGCGTATATTAAGTGAGAGCTATGTCGATGTGCTCACCGCAGATTTTCCTTGGTTAGCAGAAGATATAAAGGTTGGCGAATAATATTATTCGCCAACGCCAGTGATAATCAATAAGTGCTTACAGGCCTTTGAAGAAGTTTAGAATCCAAGTGGCCAGTTTAAGATCATCTACCTGTGCACTCAAAGAATTAAAACCTTCGCGTACTCTGTTAGCAGGGATAAGGTCTAAGCGAGTGTTCGTTAATGCCATAGAGTAATCCGTTGAAAACTCAGGGTGCCCTTGAATACCCAGCATGTGTGTTTCAACTTGGATCATGAAGTTAGGGCAAAAAGTGCTACTAGCAACGACTTGTGTATGCGCAGGCAGCTGATCAACTTGTTCTTTATGACTTACCACAATATCTAAACCGCTAGGTGCTTGATTACTTTCATCCACCATCCAAGTTTGCGCTTGAGTCACCTGGTTAAAAGCAACACCGATTCCCCAGCCTTTCTCTGAGGTACTCACAGAACCACCTAATGCTTTTGCAATGAGCTGGTGGCCAAAGCATATCCCCACCAGTTTTTTCTTATGTGTATCGAGTAAAGAGACAAATTGCAGTAAATTTTCGATCCAAGGCAGCTCATCGTTGACGCTATGTTTACTGCCAGTGGTGAGGTAAACGTCGCATTCATCGACGCTCTCTGGAAGTTGGCCTTTAAAAGCTTGGTAAAAAGTAAACTCAAGGGTACTGTCTATTTTGAGCATCATCTGCTCAAGCATGACCGGGTAGTCATCAAATTGACCTTCAAACTCTGGTCGAATTTGATCACAAATTAATATACCAATTCGCATCTAATGTACTCACTTTTGTGGAGAATTCCTCAGTGTAACATCGCTTTACACTGAGGATGTTTAGGCTGAAAATCTACTATAAATTGCCTTTAACAGCATTGATGAACACTTGTTGATACTGCTCTTTAGTGAACTTAGTTGGGTTGCCGCCCGCTGAAGGATCTTCAGTTGCCATCACCGCAACAAGTGTTTGTTGAGATTCGTCAATATCAATTTCTGCTAAAGAATGTGGGATATTTAAGCTGCTACGCATTTCAAGTACCCAGTTTAAGAAGCCGTTGAATGAGCTGTCTTCTAAGCCAATATAACGTGCAACGCGCTCAATTCTCTCTGTGATTGCGCTCTCGTTTGCTTTAAGCACGTAAGGCATTAGAATCGCGTTTAATAATCCGTGGTGTGCATCATATAAAGCACCTAAAGGGTGAGCGAGTGCATGCATACCGCCTAAGCCTTTCTGAAAGGCGGTTGCGCCCATCATTGATGCTACAATCATTTGTGTTCTGGCTTCGATGTTACTGCCATCGCTGACAGCCGTTGGTAAGTACTCTTTTACCAAACGGATACCTTCAACAGCAATCCCCTCTGCTAGTGGGTGGTAAAAAGGTGAACACAAAGCTTCAATATTGTGTGATAGAGCATCCATACCGGTAGCGGCTGTAATATGAGGAGGTAGGCCAACCGTTAATTCAGCATCTAGCAATACGATAGTCGGTAGCATTTTTGGGTGAAAAATGATGCGCTTAACGTGTGCACTTTCATCCGTGATCACAGATGCTCTTCCCACTTCAGAGCCAGTACCTGCGGTTGTTGGTACTGCAACGATAGGTGCTACACCTGCCTCGTTAACTTTTAGGTAGTTGTCACCGACATCTTCAAAATCCCATAATGGCAAGTCTTGGCCAACCATTAGTGCAATAGCTTTAGCGGCATCTAAACCTGAGCCTCCACCAAATGCGATGACGCCATCGTGGTTGCCAGCATGGTAAGCGGCTACACCGTCCATTACGTTCTCGCCGTTAGGATTGCTCTTAATTTGGCTGAATAAGCCGCAGCTTAAATCTGCATCAATACAGCTTTGTATGGCATTTTGGACCATAGGCAAATCTGCTAATCCTGAATCAGTAATCAGAAGTGGGGCAGACATGCCTAGCTCTTTACAGCAATCAGCAAGTTCGCTGATTCGACCTGCGCCGGTGCGCAAATTGTTCGGGTAGTTCCAGTTGCCACTTAAGTTTTGGTAAGACATTGTGATCTCCAATTTTTGCTCGCCTGTGCTGTTAAAAACTGAGCACGGGGATAAACCGTTTCTTGTAATATTATTTAAGCAAACACTATTATTGTGTTTTGATATGGAAAGACTTAGGGCGCGTCAGCTGCTCATAACCTAGGCTTGATAAAGTGCAGCCACGGCCTGAGTTCTTAACACCGGTCCATGCAAGCGCAGGATCTAAATAATCACAGCGGTTGATAAAGAATGTCCCTGTTTCTAACTGCTCACCCAAAGCGATACCGGTTTCAATATCTTTAGTGAAAATAGAAGCGGTTAAACCGAATTCTGAATCATTCATCAGCGCGATAGCTTGCTCGTCTGATTCTACTTTCTGTACACCTACAACAGGGCCGAAAGACTCTTCAGTCATAACACGCATCTCGTGTGTCACGTTTGATAATAACTGTGGTGCTAAATACGGCGTGCCTGCTTTGCTCATTGGGAAAGCGCTTTCATCAATATGGCTGGTGGCGCCTTGCTTAACCGCTTCATCAATTTGAGATCTGACAAAATCAGCAGCAGAGGCCTTTACCATAGGACCCAACGTTGTCGCTTGATCATTGGCAGGGCCTAAGTTATAGCCATTGATGATAGCTGTTGCTTTTTCGATGAATGCATCGTGGATGCTAGCATCTACATAGATGCGCTCGATCCCACAGCAAGATTGGCCAGAGTTAAAGAATGCACCGTCAATGACAGTGTCTACTGCTTGATCAAGATCTACATCCGCTCTTACGTATGCAGGGTCTTTACCACCTAGTTCAAGGCCTAGGCCAATGAAACGACCCGCGGCAGATTTTTCAATGCTCGCACCCGCGCTAACAGATCCTGTAAAGCAGACGTGTGCGATATGCTCATTTTGAATAACTTTTGCAGTATCTGCATGAGAAAGGTGCATGTATTGGAATACTCCTTGCGGTAATCCTGCTGCTTCAAATGCTTGTGCTAAGCGCTCTGCACATAATGGTGTTTGCGCTGAGTGCTTTAAAATCACGGTGTTGCCAGCCATAAGCGCTGGCATAATTGCATTGATAGCAGTGAGGTAAGGAAAGTTCCAAGGGGCAACTACAAACACAACGCCTAGCGCTTCGCGCTTGATATAGCGAGTAAACCCTTCTTTCTCGTCTAGTTGCACCGTTTCTAATGCTTTAGGTGCAATTTCAATCATATGGCGAGCACGCTCTTCCATGCCTGCTACTTCACCTTGACCATAGCGAACAGGGCGGCCCATCATCCAGCCTAGCTCTTCACCGATGACTTCTTTATTGGCGACAAATGCATCAACCATTTTACTGCAAAGTGCTGCTCGCTCTTCAACAGGCGTCGCTTTCCACTGCTTTTGCGCCGCTGCGCTTTTGCTAATGCAAGTTTCTATTTGCTCAGCTGTCGCGAGTTCGCGTGT
Organism: uncultured Oceanospirillaceae bacterium; assembly: GCA_937136055.1. Classification (GTDB taxonomy): domain Bacteria; phylum Pseudomonadota; class Gammaproteobacteria; order Pseudomonadales; family Balneatricaceae; genus Rs1. The sequence goes on along the minus strand of CAKZOD010000119.1, from coordinate 22,723 downwards.
GACATAGCTAGAGCCATCGATAGGTGAAATTGTGGTTTGTAAGTTGCTCATAATAGTATCTACAATATGTGATTAAGCCTCCTAAGAAGAGGAGGCTATCAATGGTTAAATTGGAAGCAGAGTGACCTTTGCTGTCGACTAATTTTCTACAAATTAGATAATTTCGAAATAGCGAGCCATTTCCCAATCGGTAATATGCTTATTAAATTCTCTTTGCTCCCACTCGCGAGTCGCTGCATAGTGATCAACAAACTCATCGCCAAATAAGCTACGTGCAGCTTCAGAGCGTTTAAATGCAAAAGCTGCAGCACTTAGAGATTGCGGTAAAGACAGTGCAGCATCATGTTGCTGATCATAAGCATTGCCTTTTACTTGAGCGTGAGGCTCCATTTTATTTTCTATGCCGTAAAGGCCAGCGCCTAGCATTGCAGCTAGAGCGATGTATGGGTTTGCATCAGCAGAGCCTAAACGGAACTCTAGACGCTGTGATTTGCTGGACCCAGGAATAATACGCAGTGCCGTTGTACGGTTCTCAACTCCCCACGTTGCATCCGTTGGTGCCCAAAAACCAGGCACTAAACGTGAATATGCATTAATGCTTTGTGCCATCATCGCCAAGAATTCAGGCATTAAATGCTGTAAACCTGCTAAGAAATGGCGTTGTGTATCACTCATGTTATGTTGCTTGGTTGGATCGTAAAATGCAGAGCCTGAGCCATCTTTATGATCGAGAGAAACGTGGATATGACCTGATTGGCCTGGGTAGTCATTTGACCACTTAGCCATGAAGGTCGCCATTATATCGTTTTTCTGTGCCCAGATTTTTGTAAAGGTTTTAAATAGAGCTGCTTTATCGGCAGCATCTTTTGCGTTACACACAGCAAGTGCCGCTTCCATAACCCCCGGACCTGTTTCAGTGTGTAACCCTTCAATAGGGAAATCCATCTCTTCTGAAAAATCCATAATGCTGTGATATAGATCAGCATGAGTTGAGTTTCGCAGCATAGAGTAGCCATAATTACCCGGAGTAATAGGCTTTAGATTACGGTAGTTTTTCTCACGTACTGAATCTGGTGTTTCATTGAATAAAAAGAATTCATATTCAAAGGCTGAATTTACTGAGAAACCCATCTCATCTGCTTTATTTAGAACACGTGTTAATGTGTTGCGCGGGCATACTTTACTAGCCTCTTGTGCAAACTCGCAAACAAAAAGCAACATACCTGGCTCGTAAGGAAGATCTCTACAGGTATCTGGGATTACTCTTACCGGTGCATCGGGGTAGCCTGTGTGCCAGCCCGTGTACTTAATACCGACATCTTCATAAAGTTGGTCATTGGAATCCCAGCCCAAAACGACGTCACAGAATGCAAAGCCACTATCGAGGCTTGAGAAGAACTTATCTTTATTCATGTACTTGCCGCGCATAACGCCGTCTATATCGAATAGACCCACTTTAACGTGTTTTAAACCACGTTCTTCTACTATGCGTTTCGCATCTTTAATTGTTTTAACGTCTCTGGGATTCATCATCTTTTAAGCCTTTATAATCGCTGAAAACTAATATTTGTTTGAATTCTTATCTCAGTTGATCTCGATCTGAGCAGTGCTTATAGGGATCAAATTTATCACAACTTGTTATCTGATACGCGCTATTTTATTGCCATCCAACTTGATACTTAAAGCTGTTTTTGAGCAAAGTGGAACTGTTTTTAGACATGAAAAAAGTAATGGTTATAACGATTTTCTTTTTTATATCTATTGCAAAGAAAGCGAGGGCTAGAGATTCGCTATGCCAGTACTACTCTTTATTGTTTTTGTGAACCTGTTGTAGCGTTGTGTGTTTATATTGAAACAGATAACGAGCTGTATTTTTTCAATGCAAGCATGCTAGCAAGAATTGATGAAGGTACAACAAGAAAATGTATTTCTGATGACCTAGTATTACTAATTTTAATAGTAGAGCGAAATTAGCTATTTTTTGAGCAAAAACATGAAAAATAATTAGAAATTATAATGTGCAATATCTGTATTTCTAATAGTTGTATTACTAAATAGCTCTAATCCAAATATCTAACATTAGTAGAATGTCCAATAAGTGCTTTTAGTCACCACAGGCGTGATTATTGAAATCAAGGGCAGATAGAAAATAGGAGCAGGAGATAGAGGTAAGGATAAGGAAATAACTATGCGCACATTTATTTAATTCAAATAATAAAGGTGCGCATAAAACTGCTTTGTTATCAGGTTAATAATTAGCTTTGAGCATTAAAGGTTTGGCCACTGATATTCAAGCTATCGTTCCCCATAAGGTATAAATAAACGGGCATAATCTCTTCAGGGGTTGGATTGTTTTCAGGAATTTCCCCTGGGTATGCTTGCGCGCGCATTGGCGTGCGAGTGGCGCCTGGATTGATACAATTGCAACGTACATTGCTGGTGTTTTCGAGTTCATCCGCTAGTATCTCCATCATGCCTTGAGTCGCAAACTTTGAAACACTGTAAGCTCCCCAATATGCACGGCCTTTCACACCCACACTGGATGAAGTGAAAGCGATAGTGCCATTTTCACTGAGGCGCAATAAAGGCAGTAAATTTTGAGTAAGAATGAAAGGAGCGTATGCATTGACCTTCATAACTTTTTCCCATGTGATGGGATCATAGTTCTCAATCGGGGTGCGCATGCCGAGTAAACTGGCGTTGTGTAATAAACCGTCGAGGCGGCCGAATTCAGAGTCGATATTATCGGTTAATTCGATATATTCACGTTCAGTTGCCGTTGATAAATCAAGAGGAATTATCGCAGCTTGTGGAGCTCCTAAAGCTTCAATTTGATCATACACAGCTTCCAGCTTCTCAAGTGTTTTGCCCAACAAAATAACGGTGGCGCCATGTTGTGCATAAGTAATTGCTGCAGCACGTCCAATACCATCGCCAGCACCTGTCACCATGATGACCTTGTCTTTTAAAAGTTGCTGGGGGGCTGTGTAATCAAACATATTTAAGTCCTACGTTATGTGGGTTGTTGATATAAAGGTGGCGGTTTATAAGTGTTGTAATTGCTTGAGGTAATCAATCACTGCTAAAGGCGTTTTTACGAGGTGATTAGCACCCCATGTATCAGCTTGCTCATCTTCATTTAGATAGCCATATTCGCAGCCAACACTGTGCATTTTAGCCGCTTGTGCGGCTTGGATATCTCTTATGTGATCACCTAGGTAAATACACTTATCGGTCGTGGTATTGAGCTTTTTACAAGCGAGATGCAAAGGCTCTGGGTTAGGCTTTGTCTGCTTTACATGATCAGGGCAAATAACTACTGCTGCACGGTTTTGCCAGCCAAAATGCTCAACAACGTGCTCGGTATATAATGCCGGTTTGTTAGTTACAATGCCCCAGGATATATTATTCTCTTCAAGGTAGTTCAGCAGGCTGTCGATGCCGGGATACAGCTGTGCACGTTGGTTAATGCAGGCTAGGTAAGTGTCGAGAAACTCTTGCTTGAGTTCTTCAAATTGGCTTTGTGTAGCATCTTCAAATGCAAAGCGCACCATCGCTCTGGCGCCATTTGATACCTGAAACTGTAATTGCTCTAGTGTCAGTGCCGGCTTATTGCGTTTAGTGAGCATCTGATTAGTCACTAATAAAAAATCAGGTGCGCTGTCTAATAAGGTTCCATCTAAATCAAATAACACTGCATCAAGTTGTTTCATATAAATCTCGTTGGGCACTCGTCAAAGCGTTATTGAATCAGCTGTTACGTTGCACGCAAACGATGTAGTTTACGTCTAAATCATTTTCATCGAGGCGGTATTCGTTGGTCACTATGTTGTAGGTCATACCAACCATATCTTGTATTTTTAAGTCGCTGTTACGAATCCAAGTGGCAAGCTCAGAAGGCTTTATAAACTTCTTGAATTCATGGGTGCCTTTAGGCACTAATTTGAGAACATGCTCAGCGCCGACAATCGCGAATAAGTAACTCTTAGGGTTGCGGTTGATCGTTGAGAAAAAGAGTGTGCCACCAGGCTTTAGCATTTTTGCGCAAGCATTCACGATAGAGCTTGGATCTGGTACGTGCTCAAGCATTTCCATACAAGTAATAACATCGAACTCTTCAGGGTGTTCCTGCGCCATTTGTTCAGCAGAAATCTTTTGGTATTTTGCCTTAAAACCGCTTTCTAGGCCGTGAAGTTTAGCTACTTTTAGTGGAGCGTCACCGAGATCGATTCCTGTGACATCAGCGCCTCTTTGCACCATTGATTCGCTGAGAATACCGCCGCCACAACCAACGTCTAATACCTTTTTGCCTTCCAGTGATGCCAAACGATCAATGTACCCAACTCTCAAAGGGTTGATGTCATGTAGAGGTTTGAATTCACTATTTTTATCCCACCAACGGCTGGCTAGCTCTTCAAATTTAGCGATTTCATTTGGGTCAACGTTGGTATCAGAAAGGCTCATAAGTAATCTTCTATCAAATTAGTGAAGTTAAAAAGCTGAAAGGGCGCATTCTACACTGGCATGCAAAAGATAAAAACAATTGCATCGTGCAAAAGTTAAATTTGCAACGATGTTTTGGGGAGAAGGCTGGCAGGTCAAAAAGTGATGGAAAGTTGAAAACGAGTAAAGCTAAGTTGCAAAGCCTTTTTATTGTCAAATTTAGATCTCTGGCATTTATTTATTATTAATAAATGGTAGACTCTGGGTTGTTGTCAATGGCGTGATATGAAGGCTAAATTAAACATAAGTGGCAGTATCTATTGAAGAAATCCATTTGTGTATTAAAATCTGTCTTGTAATAGAGATGATTTTGATATTTTTATTAAGATAGAAAGTGTCCGTCATTATGCTCAAAATATTTAGTATCAAACGCTGCTCAGCTAGTGCGTTGATGTTGTTTTAATGTTTTATTTGAGGCTTAACAATGATCTTTAAAGAAGATGCCAATGAAGCAGCGGTATATTTACGACAAGCTGTTCCTAAAATGATTAAACACAACATAGTCCCAAACCCTTTCAATTTTACCTTATGGTACAGCTACTATTCTAAACAGTTCCCTGAGCTGAATAACGAACTTGACTACATTATTAGCCGCTTTGAAACCTGCCCGCCTGAAATGAGTGAGTCATTGTTACTCAAATACATTATTCAAAAGGACGAGAAACAAGAGCAAGAGCGCGATACTTTTCAAAAAGCGATCGATGTCTTGGTTGATAACTTATCTGAATCTATTGGCCAAACTGCTAAACAGAGCAACGATTTCTCCAGTGCGATAAGTGACAACATCGTCTCGTTAGCAGGTTGCGAGTTAGCTGATGATCAATCAGCTTTGTTGAGCGAGTTAAGTGAAAATGCCAATGCGCTTTGTCGCATTAATGACAGCTTTCAAGGTGAAATGAATGCGGCGCAATCCGAGATTAACTCTCTTAAAAAACAACTAGCGGAAAGTCGCCAGCAAGCCAATACAGATGCGTTAACAGGGCTTAGCAACCGACGTGAATTTGAAACTATTTATCATAATTTTATAGAAGAAAACCAACAGCAAGAAATCTCATTAATAATGATTGATATCGACAAGTTTAAGGTTTTCAATGACACCCATGGTCATCTTATGGGGGATCAAGTGCTTAAGTTTGTAGGTCAACTATTAAAATCAGAGTGCCAAAAACCGTTAGTGCCTGTACGCTTTGGCGGAGAAGAGTTTGCATTACTGTGTCCACGTATGGATATTTCAAAGGCCGTGAAAATTGCAGAAAAGCTGCGTGAAAAACTCTCAAGCATTGCTTTAAGCAATAAGCGAACAGGTGAGAAACTACCTCCAGTTACTGCATCATTTGGCGTATCTATGTCAAAGGGGGCTGAGCTTTTATACCATTTGGTAGAGCGCGCCGATAAAGCCCTGTATATGGCGAAAAATAACGGCCGCAATTGTGTACAAAGCTTACCTTAATAGCAGAACTTAAAAAGTCAGCACCTTTCATTGTTGTCTACAGGTGTCGCTCTTTGTTAGAGCGCACTGTTTAAAGTTTCACAACATCTAAATCAGCAGCATAATACTCATTTGCTGTTTTATACACTCCGCTATATTCTTTAGTTCCTGATAGAAAATCTTCGTTACTTGCAGTTTATAAAGAGGCTCACTACTCGCTAATTATAAAAAGAAGAGATCACACAATGGCTTATACACCTTTAGAAAATCGTTATCAAAATATGCAATACAATCGCTGTGGGCGCAGTGGTATAAAACTACCTGCTATATCACTGGGTTTATGGCATAACTTTGGTGAAGATGTTGATCGGCAAACCGCTCGTGATATTTTATGTAAAGCGTTTGATTTAGGTATCTGCCATTTTGATTTAGCCAATAATTACGGACCTCCCTACGGAGCTGCGGAGTCCTTTTTGGGTGATATGTTAAAAACTAATTTAGCAGGTTTGCGCGATGAGTTGTTAATTTCAACGAAAGCGGGTTACGACATGTGGCCAGGCCCATACGGGGAATGGGGAAGCCGAAAATACCTTATCTCAAGCCTTGATCAAAGCTTACAACGGATGGGAGTAGACTATGTTGATATATTCTATTCGCACCGCTTTGATCCAGAAACGCCTCTAGAGGAAACCATGGGAGCGTTAGATAGTATTGTTAAGCAAGGTAAGGCTTTGTATGTTGGGTTATCTTCTTATAATGCTGAGCGCACTCAACAAGCTGTTGCCATTCTCAATGATTTAGGTACACCATGCCTCATTCACCAACCGAGTTACTCAATGCTAAACCGTTGGGTAGAAACTGATGGTTTACTCGATACATTGGATGATCTATCAATCGGCTCAATTGCATTTTCACCTCTTGCTCAAGGGTTATTAACTGATAAATACCTGCAAGGTGTCGGTGCAGGCAGTCGCGCATCACAAGGAAAATCTTTATCCACACAGCAACTTAGCAAAGAAAACTTAGATCGTATCAATGCGCTAAATTCAATCGCATCACAGCGCGGTCAATCTCTTGCGCAAATGGCAATAGCGTGGGTACTAAGGAAAAACAAAGTGACCAGTGCGTTAGTAGGTGCAAGCAGTGTAGCGCAATTAGAAAGCAGCGTGAAAGCGCTAGATAATCTTGAGTTCAGTGAGCAGCAATTACTCGATATTGACAAATACGCCAAAGAATCTGGTATCAATTTGTGGGCACAATCTTCCCAGAGTTAGTGTGTTGAAGTGAGCTTGATCAATGTGAGTAGCTCTTCATAAGAAAGGGAGCTTTTAAGGTATTTGCTAGAGCTAATTCTCAAGGAGAGTCTCACATCGAATGTTGATAATTCTTAGTATATAATGCTGGTTTTTTCATGAAGTCGAAAGCGCGCAATCATTCATTGTAAAGTGAACTTAATAAAGCGTTGGGCTATTACACTCCTAATTTTACAGAACTATAATATTGAAAAGCTTAGATAAAATAGCAACGCAGTCTGTCAGTGATGAACTTGATAGAACGATCTCGGTTGCCCCTATGATGGACTGGACAGATCGCCACTGTCGTCACTTTCACCGCATGATCAGTCGTAATACTTTACTTTATACCGAAATGGTTACAACTGGGGCGCTTATCCATGGTGATAAAGAGCGTCATTTGACGTATAACCAATCAGAGCATCCAATCGCATTGCAGCTGGGAGGAAGTAACCCTCAAGAACTCGCTGAGTGTGCCAAGATGGCGCAAGATTACGGCTATGACGAAGTGAATTTGAACGTTGGTTGCCCTAGTGATCGTGTGCAAAATAATATGATCGGCGCTTGCTTGATGGGGCACCCTCAATTGGTGGCTGATTGTATTGATGCAATGCAGCAGGCGGTTTCAATACCCGTGACAGTTAAGCACCGATTAGGTATTGATGATTTAGATTCTGATGAGCTACTGCATGGTTTTGTTGATACAGTTCAACAAACTGGGTGTCGTACCTTTATCGTTCATGCTCGTAAAGCAATATTGTCAGGGTTGAGCCCTAAGCAAAATCGTGATGTGCCGCCATTGCAATATGAGCGAGTTTATAAGCTTAAGCAGTCATTCGATCATTTAGAGATTATTCTCAATGGTGGGGTGAAAACTGTTTCTGAAATGCAAGAACATCTAACACATATTGATGGCGTGATGATTGGACGTGAAGCTTATCAAAATCCTTATGTGATATTAGCTGAAGTAGATCGACTGTTTTATAACGAGACATGTGATGCGATTAGCAGAGAGCAAGTATTGCAAAATATGTTGCCTTATATTGCCGAGCAAATGGCCTTAGGCGTGCCGTTAAGTTATATCACTCGGCATATGCTAGGTTTGTTCCATGGCATTAGAGGGGGCAAGCAGTTTAGAAGAGTAATTAGTGAGCAAGCACACAAGAAAGATGCAGGTATTCAAGTACTGAATCAAGCGTTTGCTAAAGTAGAAGCATTTTTATAAAGAAGGAAAAGAGCATGGCAAGTCAATTAGACCAATTGAAAGCAATGACCACTGTTGTAGCAGATACTGGTGATATAGCGGCAATTAAGCAGTTTACACCTGTTGATGCAACAACCAACCCATCCTTGTTGCTGAAGGCAAGTGCTTTACCTGCTTATGCACCATTATTAGCAGAAGCAAAAATCTGGGCTAATGCACAAGGTGGTTCTGATTCGCAAATTCTAGCGAATATGACGCAAAAATTAGCGGTATTGATTGGTTTAGAGATTTTGAAAATAATCCCTGGGCGTATCTCCACTGAAGTTGATGCGAGACTTTCTTATGATGTACAGGGAACCTTAGATAGCGCTCATCAAATTATTGATCTTTATAATCAAGCGGGCATTAGTAATGACCGTATTTTGATTAAAACAGCATCGACTTGGGAAGGTATCCAAGCTGCTAAGCAATTAGAGAAAGAAGGTATTAATTGTAACCTGACGCTATTGTTTGGTTTTGGTCAAGCGGCTGCTTGTGCTGATGCTGGTGTGTATTTGATTTCTCCATTTGTTGGCCGTATCTTAGATTGGTATAAAGCGAGCTTCCCAGAGAAAGATTTCAGTGGCGAAAATGACCCGGGTGTTCAGTCAGTGGCGAGTATTTATAACTTCTATAAATCAAGTAACTATGAAACGATTGTGATGGGTGCAAGCTTTAGAAATATTGGTGAGATCCAATCTTTAGCGGGATGTGATCGTTTGACTATCAGCCCGCAGTTGATGCAAGAGTTGGATAGCATTTCTGATCAATTAGAGCGTAAGCTAAGTGTTGATACAGCTAGCTCTGATAAAGTAGCTGCTAGCATAACGGAAGCGGCGTTCTTGGAAGAGTTAAAGTCAGATAAGATGGCTAACGAAAAGCTAACAACCGGTATTGAAGGTTTTGTTGCTGATCAGATTAAGCTAGAGCAATTGCTCGCTAAGTTATAAATCGTAGGCATTTCACAGGGCGGTAATGTGCTAGCAGCAAGGCCGCTTAGAGAGTGCTTTAGGTATTAAGAGTTAGTGAGATGTAATACTGCTCACATTCTTTAGCGCTTGATATTACAGGGCTGGTTTAGGAAGAGTGTTACTGAATAAATCAGTTTGGGGTATTTTAGGCAAAATAAAAGGGCTCGTATGATTTCCATATGTGAGCCCTTCCGTTCGACGTCCTTGACGATACCCTCTGTCCATCGAGGATAATTAACACTTGCTGTTGTACTGCTAGATTCCTTTCTAATCAAAAGCAAATGCTTCACAAATCTGTATATTTGCCTAGTGCTGTAGAATGCATTAATTAAATGCAATATCTACTTTGCCTGAAGTTCTTTAGGCAAAATAAAAGGGCTCGTATGATGTCCATATTCGAGCCCTTGATTTCGACTTCCTTGCCGATGCTATTAAATCCTTTAATAACATATTGAGTTCCCGTCTTGGGATTTAATAGGATCCTTCCTAACTCTCCTGCATGTAATAGTGCTTGAAATTCTTACTCAACAACATAGGATAATTTCCTAAATTATTATGATCTCAATTACTATCAGGAAAAATTAAAGGGCCAGGACAAAATCCTTATCTGAGCCCTATTTTCAACATCCATATTGATCCTGCTAAGTTCCTTTAGCAGCGTAATAGAGTATTCCTATTCCTGGAAAAATTAGACATCCTGTCTAGCTCTTATACGTTTTGTTTGTTATCTCTTGCAGCGAGTAATAACAAAATGTATTAAATGCTTCCTCATTTAAAACACTTTTTTGACATCCTTGCCAATGCTACTCCATCCATGAGTAGTTCTGTTGCTTCCTTAACTAGAAACCGGTGCATCCCTTGCTGGTTTCTATAAATGAATTTTGCGCGATTGTAGCTCTTAAAAACATAGGAGTAATTCCTAAACTTTCAGAAAAAGAATCTTTTATTAATAAATAGTTAGCCGGAAAATAGTGTTGTTGCTGAAGAGCGACTTTTTATTTAAATAACGTTTATTTTGTGTTCATGTTCAAGGTATGGTTAAGGCTTTACTAGCCATATGCTAATTGCTTATAGACTAGTATAGAGTGTTGAAATTGCAAGAGAGTAGATTAAACCTGGCGATAACTAGATGTTTGGTTATCATCAGGTTTGGTGGAGAAATCAAAAGCGGGGAGTATGGGTAGAAATTGATCTTAAACCTTAACAGGAAGTCCAACGCCTTCTTTAACTTCTTCCATTACGATGTAGCTTTTTGAGTTCTTAACCCCTGGTAAGGTAAGTAGCATTTCACCTAATAAAGCTCTGTATTCTGACATATCGCGGATACGCGCTTTGAGTAAATAGTCAGAGTCGCCAGACACTAAATGGCACTCTTGGATGTATGGGAGTAATTTAACTGCTTCGTTAAAGGTCTCAAATGCATCAGGTGATTGATATGATAGGGCTATTTCAACAAAAACTAGCATATCAAAGCCGAGTGCGCTGGGGCTTAATCTTGCGTAATAGCCTTCGATGAACTTCTCTTTCTCTAAGCGTCTTACACGCTCGATACAAGGTGTGGTTGATAACCCGACGTTATCAGCGAGCTCTGTGTAGGAAATCCTGCCGTCATTTTGCAAGATACGTAGGATGTTTCTATCAATTCTATCAAGTTTTCGCATAGCTATTCATCGTTGGCATTAGTTTTTAGGTAGCTTAGATTGATGGGTTAGATCAGTTTAAACTAGCACTTAATCAGACATAAATTAAACCTAATTTGGCAATTAAAAACAACAAATAATTCTAGTTGGATAGTAAAAGTTTGGGTATTCGTTTTGCTTTGTTGGTTGCTGGTGTTATTTTTTATTATCTAGAGTAAGAAGGTAAAAAGTCATCAATAACCCTTTAAATTTTCATTAATTATATTGTAATCCTGCACTTTGCAGGGTATTTTCGACGTCTTAAAAGCGATGCTTAACATCAGATTTAAATACTAGTATCAGATACCGCTAATCGTATCGATACGATTTTCATAATTATAAGGAAAGCAAAATGACTAATCGCAGCGTAATCTCAACTGATCAGGCTCCTGCGGCTATCGGTACTTACTCTCAAGCAGTAAAGGTGGGTGGTACTGTTTATATCTCTGGCCAGATTCCATTAGACCCTAAAACAATGGAAGTTGTTGAAGGTGATTTTGAAGCACAGGCAGTAAGAGTTTTTGAAAATTTGAAAGCGATTTGCGAAGCGGCCGGTGGTTCAATGAATGATATTGCTAAATTAAGCATTTTAATGGTTGACCTTTCAAATTTTGCTTGTGTAAATGAGGTGATGGCACGCTATTTTGATCAGCCTTATCCAGCAAGAGCTGCATATGAAGTGAAAGCGCTACCAAAAGCAGTCGATATTGAAATCGAAGCAGTAATGGTAGTGGCTTAAATTTAAATTTTACATCGCAGTGTGTTGAGTTAGGCGTTGGATGTAAAACCTTTAGATTTTGTAGTCACAGGGCAGCTTTCCCATCAGTGAAAGACTGCTCATTAAGAACGGCGATTAAGATAATTTACTTTAATCGCCGTTCTTTTGTTTTATGTTATTAAATTTAGGCGTTAAAAATAGATGGCAAGAGCAGCAAAAGCGAAAATCAATCTTTCGGCAATAGAGCATAATTTTAAGTTGGCGAAATCACTCGCCAGTGAGTCAAAGGCTATTGCAATTATTAAAGCAGATGCTTACGGGCATGGTGCGGTAGCAGTGGCAAAAAAATTAGAAGATGCAGCTGATGCTTTTGGTGTCGCATGTATTGAAGAAGCGCTAGAGTTAAGAGAAGCAGGAATCATCAAACCTGTGTTATTACTTGAAGGTTTCTTTAGCCCGGATGAACTGCCGATTATTGCTGAAAATAACTTTTGGACGGCTTTGCACTCTGAGTTCCAAGTTGATCAAATTCGCCAAGCTAAACTGTCATGTGCAATTAATGTTTGGCCTAAGATAGATTCTGGAATGCATAGATTGGGCTTGCCTTTAGAAAGTGCGAAAGCTATTTATCATGAATTAAAAGCGATGGATAATGTGGCTGATGTCGTGTTTATGTCACATATGGCATGCGCTGATGAGCTAGATAATGATATGAGCGCTCGCCAGTTAGCGTGCTTTGATGAAGCTGTAGCCGGTATTGATGCAGATCATTCTTTTGCTAACTCTCCCTCTATTTTATCGAATAAAAAATCTCACCGTCAGTGGATCAGAGCGGGTCTGATGATGTACGGAGCTTCTCCCTTTGAAGTGCCTCAAGAGTTTGCGCAGCAGCTAAAGCCTGCGATGACATTCACCACAGAAGTCATCGCATTAAGAGAGGTTGCTGTTAATGAAACGGTTGGTTATGCAGCGAGCTTTAAATGCGATAAAGCGCGAATGATTGCGACTATCGCTATTGGATATGCTGATGGATATGATCGACATATAGGTAATGGCTCGCCAATTATTGTGGCAGGCCAAGCTGCTAAAATTGCAGGGAGAGTATCAATGGATATGGTCACTGTCGATGTTACTGGGCTCAATGATGTTGCAGTGGGCTCTGTTGTTGAGTTGTGGGGCGAGCAGCTTAATGTGGTAGAAGTAGCTAATGCAGCAGCAACTATTCCTTACACTTTGTTCACAGGTGTCACAAAGCGTGTACCTAGAGAATATTGTGAGTAGCAGTATGGTGATAAACGCTATGAATAGTAGGGCGTTGCTGTGATTATCTTGGGAATAGATCCCGGATCACGGATAACGGGTTACGGAGTGATTAATGCCATTGGAGTAAAAAACGAATACATAGCAAGTGGTTGTATTCGTATGAAAGAGGGAGATCTTGCTGATCGCCTTAATCAAATTTTCAATGGTGTTAATCAGGTTATCGAGATGTACTGCCCCCAAGAATTTGCGATTGAGCAAGTCTTTATGTCGAAAAATGCTGATTCAGCGTTGAAGTTAGGGCAGGCAAGAGGGGTCGCTATTGTGGCCGCTACTCAACAGTCCTTAGAGGTTTATGAGTATGCTGCTCGCAAAGTAAAGCAGGCGGTTGTGGGTAAAGGTTCAGCAGATAAGACTCAAGTGCAGCACATGATTGCGCGAATGCTAAAACTGCCGGGGCTGCCTCAGGAAGATGCCGCAGATGCGCTGGCAATTGCGGTTTGTCACGCTCATACACGCGCCGGATTGATTAAGATGGCGGGTGTATCAAGTCGCAGCCAAAAACGCTGGCGTTAGAGAAAGCTTGCCAGCTTTTTTTAGTCGCTTTAAATATTTGCCCAGTCAGAGTGATTAATGCTCACGCCTTTTATTTGTGCATACACTTGTTGATTAACACTTAGCTTAAGATCATCAAGTGCCCAAGGCGTAATGTCTGCCCACAAAATATTATCAGCTAAAGCGAGCTTTAGACGCACATTTTGTGAATTAGTCTGTATCTCCTCAATCGTCGTTAAAAATACATTTCTGATGCTGCTTTGCTCAGCGGGTAATCTGCTTAACGTTATGGAAACGTCTTTCGCGTAGATGCGCACTCTAATCGCGCTTTGCAAAGGTTGGTCAATTTTTCTCACCCAAAGTAGATGATCATGACTTAAAGCAAGCGCCGTTAGTGGGTATTTTTCGTGATGCTCTTTCACGCTGGCGTGTAATATGGCTGATTGTCGGTCTTGATTGAGCCACGGCTGCATCAGTGGGTGATTCCAAACTGTTTCTACATCATCGTGAAGTAATTTTTGCCCTTTATCGATCAGTAAAATTTCATCAGCTAAATAAAGCACTTCATCAAGAGAGTGTGTCACGTAAAGGATGGGCAGCTTAAGTACTTTATTGAGCTTTGCTAGATAAGGTAATAGCTCTTGCTTGCGCGGTAAATCAAGAGATGCCAGAGGCTCATCCATTAAGAGTAGTTTTGGTCTTCGCAGTAGAGCTCTGCCGATAGCAACACGTTGCTGCTCGCCGCCTGAAAGCTCATTTGGATAGCGCTTTAGCAAAGATGTTATATCTAAGAGCACTAGTATTTGCTGGAAAAAACGACCATCAGGATCATCCTTTTGTGCATAGCCATACCTTAAATTTGCATCAACACTGTAATGGGGGAATAAGCGTGCTTGTTGAAAAACATAGCCAATTTGGCGTAAATGAACCGCCGTGTTAACTCCTTTTTCGCTATCAAAAAAACAATCTTCAATGCTTGAGATCCTACCGCTGTCAGGTGTGTCTATGCCTGCAATCGTATTGATCAAAGAGGTTTTACCAGAGCCTGACCTGCCAAAAATAGCGCAAATTCCCTGTGTTGAAAGTTGTGCATTAACTTGCAAGGTGAAATCGTTGAGTTGGCGAGTGATATCGATCAGCACAGTGGTTAGTTCCTTGAAAGTTTGCGGCGCATTTTAAGCTCCAAAATGTAAGAGGCAATTAAAGCTGACAGCGCAATAATCACAGCGATGATACAAAGCCTCAGAGCTTGATCTTCAGCCCCTGGGGTTTGAATAAAGCTGTACATGGCAAGGGGAATAGTGCGTGTGACTTCGGGGATGTTGGATACAAAGGTGATAGTGGCGCCAAATTCTCCTAAGCTGCGAGCAAATGCAAGTATCACACCACTGAGGATTCCAGGAGAAATAAGCGGCAAAGTAATAGTGTAAAAAACCTTGAATTTTGATGCGCCTAAAGTGCTGGCCGCTTGCTCAAGTTTATAATCAACCGCTTCAAAACTTAGGCGTATTGCTCTTACCATCAGTGGGAAGGAGACAATAGCACTGGCCAGTGCTGCACCTTGCCAGCTAAAGCTGATATCAATGTTAAAAGTGTTGTTAAGCCATAATCCAATAGCGCCTTGTGGAGAAAAACTGACAAGCAATAAATACCCGATCACGACAGGAGGTAGCACTAAAGGGAGATGCAGTACAGCATCTAATAATGGCTTGGCATGAAATTGACAGCGAGCCAATAGCCAAGCAGTTAAAATCGCTATAGGTAAGCTAAAGCTGATAGCTGTGAAAGCAACTTTTAAGCTTAGGCTAATCGCTTGTATTTCGAATTCAGTTAACATTGTTTACGGCTTTAAATCCAAATTGTTTAAAAATAGCTAAAGCAGGTTCTGATTGAAAGTATTGATAAACAAACAGTGCCTTAAGAGTCGCTGCTCGGGCTGATTCATTATTTGCTTTTTGAACTAAGGCGATAGGGTAGAGTATTTGGTCATGGCTATCTTGCGAAACTGGTGAGAGTATTTTTACTTTGCTTGAAGCTAGCGCATCGGTTTTGTACACAATACCTATAGGCACCGCTTTGCGCTCTATAAACGCAAGTGCTGCACGGGTATTACTAGATAATGCTAATTTACTTTTAACACTGCTCCATAAGCCTAAAGATGTAAGCGCTTGCTTGGCATAAATGCCAACCGGTACATGATCTGTATTACCCGTTGCTAAGCGACCATTGGCAAGTAATGCAGCTAAATCTGTTTGTGAGTTTAGGGTGAACTTATCAATTGCTGAATTTTCAGGGGCTGCAATAACTAAGCTGTTCTGTAATAAGCTAACGCTGTTGTCTTGAGTAACCTTTTTTTGCTCAACTAAATACTGCATCCATTTCTGATTGGCGCTGATAAAAACGTCAGCTGGTGCACCGCGCGCTATTTGTCTGGCAAGTGTCGATGAGGCTGCGAATACCGTTGTGATTTTCTCGCCGTGTTGCTGGTGGTAGCGCTCAGCAATTGCACTCACTGATTCAGACAGTGAAGCGGCTGCATACAGGGTTATGTTTTTGGCAATAGCAGCCTGTTGGATAAAGAGACAAAAAAATAAGGCAAAAAGTTTGCCGCCTTGGTTTCGCATGATAAAAACTCGGCAGTGATTATAGAAGCTGAAAAATGACATAAATTGTAGCAGTTAGCCTAGGTTGATCGTTAATACTCTTTTGTTTTTGCGTACGTTTTGCGCATAGCACAAGTTTTGGTAGTGAGTTTATAAAATGTAGTTGAGCATTAATGGCGGTGTTTATATTTTAAATCGTCAAATGATTTTGAATCCAATCATTATATTAATGGGCACAAGCGCATAAATTTGAGATAATGATTCGTTGATATAAATCAATAAGATTTAAATCTAAATTGGTAACGCTTCAAGTTAGTAGTTTAGATGGAAGATAAGGTCTGCCTTGCGCTTTTAGATTGAGATAGTGGTATGAATTTACGTCACAAACGTCATTCTTGTTACTAGAGTAATACTCTTGGTTAAGTGTAAAAGTTAGAAATAAATTAGCTAAAAATGATGTGTGATTTGAATGATAAGAACTGCTGAAAACCTGTTTGCTAAGAAGCCCTATTGGGCTGAGTGCTTTGGCACCGCTAAATTCTTGCCAACGACACGTGCTGAAATGGATGTACTGGGCTGGGATAGTTGCGACATAATCTTGGTGACAGGTGATGCCTATGTTGATCACCCGAGCTTCGGTATGGCCGTAATGGGGCGAACTTTAGAAGCTCAAGGCTTTAGAGTCGGCATTATTTCTCAGCCTGATTGGCAAAGTGTTGCTGATTTTGACCAGCTAGGAAAACCAAATTTATATTTTGGTGTGACTGCTGGCAACATGGATTCGATGATCAATCGCTACACAGCTGATTTAAAAGTCAGACACGATGACGCTTATACGCTTGATGGCGCAGAGGGAAAAAGACCTGATCGTGCGGTTATCGTTTACTCTCAACGCTGTCGCGAGTTATACAATGATGTTCCTATTGTTATTGGTGGTATTGAAGCAAGTTTAAGACGTATCGCCCAGTATGATTACTGGAGCAACAAGGTAAGGCGTTCTGTATTAATTGATTCAGGTGCAGATATTTTACTTTACGGCAATGCTGAACGCGCCATTATTGATGTCAGCCATGCCCTTGCGGATGGTACGCCAATTGGAGAGCTACTTGATATTCGTGGCACCGCCGTTTTACGTGATGTGTTACCTGAAGGGTTCGTTGAAATAGATTCATCACGTATCGATTGGTCAACAAACGTTGATGCTCTGCCAGATCCTTACGCCTATATTGAAGAAAAAGAGAAATGCGCCAGTAACAAAAGCGATGCAGCTGACGCCGTTCAGCCTATTCGAATTATTCCTGAGCCACTTAAAGGTAAGCAGCGTTTAGATAAAGAACACACTTATATTCGCTTACCTTCATTTGAAAAAGTATCAAAAGATTCTGCGCTTTATGCGCATGCATCTCGTGTGTTGCATTTAGAGTCAAATCCGCATAATGCAAAGGTGTTAGTGCAGCGCCACGGCAATAAAGAAATTTGGGCAAACCCTCCACCAATTCCACTGACCACGCCTGAAATGGACGCTGTTTTTGCATTGCCATATCAGCGTATACCGCACCCATCGTACGGTAACCGTAAAATTCCTGCTTACGATATGATTCGCTTCTCGGTCAACATTATGCGTGGCTGTTTTGGCGGTTGTACATTCTGTTCGATAACGGAGCATGAAGGGCGTGTTATTCAATCGAGATCTCGACAGTCCGTAATCAAAGAGATTGAGGATATTCGCGATAAAGTTCCTGGTTTTACCGGCATGATATCGGATTTAGGTGGCCCTACCTCGAACATGTATCACTTGAACTGCGTAAGCGATGAAATACAGTCGTCTTGTCGTAAGCTTTCGTGTGTATACCCTGTGATTTGCCAAAACCTAGTAACAGATCACAGTGAAACAACTCAGTTGTATCGCGAAGCTCGCCAAATTCAAGGGGTGCATAAAATAGCGATTGCATCAGGCTTGCGTTATGACCTAGCAGTAGAAGATCCGGAATATGTAAAAGAGTTAGTCACACATCACGTTGGCGGTTATTTGAAAATTGCGCCAGAGCATTCTGAAGAGAATACTTTGAACAAAATGATGAAGCCTGGGATGGGGACTTACGATAAATTTAAGAAAATGTTTGATAAGTATTCTAAAGAAGCCGGAAAAAAACAGTATTTGATTCCTTATTTCATCGCGGCTCATCCAGGCTGCGAAGATACCGATATGCTTAACCTATCGCTATGGTTAAAGAAAAATAAGTTTAGAGTTGATCAGGTGCAAACTTTTTATCCGTCACCTATGTCGCTTGCAACAGCAATGTATCACTCGAACCGCAACCCGCTGAAAAAAGTGACTTACAAGAGTGAGAAGCTTTATGTGCCGAGAGAGTATGAGCAGCGTCGTACTCAAAAAGCACTATTGCGCTATCACGATGAGGACAACTGGGATAGATTGCGCGATGTTTTGAATAATATGGGACGCAGTGATTTGATTGGCTCAGCTGCATGGCAACTAGTGCCAGCGCCTGAAAAGAAGCGTGGTTATCACTTTGTTCAAAAGTCTCAAAACGCTCAGCCAGCTGCTCGTGCTAATGACAAGCAGAACGTGCAGAAGAAGGCGGCAAATAATGCTTCATCAAAAGATCAAAATGCACAAAGCCGCACTGCTAATAAGTCGAAAACAGCTGGTGGTAAGGTGATTGCGCGTGCGGCAGCTACTGCACGTAAGAAGAGTGCATCGAAAAAGACAAGTAGTCGCAAGAAGTCGATTAAGCGCAGTTAGTGCTAATCTTTAGTGCATAAATGCGGTAGCTAAAAAAGGGATCTAAATTTAGATCCCTTTTTTGTTTAAAGCACTTAAACCACTGCCTTGAGCTGTGCTCTATAATCCGCAAGGAAATTGGCAATCCTGCCAATCGCTTCGACTAAATCATCCTCTCTTGGCAAAATAACAACTCTAAAGTGCTGTGTATCTTGCAAATTAAAGCCAGATCCCTGAACGATCAAAACATGCTGTTGAATCAGTAAATCTAGAGCAAACTTTTCATCGTTGGCAATTGGATAGATGGCAGGGTCGAGTTTAGGAAAGAGGTACAAGGCGCCTTCAGCTTTGTGACAGCTAACACCTGGTATCGCCGTCAGTAAGCGATGAGCGGTCTCTCTTTGTTGGTATAAGCGCCCACCAGGCACGATGTAATCGTTGATGCTTTGGTAGCCACCTAGGGCAGTTTGAATAGCGTGCTGTGAAGGGACGTTAGCGCACAATCGCATATTTGAGAGTATATCTAGGCCATCGATGTAATCGCGCGCAAGCTCCTTAGCACCGCTAATCATTAACCATCCACTTCTAAAGCCTGCTATGCGATAAGACTTAGAAAGGCCATTAAAGCTTAAGCAGAGTACATCATCTGATAGCGATGCAAGAGGTGTGTGCTTAGCTTCGTCGTAAAGGATTTTATCGTAGATTTCATCGGCGAAAAGACAGAGGTTAAACTCGCGCGCCAGCTGCGTTATTTGTTTAAGGATAATATCAGGGTAAACAGCGCCTGTTGGGTTGTTTGGATTAATAACCACAATACCTTTCGTACGCGGGGTAATAGAAGCGCGCATATGCGTGATGTTAGGCAGCCAGCCATTTTCTTCATCACATTGGTAATGGGTTGGAATCCCCCCCGCTAAGCTAACTGCTGCTGACCATAAAGGGTAATCCGGAGAGGGAATAAGAATTTCATCGTCATCGTTGAGCAGGCCTTGCATTGCCATCACGATAAGCTCAGAAACACCGTTGCCAATATAGATATCTTCAGTTGTGACGCCTTTAATACCTAGGCGTTGTGACTCTTGCATGATGGCTTTGCGAGCTGAAAAAATACCTTTTGCATCACAATACCCTTGGGACGAGGGTAGGTTATGGACAACATCATGAAGGATTTCATCAGGGGCGAATAAACCAAAAGGGGCGGGGTTGCCGATATTCAGCTTGATGATTTGAGCGCCTTCTTCTTCCAAGCGCTTAGCTTCTTGGAGAACGGGTCCGCGGATGTCATAACAGACATTATTAAGTTTGGTCGATTTTTTTAGCAAAGGCATTTTAATTTCACTTACTGTTTTTGGGTAAAGTAGGGTGTTAAGTTGATGCGACTTACTTGAAAATTGCAGGTAAGTAACATTGTCATAGGTATTAATAAAACATAGCTGCTATGTGATTTGGCCGCATGTTACTGGTTTTGAAAAATTAAATGAACAGTGTATTTTGCTGTTTGAAAAAAATTAACAATAAAAAATCCTGTTTAGGTTGTGTTTTTGGAAGTAAATACTTTAAAGGTGTGTTTTTTCAAGATTAAAAGTTGCTTGTTGGTCGCTATGTGGTGGTTCGTGTGTTTTTGGATTTAGTGTTAAATAGCTGTAATTTATTCAGCGGCATACGATTAAGCCCCAGTAAAAGAGCGTTATTGTTCGTTTTATATGTTTAATAAAAGACTCATAACGATATTGAAGAGTGTTAACGCACAAAAAATTATTTAAAATTTGCCGAGGACATTGTTATCACTTGCTTTTTTATCGATTAATACGCTATTTAAGCGCGTAATTATTTGTTATTGATTTAGTATAGCTACAAAAGGTATTGGAGAGATTTGTCTGAATGAAAAGTTATCAGTGGATGTATCAGCATGTTATTGAGCGTGCTGGAAAAGAGCGATTGGCTAGTCGATTGGACAATGTACGAACGGATGAAGAGATAGCTGCATTAGGTGATGACTTCATGTTGTCTAATCTATCTAGAAGAGTGTTTCGGGCGGGAATTCGCCATGCAGTAGTAGACGCCAAATGGCCTGAGTTTGAAAAAGCATTTTGGGGGTTTGATCCACATAAAGTTGCATTAATGAGCGATGATCAACTAGAGCGATTGATGCAAAACGATAAAATCATTCGTCACTGGGGGAAAATTAAATCGACCCGCCTAAATGCATTCATGGTGACTGAGTATATTGCTAAACAAGGTAGCTTTGCGCAATTTATTGCACAGTGGCCTTGTGATGACATTGTTGGGCTATGGGCTGAGTTAAAAAAGAATGGCTCACATTTAGGGGGGAATTCAGGTGCTGCCTTTTTGCGTATGATAGGCAAAGATACTTTTATGCTTACAGATGAGGTGGTAGCAGGGCTAAAAGCACAAGGTATTATCGATAAACGACCAACCTCTAAAAGGGATTTAAATGCAGTGCAGCAAGCATTTAATCAATGGCATAAAGAGTCATCAGTGCCTTATAGCCATATTAGTCGATTACTCGCCTTTACAGTAGGTTGGGAGTAGTCGCTATATTAATCGAATGGTTGAGCCCGTGTTAAATAAACCAGCATAAGTTTCGAAATAGCGATGCTGGTTTATAATTGTCTTAAGGAAGATCAGGGGGGGTTAAGGAGAATTAAGGAGAATTAAGGATTAAGACGCTGTAAAAAATCACTCAGGTTATCCGCTATTTTTCGCACAGGCTTTTTACCAGGCATCTCATACCAAACTTCACCATTGTCGTTATTGATACATAACATACCCTCATCAGGGAAAGTGATGGCAAAGAAAAAAGAGAGCGGGAGTTTACGTTTTTTCTGATCCAATGCATGACCTAATAAATTACCGCGCAGGCGCTCCATATCCTGTTGATTCCATACTTGTAGTAACTCTAACTCGCCTTCCTCGCTGTGAGCTGATAAATGATATGACCAATAGCGGGTGTAGTATGCGATTAAATCTGGATGGATAGGTGTTTCTAGTGCATCGCTTAAGCGCTCAAACATATCCTGTGCAGCTTGCTTTTGTGGTTGCCACTGATACATAGCACCTTGCTCTTTATTGTCGATCTGTAAAAAGCAGCTGGATGGCCATTCACTGTCATAATCCATTTCGAGCGCTTTTGGATCGTTATCACTTTTTTCTTGGTACCAACGTTCGATAAATTGGTCGAGCGCTTGCTCGATGGATAAATGTGCGTTGGCATTGTTGTTAACAGGCATATCACTAAATCTACTTTTAAAGAGGTGAGGGTTAAAAAAGTAATAGCTTAGCGTGTTGAAAAATGGATGCAACAGGATGTTTTTTTCAATTAAAGTACTTATTGAGTAAAAGAGAGCTAAAAAAGCAGGCTGCTGCGAAAGTCTATTTTTTAGTGCTATTTAGTTGTGATTTCCTTATTTTGTATGTGAATTGAGCAGTGATGCTGAAAAAACGAGCAAAAACAAAATTAAATTAAAAAAGTTACGATAATGGTTTGACATCACAGAGAATTTAATTAGAATTCGCACCTCAAGTTTGAGGCAAGTTATTTAGCTGGTTTGAAACTTGGAGTGTTAATCATTTTAGTACTTAAGAAATTCCAGATTAAGTCATCTAAAATAAACAGCACTTAGCTCAAAGTGGAGTGGTAGTTCAGTTGGTTAGAATACCTGCCTGTCACGCAGGGGGTCGCGGGTTCGAGTCCCGTCCATTCCGC
>CAKZOD010000118.1 GCA_937136055.1 uncultured Oceanospirillaceae bacterium | reverse complement strand
AAGTGTTTGGTCGCACTTTCATTTTACCCTATCGGATTCAGGCTTTGTTATTTAGTCCTTACTATGGGACAGCAGTGGCCGAAGCTGCCATTTTATTGATTTATAAAGCTTAGCTCTTCGCTTCAGTTTCAGTAGTGACTGCCGGTGAATCTTCTGATTGGCTGCTATCTACCAGTACTGGAAGCGGGATAGAAGGAGAATTATCTTCAGTTAGCTCCATCGCTTTTTGGCTCATCTCTAGCGCTTTATCATGCTCGCCTAAGCCTTCAAATAGTTTGGCTAAACTGCGATAAGTATCTGCACTAGGTTGCAGCTCGATGCTTGCTTCAAAATACTTTACGGCGTCTTCCCATTCTTCGTTGAACATTGCCAAGCGCGCAGAACAGATAAGCAGAGCATTATGTTGAGGCTGCTTTTTAAGCCAGCTTAAAACGAGCTTGTAGTGTCTAATGCTCTCGGTCGTTTTGATGGTGCCGTACAAGTCGATTAAATCGTCATTCCAAGTGCGCTTAATATGCGCTCGCAAGAATTTTTCAGCATTATCTGGTGATCCTGCATGCAGTAGCGCACGTGCATAAGTCGATATCATTTCAGGAGTTTGATTGAGCGAGTTAGGTAGCGCCTTCCATCCTTTGTTAAGTGCCTTTAAGCGAGAGTCTTCAGTGCTTTCAACCGGGAGTTTATCAACGACAGAGTTGAGCATTTTCGCATAGCACTTCTCTTCTATTGCACTGATCTGCTCGTTTGACAGTACTTTGTGCTTGCGCAGCTTAGGGATCAAAGTGATTAAACCGTCCCAATCTTCCTGATTTTGGTGAAGCTCTGCTAACTGGCGTAACACACCTGAATGTTTTGGCGATAAGCTATGTAGGCGCTTGAGAATAGTGAAAGCGTGATCACTATGGCCGCGATCAATTTGCACTTCTGCCTCTTGCAAGCCAATGCTGACTTCTGCTTGTGGCGCAGCCTCTCTAGCTTTGGCAATAAAAGCGTCGGTGTTATCTTTATCACCTTGCTCGTGAGCAGCTTTAGCAGCGCCAAGGTAGTTAATCAATGGCTGAGCTGCAATAGGCGCGGTTTGTGATAGTAATCGCTGTGCTTGCCACCAGTTACCTTCAGAGAGGGCAACCAGGCCTTTGAAGGTGCGCTTTTGTGTGCTGCGTGCTACACGGCCTCTATTCCAAAGCCCTAAGCTTTTTCCGGGAAGGCCTATCCCAAAGAATAAATTCAGAGCCCAGTGAACGAGTAAAAACGCCACAAATGAGAATAAAACAAGTACCCAAATGCTGGTTTCAACGGTTACATTTTGATAGGAAAGCAGCACATAACCTGGGTCTTGAACCATTTTCTCCCCAAGGTAAGCACCGCCTGCTAGTACGATAAATAATATAATCAGAACACGTTTCATTAGTTTTGTGCCTCCGATTTAATATCAGCGCTTTGTTTTAAATATGCTTTCAAAGTATTAAGAGAGCCGGCAATGCTGGGCAGATCAACACTGACTTGCTGGGTTTTTAGCTCTTGTAATCCTTTGAGTAGGGCAATCGTAGTGCCATCTTTCGCTTGGAAGTAAGTGCTGATAATTGTTTCTGCCTTTTCAATACTGCGTAGGTAAGGTGCCTGTTTACGCTGTAGTAGAGAGAGCTGAGTTTGTTCGAATAAAATGTGAAGATTCTGTAGTAAACCCGCTTGTTGAGCAGGTGATAACAGCGGCTCGATCGCGCTATCGCGACGGCTAATGACAACTAGTTTTTCTAGCTTAGCGCTGGCTTTATCCCACACTTTAGCAAGCGTGCTTTCCTGGGAGTCTTTAGCAACACCGGTGGCGACATCGTCAATTACACTAGGTAGCTTTTTCTTGTCAGTGAGAGGGACTAGCTTAAGATTGTTGATTTGCTCACTGAGCGCATCAATTTTCAAATAAAGCCCTTCTTGATCGATGTGAGGAACAACCTCAAGTGCACTCATATCAGCCGCTAATGCTTTACGAACTGAGAAAATAGAGACATCGTCTGTTTGCTGTAAAATTTGATCCGCAGATTTCAAGAGTGCTAAAGCGCCCACAGGCGTGTTTTCCATTAATACTCTTTGGTTTGCTAAGCGCAGTAGGTATTCAACCTCAGCAAGCAACCAATCCTTTCGAGAATTTTGTTGAAGGCTAGAGCTTTCAACCTGTTGGATACTCTTGGTTAAACGCTGTTGTAAATCGTCAATATCGCTAGATTTTTTCGATTCAGCAGCTTTTAATTTCGCCAGATTACTTTCAACTTGGCTCAGTGTCGCTTGGGCTTTGCTAACAGTGGCATCAGCGTCAGATTTTACAGAGTCAGCTTTGCTTGAAACAGCCGCAATACTGGCGCTAAGCTCTGTTTTTAAGCTTTCTATTTGGCTACTTGCAGCTGCATTAGTCGATGCACTTTGCTGTGTTTGATAATACTGAAAACCAACAGCACCTAGAGCAATGATAGATATAATAAGAGCTAGCTTGCCGCTTTTGTTTGAATCAGAGGGCTCTTTAGGAGACTCAGCTACAGCCGCGGTAGGTTCTTCGGCTTTAGCGCTTTTTTTGTCAACTTGTTGAGCGACGCTCTCTTTTTTACTAGAGCTGTTTGATGTTTCGCTGCTAGTCGTATTTTTATCAGCAGTATCTTCTTTTTTATCGGTAGAGGTATCTTTTGTAGTCACGCTAGCGCTCTTTGATTCTGAGTTAGTTGGCGGTATAGATGGGGGTTGGGAACTACTTTGAGCAGTTTCATTGGGGCTAGCTGAGCTAGCGTTTTGCTCATCAGTCGGTGTTGCAGTGTTGTCCACTCTTTTCTCTGTGGTTATTCTAGTTTTTTTCTTCATTGTCAGCTTCCAGGCCTTTGACTGAAAGTAGTGCTAGCACCATTGATTTATTATCAGCTGCAGCGGCTACTTTGATACTTTGGTATCCCTGTGTAGATGCAATCTGTGCTACACGAGTACTTGGTACAATTACACAAGTTGCCAGTAACGGTTTGGTGTCAAACTGGTTATGGCTGCCCTTGGCAATTGTCATTAAGTTACACAATGCTTCTCCACTACTTACGAGGATAGCGGATAAGCTTGAATTATATAAGGCATTTTTAATCTGCTGGTCAGTATAAACAGGTATTAATCTATTATAAAGGTTGGCTTCGAAAACTTGAGCACCCCTTGACCGTAAGGTTTCTGACAATAACTCCCTGCCTGAGGTTCCTTTTAGTATCAATACTTTGCTGTTTTGTAGCTGTTGCAGGTCAGACGCTTTTAGCAGTGCTTCTGAATCAGTGCCTTTTGTTGCTGTTGTTGACCAAATATCATAATTTGCCAAGGCGGACTGTGTTGCTTGGCCAATTGCAAACCATTTTAATTTGACCGGCAGTTGCGGCCAATATTGATCAATTAGTTCGCCTGCTAGTCGCGCGGCATTGGCGCTGACGCAGATGATAATATCAAACAAATCTAAATCTAAGATATGCTGCTTTAGTCTGGCATATTCTGGATCTTGCTCTGCTATAGGCGCTATCTCGATTGTCGATAGCATAGCCGTATCAGCGCCTTTTGCTTCTAACATCGCCTGTAACTCGGCCTGTTTATGTGCAGGTCGAGTGACAAGAATGGTGTGTTGTTTGAGCGAGTTTTGCATATTTATTTAACGGGCGGCATACACATCGGCTAAAATTTTATCAGCGCCGGCTTCAAGTAAGCGCTCAGCTAATTCAATACCCATTTTTTCAGCATCTTTAACAGGGCCACCGATTTCATCGCGTAAGATATTTTTACCGTCAGGTTGAGCAACTAAACCGCGCATATGTAGCTCAGTATGCTCTTCGTTCAATGTTGCATGACAAGCAATAGGTACTTGGCAACCGCCTTCAAGGCGTTTGTTCATTGCACGCTCTGCTAATACACAATGAGAAGTCGATACGTGATGTAACGGTTTTAATAGATCTAGTGTAGTTTGATCATCCATGCGACATTCAATACCCACAGCGCCTTGGCCACCCGCAGGTAAGCACATGTCTGTTGGTAAACGAAAACGAATGCGCTCTTCAAACTCTAAACGAATCAGGCCGGCACTTGCGAGAATGATTGCATCGTACATACCTTCATCCAATTTACGCAGACGCGTATTTACATTTCCACGCAAGTCCTTTACTACAAGGTCTGGGCGGTGCTCTCTAATAAGTGCTTGGCGACGTAGTGAAGAAGTACCGACAATTGCACCTAAAGGAAGCTTAGATAAGCTACTGTAATTATTGGATACAAATGCATCCGTTGGGTCTTCACGTGGGCAAATGACAGCTAAGCCCAAACCTTCAGGAAACTCCATCGGTACATCTTTCATTGAATGCACGGCAATATCTGCGCGATTTTCTAACATTGCAACTTCAAGCTCTTTAACGAACAAGCCTTTGCCACCAATTTTAGATAAAGGAGAATCTAACCAAATATCTCCCTTTGTGGTCATACCGATTAGCTCAACTTTAATACCAGGGTGATGGTGCTCAAGTTCTGCTTTGACATACTCTGCTTGCCAAAGTGCTAATTGGCTCTCACGGGTTGCGATGCGAATGGTCTGCTGTTGCATAAGATATTTCCAATGGTATATAGCTGCTTTGCTAGGTGCTTATATTAGATAGAGTCACTTTGCGCAGCGTTAGTCACAAATAGTTAGAAAATAATGCTGTGGGCAAAAAAACGCGGTTAATTGCGCAGCATAAAAATTGGCAAAATTGTAGCATGCTATCGGCATATTTGCGGATCAAAACTGTTATAATCTCGGCAAATTTTGCGATACATCTAATAAATTAAGGAAAACATACAATGAGTACAGAGACGAACCAGCAGTGGGGTGGCCGTTTTAATGAACCAACAGATGCATTTGTTGCCCGTTTTACCGCTTCGATTAACTTTGATCAGCGTATGTACCGACAAGATATTCAAGGTTCAATAGCTCACGCAAAAATGCTCACTCAAGCGGGTGTGTTAAATGCACAAGAGTGTGCTGACATCGAAAATGGTCTTGCTGAAATCCAAAATGATATCGAAGCGGGCAATTTTGAATGGTCAGAAGCGCTAGAAGATATTCATATGAATATAGAAGCAGCTTTGACAAAGAAAATTGGTTTAACAGGTAAAAAGCTACACACCGGACGTTCACGTAACGATCAAGTTGCAACTGATATCCGCTTGTATGTGCGTGACGAGATAGATCTGATTTTAAAAGAAATTACACGCTTACAAGAAGGCTTATTAAGTGTGGCTGAGCGTGAAGCTGATACTATTATGCCAGGCTTCACACATTTACAAACAGCTCAGCCCGTCACTTTTGGTCATCACTTACTAGCATGGTTTGAAATGCTGTCTCGTGACTATGAGCGCTTCGTTGATACCCGTAAAAGAGTCAACGTATCTCCTTTAGGTGCAGCGGCACTTGCAGGCACTACTTACCCTATCGATCGTAACCTAACCAGCGATTTGTTAGGCTTTGATCGCCCTGCTGAAAACTCTTTAGATGCAGTGTCTGATCGTGATTTCGCGATTGAGTTCTGTGCCTCTTCTAGTGTGTTAGCGATGCACTTAACACGAATGTCAGAAGAGCTTATTTTGTGGGCATCTGCACAGTTTAACTTTGTCGACCTGCCAGACAGATTCTGCACTGGTTCGTCAATCATGCCACAAAAGAAAAACCCAGATGTACCTGAGTTAGTACGTGGAAAGAGTGGTCGTGTCTATGGTCATTTGATGTCTTTGTTAACGCTTATGAAGTCTCAACCATTGGCTTACAACAAAGATAACCAAGAAGATAAAGAGCCGTTGTTCGATACTATCGATACAATCAATGGTTGCTTGCGTGCATACGCAGATATGGTACCTGCACTGATTGCTAAAAAAGACAAGATGCGTGAAGCAGCACTGCGCGGCTTTTCTACGGCAACAGATCTCGCAGACTACCTAACAAGAAACGGTATGCCGTTTCGCGATGCACATGAAGTCGTCGGTAAATCAGTAGCTTACGGTATCGAGCAAAATAAAGATCTTGCACAAATGAGCTTGGAAGAGCTGCAAGTATTCAGTGCTGACATTAAAGCGGATGTGTTTGATGTACTAACACTGGAAGGCTCTGTTGCAGCTCGTGATCACATTGGTGGTACAGCGCCTAATCAAGTTCGCGCAGCGGTTGCCCGTGGCGAGCAGTTACTAAAATCAAGAGCATAGAGCTGATTATTAATGAGTGATTCCAGTAAAAGCGATGATAACCGCCAAGCAAATAACCCGCTACATGGTAAAAAGCTGGCAGATATTTTGGAGGAGTTGGTGGTAGCGTATGGCTGGGAGTATTTAGCCGATCGCATCAACATCAACTGCTTTAAATCTGATCCTAGTATTAAATCGAGCTTGAAGTTTTTACGCCGCACGCAATGGGCGAGAGATAAAGTGGAAGCGCTTTACTTGGAATATCTTGATAACCCTTGGAATAAAGAGAAGTAGTAGAGAAGGTGGTAGCTTCACATCAGTTTTGTTTGCTGATGTGAAGCAAATTACAGCTTGCAGCTGTTAGTCTTCAGTTAGATGCATATCGACCATCAAATCATCTGAAATAGATTCAATCGCTTCTTGAAGATCATCTAAATCAGAGCCTGCTTTCACACTGACGTGAATATCTGCTTTAAACAGCATTTCTGCTGACATTGAACCTGAGACTAAGTAAGTACTTAAGTCTTCAACGTTCGCACCGTGCTTAGCAAAAACAGCTGAAATTTCACTTACGATGCCTGGTCTGTCGTGACCGGTTAATTCGACTTCTAATGATTGATATTGGCTAATTTCCTGCTCTTGTTGATCAAGTACTTCAATTGAAATAACCAACCCTTGATCTGCTAATGCGTTGAGAGCTGCAATAAGTGCTTCCGATTTGTCTGCACTTATTTCAATGACAACGATTCCCACGAAGCGGCCAGCTAAGTGTGACATGGCAGATTCTGACCAGTTGCCTCCAGCGCTCGAAACAGTGTTAGAAACTAATTCAACGATGCCTGGCTTGTCTTGTGCAGAAAAAGATAAAACGTAACTTGTATTCATGATCGATCCCTCTAAATATGGCCTGCTAGGTGCCTTGTTTGGTGTTTTTGAAAATAAGCACCTAATCCCATAGTGCACGCAAATTTATGTTATTACCAGAAGCTTATTGGTAGCTGAACGATTTAAAGCTTATTTTGAAAAAGAGAGGTCGCATTTGTGCGCAAAGTCGTTTGTTTATTGGTCAATAAGGCAGATCAATGATCGACTTATTATTAATCAGTCCTTGAATAGGAAAAGCGTTTACAGCGAGGGGCTAATATTGTCATATAGCCACAGGATTAATAAATTACAATATTTCGGAGAGCGCATGGTTAGAAGAATGCCCCCTTTAAATGCACTGAAAGCTTTTGAAGCGGCTGCGCGCCTTTTAAGTTTTACTAATGCAGCACAAGAGTTAAATGTCACCCAAGCGGCTATTAGTCACCAAATTCGCACTTTGGAAGAGTATGTCGGTAGCACATTGTTTGAGCGTAGCCATCAGCGTTTAGCATTGACTCAAGCAGGAAAAAAGCTGTTGCCTTATCTTACTCAAGCATTTGATCTCGTTGCAGATGGCTATCAAAATTTAGAGAGCCAAGACCAGCAGTTAAAGCTCAATATAAAAGCGCCTTCCTCTTTTTCAGTGCAGTGGTTGATGCCGAAATTAGCCCTATATCAAAAGATCTATCCCGACGTTGCTATTAGCTTGTCAGCTCAAGACAATGATTTTGAGTTCTTCCCCCAAGCGTTTGATTTAGAAATACGTTATTTATTTGAACCCCAGCACAGTAGCAATAAGATATTGCTTTTTAAAGAGCATATTTTCCCTGTCTGCAGCCCATCACTGCTAGCACCCCATGAAACGCTATCAAGTGCTGAGGACTTTGCAAGACACAGCCTATTGCATATCAATTTTTACCCAGAAGATTGGCAAATGTGGTTCGAGCATATAGGCCTTGAAGGGATTGATTGTGATAGCGGGCATCGCTTTGATCAGTCGGTACTTACCTTAGAAGCTGCTGTACAAGGGCTGGGTATCGCAATGGGACGCACACCAATCGTCGATCAAAAACTTGCCAGCGGCGTGTTGATCTCACCTTGTAGCGAGCGCATAGAAAGTGCTGGGGGATACTGGCTTGAAGTTAAAGCAGATATGCAGCTTCGGCCACATGTGGCGCAGTTTCGTGATTGGTTAGTAGGTAGCTGTTAAAACCCTAGCCAGTTATTAATTTGCCTTATCCGCACGATTAGTTTTTTGTGCTTGCTTTTATTATCTAAAAATACACAATACCTCCCATTACTTAACGACAGTTATTGTGTGCTTTCAATGTTGAAACGCTCTGTTGTTGCGAGACTTATGTTAAGAGGCTAAACCATGAAACAGTTTTTGCATACTGCTGAGCAAGCATTGCAGCTATCAAGAGAGACAATTAAACAATACTTTAGAAAACGTATTGATGTTGATAACAAGGCGGATGATTCACCTGTCACTATTGCCGATCGTAAAACTGAGCAACTGATGCGAGATGTGATTACTCAGCAGCATGCTGATCATGGCATCTTGGGTGAAGAGCATGGTGTAATTAACGCTGATGCGACTTGGCAGTGGGTGTTAGATCCAATTGATGGCACGAAAAGCTTTATCTCAGGGATGCCAACTTTCGGCACGCTAATCGGTTTAACAATGGATAAGCAGCCGCAAATGGGAATTGTCGATATGCCTATTCTCGATGAGCGCTGGGTGGGAGTTAAAGGTCAACAAACGACCTACAATGAAGTGCCTTGCCAAGTATCTAAGGTTACTGAGCTAAGTGATGCGATGCTCTATTGCACAGAACCTAATATGTATACTGAGCAGCAATGGCCTATCTTTAAAAGCTTGTGTGATCAGGTGCAAATGAGACGCTATGGCGGTGATTGCTATAACTATGGTTTATTGGCTTCAGGGCAAATAGATTTAGTGGTTGAAGGTGATCTGAAATATTACGATGTGAGCGCTTTAGTACCTGTTGTTGAAGGTGCTGGTGGTATCATCACAGATTGGCAAGGACAGCCTTTGCATGAAGGCTGGAATGGCTTAGTTGTCGCTGCGGCAACGCAAGAGCTACACCAGGCAGCTCTTGCTATCCTCTCGCAATATAGCGAATAATATATAGGCTTAATTGTTTTGATAACGCTGTCGCTCTTCAGCGTTATCAAAGTTTAGGCTACATTTATAAATTCTCTCGCGGCCAGCTTAAGCTTATTTTAGCTCCGCCAATATCTGCATCAAATATCTCCACTTTACCTCTGTGCCATTTGGCGATCTGAGCCACAATAGCTAGCCCTAAACCGTGCTCAGTATCTTTATCACGTGTGTCATTATTGAGCTGAGCAAAAGGTTTTAAAACTAATTCCCTATCGGCTGTTGGTATGCCAGGTCCGTCGTCACACACTGTTAGAATATAATCCGTTTTAGTGCTTAGCAGTGAGATAATTACTTTGCTGCTCGCAAAACGTGCTGCGTTGTTAACTAGGTTTGTTAAAGCGCGAATCATTGCGCGTTTATCGATAAACATAGCAGTGCTAACAACATCATCCGCTATTTTTAGTTCAATAGATAAGTTCGGATAATCTTGAATGAAGAGGTCTGTCTCTTCGAGCAAATCATCACTAAGTTGGGTGTCGTTGAAGTGATTAATGTTCATTGCTCGAGAGTACCTTGCTAGTACTAGCATCTGCTTTATCAGATGATCTAAAGTGTCAATCGATCCGGTCATTGCATTAAGATAGCGCTGTCTATCGGTTTCATCTAAGTCATCGCTATCGAGCATCTCAGTTGCAAAACTGAGGCGTGATAAAGGCGTTCTTAAATCGTGGGCAATGGCATTTGTTAGGTCGCTTTGGCTGGTAATAGTGGCTTGAATGTTGTCTGCCATCGCATCAAATGAATTTGCTAGCGGTGCGAGCAAGGCATGTTTTTTGGTTTTTGAGCGAACCTCTAAGTGACCTTCGCCAAACTGTGTTGCCATGCGAATCAATCGTTTTATATCTCGCCAGAGTACGAAAACAAAAAACAATAAGCCCAGAGAAATAGAGCCCAATAAAACCGCTACAATTAACAGAAAAATTGAAGTGGTCGGTTCAGTCATGGGGAGAGGCCCCAGCTTAAATAATGGTTTATCAGCTGTTGAACGATGATAAGCAATAATTCCGTCAGGGGTTTCAACACCAACGGAGCCTGTCCTATCAAAGATAGCCTGCTGGGTACTAGATAAAGCAAGCTGATCTGCTGCAATGATATCAACTGGAAAGGCAAAGGTGTGCTGTACTTTAATTAACAGCTTTGGCCATAGGTTAGGGGTGTCTGCAGGGAATTTTTCATTGAGCAGCGAAATAGTCCCTTGAATATTACGGCGAATATCTTCTTGATCGGATTGGTCGATATACATTTCAATAACCCAAGAAGAGCCTGTTAACAGTGTGTGAACAGCAACAACGTCATCGTTGTCTATGATGCAGTAGTTTTGTTGTTTTTTTAGACAGGTGAAAATATTCTCCTGATCTGCGTAATCACTTAGTGGTCTAAGGTTGAGTTCATAAGAGAAAGGAGCAGCCAATAAAGCAAACTGTTCTGGCCACTGCTCTAGAGGGTGTTGATTAAGCTTTTCTTCCAGTAAATTAAAAGTGCCTTTGAAGGTACGATCAATGCGCTCTTGCCAAAAGTAGAGATTAATTCTATCGATAAGCGTTGGCTGCGCGGGGTAAATTAATATAACTAAAGGGATAGAGGTAGCAAGGAATAGTCTAATAAAAGTTTTTAAGAACATAGTGTTAACTATCTACAAAGGCAGAGTAATTGGTACATAACATGTAACCTTTTCCGCGGATTGTTTTAATCAATGTGGGGTCTTGGCTGTTATCATTTAGCTTTCGGCGCAACCTAGAAATGCGTCGATCAACAGATCTATCTAACCCGTCGTATTCAAAGCCTCGTAAATTTTGCACGATAGCTTCTCTATCAATGATGTCACCAGCGTGTTGAGCGAGCATCACTAGAAGATCAAACTCCGCCGCGGTTAAGCTGATGTCTGCATCATCATAAGTCACGAGTCGGCTGGCTTGGTTTATCTTCAAACGCTGCTCTTCGACTTGTGATTCATTAAAATTGTTTGATGGTGTGACACGGCGTAACAAAGTGCGAATTCTAGTGACTAGTAATCTTGGTTTTACAGGTTTAATAACATAATCATCAGCTCCAAGCTCTAGCCCAAGCATTTGATCCATATCTTCATCTAAAGCGGTGAGCATTAAAATGGGGCCTTGATAAAAAACACGTGCATGTTTGCAAATATCCATACCATTCATTGAGGGCAGCATAACATCGAGCACCACGAGTTGCGGCGAGTGCTCTTTGATATAATTAAGTGCTTGCAAGCCGTCGCTCTCAATATGTACTTTAAAAGCATTTTTAGTTAAATAATCAGAGACGAGTTGCGCTAGCTCTCGATCATCTTCTACTAATAAAATTGTTGCCCCGTCCACCTTTTGACTCCTTTGAATGTCATGCTGCAATATAGTCCTATGCAGGGTGAAAACTTTCAAGCACAACAGTGTGACAGTATGAGACGAACTATTGCGAGTCTTAGTCTTGGGTGCGAATGGGCTGATACCAGTTATTTAGTGTTGGTAGTGGGTAACCAAATTGAGAAACAGCTCTTAGCTTTTTCTAAAATACAGAAAAAGCGTATAGACCGAGGGTGCTCTTTATAGATAGGAGAATATCAAACGTTATTTTTTGTTGGTATTAAGCAGTATTTTTTGAAGTATCTTAATTAACTGTTCATGTTCTTGTTCAGAAACACCATTAAAGAGTGTTTTGTAGTTCTCATGCATTGCGGGCCAGAATTTATCAAAGGCTGAACGACCTTTATCGGTAATGTATATACGACGTACGCGGCCGTCATTATCACTCGATTCTCTCTTTATAAGGCCTTGTTTTTCCAATGAATCTAAAGATCGACTCATGGTGGACTGTTCGGTCACTGTATAATCTGATAACTCATTTATTGTCAGTCCTGAAATGATCGACAGCACGGCGAGCGTGCGCATTTTAGCAGTGCTGAGATTGTGTTTGCGTAAATCGTCTTGCTGGTTGATATTCCAGCTGCCGACGATGCGATTCATTAAATAAGGGACAAATTGGGAGAGTCCTATCTCACCAAGTGATTTTTCTGGCTTATAGTTAAGGCTTTGATTTTTATCGCTTAAGAGTAAATCTTCATCGGGCTTTGGGTTAGCCTCATGCGCGGACAATACTTTCATTATATTTTATACTTTTGCTAGCAGTTGCCTAAAACTCTGATAGTTCGATTCAACCTAAATTGTAATTTTGAAACTTATTCGATATCTCGTTTAAACTTCTCGGCACCATTATTAGTGTAAATAGTTAACAGAAATTTACAACATCAAAAAGCAATCGATTAAATTTGCATTCATAAAAGGGCATTAACATGAGAATCTCGTGGAATTATCAATAAACTGCAAAAGATTTCATGGGATTTAAGAAATCTCTTATGGTTACCCTGGAAGAGAAATAGGGGATAATACTCAGTAATATCAGACAAGCTTGGATAGGAATTTTCATGAAAGTTGCAGTTTTTGGTACGGGGGCCGTTGGTGCCTATTACGGTGGGCGTCTTGCTCAATCAGGTGTAGAAGTGAGCTTCGTTGCAAGAGGGAATCACCTTCAAGCGATACGTGAACAAGGCTTGAAAATTGACAGTATAAAGGGAGATTTTATCGTTACTCCTAAGCAAGCCACTGATGATTGTGCTGAAATTGGTGAAGTCGATTTAGTGTTGGTGTGTGTGAAAGGTTGGCAAGTGAGTGAAGGGCTAGCTCAAATGGCACATTTGGTAGGAGAGCATACGGTTTTACTGCCGCTTCTAAATGGTGTTGATGCAGTAGCGCTTTTAAATGAAAAGTTTGGCTCACACAAAGTACTTAATGGGTTGTGCGGTATATTTGCTAAACTTTCAGCGCCTGGGCATGTATCACATGTTGGAGCAGAGCCTTGGCTGCAGTTTGGTGAGCAAGACAATCGCATGACACAAAGAGCGCAGCAGGTGCTTGCTCTGTTGCAAGGTACAGAAGGTTTCAGCAGTAAATTGGTTGAAAATATAACTACGGCGGTTTGGCGTAAATTTATTTTTATAGCCAGCACCAGTGGAGTGGGGAGCGTTTGCAGAGCCAATTTCGGTGAAGTGCGTGCAAATCCTCAAACAGAGCAGCTGTTAAGTGCAGTGGTAGATGAAATTATCAATGTAGCAAAAGCGCATAAAGTGCCATTGCCAGAGGATGTGAAAGCGCTGATTTGGCAGCAAATTTGCCGCTCAAGTGATAAAAGTGATACTTCAATGCAGCGCGATGTATTAATGGGTAGACCTTCAGAGTTAGAGAGCCAAACAGGGGCTGTCATTCGCCTAGGTAAACAGGTTAACGTGGCTACGCCTTTAAACGATATGATTTATGCAGCGCTGCTACCTCAAGAGAAAAGAGCAAGAGGCTAATCACTTTAAAATGGAAGATCTGCTTTTATGCGCGCTAATGGGAAAATAATATCTTGGGATAGCCGTAAAAACTGTGGCTATGCTCTTGCTAAAGCGGGAGGCAGTGAGATTTTTATTGAAAGCAAGGATTTTCAAGAATCTCACTATCAGCCGGTTGTTGGGCAACAGATAAAATTCGCTGTTCAAGAAGCTAAGCGAGGAGTGCCAACTGGGCACGATATCCAGTTCGTAGGTAACAAAGTGCACACTAAAAAACGCTCGTGGTATGGCTTCACATGGTGCGCTATTTTGCTATTGGTGGTATTTACCTGCTGGCTGTATCTTGAGAAAGTTCTGCCACTGGCGCTGCTTATTTACTACGGTGCTTTGAGCGTCATCAGTTTTAGCTGCTATTTCCTTGATAAGCGAGCCGCTCGTAAGGATTTGTGGCGATTAAAAGAAAGCACTCTACAGCTATGGGCTTTTTTTGGTGGCTGGCCAGGGGCTTTAATTGCGCAGGGTGTACTGCGTCATAAAATTCGCAAGCCTTTGTTTTTATTTGTTTTCTATCTCATCGTCTCTCTGCACTTAGGCTTGTTGTTTTTTTATTTGAGTGAGCAGGGAGATGTGTGGATACGTAGTTTTTTAGTGAACTTGCAGTTTGAAGTATCAGGCAATGAATACTTTAGCGTATTACAAGTGTGGTGGTGGAAACTACAGCGTTTGCTAGACTTATGAGCAAGCCGTATGAATTAATTTTACTGAGCTTAAAGGCATTAGCTGCTCAAATTCACCAGTTACTTTGATCGGTAAACTTCTGCGCGATAAAGTCTATAAACAAGCGTGCGCGTTGCGATAGAAATCGATTCTGTGGGTAAACTGCATAAATGTGGTTGACGGGTAATTGGTGATCCTCAAGGATAGGTAGCAATGTTTGCTGCTTGAGGGATTGATAAACAATAAAGCGCGGAAGGTAAATTATACCGTGCCCAGCAATTGCCATATTTTCTAAAAAGACTCCGTTGTTTGCAGCAATTTGCGGGTTGACTTCAACTTCCTCAAGCTGCTGTTGAGGGGTAATTAGCTGAAGAGTTTGGCGATTGTTGATACCGTATTGCAGAATTTGGTGATCTGCCAGTTGTTGAGTATTAGTGGGAGTGCCGTGTTTTTTTAAATAGCTTGGACTGGCGCAAATAACATGTTCAACAACACTGATTCTTTTGGCTTGTAAGCTCGAGTCTTTCAGTGTGGCAATGCGAATAGCCAGCTCATAACTCTCTTCTATTAAATCGACTTGCCTATCTGAAAAATCAATTTTCAAACTCAAATTTGGGTGTTGTTGCTTAAACTCATCTATCAATGGCGTTAAATGCATAATGCCAAAAGACAGTGGCAATGCCATACGTAATGTTCCTTCAAGTGCAGTGTTAGTACCGTTAATTTGAGTGTTCAGCTCACTGACATCATCGATAATTTTAATCGCCTTGTGGTAGTAGTTAGCGCCTGCTTCAGTGAGGTTTGATTTTCGAGTTGTACGAATCAGTAGTTTGCTGTTTAAACGCGTCTCTAAAGCAACCAAGCGTCGACTGACTGCCGATTTTGCCATATTTAGCTGCTCTGCTGCTTTACCAATGCCACCGGCATCAACAATACGTACAAAGATCGTCATGTCTTCAAGCTGGCCCATATTTACACCTTATTGTTCTGTTTTTAGCAATTATCATTTACGTATTCTAGTGTTTGTCCCTGATTACTCAACAAGTAATATTTGTTGATAAAGTTTCTAAGATTAACGGTTGTCTGCAGAATCAAAGGAGGTTCGTGGTGTCGAGTCTTAATGAAAAAACTGATAGTAAAACGACAAACAAGCAAGTACAGAATGTTATTCAAGGCGTTCGCACTAGTGATGGAGCAGGTGTAAAGCTGACACGTATTATCGGCTCGCAGCAGCTGCAAATGCTTGATCCGTTTTTGTTGCTTGATTGCTTTGAAAGTGATGATCCCAATGACTATATTGCAGGTTTTCCTCCACATCCGCATCGTGGTTTTGAAACGGTGACTTATATTTTAGATGGGAAAATGCGCCATGCTGATAGCCGCGGGAATGAAGGTGTAATAGAAGCCGGTGGCGTGCAGTGGATGACCGCAGGTAAAGGTATTTTGCATTCTGAAATGCCGGAACAGGAACAGGGGTTGCTCAAAGGGTTTCAGCTGTGGGTAAACCTGCCAAAATCTGAAAAAATGTGCACGCCTAAATATCAAGAGTTCAGTGCAAAACACATACCTATAGATACTAAAGATGAAGCTTTCAGTGTCAAAGTCATAGCGGGTCAAAGTGATTCCGGTGTAACGGGGCCCGTGGTGAATCTTCACAGTTATCCTATGTATTTGGATGTGATGATGCATCAAACAGCAAACTTTAAACAGTCGATTCCAAGTACTCATAATGCATTTGTGTATGTGATTGACGGTCAGTTGTCAGTTGCTGATCTTGCTGTTTCAGCAGGGCAATTAGCCGTGTTGGGCCAAGGCGATAGTCTTGAGCTGAGAGCTCAAGCACAAAGTCGATTCTTAGTGATTGCAGCTAAACCTATGGCGGAACCTGTTGCCCGTCATGGCCCCTTTGTTATGAATGATTATGACGAGCTAAAGCAAGCATTTATTGATTATCAGCAGGGTAAATTTGGATGTCTTGCAGAGCCTTAAATTGAAGATTAATGGGGAATCTAGCCAGTTAAAGTATTAAAGATTTTAGGAGTAAGTAATGGGATTACTGATTGAAGGAAAGTGGAGTACCCAGTGGTACGATACTAAAGCGACACAAGGTAAGTTTGAACGTAAAGAGTCACAATTTAGAAACTGGATAACAGTAGATGGCAGTGCTGGCATAACCGGCGATGCAGGGTTTAAGGCACAAGCAGGGCGCTACCATTTGTATGTTTCTTTAGCGTGCCCTTGGGCGCACCGCACTTTGATATTTCGCGCGTTGAAAGGCTTAGAAGATATGATTAGTGTCAGCGTGGTGAATGCATTTATGGGCGAGCAAGGTTGGAGTTTTGATGATGGCCAAGGTGTGATTCCTGATTGTGTGAACAAGGTCTCTCATGTGCATCAACTTTATACCCTAGCTCAAAGTGATTATAGCGGGCGAGTAACTGTGCCTATCTTGTGGGATAAGCAGCG
The DNA here is from genome assembly GCA_937136055.1 of uncultured Oceanospirillaceae bacterium. Lineage (GTDB taxonomy): Bacteria > Pseudomonadota > Gammaproteobacteria > Pseudomonadales > Balneatricaceae > Rs1. The sequence continues at coordinate 44,373 of CAKZOD010000118.1, read as the reverse complement.
CAATACCATAGTGAGCAATGAATCAGCAGACATTATCCGTATGTTTAATAGTGCATTTGATGAAGTAGGAGCGACAGCTGGAGATTATTATCCACAGCCTTTACGTGCCGGTATTGATGATATAAACGCGCTGGTTTATCAACATATCAACAATGGTGTTTATAAAGCAGGTTTTGCCACGACTCAGGCAGCTTATGAAGAAGCCGTTGAAGCGTTGTTTAGTGCTCTTGATACTGTCAACCAGCGACTAACCACTCAGCGCTATTTAATGGGTGATACTTTGACAGAGGCAGATTGGCGATTGTTCACCACACTGGTACGTTTTGATGCAGTTTACGTGGGGCACTTTAAATGTAACTTGCGACGAATTGCGGATTATCCTGCATTGAGCAACTATTTAAGAGAGCTCTACCAAATGCCTAATATCGAGCAAACTGTTGATATTGCTAATATCAAAACCCATTATTATGCATCTCACGATATGATAAATCCGACTATGGTTGTGCCTTTAGGGCCTGTATTAGATTTTAGTGCACCCCATGATCGAGATTATTTGTAGACACGGATTCAGGTGTAGATCCTTGTGCTACAACTTCACACAAAACTTGCTGAAACTTTTCAAGCAGTGGCGCTTTACTACTTTGCCGATGACTTAAAATGCCAATGCTGCGCTGATACTTAGCATCTTCGATCAATTCACAGCTCAGGGCTTGCTGAAACTGCTCAAGCCCTTGCCAGTTGGGGATCAGTGATGCTCCCATTCCTTGGCTAACCATCATCGCAATAGTTTCTAGGGAGTCAACTGCACACAAAGGGGTTGTATTAATACTCTCATCTTGAAGGTAAGTATTAGCTATTGCGCCACCCCATGAATTTTTATCGTATTGAATGAATGGGAGTTTTTGTAAGGCGCTTTTATGATTGTGCTGTGCTTCTTTACTGATGAAAAGCAAAGGCTCTTCAAATAGCGCCTTATATTGCAGTACTTTTGGTATTTTAAAGGGGGCTTGGACTAGCACTGCGAGGTCTATCTTTTGTTGAAGTAATGCCTGATAAAGCTGTTCAGAACTACCGGGGACTATCTTCATCAGAATATTGGGTGCTTGCTGATTTAGCCCTTGGATACATTTGGGAAAGCAGCCGCTGAGTACACTGGAAATAACGCCTACCTTGAGCGTTCCCGTCAATCCTGTGGTATCGAGATCATCCTGTAATTGAGCACTTAAACGCTCGATTTGCTGCAATTTAGGCAGTAGGCGTAAACATTCATTAGTGGGTTTCGCACTATGCCCTGTGCGGATTAATAACGGGCATTTTAAAATAGCTTCCAGTGCCTTTATACGTTGGCTAATAGCTGCTGCAGTTAAGTTTTGACGACGTGCAGCTTCGGCAATTGAGCCGCATTCAATCACGCTTGATAGGCTTGTTAAGAATCGAGTATCCATAATTATTTCTTATGCTCAAGTTAAGGAAAAGATACTATCTCTTTTGAAGTGTGGTTGCTATTTTTAAAGCCAAACTTATAGAGAGGAAAGAGCATGAAATCACTGTTTCATATTGCTGTGAACGTCACTGATATAGCGCAAGCCTGTGAATTTTACGAAGGTGTTTTAGGCTGTCGCCGAGGCCGGCAAACAGAGAGTTGGGTTGATTTTAATTTTTTTGGTCACCAACTTTCACTGCATTTAGGGGAGCCCCTGCAATCAAAGAAAACAGGAATTGTTGATGAGACACCTGTGCCGATGCCGCATTTTGGTATTGTGTTAGCTTTGAGTGATTGGCAGCAGTTGGCTGACAAATTGATGGCAGAACAGCTTTCCTTTGTGATAAAACCTTGTCTTCGCTTTGCCGGTTTAGAGGGAGAGCAGTATACGATGTTTTTCTACGATCCATTTGGAAACCCTATTGAAGTTAAAGGGTTTGCAGATTTGAATAAGGTGTTTGTTTAATGCAGCCAATGGTTTTTTTACACAATATCGATGAGCAAGAAGCGCAGTTATGGCTGCAAAATTTGAAACTGGCGTTAGCCACTGAAGACATTTATCTCGCCAGTCAATTAAGCAAAGAAAAAGCGGCGAGCGTGGAAGTTGCGATAGTGGCAAACCCCGATCCCTCTGAGTTAGCAAGTTTCCCAAATTTAGTTTGGGTGCAAAGCCTGTGGGCGGGAGTTGAGTCAATCGTTGAGAGCTTTAAGCGTGTAAATGCGCAGCGCTCAGGCAATGCTATAGAGTTAGTCCGCCTGATTGACCCACAGCTTGCTACAACAATGGCGGAAGCTGTATTGGCATGGACACTTTATCTACATCGCCAAATGCCCGAGTACGCGCAGCAACAGCGCGATAAACAATGGCGCCAGTTACAGTGCCCAACTGCGGATAAAATCACAGTGTCTGTTTTAGGTACAGGAGAGCTTGGCCAAGCGGCGATACAGGCGCTACTTAAACAAGGTTACCAAGTTAACAGTTGGAGCCGTTCAGTTAAAGAGATTGAAGCCGTACAAGGTTTTGTAGGGTTAGAACAATTACCGCAGATGTTGGCACAAACAGAAATTTTAGTTTGCTTGCTGCCATTAACTGAAGAGACAAAAGGTTTACTTTGCAAAGATACATTTCAAGCGCTTCCCAAAGGCGCGAAAGTCATTAACTTTGCAAGAGGGCCAATCATTAATCACGAAGATCTAATCAACGCTTTAGATAATCAGCAGCTCGCTCATGCCGTTTTGGATGTCTTTGAAACGGAGCCATTACCCGTTAGCGATAAGCTTTGGCAGCATCCGCATGTGACGATATTACCGCACATATCTGCAATGACAAACGTTGAAACGGCGACTCAAGTTGTCGCTCAAAATATCACTCATTATCACCAAAGTGGCGAGTTACCTGTTACGGTGGATTTAGCTCGAGGTTATTAGTACTCCACTTCATTATTAATGACTAATGGATGTAAAATGCTGCCAGTGAAGTATTAATATTGAGGGATAAGACAGAATGAAAATAGGTATTTTGATCGCGGGCCACTTAGATGAAAGCATGTTTTCCACTCATGGCAATATCGATAAAGTGCTCACTGATATGCTACAAGGACAGGGCTTTGAAATTGTTTCTTACGCGGTTTGCGATAACCATTTTCCAACGGATCTAAATAGCGTCGATGGCTGGATTATATCGGGCTCGATACACTGTGCGAATGATGATATTGACTGGATTCACCAGTTAAAAGCGTTAGTGCGCGAAATATATGCGCGTGATATTCCTCTGGTTGGCATCTGTTTCGGTCATCAAGTGATTGCGGCGGCATTAGGTGGAAAGGTAGAGCAATTCTCTGGTGGTTGGGGAGTAGGTGGGCACCAGTATCGAATCAGCGAAAAGCAATTGGATACCCGTGTAATAGCTTGGCATCAAGATCAAGTGATAGAGAAGCCTGAGCAAGCCAAGTGTATTGGTTCATCTGATTTCTGTCGAAATGCTTTTTTAGTTTACGCCGATAAAATATTTACCATGCAGCCTCATCCTGAGTTCAGCCTCGAATTTGCCCGTGATTTACTCGCGATAAAGCAACAGAGTTTTACAGAGGAAATGGTTGAGCAAGTGAAAAAATCCTTGCAGCAACCACTTGATTCAAACGTTTTCCACAAGGCTATCGGGCAGTTCTTTAAAACGCGCACAGTGAATATTGAATAATAACCAGTGAGGTTGCTTTTAAACGTTACTTCTCGTAGCTGGCGATGCGGGTGATTTTACCGACAGCACCGACAAAATGCTTTTTCTTAACGGCGAGGTAAGCGGGGTCACTGAACATGGCATCGCAATGCGCTTTATCCACAAAGGTCAGAGTGAAAACGCGGTTCATTGCTGGATTTTCTTCGCTAATTAGGACTTCAGAGACTTTAAAGTCATAGCCAAACTTACCTTGATAGCTAGTTAGAATAGGTGTCATTTCTCTGCGATAGTTGCTGTATCCTTCATCGTTAAGAATTTCCATTCCCAGTAACATTTCGAACGCCATAATTACCTCTTAAGTAGTGGTGAGAGCCAAATCCTTATATCGATTTTTATGTCTCGTAAAAGTGGAAAAGCGATTTTATCAGAATAGGTGTAAATTAGGGGATTATCAGTGCATTAAGGGCATCTTCTACTTTTTGTCGTGTAATACAGCCCTCTACATGATCGTTGATAAAACCCATTGATTGCATAAAAGCATACAAGGTAGTTGGGCCTAAAAATTGCCAACCTCGCTTTTTAAGAGCTTTGGAGAGAGCAATAGATTCAGCACTAGTTGTTAAGCTCTGCGGGGTAAATCCTGCTGGTGGGGTGACACGATAAGACCATAAAAAATGGGCTAGAGAGCCAAACTCTGCTTTAAGTTCTATCGCTTTTTGGGCGTTGTTGATAACCGCAGTTATCTTGCGCTTGTTTCTTACTATGCTAGCATCTGACATCAAGCGCTCAACATCTTGATCATTAAACTGCGCGACAGTGTGGAAATTGAAGTGATCAAATGCACGACGAAAATTCTCGCGTTTGACTAAAATAGTGCGCCAGCTCAGGCCGGATTGAAAGCTCTCCAGACAGAGCTTTTCAAAGAGAGCGTAGTCATCAATACTGGGGAAACCCCATTCTTGATCATGGTAAGAAATAAACTCTGGTGCAGCAGCACTCCAGCTGCAACGCTTAACACCCGCTTTATCCGTGATTAGCTCACTCATTCACTCTCCTCGTTTATCGTTGCTATTAATGCATTTGTCCTAATATTTTGGATGGCTAAAGTGATTGCAGCCATTGATGGAGTTTAGCAGTTTCTTGGGTTAATAAGTTTGGATCGTTCAATGCGTTTGCCAAAGTAGCAATGCCTTGCCATTGAACGATTAAGTGTAGTGCGTGTTTGTCTGCCATTTGCTTCCCCCCTAATAAAGCAAATTGACGCCTTAACCAAGTGCGATAAAGAACAAACAGCATAGCTGAGTTTCCCTTTGCGAGGTGGTCTAACCGAGAGAGTTCGTTTGATAAATTACTCATTGCACAGCCGAAGCGAAGAATATCTTTTTGATGGGTGATTAAAACATTAATGTAGCAGGTAATTCTTTCATGAGGGGTGCTATTCAGTGCTTCCCACTGTTGCAGCGTTGTATGGGTTTTTGCCATTCGAAAATGAATGACAGCGTCTAAAATTTGATCTTTGTTTTTAAAGTGATAATAAAAATTTCCGCGGGATATGCTTATTTTCTCAGCAATATGCGCAAATGAGGTTTTCGAGAAGCCTTGTTGGTAAATCAGTTCATCAGCTGCAGCAATGATATGATCTCTAGTTGTTGTTTTTATATCCACTTCTGCCATTTAGACTTCCTTGCTCACAGGCTAGCTGTTTCTTAAATAATTTGGTCAATTGTCCTAATCGTATTTCTTAGTTGAGTTTAGCTTAGGTCAGTTGTCCTAATGCGTCAAATTTTGAACAAAAAAGTATTGTGCTGGTGTCTCTGTCATGCTGGCTGTAAACTCCGCTGTTCTTAGTGTTGATCGTTTAATTAGCGATGTGATCAATCGCATTTATCATAAAGCTCTGCGCTTTAATGACCCCTTGGAGCATTAGTCTTGAGTGCTGATATAGTTATTTATTTGTTTTTGGCGGGTATGCTTTGTGGGGCGATCAATGCAATTGCAGGTGGTGCCACATTAGTGGGATTTCCAGTGCTAATTAGTTTAGGCTTGCCACCGAATGTTGCAAATGCCAGTAACTTTTTGGCAACGATGCCTGGTTATGCCGCTGCTATACCTTCTTATGCGAAAGAGCTTAGGAGGATGAAAAAGGCTATTTATCCTATCTTACTAGCAAGCTTGCTAGGGGGTGGTTTAGGCTCAGTCATTCTAGTGATTAGCCCAAGTGATATCTTCGTCCAGCTAACGCCTTATCTATTATTTATAGCGACGTTACTCTATGCAACAGGAGGTTTGATAAATCGTTGGGTGAGTGCTTTTTTGAAAACGGAGAGCTTACAGCAAAGCAAATTCAGTAATATTGCATTTTTTGGTTTTTCTATTTACGGCGGCTACTTTGGTGCAGGGCTAGGCATCATCATTCTGTCTATTTTAAAAATAGTTGGCTATCGAGATTTTCATGAGTCTAATGCAATTAAAAACATCATGATAACCTTAGTCTCGCTGTTAAGCATTGCGATCTTTATTGCAGGAGGCTTGATTGCTTGGCCACAGGCACTAGTGATGATGACAGGTTCAGCCATTGGCGGCTATTTAGCAGCGAAAGAAGCGAAGCGAGTGCCGCAAAACCTTTTACGTTACGCTATTATAGTGGTCGGATTTAGTTTTTCCGGCTATTACTTTTTTCAATTTTGATATCTAAGAGAGCACCTTTGTGAGTAACAATTTAAAACATCATCTGGCAACAGCCGTTGCTTTCGCCTTTTTAATAGCTTGGTACTACGGGCTGCAGCAATTAGGTTTCTTGGATTATATGACGGGCTTAATGAATGAAGAGTACCAAGGTGCTGGATTGATGCTGGGTATTGGATTTGGTATGGCACCAGCCTTCTTTATTTGGAGCCGCTTTAATCGCTGGGTGGAAAAAAAGCTACAAATAAAAGGCAGTTACTACGAAGATAGCTACTATAAAAATGATCAAAAAAAATAGTGTTATCGGTTTATAAAACGTTCCTGAAAAATACAAGAAAGTAATATTACTATTTGAATATTAAGTGCTTTTATCTAAAAGTGCTTTTTCACAGCAGCTAGATCTCATTTTTTAAAACTTGGCATACACTGTTAATATCTTATCACTTAACAGGAAAAAAAATGTCAACGGATTATATCCAGTCAATTCCCGCTGTCGTTGTTGCACTTGATTCACTCGGGAACATTGAGTCGATGAGTGATGACTTTGCAAGCTGGTGTCAGGTTGTTCCAAAGCTCGGTGAAAATATCGAGAACATTTTAGAGGATGATATTTACCTCAGCGTAAAAAAGGCTATCACGACAGCGATTAACGGTGATTATATGGCATTGACTGTCGTTCACCCGTTAGGCTCGAGTCAACACCATCGTGTACACGTAAAACCCACTCAGCGTGGTTGTATTTTAATTAGTCAGCCTCAACTGATTACTGATACAGGCAGCATAGAGCAGCAAAAGCTGCAAAAACTTCTTAGTATCACACTAGATACGATCGAACAAGGCATCGCAATTTATGATGAAAACCTTCGTCTAGTGACGTGGAATGCACGCTTTGAAGTGATGGCAATCCATCCACCGGGAATGATACGAACTGGAGTGAGCTTGTTAGAGTGCTACAAAGTCATTGCCAAAGGTGGTGTGTTTGGACCGGGCGATCCAGAGAAATTAGCACGTTTACATATCGATTATATCCGCACCAAGCGAATGAAGAGTATCGAAGATCTATACCCTCCTTCTGGGCGCATTATTCAAGTCAATCGCTATTATTTGTCCGGTGGCGGGATATGTGCCACTTTTTCAGATGTAACTGCACAGCGCCAATTTGAAGAAAAGCTTGTTTATCAAGCTAATCACGATTTTTTGACTGGCTGCGTCAATCGCCAATGTGTGATAGGCGAAATAGATAAACGCATAGAGCGGTATGAGCAAAAGGGGGGAGGAGCGTTCTACTTGCTCTTTGTCGATTTAGATCGCTTTAAATTTGTCAATGACACCTTTGGTCATACATTGGGAGATAGCCTGTTAAAACATTGTGCGAAAAGAATTAAATCGCAAATAGATGAGGAGCAAGGGGATTGCGTTGCACGCCTTGGAGGAGATGAGTTTTTGCTCCTTATCTCTAATCAGAAAGCCAATAGCGATATTGTTGAATATGTAGAAACATTTGGAAGGTATATTGCTCAACCTTATGTGTTTAGCAACAATCGAATTCATATCTCTGCGAGCATCGGGGTGTGTCATTACCCTTTAGATCAAGGCAGCTCGACACAACTCATCGCCAAAGCGGATATTGCAATGTATCAAGCAAAAGTCGAGGGAAGAAACAGCTATAAATTTTACGATGAAGAAATGGGAAAGGTGATGAAGCGTCGCACACAAGTGGCAAATCAGTTGTATGAGGATGTGTCTAATCTCAGAGGGTTTTACTTGTATTTCCAGCCTGTGATTGATTTAAGTAGCGGTGAAATCGTATCAGCAGAAGCCTTGCTACGCTGGGAGAATGAAATATTAGGCGTTGTTTCCCCTGCGGAATTTATTCCCATCGCTGAAGAGACCGGCGATATCAATCTGCTTGGGGAGTTTGTGATAGCTCAAGCTTGCAAAGTGTTACATATTTTAAAATCGATTGATGAGAATTTTAAAATTGCTATCAATGTCTCACCTCTTCAAGTCGCCCAAGGAGGGTTTGCTAAGCATTTAGCAACCGAGCTGGAAAAGTATGGTGTGCAGGCAAAAAACCTAGTTGTAGAAATTACGGAGTCGGGTGTGATTGATGACATGAGTGAAGTAAGCAATAATTTATTTGCTATACGTGCGCTGGGTTGTAACTTAGCAATTGATGATTTTGGAACAGGCTATTCATCATTATCTTATGTTCGTAAATACCCGTTTACTCACATCAAAATTGATCGCTTTTTTGTTAAAGATCTAGAAAAAAACGCAGAGCACGCATCTTTAGTTAAGGCTATTGTCGATATGGCGAGTGCTTTCAAGTTAAAAGTGGTAGCCGAAGGCATTGAAACGGCTGGGCAAAATGCGTATTTGAAGTCGATTAATTGCGGTTTCGCTCAAGGGAACCTGCACTCAAAACCGTTAACAACGGAGCAGTTTTTAGTACTTATTACCCAGCATCAGCAACTAGCAAAACACAACCCTGTGGCGAACATCACTCAGCTTAAATGGATATGCTAAGGGTTCGCTACAAGGTGGTAGTGATTATTGTAAATACTGTTTAGCGAGTATTTAGCCCAATAATTTGGCGCGGTATTTTTTACCTTTGATGCGACCTGATTGAATTTGTTGCAACGCTGATTTTGCATAGCTATTAACAATTGCAACATAGCTTACCGTTTGCATTACATCTATCTTGCCAATTTGCTCACGGTTGAGCTTGTCGTCTTTCGTTAACGCTCCAAGAAGGTCGCCAGGTCTTAGTTTCTGCTTGCGGCCACCTAATATGCACAATGTTTTGTAGGCTGCAAATACAGGGGCTTTGCCAGCACTGTCACGGCTGATAATAGGTTCAACTTCAGTGTCTTGCAGTTCTAAAATTCTGTCCCAGCGGTGGGTTTCTTGATTTGAGCACAGTGTGATGGCTGTACCTGATTGACCCGCACGAGCAGTTCTACCAATACGGTGAGTATAGGTGGATGGATCAGTAGGTACATCGTAATTGATTACACCTGGCACTAACTCGATATCGAGGCCGCGTGCAGCTACATCTGTGGCAATTAAAATGGTGGCACTGCGATGGGCAAACTGCACTAAAATATCTTCTCGTTCATTCTGCTCTAAATCACCGTGTAATGTCAGTGCTGCATGTCCCATGTTGCGCAAGAAAATACGTAGCTGGTGGCACGCGCTTTTTGTGTTGCAGAAAATAATGCAAGCTTCAAACTTATACTCAATCAATAAGTTATGGATAACTTGGTCACGGTTATCATTAGTACAGCGACATAGCTTTTGCTTTAAGTTTTCGGTTGTTTGCTCAGGCTCAACTTCGACAAAAATAGGATCGTCAGTAATTGCGTTTGCCAGTTCTCGCGCTTGTTGATTAAAGGTTGCTGAGAATAGTAATGTCTGATGCTGCTCTGGGAAATGACTAACGATATCGCCAATTTGTGGCGCAAAGCCCATATCAAGCATACGGTCAGCTTCGTCTAGGACAACACTTTTCATTGCATCCAGTTCTAAGTAGCCTGCTTCTAAGTGATCTATAAGCCTGCCAGGTGTACCGACAATAATATGCACACCTTGTTTTAAGCTTTCACGCTGTGGATGCTTTGGGCTGCCGCCGCATAAAGTGACGACACGCAAGTTTGCTTTTGAGCGCCCAAGAGATCTCAGTACACCGGTAATTTGGTTACAAAGCTCGCGTGTTGGGGCAATGATCAATGCTTGAGGCTTTAGTGTCTTCAAGTCGATGTTGTCGATTAAGCCAATCCCAAAGGCGCCTGTTTTACCGCTTCCTGTTTCTGCTTTAGCCTGTAAATCATGCCCTGCAAGTACAGCCGGTAAAGCTTGTGCTTGGATAGGCGTCGGAGTGTCATAGCCTAAATGAGCTAAGTCTGCCAGAGTATCATCGCTTAGAGGCAGGTCGGAGAAGTGGGTAATTTGCATTGCAGGAACCTAGTGGGGAAATAAAAAGCAGATTTTAACTTAATTTGGCACGTGAAACACCTTTTAAAAAGTATTCAAAGAATGACAAAATGAGCGCTGTAGGCATTTTCTTTAATAGTGAGGTTAGGCTTGGAGCAATTAACGAAACTTGGCAGTGACGAGGCGACTGTGGTGCTGTATTTGATAAATCAGCCTCTTTGGTCGCAGCAAGCATCATTGAGTGTACCGACACTGATTGAAAAGAACGGTAATCACTGGCGAAAAATCTGCACGATCTTTTCGAAGTTAGTCACCGAGAGTGATTGGCGTGAGTACCGAGATCAGCAGCTGTTAACACAAAGAGAGTCGATTTGTTTTACAGAGCAACTTGAAGCGCATGCGCAAATTCATATTTTTAGCGGCAAAGAGAGTTGCAAGCGCTTTGAGCAGATTGTAACTGAGTTAACAGGAACCGAGGAGCACACGGCCATTGGACAAGGAAAAATAACTTATAAGAAATCGCCAACTGGCACGTTATTTCTCTTCACTCCCTATTTTGATAGCCGCCAATTTCCGAATGCATTAATTGCTGAGCTCAAAGAACAGCTATTAAGTGCATATTTAGTGGAATAACTTAATTGCATGTTAATTTACGGGTTCTAAATAATAGCCACAGGCGTGTGTTTGCGCTAAATAAAAATGTAGAGGTTGCGGGTAGCTTAAGGTGAAACCTTGCTGTAATTCAAGGCCAATGCTCTTTAAATAAGCGGACTGAAATGGAGTTTCGACACCTTCCATTATGCAGGTAACTTTTAGAGATTGCAGCGTTTTGTTCAGGCCAATGAGGGTAGTGCTTGTTTGCTCTATCCTCTCACTAAAGCATTTATCAAACTTCACTGTGCAGTTAGATATTTGATCTAAATAAGCGAGAGAGGATGGTCCCGTGCCAAAATTATGAATAGTCAGCTTGATCCCTAAGCCTGTGATGCGCTTAGCGGCGCGCCCCTCATTCTGATAATCCTTCACCAGTGCGCTCTCAGCAATTTCGATCATTAAATCGCTATGGAAAAGTGATTGTTCATCAAGTAATTGATTGAGCTTTTGGGGAAAGGTAGGGTCTAAAAATGAAGGCTCAGAGATATTAATCGACATTAAAGCCTCTGGGTGGCTGGCTCTGCGAAGCGCTGGTAAATCATTAAGTGCTTGCTTTGCAACCCAGCTATCCAACTCGCTGAGTACGCCTATGCTTTTAGCCACATTAATTGTCTCTTGGGTTGAAACAGCACCTAAGATGGGATTGCGCCATCTCAGTAATGCTTCGTATGCGTAAACTTTATCATTTTCAATATCATAAATAGGTTGGTAATAGAGCTTAAACTCGCTATTTTGCATGGCTAGATATAAGTATCTAGCGACTTGTCGGCTGCGATGTAGGCTGTCTTCCATACCTTCGCTATAACTTATTTCACGTTTTCTCCCTTGGGATTTAGCAATATACATCGCAGCATCAGCCCGCAGTAGCAGTTTATTAATATCTCGACCGTCTTTAGGATAGTGGGCACTGCCGACACTGGCGGAAATACTCATCGTGTGGCCATCGAGATCTCTATAAGGCATGTTTGTGGTTTTTAATAGCTGACTGGCGACTTCGCTTTGGCTTAAGTTTAGCTTGTGCTTATCGACGACGAGTATGAACTCATCACCCCCTAGGCGACATGTGATTGCGCTGTCTTTAAAACTGTTTTGAAGACGCTCAGCCAAAGTTTTTAGCACTAAGTCGCCGACAGCATGGCCCATTGAATCATTGATGTTTTTAAACTTATCTAGGTCAATATAATAGATAAAGTACTCACTGTGCTGATCGATAATCTCATCGAGAGATTTTTCTAAACCGCGACGGTTTAACAAGCCTGTAAGAGGATCTGTATCTGCTTGCTTAGTGAGGTATAGCTCATCGAGCTTGCGATCATTGATATTAAATTGCTGTACTAAAATTTCACTGTCTGATAGATCGTGATTAGAGAGAGAGGCGTGTAAGCTATACCAAATGGGGCCCTGGGCAGTATCTATGAGTGCATCGTGAATGAAATTGTTTTCTTGTAAGAGCTGCTGGGTAATTTCATCGATATCAATGCTAAATAATTGGCTAATATGTTGAATATTATCACCCATTTTTTCCAAAAAGATGGGATTTGCGCTGACAAAATGACCGTCAACCTTATAGCTTGAAAGCATTATTGAAGATTGCACAGCAACATTTTTATTAATCAGTTGTGTATTAACAGCTTCACATTTTAAGGCGATACGACCGTCTGCTAAGCGCTCACCAGACATTTGGCAGAATACTTCCTTGAGGATGTTTTTAGGACTGAATTGCCAAAACATCGAGTGTTTTTTACCTTTTAAAAAGTCCTTGCGGTAGTTGAGAAGTGTGTTTTGAACGGCTTGGGAGCTTCCTGCTTCAAAGTCTCTTGAGCACAGTTCATCCAGAGAATCTGCTTCCCATAATGTCAGGGCCGCTTGATTCGCCCATCTAATACAAAAGTCATCAATGTCGTATATCCACACCGCGGTGGAGAGGCTGTTACAATCTATATCCATATTGAGAGCATTACTTGGTAATTTACTGTTATTAAAGCTAATTACTATTTTTATAAGTGTAGGTCAAAAATGCATTTTTGGTAGGGTTAAGCTAAAAAGTTGCTGTTTATTGATCCATTATGACTGAATATAGCTTAAGTCAAGGTTAAGCAAAATAATAAACTGGCAAGATAGGCGACTAAAAGGTAAGTGTGGGCTTGGTATCGAAGGCAAAAGTTGTCAAAAATCACAGCACTGAGGTTTAGTGCCACAGTGCTGTGATTGTACGTTTACATTTTTAAAGTGCTTTAACAGCTAAGCGGCTTCTGTGAAGTACAGGTTCCGTATAACCACTTGGCTGAATGCAGCCATCAAAAACTAATTCACAGGCTGCTTTAAACGCGATACTTTTGTCAAAATCAGCTGCCATTGGCTTGTAACCCGCATCTGAGCTGTTTTGCTCATCAACAACTTTAGCCATTTTCTTTAACGTCTCTAACACTTGCTCTTTAGAGCAAACGTTATGCACTAACCAGTTAGTCATATGCTGAGATGAAATACGTAAAGTTGCTCTGTCTTCCATTAGGCCAACGTTGTTAATGTCAGGCACTTTAGAGCAGCCAATACCTGCGTCTACCCAACGTACAACATAGCCGAGCAAGCTTTGGCAGTTGTTATCAAGCTCTTGTTGAATATCTTCTGCGCTCCAGCTCGGATTAATTGCAACGGGAATATCTAGGATGTCATCAACGTTTGCACGGGCGCGCTGTTTGATCTTCTGCTGTTCTGCAAATACATCGATTTCATGGTAGTGCAGTGCATGTAAAGTCGCAGCAGTTGGGGATGGAACCCAAGCGGTATTAGCGCCAGAAAGTGGATGACCTTTCTTCGCTTGCATCATATTTGCCATTTGATCTGGCATAGCCCACATACCCTTACCGATTTGCGCCTTACCTGATAAACCACAAAGCAAACCAGTGTCTACGTTCCAATCTTCATAGGCTGCAATCCATTTTTGCGATTTCATATCGTTTTTACGGATCATTGGACCTGCGTGCATTGAGGTATGAATTTCATCCCCCGTTCTATCTAAGAACCCAGTGTTGATAAAGGCAACACGCTCTTTAGCAGCGCGAATACACTCTTTTAGGTTAACGGTCGTGCGACGCTCTTCATCCATAATACCCATTTTCATGGTGTATCTAGGTAGACCTAGAATATCTTCCACAGCAGCAAATAGCTTATCGGCAAATACTACTTCTTCAGGGCCGTGCATCTTAGGTTTAACGATGTACATAGAGCCTTGTGTAGAATTGCTGAATTTCCCTTTACCTTGTAAATCGTGCATTGATATCAAGGTAGTGAAAATAGCATCCATCATGCCTTCAGGTACTTCCTGACCTTCACTATTCAAGATTGCAGGGTTAGTCATTAAATGACCGACGTTACGTACAAACAATAAGCTACGGCCTTTCAGGGAGAGTGTGTTTCCACTTAGGTCAGTGTAGCTACGGTCAGGGTTCATTGAACGGGTAAAGGTTTTGCTACCTTTAGTGATCTGTTCTTCTAAATCACCGCGCATCAAGCCTAACCAGTTGCGATAGATAGTTACTTTGTCACTGCCGTCAACCGCAGCCACTGAATCTTCGCAATCCATAATAGTAGACAGTGCAGATTCGACAAGGATGTCTTTAACACCAGCTGCATCGCTCTTGCCAATAAGATGTTCGCTATCGATTTGGATTTCAAAGTGCAGGCCATTGTTGCAGCATAAAATAGCGTCAGGCGATTGCATTTCACCATTGAAGCCGACTAACTTTTCAGGTTGCTGAAGCGATACTGTGCCGTTTGTAAGGGTGACAACTAGCTGCTTATCAACGATTGAATATTGTGTTGCATCGCTATGGCTGCCCTGTGTTAACGGGATCGCTTGATCGAGGAAAGCTCTTGCATAGGCGATGGTTTTAGCGCCGCGAATAGGATTGTATTCAGAGCCCGCAGCACTACCGTCGTTATCATCGATCACATCTGTTCCGTACAGAGCATCGTATAAACTTCCCCAACGAGCATTCGCAGCATTGAGAGCAAAGCGAGCGTTCATGACAGGTACAACCAATTGAGGGCCGGCAGTGATTGCCATTTCTGGATCGACATTTTCAGAAGTGATATCAAAATCAGGGCCTTCTTCCAGCAAATAACCGATTTCTTGTAGGAAGGCCTTATATTTAGTGAAGTCGAACGTCTGGTTAGCCGCTGATAAATGCCATTCATCAATTTGTGCTTGAATGCTTTCACGCTTTTCTAACAGCGCTGCATTTTGTGGCATAAGCTCATGAATCATGGCATCGACTTGTGACCAAAACTGATCAGAGCTGACACCCGTACCTGGAATAGCTTCTTGGTTGATGAAATTAAAAAGTTCTGTGGAAACCTTAAGGTTTCCTACGCAAGTTTTATCGCTCATGTTCATACCTAATAAATAACAGTGAAATCAAAAGACTACTGGTAAAATCTATTTTCGAAGCCGGTATAGCGCTGGGAAAAAGTTTAATTAACGACCGTTTTTCCAGTATAGGAAACAGATAATAGCAAAAATGAAATTAATTTCCATTTTTAGCTATAGCACTTTAGTGTTAAATTTTAGGGATATTTGATAAGTGTAGCAAACACGCTAGCTGCAAGGCGCTAAGCTAGCGTGCTGGACTTGTTAAATTAAGCTGTTTGGTACCAAATTACGCCTTAGTGCGATGCAAATGAACATCTAATTGCGGGAAGGCGATAGTAATATCTTTCTCATTAAAGCTGCGATTGATGTGTTGGTTTATTTCGTGGATTGCAAGGTTTCTGTCTGATAGAGAGTCAACATAGAAACGCAGCTCAAAATCGAGTGTGCTATCACCAAAGGTGGTGAAAAATACTTCAGGCTCAGGCGTTTTAAGCACTCTTTGGTTACCGATAGCTGCGGTGTGAATAAGTTGCTGAACAAGATCTGTATCTGAGCCGTAAGCGACCCCGACACGAACAATAACTCTGGTAATCGCATCTGACAGTGACCAGTTAATAAGCTGATCAGTAACAAAGGTCTTGTTGGGGATAATGACTTCTTTGCGATCCCAGTCAGCGATAGTGGTTGCACGTATTTTGATTTTCGTGACTTTGCCCGTCACTCCGCCAATGGTGATTGTATCGCCTATGCGCACCGGTTTTTCGAATAAAATGATGATACCTGAAACAAAGTTGGCGACAATTTCTTGCAGACCAAAGCCCAATCCTACCCCTAATGCAGCCACTAACCATTGCAGTTTCGCCCACTCGACGCCGAATTGGCTGGCCCCGGCTAATATACTGGTAATAATCAGCAAGTAGCGAGTAATTGTGGTGATCGCGTAGGAGGTGCCTGGCGTTAGATTGAGATGGCGCAGGACTAATATTTCAAGTAAACCCGGTAAGTTGTAAGCTGCGAGAATTGTTAATCCTATGACAAAAAGGCTGGTGATTATGCTATATAAACTGATGCTTTCCGTGGTGATACCGCTTGCTGTGGTGACGTCATTTTTCCACAGTACGATTTTATCGAGCACATCTAATGTGGGTAGATAGTTTTTGACTAAGAGCCAAAGGGATGTGAACAATAGGATGAAGCAAAGTGCTTTGAGCAATACTGAGGCTTGTTCAGATACCGACTTTAAGCCTAGGTAGTTCTCTTCAAGTACTGGCACATCTTCGTTTTTCTCTCTTGCAGCGAGTATTTCGGTTCTGCGCGCGCGCGCTTTTGCAAAAGTGATTCGCCGTTCAGCAATTAACAGCCAGCGGACTCCCAAGCGGTAGATAGTGAATACCGCGCAGAAAATTAATGTGATCGCCAGCAGTACTGACATCATCATGGCACTTGTGAAAAGGTAACCAAACAGCGCAGCAGCCACTAAGGCGATGTGAATCGCAACGAGTATAATCAGCCATAATTTTGCTTGTTGCCACCATATAATATTCTTACTGCTAAAATTATTTCTCGGCGTTACTTTCCAAAGTGCTGCCCAGAATGTTCCCGCTAAGAGTGCTAAGAAAATAAAAATAAGCCTGCCAAGGCCTGAATGTAATTCAAGTGAAGGGATACTATCAAAATAGAGTAGTAACCAAGTAATAGGAGCACCTAGTACAAACAGCGGCAGTAGTAATTTTTTGAGTTTAAGGCAAAACTCTTCAGGGATATCTAAGTGGCTAATGAACAGACCATAAGGGCGTTTTAACCAAATGTTAAAGCTTTGATAAACCCAAAGTGACAGGCACAGAATATTGTTCACTTGGTGTATTTGAGGTTGATCGATCGACAAGAAATGATTCAGTAAAATGTACAGTAGAAGTGGCAGAGGTAAGCTAATTAAAGGCGCTAACAGTAACAAGCGAATACTGCGGCTAAACTTGTCGTTTATTACATTGCCAATTTGCAGCGACCAAATCTTTTCATGCTTGCGTTGGTACTGTAATAGAAAAATAGACAAGCTTAAGGTCATTAGCCAAATAATCACCCAGCGTAACCAACGCTCTGCGTTATAAATATTAAATTGGCTGAATTTATCATAAGCCATCTGCATTTGTTGCTGCAGGCTATTGCTGATTTGAGATAGCCAGTTGCTATCGACAGTTGGCACACTTGGCAGCCACAGCAAATATTCAGTTAGTAAACTTTGGCCTTGCTTAAACTGTTTTTGAATTTGATTTTCTAGCGTTAAAGTTTTGGAAAGCTCATCAAGCTCACGAGTATAGGCCGAGTGTAAATTATTGATAAGATCTAAGCTGGTGGTCTGTAACGATTGTAAATCTTCTAAAGATTCTTTATCCCACCCTTGGGTATCTGGTGGGTTGATTGCCATGTCTAATTTTAGCTGGTTAAGCTCAATGTTGAGTAGCTTGATACGCGTAATTTCAGATTGGCTATTGGCCTCAACAACGACGCTTGAAAAACGTTGGCTAAAGTTACGCAATTCAATACCAAAGCTGTTATCACTTAGTGCTAATTGTTGGTGTATTACTTTATAGCTTTGTTGTATTAAGGTGTATTTTTGCTCAAGAATTCTCAGTTTTTCAACATAGCCCGCTGTGCTGGCAACGCTTTGGCGCAACTTGTCGCTTAATTGATTATTTTGCGCTATTAGCAACGTGATAGCTTGAGGGTTATTTTTGCTGTTATCAGTGGTTTCCACATCTTCTAAAAGTTTGTCTGTTTCAGACAAGCGCAAGCGTTGAATTTTATCTTGGTACAGCCGGATTTTTTCACTCAGTACGCTAAGTTCTGTAGTCGTCCAGCTAAGCTTTAGGCGGTTATGTTCGCTCGTTAATGGAATGACGAGTAACTCAAGGTTTATGGCTTGTATCTTTAAATTGCGCAGTGTGAAACTTGCTTCATCTAACTGCTGTTGAACTTGCGTATGGCCGCTAATATCTACCTTAAGTTGTTGCTTTAATTCAGTAAGAGTAGCTCGAAGGGCGACAGGTTTTTCATTATCACTGCTGATTTCGTTATCTATTTTGTCACGGTTTTGCTGGAGCTCTAGCTGAGTGGACTGCAGCTGAGTAAGTGCTAACTCAAGCTCGTTTAGTGGAGCATTTTTTATCTTTATTGGTGTGCTTTTTTCTTGCTCTTTGTTGAGTTGAGTTTTTAATTGTTCTATTGATTTCGGCAAGGTTTGTAGCTCGCCCTTGAGCGCATCTACTTGTAATTGGGTTTCATCGATTTGCGTGAAGGTATCGATGATTTGCCGATAAATATCACGTAGTGGCTTATTATTTTCAACCGCGGGATCGAGTATATCCAGCTGGCGGGTGGCATTGTCTAAAACGGCATTAGCCTGAGCAATGCAAGGTAATAAGATCAAAAATAAGCAACAGAGAGATCGACAGATAGCGCTCATAATAAAAAGGGGAATCCACTGGTAACAATTTAAACAGAGAGTAAAACATATCAAGCTGTTAAGTGCTATGACTTACAGTGGCTGGCTGAAAATCAAAAAATACTCGTAGAGTAGGTTGAGTGATGAGTAAGATAAGTGCAAGGCCATCAACGGTTATTGAGGCCCTGACATAGTGCAACAATACTGAAATTTATTTAGTGTTTTTCTTCAATGATTGGTTGGCTTCATAGAGCTTTAAGTATTTAAAAAAGTTAGTACTTACATGCGCTGCAGTAATTAATAACCCGGGGTATCCATCGAGAAAGCCTCTTTTGATGATGTATTTCTTTAAAAATACGAAGAGCGCATTCACGATTGCTTTTAGCGGGGATGATGATTTTTTACCGACATTTTCCTGGGCAAATAGCGTGGAGTAGTGATCAGATTTTTGGATGAAATTACTGATGTTTTGATAAGGGTAGTGTTTCACTATCCCTTCAAGGGTTTTAACTTCAGAATGCTTACTAATCACAAACTCGTGCACTTTGTTTTGGTTGAAAGCTGTGTGTTGGCGAGCGTATAAGCGAACAATTTTTTCTTTTTTCCAGCAGTATTTTATTTCCCGTTCGGCGTAAAAGTTTGTTCTCACAATCTGGTAAACCGTTTGCTCTTTTAAAGGTAATACCTTTAAGTTGTTGAGAAATTCCTCGCTGAGCACCTCATCGGCATCCAGAGAAAGTACCCAATCATTACTCGCATAGCTTGCTGCCTTGTTCTTAGTGTCGCCAAAACCTAAGAACTCTCCTGTGACTAAAGTGACGTTGCTAAACTGGGCAGCAATCGCTTGGCTGCCATCAGTTGAGCCGTTGTCGTACAGAATCACTTCTTTAAACAACTGCAATGATGCAAGAGTGGGAGCTAAGGTCGCAGCGCCATTTTTCACAATAATGACACAAGAGATATTTGCAAAGTTATCCATGGCTTCCTTAGAGTGTGAGGTAGAGCTTGAAATAAGCATCAGTCATTGTTTCTGGGGTATAGTTAAAGGTGTTTTGGTAAGCGTTTTCACTCAGTATTTCAGCTTCTTCACGATGGTGGTACAAATGCATGATTTGTTGATAAATAGCCTCACTGTCCTTAGGAGGTACAAGCTTTCCGGTCTGGTTATCGATTACGATATCGGGAATACCCCCAACATTTGAGGCAATAACAGGTACTTTTAGTTTCATAACATCTAGCAAAATTGAACCTAGCCCTTCGTTCAATGAAGGAAAGACAAATAGCTTCATACAGGCGATATAGTCACCTACGTTATTAACAAAACCTTCAAAAGTGACATTGTTTAAATCTGCTGTCATTGACTTATAGCGATCGGCATCAATACCTTTACCAAGAAAAATAAAATGGATATTAGGTTCTTCTTTGGCGATACGCTGAATTGCTTTAATTAGGTAGTCTTGCCCTTTGTGAGTGTTTTCTAGCTCGCCTATATTGCCGATTAAAAACTTGCCTTCAAAGCGCTTACTGATTTTAGCGACATTGTCTGCGTCAACTGCAAAATCGGTTTGAGCAGAGGGGATAACCCGAACGTTCGCTTTTGTCGATTTTTGAAGAATTATCTGTTTTATGGCATTTGACAATGCGATGCAGTAGCTTGCGTTGTTATACATCGCCCGGGTAAAAAAATTGTCTTTTATAGGGTTGTCGACTCTACGGGTGACAATATAGGGAATGCTGTATAACTTATTCATCAACATCGCTACTTGAGCCCCTTTAGTTTCGTGGGCATGTAGGATGTGTGAATGCTTTAGCTCTTTGTGAGCACGTATATAAGGTCGCGCCACTTTTATAATTTCGAGGTTTTTTATCCCTTGGCAGCGCCTTGCAATTTCAGAGTCCAAGCGAGTGACAAGTACTTGATGCTCCCCGCGTGCAGCGAGCTGTTGAATAAGTAGGGTTGTTTGACGCTCCCCTCCGCGAAAGCCACTCGCGAAATTTAAGTGGGTAATCTTTTTATTGAGCAGGGTTTCGGATGTCGACAAGATAAGTACCTAAATATAAACGTTACTATCGGCATATTATACCTTGCGATTTAGTAATGCAGCTAATGAAGTGATCTTTAATGTAATTACAGACAAACTTTAAAAGGCTTAAACAAAAATAGAGCATGGGCGGGAAGTGAGAGGAGGCGCTGAAGGTTTCAGCGCCTGTGTTGATCGTTACTCTATTTTAAAACAAGCGGCGGCTACGAATAGTGCCTTCAATTAGCGATAATTTCTCAAGTGCGCGCTCAGAACAATCTGCATCGACATCAATTACAACATAACCCACTTTGTCATTGGTTTGTAAATGCTGGCCAGAAATGTTGATGTTGTTTTCTGAAAGGATAGTGTTGATGCTCGAAAGAACGCCTGGCACGTTATGGTGAACGTGTAATAAGCGGTGAACACCATCTTCGTCAGTGTGATCAGGAAGCGATACTTCAGGGAAGTTAACTGATGTTACTGATGTGCCGTTATCGCTGTATTTCGCCAGTTTTTCAGCAACTTCAGAACCAATGCTCTCTTGAGCTTCCATCGTTGAACCACCTACGTGTGGCGTTAAGATAACATTGTCAAATTCGCGCAGTGGAGAAATGAATTCCTCCTGGTTGTTACGCGGCTCAACAGGGAATACGTCAATAGCAGCGCCGCCCACTTTCTTGTTTGACAGAGCAATACAAAGTGCATCGATGTCAACAACAGTACCGCGAGCGGCGTTAATGAAGATTGCGCCCTCTTTCATTTGAGAAAACTCTAAAGTGGACATTAGATTTTTGGTTGATCCCACTTCAGGTACGTGTAGAGAAACGATATCACTTTTAGCTAGTAGCTCAGACAAACTACTCACTTGTTTCGCATTACCCAGCGGCAATTTACCGACTACATCGTGAAAGAGTACGTTCATACCCAGTGATTCAGCGATAACACTTAACTGTGAACCGATACTACCGTAGCCGACAATACCGAGGGTTTTGTTACGTATTTCATAAGAGTTGCTTGCAGATTTTTGCCAAACACCGCGATGGGCCTTAGCATTTTTTTCGGCAATGCCGCGCAATAATATAATTGATTCAGCAATAACGAGCTCAGCAACAGATCGAGTATTTGAGAAAGGTGCATTGAATACCGCGATCGCATGTTTCGTTGCCGCAGCTAAATCCACTTGGTTGGTGCCAATACAGAAACAACCCACAGCCATTAGCTTGTGTGCTGCTGCAAATACTTTCGCGTTTAACTGTGTTCTAGAGCGTATACCGATAAAGTGGAATTCGCCAATGCGCGAAATAAGTTCTTCTTCTGATAGGGAGCCTGTTAGGTATTCGATGTTCGAATAGCCGTTCTCACGCAGAGAATCAACAGCGCTCTGGTGAACGCCCTCTAATAATAAAATTTTAATTTTGCTCTTATCTAAAGAAGTCGCATTATCCATTTTGGATGTATACCTTTATCTTGGGTGATAGTGAAAAAACGTGAACTCACAAAATTATGCTTTAACGAGTCGCTCATTGATAACTTTTAAAGTAAATGGTGTGTTAGAAGCGTCCTTGTGAGGCTGCAAATCTTAACATAGCAGCGCTTAGAAAAAAGCCGAAAGCACACTAAATATCCTTATATAACGGGAGTATTTGACTCCATCTGTCTAGTAAACGAAATTAATTCTATAATCGGTGGAAAGTTTCTCGTAAGCGCAATAATTGCCTAAAAACGTCACTAGAGTAAGACGGAAAAAACTTCTCTTAATCATATAAAATAGCGCTCGGTAATAGTGGCAATAATTTTCTTTAAGCGAAAGTAGGGTATGAGTAAGGTGACATTTGCTCTATTTTTACCTAATATCTTTGAAATACCAATCTATTCCTGCACCTACTTGAGGGCCAATAAAATAATGATTGAAAGATGTAGAAGAGCTTTTAAGGGACTGTTTTTTCATTTTTTGAATGTCGTTTTTTTGCTTTCATTAGGTGCTTCTAATGCACAAGCTGTTGAACATCCTTGGCAAAAGAATGCATTTATCACCAATAGTTTTTATGAGATAGCATTAGGTAGCGAATACGGAGGAGCGGCTCTAGAAGTTCGAAAGTGGACGAAACCGCTTAAAATTTATGTCGAGCATCAAGTGGGTGACAAAGCATTACACGATGAGCTACTCGATGCGCAAATTAGTGATTTGCGAAAAATAACGGGCCTAAAAATATCCAGGGTGCGTTCTAAAAAACAAGCGAATATCAAATATTATTTCACTTCACAAAAGAAGCTGCCCGGGCTTGTCAGAGCAACATCAGGACAGCGCTCGGTAAAATATCTGCGAAGCGCTGTATGTTTAGCGACCATTAGAGCTAACAGAGATGGCAGTATTAATAGTGCGGCGGTTTATATTCCGGTTAACCAAGCTCGTATGCATGCTAAATTAGTCTCGTGTATTGTAGAAGAGCTCACTCAAGTACTGGGCTTACCTAGAGACTCTGATGAAGTTTTTCCCTCTATTTTCAATGACCATACACCTAATCAAACACTGACTGGCTTAGATGTTATTTTACTAAAAATTCTTTATAACAATCAGATAAAAGCAGGCATGAATAAAGCTAAGTTGCGTCCTATCTTAAAAAGAGTGATTAAATCTTTGCGTAATAAAGGAGAGATTAAAAGTGCGACTGCTGAGTCTCGCAGTCTGTCTCTGTGTAAATATATGGATTGCTGAGTGATTGATTGTTTTTAATTAGGTGCTGTTATTTTGGGTGGAATCCCGCCACTTGTGGTTTTTATATGAGTTAATTTCCCTCTTGTTTGTCCTGCTTTATCTTGAGCTTTTTTTGTATCTGAACGGGCGGTTTAAAAATAACATTAATAATCAATGTCTTAATGCTTTATTTTAAAGTTGGCATGCTTGGTGCTTTGTTTGGCTTAGATCAATGGTTTTAGGCGAAAAGTTTTCAAAGCCATTAATTGATAATAAAAGCAAACCAGAATAATAAATGGAGCTCACACAATGAAAAAAATCACCACAGCATTAACAACGCTTGCACTTTCACTTAGCTTATCTTCTGCATTCGCATCTGAATGTGATCCCGGTGAAGTTGTTGCAAAACTTAGCCATGTAACAGGCGGCACAACACACCCTAAAGTCGTTGCAGCAAACTCTTTGGCAGAGCGTGTAAATAAAGAGATGAACGGTAAGCTTTGTATTGAAGTTTTCCCAAGTTCAACATTATTTGGCGACTCAAAAGAACTTGAAGCATTGTTATTAGGTGATGTGCAAATTTTAGCGCCGTCGCTATCTAAGTTTGGCTCTTACACACGCCAATATGGAGTTTTTGACTTACCTTTTATTTTCAAAGATATGGACGCAGCGATTCGTTTCACCAATTCGAAAGACGGCAAAAACTTACTTAATGCGATGAATGATGTTGGGTTTGTTGGTTTAGGTTACTGGATGTCAGGAATGAAGTACTTCTCTGGTAACAAAGCGCTAACTCTACCAACTGATGCGAAAGGTATGAAGTTCAGAGTTCAGTCGTCTGATGTTGCTAAAGCGATGATTGCAGCAATGGATGGTTCTCCGCAGCCAATGGCATTTAAAGAAGTTTACGGAGCATTGCAAACAGGTGTTGTAGACGGTCAAGAAAACACTTGGTCAAACATCTACACTAAAAAATTCTTTGAAGTACAAGACAGCGTTACAGAAACAAGCCATCAGCTTTTAGCTTACTTATTCATGACATCATCTGAGTTCCTAGATGGATTAAAGCCTGAAGTGCGTGAGCAATTCTTGAAAATTGCTGATGAAGTGACACAAGAAGCGAACCAAAATGTTAAAGCGAAAGAGCTTAAGAACAGAGAAAACATTCTTAAAGCTGGCGGTAAAATCAACGTATTAACAGAAGAGCAACGCGCTAAATGGGTTGAATCAATGAAGCCTGTATGGAAGAAGTTTGAAAGCGATATCGGTGCAGACTTAATCAAATCAGCAGCGGGTGCTTAATTCTATGCATTAAGTGTGGTGCTTTTTACAGCTCCACACTTTGTAATATGACATTCAATGTCTCTAACCCGAATGTTAGCGGTATTTCTATCGCTGATATCCGGGTTAATTAATTCCAAAAAGAACCACAATATTTTTCTGAACGCTGGTTGAGCTATTTTTTTATAAGTCGAAAATATTTGTACAACCTTGTGCGGATGAAGTGCGGCTTATACAAAAATATTAAAAACCCAGCAGGAGTGTTTTCATGGCTTATTGGCCTCATATTTACCTTTTATTGCTTATTTTCATTATTTGGCTGTTGGAAAAAAAATGGCCAGAACGCGTGGCCAACGCTGAAGAAAATATATTAGTCATTATCATCACCGCTATCATGTTGGTTTCGTTCGGCCAAGTTGTAGCGCGTTATGGTTTTAATAGCGGTTGGACGGCTGCACTAGAGTTTAATACTTTGGCGTTTTCATGGTTGATCCTACTCGGTATGAGCTATGGCATTAAAAATGGTGTGCACATTGGTGTCGACATCTTACTCAATGCAGTCTCTAAACCTATTACACGGATAATGGCGCTTTTTGGAGCACTGGCAAGTATGTTCTATGGCTTGATCTTACTTGATTCAACCTGGCTGCATTTACTAGGTGTCGATGTGCGTGGCGGTGCAATTGAGTATTGGGCAAAAATGTTCAAAATTGGTATTGGCGTAGAAGAGCTTCGTTATCCGCAAATAATGCAAGATGTTTTTGACTTAAAGCCACGTGTACATCGCTGGTTAGTACTGGTCGTTTTGCCAATAAGTTTGGCGCTACTTGTTTATCGCTCAGGTCAGGCATTTGTCGATATTTACACAGGCAAGAGAAGAATGCTGATCAGCGGCCATGAAGGGCAAGAATTAGTAGAAGAAAACAAAGATATTTTAAAAGACTCATAGCTAACAGACCGTAAGGAATTACTCGTGGAACCTATTATTTTATTTGGCATAGTATTGAGCTTACTGTTTATAGGGGTACCTGTTGGTATCTCTTTGGGACTGTCCTCAATATTATTTATAACCTTTGTCTCTGATGCTAAGTTAACGTCAGTCGCTATTTCACTGTTTGGTGCTGGCCAGCATTACACATTACTGGCAATACCTTTCTTTATTCTCGCCTCTTCTTTTATGTCGACTGGGGGCGTTGCAAAGCGCTTAATTAATTTTGCCATTGCCTGTGTTGGGCATTTTCGCGGTGGTTTAGCGATGGCTTCTGTACTTGCTTGTATGATGTTTGCAGCACTATCGGGATCATCGCCAGCAACAGTTGTTGCCATCGGTAGTATTGCCATTGTTGGGATGCGTCAAGTGGGCTACTCAAAGGAGTTTGCCTCAGGGATTATTGCTAACGCGGGTACGCTTGGGATTCTGATCCCACCTTCTATTGTAATGGTTGTTTACGCATCTGCTACTGAAGTGTCAGTTGGGCGCATGTTCTTGGCAGGTGTTATTCCTGGGTTGTTGGCAGGGTTTATGTTGATGCTGGCTATTTATGTGGTAGCACGTATTAAAAACTTGCCATCAGAACCTTGGAGAGGATTCTCTGCGATTGTAAAAGGCGGTAAAGAAGCCGGCTGGGGACTGTTCTTAATCGTCATTATTATGGGCGGTATTTACGGTGGTGCTTTCACTCCAACAGAGGCAGCTGCGGTTGCCGCAATGTACTCGATCTTTATCGCGCTATTCGTTTATCGTGATATGGGCCCTTTAAAAGGGATTGGTTGGGTCAGTGAAGATGACTCAGTTGCCGCTAGAGTGGGCTTTAACGGTTTAGTTTACGGCCTTTCTTTCTTCCTGGTTTGGATGATTCTGTCTTTCTTTGCAACAGCTGGCTCCGAAACTGTCACCGCATCAAGCCGTGCTATGTGGGGAGGTATCTTCTCTGTACTGATCAGCGTTTTCTATATCTTTAAGCGTGGAGCAAATATCGAAGAAGGTATTGGCGCATCTATAGCTGCAGGTTTTAAAGTGTGGGGACGTAATTTATTGTTGTTGACCAAGCTCTTTTTTCCTGCGCTTTACAGCCGTGAAACTCGCGATGTGATGTTGTCAGGTACTAAAACAACTTTGATGTTGATGTTTATTATTGCCAATGCGTTGTTATTTGCTCATACGATCTCGGAAGAGCGTATTCCGCAAATGGTAACTGAGTGGATGCTCGATGTTGGGTTCAACTGGTTTACCTTCTTGATAGCCGTTAATATTTTGCTGTTATTGGGTGGCCAGTTCATGGAGCCATCAGGGCTATTATTGATCGTTGCACCGATTGTTTTTCCAATCGCAATGGAATTGGGAATAGACCCGATCCATTTAGGAATCATCATGGTGGTCAACATGGAAATAGGGATGATTACACCGCCGATCGGGCTTAACTTATTTGTGACATCAGCGATTACAAGTATGAGCTTATCGAAGGTTGTTAAGGCTGCTACGCCTTTCATGTTAGTACTGATGCTGTTCTTGATTATTGTGACTTACGTTCCTTGGTTATCAACCGCTCTACCTTACAGCATAATGGGGCCTGAAATTATCAACCCATAGAGCTAAAAACAACAAAGGGTGCAATAGCACCCTTTGTTAATTTACTAACCCTTTCTTTTGCCTTTAGAGCTTAGCTGTCGTGATCTGAGTGCTTACCGCGCTTTCCTCGCTTACCACGTTTTTCCTTCATTTCTTTCATTTGAGCGTACTGTTCAGGTGTTAAAATTGCTTGCATCTGAGTGCGCATTTGCATCATGTCATCAATTTTAGTTTGAGCGGCAAGACCTGCTTGTTGCTTCACTTCATTGAGCCTTGTTGCGTAGTCAGCAGCTTTAGGGTCTAAGTTGCGAATAGAGTCATGTAGTGATTTACGTGATTCACGCTTTTGCTCACGTGTCTCTTTTTTACTGTCATATAGAGCTTTTAGATCTGTTTGTTGCTGCTCAGTTAAATTTAGCTTTTTAGCCATTCGCTTAAGCATTTTTTCTGAGTTGCCCCCTTTATGGCCTTGCTCGTAACGATGACCTTGTTTGCTATCATTTGCTTGAGCTTGAAGGGTGGTAAAAGTTGTGGCTAAAATTAATGCTGGGATACTTAAAACGGCGATTCTTTTCATTTTCATGGTATTTCTCCTGGTGATTCAAATATGTTTGTTCGCTTTCGATGGAATAAGTATGCCCAAAGCCAATGCAAAGTAGGGTTACGAGAGTGTAAAGTTGTGTAAAGATGCTATTTGCCGATGTTAAGGGGGATATAATAGGCTCGTTCGATGGCACAGGAAAAACCTGAGAGGTGAGGAAGAAATGCAGAAGATCAAATTACTATTAGTGGATGACGATAAAGAGTTAACTGCTCTGTTATCTGAGTATCTCAGCTTTGAGGGTATCCAAGTTAGCATTGCCAATAGTGCTGAAGAAGCCTTAGCGGTATTGACGCCAAAAACAAGCCATCTATATGATATTGCTGTGTTCGACATTATGATGCCGGGTTTATCAGGATTAGAGTTACTACAGCAAATTCGCCCAAGTATTGCGCTGCCTGTGATTATGCTGACAGGTAAAGGGGGGGATATTGATCGTATTCTGGGGCTTGAAATGGGCGCTGATGATTATATGGCGAAGCCTTGTAACCCTCGCGAATTATTAGCCCGTGTTAAGGCTGTTTTGAGACGCGGGCAGCATGTTCCGGCTGCTGTAGATCAACAGCAAGCTATTAGCTTAATGGGTATATCGTTAAACCCAGCGACGCGTGAGGTGAGCATAGCACAGCAGTTGATTGAACTGACCAGTGTTGAATTTAATGTACTGCATCAGTTGATGAAGAACCCTGGGGTCATCGTCAGTAAAAGTGAGCTAACTCAAAAAGTGCTACATCGTGAATTAACAGCTTATGATAGGGCGATTGATGTTCATCTTTCTAGAGTACGTCAAAAATTGGCAGCGTATTTTACAACCAAAGAAATTATTAAAACGGTACGTGGAGAAGGTTATTTGTTTGTCATGGACAGCGAGCAGCTAATTAATAATACAGAGTCTAGTGATGTATAGATTTAATCGCTTATTTTGGAAAGTCTTTCTGTCGCTTTGGCTGTCGAGCTTTGCTGTAATGATAGTGACGATGTTGGTGATCGGAGAGCTTGCAGATAGAGATAATTTTAAATCCAAAATAAATTATCAAGTAAAGCTGCAAACAGAGCGCTTTATTGATCGTTATGAAAGTAGCATGGTGTTTAGGGAAAGGGTGAAAAATCGCAAAATGCGATTGAAAAAACATCGAGGAGAGCACTGGCCAGAAATTTTTGAAAAGCTTCCTCTGATTACGATTCATGATGCTGATAATCTTCAAATATTGGGAGGGAAGCGACCTCCCAAGGGAGAAAAATTTTCATTTCAAGTTGTTTCTGATAGAGGCAATCACTATACCGTCGCTTATTATTTAAAAGAGAAACGCGATTATTTTGAGCGTTGGCAAACGTTTATCTTTTCAGTGCAGGCGCTGTTAATACTGCTAAGTGCCACCTTGGCAAGTTTTATTGTCAGTGGGATTGTTGTTAGACCAATCAATAAGTTGCGCGGACACGTGCAGCGCTTAAAAGAAGGTGAATTTAGTGTGCGAGTTGCAGACAAGTTGAGCCAGCGCGGTGATGAAATAGGCGACTTTGCCAGAGACTTTAACCAAATGGCAGAATACGTTGAAAATACCTTAACTGGCCAGCAGCAACTGTTTCAAAATGTCTCTCACGAGCTGCGTGCACCTCTTGCAAGGTTGCTAGCTGCTAGTGGAATTATCGAACAGCAAATTGGAGATAATCACCCTTCAGTCACGCGTATCCAGTTGGAGTGTGAGCGCTTAAGTGTGTTGATTGATGAATTGCTTTCCCTCGCTAAATTGCAGCAACAGCAGGCAAATAACGCAGTTGATATCTGCCCTATTATTGAAAAAGTTGTGGCGGATAATCAATTTAGCCACCAGCATCGCAAGTTTGTTTTCGATATAGCCACTGATGTTCAATGTATTGCTATTGCAAACGAGGCGCTATTTGAAAGGGCGCTGAGCAATATCATTGGCAATAGCGTGAAACATACAAGTGATGATGTGTGTATTACGATAAAGGTTTCGAACCCAACTAATGATAAGTTACTGATTAGTGTCGAGGATAATGGAGCGGGTGTCCCATTAGATCAATTGACGAAGCTATGTGAGCCTTTTTATCGTTTAGATACGACTGTTGATGGGCATGGCTTAGGACTGGGAATAGCACGACAGGCAATGTTAAGTCAGCAGGGGGATTTGCAAATTGAGAATGTTGACCCTCATGGTTTGCGGGTAAAGCTAACACTTTTTAAAGCTCTAGATAGTAGTGACTAATTGCATGCATTAGTTGTGTTAGTTCTTGAGGAAGTGCTGCAGAGCCATTGTATCAAAGCAAATGGCTCATTAATGCAGCAGGTAGGATCTAGGTGTTACTCTCTAGATTGCATCAGGGCCTGTTTCACCAGTACGGATGCGAATAATCTGCTCTATAGGAGAGACAAAAATCTTCCCATCGCCGATTTTCCCTGTATTGGCAGTCGTGCTAATAGCATCGATAACCTGATCGAGCATGCTGTCATCAATAGCGACTTCTAATTTAACTTTCGGTAAGAAGTCCACAACGTATTCGGCGCCTCGGTAGAGTTCGGTATGGCCTTTTTGACGGCCAAAACCTTTAACCTCTGTTACAGTAATACCTTGTATTCCAATCTCTGAAAGTGCTTCACGTACATCGTCAAGTTTGAACGGTTTAATCACAGCAGTGACTAACTTCATGTCTTTCTCCTTCGTTTAGATTGGACCATTTAATGGGCTCTAGCTAATTATTTAGCCTTAAAAGCGGCATCAGTATACTGACTTTTAATTGACAAACCCAGTTGGTGGCCCAAAAAAAACGGTACAATTTCGATCACTTAAATCGAGTTATAAAATTAAAGTAGTAAGCCTCAATTGCTAAATAGCGATTATTTAATGGCGCTTACTAGTGTCATAAATGATTCAATTATAGTTCAGTAGCGTGCTACTTATTTTTGGAATTCCGGGTATGCATCCATACCGCACTCTACAATGTCACTGCCCAAAAATTCTTCTTGAGTGCTTACACGGATACCAATAGTTACCTGTAATAGCTTCCATACACATAAGCTTGCACCAAAGCACCAGCTAAAAATTACAACGATACCGAGTAGCTGAGCACCAAAGGTTGCATCATTATTACTTAAAGGTACTGCAAGTAATGCCCAAATACCGACAACACCATGCACAGAAATAGCCCCAACAGGATCATCAATACGCAGTTTATCTAACGCGAGAATAGAGAAAACCACTAACACCCCAGCCACCGCTCCCACTAATGCTGCACTTAAAGGGCTAGGTGAGAGAGGGTCAGCGGTAATGGCTACAAGCCCTGCTAGTGCACCGTTTAATAACATCGTTAAGTCCGTTTTTTTGAATAGTAAACGGGAGCAAAAGAGCGCAGCAATAACACCGGCAGCAGCTGCTGCATTGGTGTTAACAAAAATTTGTGCGACAGCATTGGCATCACCGACATTAGATAGCTTAAGTTGTGAGCCGCCATTGAAGCCGAACCAGCCTAACCAAAGAATGAAAGTGCCAAGTGTTGCTAATGGTAAGTTAGCACCTGGAATCGCTTTGATTCTCCCTTGCTTATCGTATTTCCCTTTACGAGCACCTAACAGTAATACACCTGCTAGAGCAGCAGCTGCACCTGCCATGTGAACAATACCTGAGCCTGCAAAGTCTGAGAATCCGGCCTTATTTAAAAAGCCGCTTCCCCATGTCCAATAACCGCTTACAGGGTAGATAAAACCAGTCATCACGACGCAGAATATTAAAAAAGTCGTTAGTTTCATGCGCTCTGCAACTGCACCTGAGACAATGGACATCGCAGTGGCGACAAACACAACTTGAAAGAAAAAATCAGCACGTGCTGAATAATAGGGAGCATCTTCGGTTTGTAGAGCCGCATCAAGGGTGTTCTCTTCACCGAGAAGAAAGCCTAAATTTGGTATGATGCCACCCTCAGGTGAGCTATACATAATTTGATAGCCACAGATTAAGTAAAATGTACAAGCTATGGCGTAAAGGGCAATGTTTTTGGTGAGTATCTCAGTGGTGTTTTTAGCGCGAACTAAACCCGCCTCTAACATAGCGAACCCAGCTGCCATCCACATGACAAGTGCACCGCAAATTAAAAAATAGAAGGTATCTAAAGCATATTTTAACTGAGTGAGGTCAGCGCCTAGGCTAACAATTGACTCCATAACAATCTCCAATCTAATGATTAAAATTAAATAACTGATTGCTCTAAAGCGATTACTGTGCCAGTTTTTTAAGGGGCTTATTTTGCAGGCTTAAGGGAAGTAAAAAGGCGTAAAAAATAAAGAAAAGTGCACTTAAAAGTAGCAATGCACATAAAGAGTGCGTGTTCATCCAGCGATAATTTAGGGAAAAGTATTTTAACTACTCACCAAATATAAGGCTTATGTTACACTATCGAACATACATTAAATCGAGATTTTACCAATAGCAAAAGCTAACGAGTTATTGAAATTTACAGGTTTTTTCGCCGGTAAGTCTTAATAGTCTGATTGATTAGCTATACTTATATTGCGGGTAAGTCGTAATTTTTAAATACAGGATCCGTACCATGAATGAAAAATTCATTGAAGGCATATCACAGCAGTTCTCTTCTATCGTTAACAATTTACCTAAAGGTGCTGAGATGCCGGGGCAGGAACAGCTTAAAAGTTTGTTGCAAAATGCTCTATCAAAACTCGACCTTGTTACACGTGAGGAATTTGACGCACAAAGTGCAGTATTACAAAGAACGCGTCAAAAAGTGGATGCTTTAGAAGAAAAGCTTGAACAGCTTTCTAAGATGGTTGAAGAAAAAGAGTCTGCTAAATAAAAGCTTTTTGAATAACATATAGATAAGCAGAGTAATCGGTCAATAGAAAGTGATGTGGTACAATTGTTTTTATTGGCTTCTCGGCATATAAACTATGCAGAGAAAAATTATAGTGAATAACTTTTAACCGAACCTAGAGCGTTATATGAAAGACGCAATCTGTGAAAGGAGAGGGCATTGAGTAGCTGTTTCACTTGGCGTGTATTTCCTACATTGCTAATTTTTATTACTCATTCTGTAGTATTAAGGTTGCTCGCTATTAATTTAGCCATTTTTAGCAGCCTAAGTTTTGCACATCAAGAAGCGGCGATTACTCCTGTTACGTGGCCAGACTCAATCACCCCTCAAATGTTGTTAGGAAAGCAGCTGTTTTTTGATGTAAAGCTCTCAAAGGATAATCAGTCCTCCTGTGCAACGTGTCATCAGTTTGATAAAGGTGGCAGCATCCCTGTTGATCGACCTTTCATGTTTAATGGTGAAAAAACTCGCTATAACTCCACTTCTATTTTCAATCTTAACCAAGACTATGTATTAGGCTGGCTTGGCCATATTAGTACAGCACAAGATCAACTTAACCGCTTAATGAGTGGTAAAAACGTGATGGGGCTCTCTTGGAGTGAGCTTGTTAGTAAGTTACAAGCTGATGCGCAGTACGTTGCTTCCTTTAAAAAAGTGTTTAATGCTCCGATATCAATGGGCACTATTACTCGCGCTATTGTGAGTTATGAAAATGCATTGGTTACTCCTGCGCCGTTTGATCGATATATGTTGGGGGATGAATCTGCTGTATCAGCAGATGTTTTAGAAGGCTATGATTTGTTTCAGCGCTATGGTTGTATTGCGTGCCATCAAGGAAGGAATGTCGGCAGCAATCTACTGCAGAAAATCGGTATAGTCATTCCTTTTCAACCTATCGGAAAAGCACTGTCTGTTGCTGATCTTGGACGTTACAACTTCACAAATAAACCTCAAGACAGACAAGTTTTCAGAGTACCAGGGTTACGTAATATTGAAAAAAGTGGCCCTTATTTACATGATGGTTCTATTGCTGAATTAAGCCAGGTAATTAAATTAATGGGGACACATCAATTAGGACGAGATATACCACAGAGCGATGTTAACTTGATAGAAATTTTCTTGCAGAGTTTGACAGGCAAGGTTCATCCAGATTTATTGCCATGAGTGTTTATACACGTTTTCTGATACCAACATTTATTGTGTTTTTTATCATATTACTTAGCTATAACTATATCGAAGTACAAGCTGTTGATTACAAAACTCAACAAAACCAAATTCATCGATATATCAGTAAGCTTGAGAAAGCGGATGCGAAATTAGATCGGCAGATATTAAGAATGGATAGCTGGTATTTCAGCAATTATGACAATGTAAATTTGGTTTACAAAGAGTATTTTAATATCCTCGACAAACCTCCACTCTTGCCTGAAGCGCTTAAAGATACAGTTCCAAAAATAAAACGCTCTTTAAAAGCTAAGCACGTACTCATTGAAAAACTGAAATCTAGTAATGCGATACTGCGAAATTCTGTGAACTATTTGCCAGAGCTTGTGAATGTTGTAGATCTGGATATTGATGTTGCATTGGGTAAAGGAGAAATAAATCTAAAACAAGCTTCGCAATTGCGTCACAGTGTGCAGAATATTGTATTTCACGGTGTCACCAGACAACTTATATCTAGGGTCAACGTTAAGCCCGATTTAACACCACCGATTCAAATTCCGTCACCGTTGTTGGAGAAGAGTTGGTATGATATGCAAAAGCATATCGAAGTGCTGATAAAGTATAAACAGCGAGATGAAGACTTAACTGTGCAGCTTGAAAATGCGCAATTATCAGGTCAATTGGAAACGCTCAATATCTTATTTGCCGGTCATTTACTGTCTTTAGAAGAGAATCAAAAATTACAAAAATGGTGGCTGATAGGTTATTTTCTAGTCGCTGTTGTTTTAATAATTGTGCTGTTTTTAGCCGTGCGATATTACAGAAATCAGCACAGCGTACACCGTTTAGAGTCGTTAACTGACCCGTTAACTGGGCTTGGGAATAGGCGAAAACTGACAGAGCAAATTCCTGTTTACTTAGCAAAAGCTAGGCAGAATGATGATACCGTAGGCGTATTATTTATTGATTTAGATGGTTTCAAAAGTGTTAACGATAACATGGGGCATAAACGTGGAGATCAGTTGTTGCAGGAAATCTCAGCTAATATGCAAGCATCACTGCGCCAAAATGATTTAATAACACGTATAGGTGGAGATGAGTTTGTCGTTGTTATTCCTTGTGCGAGTGCCTCAAACCTCAGGCGAATTGCTCAAAATCTAATTAGCATCTGTACCATTAAGGTTGATTATATGAATAAGGAGTTAAACGTTAGTGCCAGCGTTGGGGTTAGTTGCTTTCCCGATGATACTCGACGCCCTAATGAGTTATTAGAGTTTGCAGATAAAGCGATGTATCAAGCTAAGCTAAACGGCAAATCTTGTATTGCTTTCTATATTGATATTTAAGCTAAGGAAGTAGCGAATTAGTTCTGAGGTTCACCTTGCGGAGGGCAAAGGAAAGCATTGCCTCAAGCAGAAACAAGTCCGGTGTGCCGGTACCCGAAGGTATAAAGGGCGCCTTAGATGTAGATTTGTTCGCCATTTCTCTAATCTTCTAGCAATCGAAGCTTTTCATTTTCCTCATTTTCACCGAATAGTTGTTCGTAAAACCTTTCCCATAAACTTACTTTCTTATCATGATATTTCTCTTTGATCTTATCGATCTTTGCCAATTGCTCTCTAACACCGTCGAGTTCAGTGGCTTTAACAGGTAATGAAATACCATCGATAATTAGTGCGACTTTATTTAACCCTTCAAGTGCCTTTTCACGGCGCTGTTTATTGAAAGGGAAACTCTTTGCTTCATTTAATTGCACCTTAAATGCCCTTAAGTGCGTCGTCATCACCTTTTCGGAATCTGTCTTCATTGCTCGGCTATATTCAAAACGCATCTGCTTCATGATTGATTCTAAATCTGTTTTATCATTAGCGTTTGAAATACTAATCGGTAGTAATACCAGTAATAGTAATGTTAGAGCTCTTTTGTAGAAGAGGTTGAAGTCGATCAAATTAAAAAGGGAGTACATACCAATAAATCCGGTGTAAAGGTTTAGAAAATTTCAGGCTGCGCTGCTTAGTGCGCCTGAATTAGAGTCGATATGGTGAAAAAATACAACTATAAGTGGGTAAAATTTATTGAATCTTGAGTGCAATGTGTCTGCTTTCGTAAAAACTAGATTTTGAACTATAGTTTAATCAAGGAACATGCGATTAACCCCCACAGAGAGAATTTTGGGCTTGATGCATGCTCCCTTATCAAGCTGAAGCCTTTGAATGAGATTGTGGCCAAAGGGAGGCTGATGTATTAAGCGTGCAGTTATCCGCGCAGTATTGCCTTATAAGCAATGGCTAACTGACTAATGCAAAGTCATTTGCATGAATGTATTCAACGTAAGGTTAGTTGTTATGAATATTAAAACGAAGATATTGCTTGGGTCTGCATTACTGGTCGCAATTCCAATAATAATTTCCTCATTTATCCTTGGCTATAGTGCCTCAAATGATTCATTAAAGGCATTAGAAAAAGCAGGTGAGTCTCAGCTGTTATCGGTACGAAACCTGACCAAAGGACGTATCGTCGATTATTTGAATAATATTGAAAAGCAGGCTAAAAGCTTCTCTAAAGATCGGATGATAATCGATGCTATGAAGGAGTTTACTCAAGCTTATGAGAAGTATCCGGAACAGACAAAGGTTTCAGTAGCGCAAGCCAAAGCAGAATTATCAAAATATTACACAGAACAATTTAATGTTGTATATAAAGAAAATAATAACAATCAACCTGCAAATGTAGAGAAGTGGTTAGATAATCTATCGGATACAGGTCTGCTATTGCAGTATCAATTGATACAAAAAAACACTAATGCATTAGGTGAAAAACATTTACTGGATAGCTTAAGCGATGAGAGCGATTACGATAAAGTGCACCAGCTTTATCATCCATCTATTCGCTATTTCCTAGAACAGTTTGAGTTTTATGATGTGTTTTTAGTCGATGCCAAATCTGCCAATGTTGTGTACTCAGTATTTAAAGAGCTAGATTATGCAACCTCGTTAAAAACAGGCAGTTTTTCAAACAGCGGAATAGCAAAGGTTTTTAATTCAACCGTTGCTAAAGCTGATGAAAATTTTACCAGTATCGTTGATTTTTCCAGTTACGCACCGTCATATGAAAACCCGGCATCTTTTATATCATCACCAATAATGGAGAACGGTGAGCTGCTAGGCGTACTTGTTTTTCAGATGCCAATAGGGCGTATTAATGAAATCATGACCCACAGCAAAGGCTGGCTAGATGCAGGGCTTGGCGCATCTGGTGAGACTTATCTTGTGGGAAGTGATCATACGCTGCGCTCACAAAGCCGTTTTTTAATAGAAGACAAAGTAAATTATATAAAAGTGATTGAACAAGCAGGTGTAGATGGCAAAATTATCGAAGAAATAGCCTCGAAAAATACTGCTATTAGCCTTCAGCCAGTTGATAGCTTAACTGCAAACTTGGCTCTCAAAGGTGAAGATGGCATTCAGTTAGTTGACGACTATCGTCAGGTGTCAGTGTTATCTGCCTACTCTAATATTCATTACGGGGATCTTAACTGGGCAATTTTAGCTGAAATTGATGAAGAAGAAGCCTATGCATCAGCTTGGGGGATCAGCGAAAAAATCCAACTTTATGCGACAACTGTCGGTATTGTCTTGATAGCACTAGGGGCATTTGTGGGTTGGTTGTTTGCGCGAAGTATCAGTGCGCCGATTGGAAACCTATCTGGCAGTATTGGCGAAGTTGAGCGCAACTCTGATTTGACTTA
This sequence comes from uncultured Oceanospirillaceae bacterium, assembly GCA_937136055.1. Classification (GTDB taxonomy): domain Bacteria; phylum Pseudomonadota; class Gammaproteobacteria; order Pseudomonadales; family Balneatricaceae; genus Rs1. Next base: position 6,701 of record CAKZOD010000118.1, on the reverse strand, counting down.
TCGCCTGTCAAATAAAAGCTCGGATGAGTTGGGTAGCGCTTCGATAGCCTTAAATTCGATGCTTGAGAAATTTCACAACGGCATCACCAAAGTGGCCGCTAACTCCGATAAAATTTATCAATCCGCAGAGTCAACCTCGAGCATTTCACAGCAAAATAATCAGTTGTTAGCAAAGCAAAAAGAGCAGACCCATGATGTGGTTGAGTCGATGCAGAAAATGACAGCTTCTGTGAATGATATTTCTGTTAATCTTAAAGAATCAGTTGAAGCGATAACCCAAGCTAATCAGAAGAGTAGCCAAGGGCATCATACGATGAGAGATACAATAGAGTTTGTGGATCAGCTGGCTAAACAGATTGATAAGGCCTCTGAAGTTATTCAAGATTTCGAAGTTCACAGCTCTGAAATAATCACGGTTTTGGCTGTGATTAAAGGGATTGCTGACCAAACAAACTTATTGGCTCTCAACGCGGCGATAGAAGCGGCAAGAGCGGGAGAGCAAGGGCGTGGTTTTGCGGTTGTTGCCGATGAAGTCAGAGCTCTTGCAGGGAGAACTCAAAGCTCGACTGGAGAGATTAACGAAGTAATTGATAAGCTAAAACTAAGCTCCCAAGAAGCGATAGTCTCTATGCAACAAAGTCAGAGCTTAGCGGATAAATTAGTGAGCCAAGCAACGACAGCAGAGCAGGCGTTCTCTGAGGTATCCCATTCGATTTCCTCTGTTTCAGATATGAACAATAAAATTACGAGTGGATTGTCAGAACAGGTAAAAATTACTCAGGAGATTGATCATAGCATCCACGCCATTTCAGAAATCACAAACGAAAATGTTGAAGGCTCTATGCAAACTGCCAGCGCCTCAGAATCGTTAGCTTCTCTGGCCACTGATTTAAGAGGGCTAGTGAAAGAATTTAAAATCAGATCCTAGGCGCTGCTAATTAGCGCCACTGAGCACTCGTTGAGCGCAGAGCTTGCGCTCCTTTGGGCCAGCGTACATCGACACTTGAGAAACGAGCGGGAAAGTGTAAACGCTGGGCTTTGCCCCAACTAGTCTGCTCAATTGTTGACGAGTAATCGCGCTGCTGGGCGGGTATGGCAGCAATGTTTTGAGAGTCTAACGGCTCTGATAAAGGCTGGCCTAACAAGAGTTGCGCAGTGGCTCCTAATGAGCAGCGCGCACGCGTAACTATTTGGTGCATCTCGCGCAATTCTATACTTTGGATAACAGCTGCAGCCAGAAAGTAGCCTGTCGCATGATCTAGCCCTTGTACAGGCAGCGGTGTTGGCTTTTCGCTGGCGCTTTGCTCCATCGCATAGTGAGCAATACCGCAGCTCATTTGCAGCAAGCTGTCAAAACCTCGACGATTCTCCCAGGGACCTTGCCAGCCATAGGCATTTAGTGACGCATCGATCAAGTTAGGGTTAATCTCCCTTATTTTCTGATGACTAAAACCCAGCTTGGCTAACGCATCAGCGCGATAGCCGTGCACTAGTACATCAGCGTCTTTTAACAGCTCAGTAAAGCGCTGCTTACCGGCCATTGATTTAAGGTCGATTTCTGCGCAATTTTTGCCGAGGCTAACCTCTGGGATTAAGCTAGGCTCCTCCCAGTGCGCAGGGTCTAAGCGCAGTACTTGGGCGCCAAATCCTGCGAGAAAGCGTGTGGCCACAGGACCTGCTAGTACACGAGTTAAATCGAGTATTTTTATGCCGGCTAAGGGCTGCTCTTTGTTTGTAGCAGGCATGTTTAAAGGTGAAGAAGTGCTTTCATATTGCCATGTCACTAAAGGTGCATTTTGTAAATGTGTACCCTGCGGGTGCTCGCGCCATTGTTGCATACTGTTCATCTTTGCTGCGCAACCTTGTGCAGCAACAACGGCAGTTTCAAGTGCCTGCGCATCCCACTGCGCAACCGCTTGGCTAACGGCTTGACGGTTGCTGGCACATTTAAGAACCTTCAATGCAGCAGCTTTATGGTGTGCTGCGTTGGTGTGCAGTCGTATCCAACCATCTTTGGTGGGGTAGTCACCGGCGATGTCATCCCAAGCATCAGCCAATTCAAAATCGATTGGTTTGATGGAGAATGCAAACCATAAATTGCACAGCCGTTGATCAATTTCATAGTGGCAAGGGGAGTGAGTACGATGAGTTTCTAAACGGCTCAAGGCTGCGCATGCTGTTGAAATACTTGCAGATGCCAGCTCACTGAGTTTAAACCACGCGGGTAAGTGCTCATTGTTATTTAGTACTTGCGATTGATCAATAAGAGTAAAATCAGCAAGCGCAGGGTGACTGAACGTTTGCTTGATAGAAGGATAGTAAGGGTTCATATGATACCTGCATCAACGGTGAAAGACTGTGCAGTACAAGCTGCAGCGCTTTGTGAGGCTAAAAATAATGTCATATCAGCAATGTGCTCGCCTAAAATACGCATTTTCAAACACTGCTGTTGCTGGATTTTTTGCTCGTCCTCTGGGCTAATCCACTGCTCGAGCTGTTTTTGTGTCATTACACAACCGGGGATTAGCGTATTCACTCTGATATTATCTTCACCCCACTCTCTTGCTAGAGAGCGCGTAAGGCCGATAACAGCCGCTTTACTGGTGGCGTAAGCAGTGAGTTCAGGCAGAGCCATTTGAAAGCTAACAGAGCTAAAGTTGATGATTGAGCCCTTTCCCCTTGCCTGCATTCCAGAGTAAACAGCTTGAGCGCAGAAGAATTGTTGGCCTAGGTTTATATCGAGGCGATTTTTCCAGAAATTAGGAGTAATTTGTTGCGGTGTATGGCGAGTATCATCTGCGGCGTTGTTAACGAGCACATCAAAATCTCCAAGCTGTGAGCGCAAGCTTTCGATCACAGGGGCAATAGATTCTAGTTCGGCTAAATTACAGTATTGAAAGATGGGAGTGGCAAAACTCTGTTCGACAATCTCGTGAATAAGTTTATCTGCACTTGCTGCATCAATATCGATAAAGGCTACATTTGCACCTTGTTGACAAAAAGCGCTGACAATACTGGCACCAATGCCCGATGCGCCGCCGGTTACTAAAACATTGCAATTGCTTAAGTCTGGGTATGTCGCTCGCATCTACATTTCCTTGCCGCTTATTAAAAGACAGTAAATACCTCTATTAATACAAATATTTAGAACTCATTGCAAGATATAGTGAAAGCGTATACAAGTGATTAGAGGAAAGCTGTTGGTTTATTTTAAATCCACTGAAGAGGCGTAAATGGGATCAGATCAAACACGGGGAATCTTTTGCATGATGGGCGCGATGGCGTTTATCTCTGTGCAGGAAGCTTTTGCAAAGTACTTAGGTGAGCTATTACCTATCCCTCAAGTTGTTTGGGCGCGCTACCTTGGCCATTTAGTACTGATGTTGATTATTCTTTGGCCCAAATATGGCAATAGCATTTTTAAGGCAAACAGGTTATCAATGCAGGTGCTCAGATCAATGATACTGCTGTTGGATACTGCGCTATTTTTCTTTGGCCTGACAATGATAGGCCTTGCAGAGGCAACAGCGATCTTTTTTACAGTGCCTGCGCTGGTGGTTATGATTTCAATCCCACTGCTCAATGAACGTGTCAGGCTATCAGCGATGATTGCCATTGCAATTGGTTTTATCGGTACGCTGATCATTGTTCGCCCAGGAGGTGAACAAAGTGCAGACACGACGTTACTGGGAGCTATATGTATTTTTGGGGCAGCGTGTTGCACGGCAATTTACAACGTCATCACTCGAAAGCTAGCTAACTCAGATCCGCTGCCAGTGACATTGTTCTATACCGCTATGATTGGGGCGCTTGTTAGTAGCGCAGTGGTGCCTTTTTATTGGCAAATGCCCACAGGTTTACTCCCTTGGTTGGCATTCATCTCCATCGGTCTGTTTGGAGGTGTAGCCCATAGTTTAATTATTGCTGCGCACCAATACACCGCTGCGACAGTAGTAGCACCATTTATGTACACCCAGATATTTTGGGCGCTACTTTTAGGCTGGTTAATTTTTGCAGAAATACCGGATCAATACTCTTTCATGGGCGGGGCATTAGTTATTGTCAGTGGGCTTTACTTGCTGATGCAGCAGCGTAAAAAATCACGCTGTAGTTAAAGTAGGTGAATCACTAATGCCTAGATTAACAATGTGTACTCTAAGAAGCATCTTAGAAAGTAGATTTTTGTCGAGGTATTAAGAGAGCTTTTTAATTTGTTCTCCTTAGGAAGTGTTAATTTTTTAGTGTTAGATTAGGAGAGAGTCAAGCGGTTTGTGCGTTTAAGGGCTAGATGCAATGTAGCAAGATGCCATTATCTGGAAGGGATAATGGCTCCATACAATATATTACAGGTACTTAATCTTCAAAGTTCGATTTAAAGCGGGTTAGACCACTGCGGTTATGATTATCCAATGCATCAAGTGCTGCTAATTGATCGCGCGCTTTAAGGGCATCAATAATCACTTGATGTTCAGCAATATTGTTCTGTAAATCAGGCACGCCTGTGTGGTACATCCTTCTGCCAAGTTGCGGACCGTAGCCAAGCTTGTCATAAGCATTGATTAGTGGTGTGCTGCGACTTAGGCTGATAATTGCTAAATGAAAAGCATCATTGTACTTAACGAACTGATCAAATACTTTATTCGGCTCTGTATGACTGATTTGCTTTAGGGCAGTGTTTAGCTCTTCAAGTTTGGCGACAAATTTATCGTCGACATTGTCAAAGCCAATGTGTAATGCACCGTACTCCATTGATAATCGCGCTGAAAGTAATTCATCGTAATCTTTTTTAGTTGGAGCATTGATGACTTGATAACCTTTATTGGCGACATACTCCACCATTCCCTGAGCATTTAGCCGTGCGAGCGCCTCTCGAACAGGGATCAAACTAATCGCGAACTCTTTTGCTACTCGGTCAATAACAATACGCTCACCCTCGGCAATCTTCCCCGAAAGAATTCTACGTAACAACTTATGATAGGCTTTGTCGGCTAGACTTTGTTTTTTTATTGCAACCATTTTCCCACTCCGTTCAATAGTTTACCAGAATAGTTGATGTTTACTGGTTTGTGAAGGGGTTTCTAACTAAACGGTCTGGTCAAAATAGGCGAGTTTTGCTCATAATAATCTATGATATATCTAGCTGTGGCGAGCCTTTGAAAGTATTTGTTTGTGTTGATTGTCAACCCGTGTGACTTAAGTCGCTTAAGTCACGCTATTTGTGGAGGTTTAGGCGCTTAATTTCAAAGCGAGAATCTTGTCCAACTTTACTTTAGAATGCTTTACAGATAATTGATATTTGAGAAATAAATTATATTAATGCTCAGCCCCATGAAAAATCTGATGATGGTCTTCAAACATCTCAATAATTGCTTCCATCATTAAACGTACAGCGGGAGATTTGCGCATATCCTTATGAATTAATAGGTAAAGATAAGCGCTGTCATCGGCAATGGTTTGTAACTTACGCAGCGTTTTAGACCTATCCCCTACAAAGCATGGCAGTACCCCTAATCCGCAATCTTGTAACATGGCATCTAAAATAGTGACGCCGTTGTTAGAGCGAATAATTGGCAGTCGCTTACCCAGCTTTTTGCGCAGCCATACTTGGCTACTAAAATAGACGTGCTCGTCATCAAAGCCGATCCAATCACATTCGTTGTAACGCTGCTCTGTCAGTGCTGCTGGATTTTGTTCGATGTATTTTTCAGTGCCGTAAACGGCGTAGTGATAGTGGCCGAGTTTTTTGGCGATAATGTCAGGAAGATCTGGCACGCATTTGCGGATGCTGATATCTGCTTCGCGGCGCGATAAATTGGCAGCGGTATGGGCGATGGATATTTCAATCTCAAGGTTAGGGCACTTGTTACGTAAGTTTGGTAAATGAGGCACGACAAACTGAGCGATTTGCTCGTACATTGAAATGCGCACTGTTCCAGTGACATCGCCGTTCAAGGATTCTGCATAGCTCGCTTGTTGGCGATGTACAGCGCTGGCAGCACGCTCCATATTTTGCGCATAAGGCATCAGTTGCTCGCCTTGTGAAGTGAGCACAAGGCCATCGGGGAGTCGATCAAATAGCTGAGTGCCAAAGCTTTCTTCGAGTGACTTAAGACGCCTACCGACAGTAGGCTGGCTAATTTTTAGCGTTCTGGATGCAGCGGAGAGCGTACCTTGCTCGCAAATAGTTAAAAACACTTTTAAGTCGTCCCAGTCAAAATGCATGGCCGTTACCTTTGTTATTGGCTATTCAAAATTGAATAGATGCTATCTAATATTTTTTAGCGCTATACAAATAGTTTAAGGGTAAGCTGATTAATATGCTAGCTCAAGTGAGTGTTTCTTTCTTATCTATCAGCATTTAACGTTAAGGAAGTGACAGATAGCCAAGCCCCTAGCAGGTTTGTTTTGTTGAAAATTTAAATGGAGATTGAGATGTATTTTAATCACAAACTGTGGTCACTTACGGATACAGTGCGACCTAAAATTTATGTTGCTGTTGCGATGGGTTTAATCGGCTCTGTTATCGGTATAGCACGGCTGATTTTGTTGGGCTGGTTAATCGTGCAGCTGATTGCAGGCGCTAGCATCAGTGAGGTTTGGCCGTTGGCATTGGGGACTTTGGCTGTATTGCTTGGCTACTCCTTGTGGGAGTATCAGCGTTTGTTGCTAACCCAGCGTAACGCCGCAGCGGTACAGCATTT
>CAKZOD010000117.1 GCA_937136055.1 uncultured Oceanospirillaceae bacterium | reverse complement strand
CCAATATCGTGATGCCTTTGTATTTCACGCAGTATTTACCACAGAGATGGTAAAAGCGCGTTGCTTAGACCCCGAGGACTACACAAAGTGACTTCATAGGTAACAATTTGTAGACCTTTGGTGGGCTTACAACCTTTCAACCAACCCTCAATCGGTTTTTTGCTAACGTCATTTGGCCAGCCTATCGCCTCATCGTTTAAAGCAAATCACTCAAGCGATTTAACAGTGCTTTACGGCTATTATTCGCCACAACAAAGCGCTTAAAGCGTTGTTCAAACGCCGCTTCATCAGCTTTGAACTGATAGGCCTCAAACAGCTGATGCAGATAGCGTGATGCCGCATCGTAACCACTGGCACAAGTTCGATCCGCTTGCTCTTGTGATTGCTGCCAGTAGTGCTCACGCCGATTGTAGATATCCGTCAACGCTTTTTCTTTTTCCGCTTTTTCGATGGCTAATTTTTTTGCGAGTGCTGCGGCTTGCTCTTGCTGTAATTGGCCTTGGGCTTGTTCAATGAAAGGGGAAATTACCTCGGGGGTTAACCAATACTGATAGATTTCGTCTATGTTGACAGGTTCTTTTCGCGTCAGCGCTAAGGCTTGGTGTCGGGTTAGCTGGCCTTGCTCAAACAGCGTGCGTAAAAGCGTGTCTTCTCTGCTTGCGAGAGATTATGGAGCCACGAATCAAACTGAAATTGGGTTTGTTTGGCTTGGTGACTGGGTTGCTCCTTCAGCACCATGGCGAGTGCCTTAACCAATGCTAAGGGAATATCATACAGCGCTGAAAACGCCTGCACCTCTTCACTGAAGTGCTCAAAATCGAATTGAATTAACGGCACTCGCTCAACGTCATCATTAAAATCAAACATTTTGAGCCACATAAAGTACACAAGGCGCCAATCCCCTTGCATTAACCCGCTGCGTAACCCAGCTAAATGCTGGAAAAATTGGTCGGCATGCTCATCGTCAAAATATTCGTCATACTCCTCAAGGGAAAAAATCAGCAACTGCCACTCATCGTTTTCGTGAATATGAAGCCCATCACTTGAAAAGCAAAGTAAAGCTTCAGGGAGCGTTCCTGCTGGTAGCTTGATGTAGGCTGCATATTCTCATGCATCGCGATCACCTAATACCATCTAAGCCGATCACCTAATACTATCCATCGCGATCACTCAATACCATCGATGCAGATCACTTTTTGGTCAAAATGGTATTGAGTGATCGGCTTGAATGGTATCGTTCAATTTATACTCATTTTTGTCTATCCAGTAGGTGTTTTTAACCGTTATCCTTTTCATTTTTGATGATGAGAATAACCATGCCAACGGCACCTATTTCAATGCGTAAACTTAAAGAGATTTTAAGACTAAAATACGACTGTAAACTCAGTCATCGAAAGATAGCAAACAGCTTATCTATTTCACCTTCAATTGTTTCTAAATATGCCTGTAAATCAGCAGAGTTAGGTATCACTTGCTGGCCACTTGATGAAAAATGGGATGATCATTCTCTGCAACGAGCATTCTTCAAAACAAAGCCCCGACTAAAAGGCTTTAGTATTCCTGACTGGTTGTTAGTTCAGCAGGAGCTGCGACCCAAAACCATGACGCTATTGCTGCTTTGGCAAGAATACAAAGAGCGACACGAGGAAGGATTTTACAGTTACACCCACTTCTGCCGACAGTACAAGGCATGGCTTAAATGTCAAAAACCGTCCATGCGACAAAACCATAAAGCAGGTGAAAAACTGTTTGTTGATTACTGCGGCCCAACTATGAATATTGTTGATGCTAGTACAGGTGAATACCGTACAGCTCAAGTGTTTGTCGCAGTTATGGGCGCATCTAATTATACGTATGCGGAGGCAACGTATAGCCAAAAGCTAGAAGATTGGGTGATGAGTCATGCTCGTTGTTTTGAGTTTCTTGGTGGTGTGCCAGAGCTGGTAATCCCTGACAACTTAAAAAGTGCGGTAACTAAACCTTGTCGATATGAGCCTGATTTAAATCCAACCTACCAACAATTGGCGACACACTACAATACGGTCATTGTGCCTGCTAGACCTTATAAGCCCAAGGATAAAGCCAAAGCAGAAGTGGGTGTGCAAATTGTCGAACGCTGGATAATGGCACGGCTTCGCAATGAAAGCTTCTTTAGCTTGCGCCAATTAAACCTAAAGATACAAAAACTGCTTGTCGACTTAAACCAGCGGAAAATGAAGAAGCACCCTGGTTCAAGGCTCAGTCAGTTTGAATCCATTGATAAACCTGCTCTCAAACCACTACCCACACAGGCTTACAGTTACACCTTAGTCAAACAAGTAAGCGTGCATATTGATTATCATGTCGAAGTTGAAAAACACTACTACTCAGTACCTCATACCTTGATCAAACAAAAGCTTGAAGCCCATGCCACAGGTCAACTGGTGACACTTTACCATCAGGGTGTTCAAGTAGCCGTTCATCCAAGATCACACCGAGAAGGTGCACACACTACGCTTGATCTACATATGCCAATAGCTCATCAAAAGCAGCAGCAATGGACACCACAACGGTTCGAGCGTTGGGCAGCTAAGTTCGGTGGTTCAACGGAGCAGTTTGTTATGCAATTGATGCAAGCTAAAAAGCATCCAGAACAAAGCTACCGTGCTTGTATGGGGTTATTAAGCCTAGGTAAGAAGTTTACTGACCAACGTCTTGAAGCAGCCTGTCATCGCGCATTAGCCACAGGTGTTACTCGCGTAAAACAAGTAAAAAACATTTTAGAAAAGGGCTTGGATAAGCAACCCTTGCCACAAGCTCAAGGTGATTTACTACAAGATATTGATCATAAAAATATCCGCGGCAACAACTATTACCATTAATCAAAACTAACAAACCAAAGGAAATCTTATGCAAAATATCAATCAACAAGTCAATAACCAGTTAAGTAACTTAAAGCTAAGCGGTATACGTGATGCACTATTGCAGCAATATGAGCAACCCAATCTATACGTAGAACAAAGTTTCGAAGAGCGGCTAAGTTTATTGCTTGAGCATGAAATAACACAGCGTGACCAGCGTAAAATTGATCGCTTAACTCGTCAAGCAAAGTTCAGAGTTGGCGGCACACTGGCTCAACTAAACTATGGCGCAGCACGACAACTCGATAAAACTCAGATCCGTTCATTAGCACAAGGTGAATGGCTTCGCCTTCATCAAAACATCTTGATCACGGGCGCAACGGGGTGTGGCAAAACTTACCTCGCTTGCGCGCTTGGTCAAAACCACTGCCAACAAGGGAGTAGCGTTTATTATTTTAGGCT
>CAKZOD010000116.1 GCA_937136055.1 uncultured Oceanospirillaceae bacterium | reverse complement strand
ACAAGCGATTCGCAAAAAGCTTAAGTAATGCAAGCCTAGACACATTCTAAAAAGCCCGCTATATGCGGGTTTTTTTGTGCTTAAACGAACAAAAAATTATGCACAATCATTGTTTATCACCCTCGGAGTTGGTTTGAAATTAAACAGCTGGCAGTTGTTTTTTTGACCAGAATTGAATGTCCTCAAATAAATCTAAATTAGTATATTTCTCTTTTAATTCATTAGTTTAAGTTCTGTTCATATAAAATCCATTAATATTCATAACCTTACATAAACATTCGCTTAAAACTTGTAAAAAGTGTGGGTATTATTTATCCAGTATGAAGTTGACAAAGAGTCTCTTATGTCTTTATATAATAAGATAAAAAGAGGTGTGATGATCATGAAGGAACATGTATTAGTAATAGCTTACATAGAAGAAAATGATTTGCTTTCATTGCAGAAAGCTCGAGATATAACACTCTCTATGGATCCAACGCTGGATGTCGTTCAATTCATTAAACCTAGCGACGATCCCCAAGTTGATCAGCAGAAACAAGTAGAGGAGCTCAAAAACGCGTTATCAGCAAATGTAGATAAAGTTTTTGAGGGTGCAGTACAAGTTAATACGAATGTAGTCATCAGTGACAATATTGCGGATTGGGTTGCTGAGTACTGCGAGAAAACGGCCGTTGATTTAGTTATCAAAGCAGGCCATCGCAGTGAATCACTATTCCATACTCCTTGCGATTTTAAGTTAATGCGTCAAATTCCCTGTCCGATTTTGATTGCCTCCCATAAAAAATGGAAAACCAAAGCTAATATTTTAATGGCGATAGACCTCTCGCGTGAGGATGAAATCCACCAGCAGCTTAATACTTCCATAATGAATTGGGGAGATAAGCTCTCCCAAATTACTCATAACCCGCTACACGCTGTTTACAGTATCCCTATTGCTAAGCCATTGCTTGAGTTTGATGTTGTCGAAAAAGACGCAGTACTACATAAGAAAGGACCAGAAGCAAAAGAAAAAATGACTAACCTTTTGGCTAAGTACGATATTGATTCAGTCACAAGTCACATTGTAGCCGGGCCACCTGATAAAACGATTTCCCATGAGGCTAATGCACTTAAAAGTGATTTAGTGGTGATAGGTTATGTAGATCATGATGGCTTAGGTAAGCTTTTTGCAGGCAATACAGCAGAGAAGGTACTGCACTTCTTGCGCACCGATTGCTTAATTATCAAGCTGCCTAGTGAGTAATTAGCGAGAAATTGGACTATCCTTTAGGTGCTCTTTGATTAGAGCTTCATAACCCCAACCAACATTTCGGAATAAACCTATAAAGAAGTTTTAGCTTAAGCCAGAATCTGCGATTTTTTAAGTAGTCATTACTTTCTTTAAAGCCGCAGATTCAGCTAACAAGAATAATTAATAGCTGGAGGTTCATAAAGTGAAACGACATAGCATTAGTTTATTTTGTGTCTTAGTTGCTTTTTGGTTACTAAATTCAGGTCACTACGGCTTTCTATTACTGGCGTTAGGCATTATATCTATCAGCTTTGTACTCTATTTGACCCATAGAATGGATGTGGTTGATCATGAATCACAACCGCTCCACCTAACCCATAAAGTTTTTGCTTATCATTTATGGTTAATTAAAGAAATTTTCCATTCAAATATCGATGTACTCAAGCATATTTGGCGCGGGCAGCTGACTATTACACCCACTTTAAAGACGATTAAAATAAGTCAGCAAAGTGATATGGGCAAAGTCATTTATGCCAACTCTATTACGCTTACTCCAGGTACTATTTCAGTCGATCTTGAAAATGATGAGATCTTAGTGCATGCGTTAGACGCCAGCTCATTAGAAGGCCTTGAGCTTGGTGAGATGGATAAGCGTATTAGTAAGCTGGAGCAGATATGATCATTGCAGCCACACTCGCTATTTTCTGTGCGATGATCCTCGCAATCAGCCGTGCTTTCATGGGGCCGACCCTCTACGACAGAATTCTCGCTGTTAACTCTCTAGGTACAAAAACCGTCTTATTAATTGCCTTGCTAGGCTTTGTTATGGGGCGACCTGAGTTTTTAGATATCGCTATTGTCTACGCGCTGATTAACTTTATCAGTGTGATTGCCGTGCTGCGCTATAGCGATTCCAATCAATTTAAAGAAAATAGCTCTGAAAATGAGCCTATTGGCAAGGAGCGTTAAATGGATCTTGTCATTAGTATAAGTAGCGGTATTTGTCTGTTACTGGGGAGTTTTATCTGTGTCAGTGGATCAATTGGCCTGTTGCGCTTTCCTGATTTTTATACGCGGATGCACGCAACGAGTGTCACTGAAACTTCTGGTGTGGCACTAATTTTAATCGGCTTGATGATACTTAGTCCCGATTTATTAGTGTTCGCTAAGCTTGTGATGATTTTGCTGTTAGGGCTATTAATAGGGCCTACAACGGGACATGTGTTGGCCAAAGCTGCTTATCACAATGGTTTAAAGCCCAAGCTAACTAAATCGGGTAATGAGCAGAGCAGTGTACCGAGTAGTGAGCGTGGAGGTGATATATCGAAATCTTAGTTAACTTCCTGTTATTAGGTTTATTACTGGCCGTTGCTATTGGCATTATGCTGCTTAAAGATTTATTTGCTGTCACTATGCTATTGAGCATATATGGCTTGCTATCGGCGACTTTCTTTGTGGCGATGGATGCCGTTGATGTGGCGTTTACCGAGGCATCAGTTGGCGCGGGTATTTCAACACTACTGCTTCTAGTGGTTATTTCTGTTACAGGTAGGCGAGAGCGCAGAGTGCGTCATAAGCCTTACGCCGCCTTATTTGTAGTGATTTTAACAAGCATGCTACTGGTATTTGGCACATCTGATATGCCTTATTTTGGCTCTGCTGATGCTCCTATTCACAATCACGTAGCGCCGAGGTATTTAAATGACTCGATGCAAGAAATTAATGTACCTAATATAGTTACCGCCGTTTTAGCCAGTTATCGAGCCTTTGATACTTTTGGTGAAGTGGTAGTAATTTTTACCGCGGGTATTGGGGTCCTCGCCCTTATGTCTGTGAGCAGCAAAGCTTTGAGTAAGAGCCAACCACTGAATAGACCGAGAGGTTTATACGAGCAACATTTAGTCATTCGAATAGTGGCCAAAACCCTGTTTCCGTTTATTTTCTTGTTTGCTTTGTATGTGCAATTCCACGGTGATTTTGGCCCCGGTGGTGGCTTTCAGGCAGGTGTTATCTTTGCAGCGGCTTTCATTTTATATGCCATGCTGTTTGGCTTAGATGCGGCAACTAAAGTTATAAAGCCTGCAGTTATCGAGCTATTAGCAGCGCTTGGAGTACTGCTGTATGGCAGTGTTGGGATTGTGACATTACTCAATGGCGGTAACTTTTTCGATTACGATTATTTACTGGCTGATCCAATTGCCGGCCAGCACTTAGGCATTTTGATCATTGAGTTAGGTGTGGGCATAACAGTGACCTGTGTAATGATCATGATTTGCTTTGGTTTTAGCTTGCGCCGCAGAGCTTACGAGCAAAAAGTAGCCATTAGACCTAAGGAGGGGGCAGTGTAATGTTTATAGGACTTGCCAATACTTGGGTGGCTATTTTACTGATGATGATAGGGTTATATATCGTCATTGCTCAAGGAAATTTAATTAAAAAAATCATTGGTTTAACGCTTTTTCAAACCTCTGTGTTCATCTTTTATATCAGTATGGCCAAAGTAGAAGGCGGCACAGCTCCTATTTTTTCATCCGATATTAGTATCTATTCTAACCCACTGCCGCATGCGTTGATTTTAACCGCGATAGTAGTGGGCATATCAACAACCGCGTTGGCACTTTCGTTGATAGTCAGGATTAAAGAAGCTTACGGGACAATCGAGGAAGAAGAAATTCAAGGCTTAGATGAAGAACAAGACTGACTAATAGTAAAACTAAATTATGTACTTAGAAGGATTTTGAATGGTATCACAGCTACCTGTTTTGCAAGTGATTCTGCCATTGATGGCAGCGCCACTTTGCTTGTTGCTTAAGCGATCTACGCTTGTGTGGCTGTTTTGTCTCATTGTTAGCTTTCTATCACTGCTAATTAGTATCTTATTGGTTCAGCAGGTGAGCACTAGTGGTCCGATTGATTATGCATTTGGCGGTTGGGACGTTCCCTGGGGGATTGGTTACCGCATAGATCAGCTTAATGTGTTGCTACTGATCGTTATCACAGCGATGAGTTCTGTGGTGTTAATTGCCGCCAAAGAGAGTATCGCTCGAGAAATCGACCCAGAAAAACATGTCTATTTTTATATCCTGTACTTACTTAGCTTAAGCGGAATGTTGGGTATTGTCGCCACTGGTGATGCCTTTAATATCTTTGTCTTCTTGGAAATCACTTCCCTGTCAGTGTATGCGCTGATCGCCATGGGCAGGCATAGACGGGCACTTTGGGCGTCTTATCAATACTTAATTATGGGGACGATAGGTGCAACTTTCATTCTGATCGGTATTGGCATGATGTATCAAATGACAGGTACATTGAACATCACTGATTTGTCAGTACGTTTGGCGGAGCTGCCCCAAAAGCGCACAATTCTTACGGCTTTTGTATTTATTATCGTAGGTGTCTGCCTTAAGTTAGCACTTTTTCCGCTGCATTTATGGTTGCCCAATGCATACACTTACGCGCCATCTATCGTCAGTGCTTTCTTAGCGGCAACTGCAACTAAAGTTGCTATTTACTTACTTATTCGCTTTACCTATTCAGTATTTGGACCGTCTTTATCTTTTGCAGCTATCCCTTTGCAAACGCTCTTTATGGCCCTTGGGTTAGTCGGGATATTCGTCGCATCAGTCACAGCTATCTACCAAACTAATGTGAAGAAGCTGTTTGCCTACTCAAGTATCGCTCACATTGGTTATATGATTTTGGGCTTTAGTACAGGCACTGTCGCAGGCTTAACGGCTACTTTACTTCATGTGTTTAACCACGCCCTGATGAAGAGCGCCTTGTTCCTAGCACTAGCAGCAGTGATGTTGCGTATTGGCAGTGTTCAATTGAGCAGTATGCAAGGATTGGGTAGGCAAATGCCTTGGACGATGGCGGCTATTGTGTTGGCCGGGTTAAGTCTCATTGGCGTGCCTTTAACGGTTGGTTTTGTGAGTAAGTGGTATTTACTGGTTGCCATTATTGAACAGGGGAATTGGGTTGTTGCTGGATTGATCTTGATGGGCTCATTACTGGCAGTTATCTACGTGTGGAGAATTGTTGAAGTGGCCTACTTTAAAGAGCCTGCAACGGCTCAAAAGGGTGATGTTTTAGAGGGAGCAGCAGGAGGATCAACAGAAGCGCCGTTGAGTTTTTTAATCCCTATTTGGTTGCTAGTAGGGGCAAATATCTATTTTGGTATCGACACTCGATTTAGTACTCAGCTTGCTCAATCAGCCGCGCAAAGCTTGTTTGGAGTATCCCCATGATCAGTGACATGAACGAATCATTGATATTGCAACTGGCGATTGTTTTACCTCTGCTGACCAGTGCGTTGATTATCGCTACTGGTAAGAATCCGAACGTACGCGAAGGCGTTACTATTGTCAGTGCGCTAGTGCTTATTTATTTTGTTTTCAATTTGTACTCAGCCTTTAGTAATGATCCTAACCAAGTGATCAGCGCCCTTTGGTGGGAGTTGATACCAGGCTTAACCATTAGCTTTAAAGTGGAAGCCCTTGGTGTTTTGTTCGCGCTCATTGCTAGCTTTTTGTGGTTAGTAACCACTAGTTACGCTATCGGCTATATGCGCGGGCACGGGGAGAAAAATCAAACCCGGTTCTACTGCTGTTTTGCGGTAGCAATCGCTGCGGTGATGGGCATCGCCTTTTCTGCTAATTTATTTACCCTGTTTATTTTTTATGAAGTACTGACCTTATCTACTTATCCGTTAGTTACTCATGCGGGAACAGAAAAAGCCAAGAAAAGTGGCCGTGTGTATCTGGGGATTCTGCTAACGACATCAATCCTATTTTTATTGTCAGCAATCGTAAGCACTTGGGTGGTAGCGGGCAGTGTTGAATTTACAGCGGGTGGTGTGTTTAGCCCAGATGTAGATAAAACAATAGCCGGTGTGCTGTTGGTTCTGTTCGTGTTTGGAGTAGGTAAAGCGGCAATTATGCCGTTTCATCGCTGGCTCCCTGCTGCAATGGTTGCTCCTACGCCAGTCAGTGCACTACTGCACGCTGTCGCGGTAGTGAAAGCCGGTGTTTTCACCATTTTAAAAGTGTGTGTTTTTATTTTCGGGATAGATTTACTGCCGAGCTTAGCGACGACCGATTTTCTACTTTACTTAGCAGCGGCGACCGTTTTGCTCTCCTCTATTGTGGCGATGCGCCAAGATAACCTTAAATTGCGTCTGGCTTATTCCACGGTTAGCCAGTTGGGGTATGTCACTATTGGTGCGCTGCTGGCGAGCGAGTCAGCAGCTATTGGCAGCGCTTTGCATATCGCCGCTCACGCCTTTGGTAAAATTACACTATTCTTTTGTGCTGGTGCCATATTAGTGAGCCTGCATAAATCTAATATCAGTGAAATGCGTGGTATTGGCCGGCAAATGCCAATCACTATGGCTGCTTTCTTTATCGCAAGCTTGAGTATTATTGGCGTGCCGCCAGCGGTGGGTACATGGAGTAAATGGTTTTTGTTAATGGGCAGTATAGAAACCGAACATTACATTATCATGAGTGTGTTGATGATCAGCTCATTGCTCAATATCGCGTATTTAATCCCAATTCCCTTCCATGCGTTTTTCCCTAATGGTTTCACCAATAAAGGGGAAGCTGAAGATAGCGCTATAAGCGACGTTCAAAGTAATAGTCAAATCAAAGAAGCACCTCTGCCTTCTCTCATTGCCATAGTGATAACCGCCACAGGATGCATAGCCCTATTTATTTACCCACAACCACTGTATGAGTTGGCGACAGCCATGCTCGAGACGCGAGCCGTAAATTATGCTGAATGATAATGAACATGATAAACATTGGCTGGTTAGAAAGAAGACCATTCTTTTGCTGTGGCGTGGCGGTATAGCGATTTTACTGATGTTGGTTTTAGCTGACTTTTTTATTCATGCCCATCCGTACTTTGGGATTGACGGTACCTTTGGTTTTTATTCATGGTATGGGCTTGTTACCTGTATTGCGATGGTACTTTTTGCTAAGGCACTTGGTATCTTTTTGAAACGCAAGGATACTTATTATGATGATGAGTGATTTCCCAGTGGGTTTTGTGCTAATTATCGGCGCTTTCATATTGCCGTTTCTGACTCAAAAATTTAGGCCAATCGCTGCCTTGGGTCTACCACTTTTGACTCTGTACTTAATATGGAGTGTGCCCAATGGGCAATTCTCTGTATTACCATTGTTTGATTATCAGTTGGTCTTTGTTAATAGCGATTCTCTGAGCCGGTTATTCGCGACTGTTTTTTCTATCATGATGTTCGGTGGAAGTTTGTATGCGATTAAACAAAAAAGTGTGCTGGAGCTTTCAGCGGCCTTTGTATACGCCGGTAGCGCTATTGGTGCGGTCTATGCCGGTGATTTGATCAGCTTGTTTATATTCTGGGAAATGATGACAGTGGCATCGACTTTGATAGTGCTTTCTGCGCGTAGCGAGCAGTCACTGCAGACATCAGTGCGTTATTTCTTAGTCCATGTATTCGGCGGTATCTTGTTTTTAGTTGGCATACTGGCCCATATTTCGGATACAGGTTCAACTACATTCAGTGCCATGGAACCTAATACCTTTGGTACCATTTTTATTTTGGCAGGTTTTCTTGTTAACGCAGCTGCGCCACCTCTATCGGCATGGCTGTCTGATGCCTATCCGGAAGCCTCATTCAGCGGTGCTGTGTTTCTCTCTGCTTTTACCACAAAAACAGCGGTGTATGTTTTATTGCGCGGTTTTCCCGGCACCGAAATTCTGATCTTTATCGGTGTCTTTATGATTTTCTATGGGATCATCTACGCACTATTAGAAAACGATATGCGCCGCATCCTTGTCTACAGTATTGTCAATCAAGTAGGCTTTATGGTGACGGGTATTGGGATAGGCACTGAAATGGCACTTAACGGTGTGGCTGCACACGCTTTTACTCACATCATCTATAAAGCCTTACTATTGATGTCAGCGGGCTCTGTGCTTTATATGACAGGAAAACGTAAATGTACTGATCTTGGCGGGCTGTTTCAAAGTATGCCGATCACGGCTATGTGCGGTATTATTGGTGCACTTGCCATCTCTTCATTTCCACTAACCTCTGGTTTTATTAGCAAATCAATGATTAGTCAGTCTGCTGCTGATGAGAGCTTAACAATCGTTTGGTTCTTTTTAATGGCGGCATCGGCCGGCGTATTTTTGCATGCAGGTATCAAATTCCCCTGGTTTGTGTTTTTCCAAAAAGACTCGGGGCTGCGCCCACCAGATCCTCCTTGGAGCATGAGACTAGCCATGCTGCTTTTTGCCGGAATTTGTATAGGTTTGGGTATTTGGCCAGAGTATTTATACGTGATGCTTCCTTACGAGGTTACTTATGTACCTTATACAGTCACGCACGTGGTTAACATGTTACAGCTGCTGTTGTTCTCTGGCTTTGCCTTTTTCCTAATGCTGCCTTTGATGAAGCGAACATTGACTATTACCTTAGATGCAGATTGGCTCTATCGCCGTGTTATCCCGAAAGTATTAACGCGAGTATTTGCCGTTATTTGGCGTATAGATGGACAAGTCAGAGAGCAGATTAAGCAGGGGTTATCTAACAGCATTGGTTACCTGTCGCCTAGAAGCAATTTGCTAGGTGGTATTTTATCCAAACAGTTCCCGCTAGGTAATATGGTGATGTGGGTTGCGTTAATACTGGCTATTTATCTGATGTTGAGTATTTTTAGCTAGTTTATTAATAGTGAATAAACAATACTTGTTCGGTGTTTCTTTTTGGTGTCAGTTGTTTTGTAGAAATACTTTAAATATCTGTATGTTAGCTTAATTTGTAGCTTTATTTCTTGGCAGCTTTTAGACTGCCTTTTTATTTCTGATCTATAAAGAATGACGTTACTAGCCTATAACTGCCGCCTTCTATCATTTTGTATTTCGATAACTTGCCTAGGGCTCTTGCTGTTCTCGCAAGCTAGCTTTGGTGCTGTTTCAAATCAAAAAAAGATTACCTCAAGCACTCACATTACTGTGCTTAAGCCACAGCATACGTTTAAGAAAATTCGCAATCATAGCAAAAAGCCACTGGTCGTTTTGTTTTCATCTTTTGATCGCCGCTGCCCAAGTTGTGAGAGGGCTAACCAAGGCTTTTATAAGTTAAGTGAACAGCAGAAAAAACGTTTTGATTTTATATTTGTTAATACAATGCCTTGGGCAGCTAAAGAGCTAGAGACCAGCTTGCACTACCGGGTTAACATTCGTCACCCTGCGACTATGATGTTCTATCAAGGCAAGATCTTAAAGCGTGTCATCGGCGATAACTATTCAAAAATGACAAGTTATCTTAACGAGGTCGAACAAATTATCGCCAGTGATCGTTTAGCGCTCTACGGTAAGAGCTTGAGCGGGCGCAGCTTCAACGAAGTCATCATTTCAGATAAGTACCGCAGATTTCTAGATAAATATTTAGCGTCCAAGCGTAATTACAAAGCACTAGCAGTCGCTTATGCTGGTAGAGGTAAATGGACAGCAAGTCAGAAAGTAGGCTATTCCAGCCAGCAAAAAGCCAATAATCAAGCGTTAAAGCAATGTAATGAAAATTGGAAAGGTAAAGGGCAAGCGGGCAGCTGTAAGCTGTATATGGTGGGTAACCGTTACGTGTTTAACAACGCATCAGTGCAAATAGATCAATCACTTGCGTTAAAGTAGTCTCCTGCAAATTATTGCCTAACGATAACGGTTAAAACGATATAACAGCCTAATTGTTCAGTAAATGTAGAGATAACCCGCTATTTTTAACAGTCCCCTAGTAAAGAAAAATTCCTTCTGCTAGTTTTAGCCTATGCCATTGCTCGAAGCCCTTTGAGCGTGATCATCAGATCCTTGTTTTATATTACTTATCTTAATCTCATACTTGCCAGTTAAACACTGGCGTTGCGGAAGCATTTTCCATGAATACATTGCGTCAAAAAATACTAAACAGTGAAAACTTAAGCGGCATTATATTTATGCTGGTGGCGATGTTCTCATTAGCGACCATGGATGCTCTGGCAAAGTATTTAGTGAAAGATAAATATGATCCGATTCAAATACTGGCGATGCGCAGCTGGATAATATTAACGATTATGGTTGCTTACTACGCAGGGCGTGGCAAGTTGCACAAACTCAAGATGAGTAAGCCAATCGCGCAGTTTGCCCGTGGTATGTTTGGCTTTTTAGCGCCTTATTGTTTCTTCAAGTCGCTGCAAACACTGCCACTGGCGGATGCAACAGTGATTTTCTTTAGCTCTACCTTCATGATTACTGCACTGTCAGGTCCATTTTTGAAAGAGAAGGTGGGAGTGTTTCGCTGGGCAGCTGTTATTCTTGGCTTTGTTGGCGTAGTTATAGCGATGGACCCACAAGGAGGCGGGGATGTAACGAGCTATCTGTATTGTTTAGCAGGTAGTTTCTCTTATTCTGTTCTCTTTATTTCTGGGCGCTGGTTGGCGAGAACAGAGTCGGTTGATTCACTAGTGTTTAGCTTCAATTTTAGTATGGTGATAGTCGCCTCAAGCTTAACGCCTATGGTATGGAACACAGTACCGAGCTCTGATTTCGGGCCAATATTATTATTCGCAGGTTTAGCACTAATAGGTCATTACTGTGTAACTAGTGCGTTTAGTCACTCAGATGTGGCTTTAATTGCTCCGCTAGAATATACGGCTTTAATTTGGGCTGTACTTTGGGGGTTCTTGATTTGGGAGGATATCCCCGGTGTTCAGGTGATGATTGGTGGAACTATCATTATAGGCTGCGCGCTTTTTGTAGTGTATCGCGAAGCTATGCAAGCGAAAAAACCTAAGCTCAAAACTTAAAAGCAATCGATAGCGACTAATTAAGACGCAACTTGAAAAGTAATAGGAAATAACAATGTTTAAGCTAAAAAACATCCTTTTGGTAATCGCGTTAATTGCGGTAATTGGTGTTTCACAAACAGCGTATTCAGCTGAGCAACTCCTGAAAGCCGCGCAAATTGCTAAAATACTGCAAGGCAATACTGCCTATTTGAGTAATGGTGCAACCCAAAGCTTTTTCAAAGATGGACGCACGCTGTACCTCTCGGCAAATGGCTCCCTAGAGCATGGCAGCTGGAATACACAAGGAGACAAGTATTGCTCGCAGTGGTCAGGTCGATGGAGTTGTTATGATATGACAGGGGATGGCAAACAAGCGATTACTTGGACGCAGGGTACAACCAAATACCCTGCACGTATGGTGTCGGGTATTCATTTAAACCAGTAATCGATCTTGGCATCAATCAAATTTGAACTCGAGGTAGAGATTACTTTGGAATTTGATCTGAGGGTGAAATGCAAACACTTCAAAACGCTAATTACGCATTGCTAGATGATTCTCAGCTGCAAAAAATTGAGGACCTCAGTGATCGTATTCTTAAAGAGGTGGGAGTTACACTCAAAGACGACCCCCAAAGCTTGGCAGTTTTACAAAGTATTGGTGCCAAAATAGAGGGGCAAAATACGCGTATTGATGCCGCCACTTTAAGAGAAATTATTCAACAAAACGCACCTGCTAAGTTTACTTGGAAAGGTGAACACACAAACTTGCAGCTCGGCAATGGCGAAACACATTATGCCCCCATGTTTGGTGCGCCGAACATTCGCCGCGAAGATGGTAGCTACGGGCAAACTAACCTCAAAGATTACCAAGAGCTAGTCACTCTCTGCCAAGCAAGCCCTATTATGGGAAGCAGTGGTTTCCTGCTTTGTATTCCTCATAATGTAGCAGAAGATAAGCGTCATTTAGCGATGCTTGATGCACATCTAGCATATGCATTTAAACCCATTATGGGAACTGTTCTGAATGAGCAAGCTTTAAGAGATGTCGCACGCGAAACTAGGGCAACTGACTTCGTCCCCGGTGAATGTCAGTTGCTTCACATGATTAACTCAACACCACCGCTAACGTATCAATCCAATCCCCTTAAATGTTTAAGAGCCGCAGCAGAACTAGGGCAGGGCAGTATGGTTACTTCTTACATGATGATGGGGGCCACCAGCCCAGTCACAGTGAGTGATAGCTTGGCTCAAGGGCTAGCAGAACTTTTAATTGGCGTGGCACTTACTCAGCTTTATCAGCCGGGGGTGGCGGTTGCTGGTGGATTGTTCGCGACACCTTTCTCTATGAGTAAAATGCTCCCGGCCTTTGGAACAGTTGAATCTCATTTTGCAATGCTTGCAGGTATACAGCTGATAAAAAGGCTTGGAATAGTTAGCCGAGGAGATGGCTTGATTACATCTGCTAAAATTCACGATCAGCAAGCGGATCAAGAAGGAATTATGCAGTTATCAGCTGCACAATCGGCGGGTGCGGATTTAATGTTACACAGCGCAGGCTGGCTTGAAAACGGGCGCTGTGTCGATATAAAAAAGATGAAGTACGACATGCAGTTAATTGAAAAAACTGCTTAAACTGGCCTGCAGGAGCGCTGAGCAGTAGTTTGCTATGGTGGTAATATAAATGTCTTGTGGGATGTAAATCCTTTCATTAAGATGGAGCGCCTTTTTTAATCAGTATCTCTTGAAAAAGATCCTGATTAAGGGCAATCATTTTAATTTACGCCATCGGCGTTGGTCAGGTTTTCATCACATGGATATCTCTCTTATTGAAATAAGTTTACTGCTTCTAGCAGGTGTGTTTGGCGGTATCATCAATACGTTAGCAGGTGGTGGATCCAATCTCACTATGCCTGCTTTAATGGTGATGGGGTTGCCTGCCGATGTCGCTAATGCCACTAATCGCTTAGGTATATTCTTACAATCACTCACCGCAGTGGCTAAGTTCAATCAACAAGATAAACTGCCAAAAGATGACTTATCAGCTCTGCTTATTCCCTGCATTGTAGGTGGGCTCGTTGGTGCAGTTGCGGCTGCCTGGGCGCCTTTGTGGCTGCTTAAACCGCTATTATTAGGCACTATGTTGTCGGTTGCAGCATTCATGTTATTTTGGCCCTCAGCAATTCCCGATGAAAACAGCCAGGCTTATAAAGTCTCTGAAAAGCGCAGCGGCTTTTGGGGACTTTTCTTAGCAGGTGTTTATGGAGGCTTTGTACAAGCTGGGGTAGGTTTTTTACTACTGAGCGTACTAGCTGGCAGCTTGCGCTATGATTTAGTCAGGGCCAATGCACTAAAGCTGCTGTGCTCTTTAGGGTTTACTGTCGTAGCGTTAGCCGTTTTTATCAGCCAAGATCTAGTTAACTGGGAGTACGGTTTGATTCTCTCCGTAGGCTTCATTGTCGGGGCGTATTTAGGCGTTAAGTTGGCGATTAAAGCGAAACCTAAAACGATGAAAAGAGCCGTGTTTGTACTGACGTTGTTTGCCTGTGTGGCAGCGTATTTATAGGAAAATAAGTTACGAGTTACGAGTTACGAGCTATGAGCGTTAATTTCCTATAGATACTTTAAAGTTTTATATCCTGAGCCTCTTTCCATGGCATCCACGGTGTACAGCAAACGGTGCGATAAAAAGTTGGAATAGGGGGGGGAGGTTTTTTAGCTATTGATTTGGGTGGTGTTACTCTTGAAGTTGACTAGGGCAGAAGTATTCAAAAGAAAATGGTTTACTTATTGAAAGCTAAAATCACAATACCTTCGCAACTCGCAACTCGCAACTCGCAACTCGCAACTCGCAACTCGCAACTCGCAACTCGCAACTCGCAACTCGCAACTCAATTATCCCGTTACCTTCCTCATTAACGCTTCAACTGGCCCTCTTTTAAACCGCTTCCCATATAGAAACGCAAAATACGTAGCAAACCCGCAATAAACTGCTGCACAGCTAAGTGCAATGAGCGGAGGCTGATTACTTAACATTCCAAATATCTCCATCAACCATAACCCACAAAAAATATGGCCTAAATACAAGCTTAAACTCTGCTTACCAGCAATCACGAAGTACTGAGTAAGTAGCATCCCTGCAATCTTATCGTGGATTAATAAACACAGCCCAATAACTAATGAAGCACTCCCAATGCCCGCTAAAATATACAGTGGCATTGGTGGAATGGAGCTAGTGGAAGCTAGAAAATCTAACTCTGGATGAATGCTGATCAAGATAGGCCTCAGCCAGAGGCTTAACCCTTTCGAAGCGATGATAGCAATGACTCCAGCTATTATCAGGCGGTGCTGCACAAGGCGTTGATCCAGTGCATATCGACTGAGAGCGATACCGAAAATTAAGTAGCTTAGCCAAGGAATAACCGGATGCCAGCCGTTAAAAAATAGATTGCGGATAAAGCCATTAATGGTCCAAAAATCGGTGTAGCTGTAATTTTCCCATTGCCAGCCTGCTTCATAATCGAACACAAAAATAAGGCAGATGCTCAGTATGTTGATCAGCGCAATTGCGATAAATAATCGATTGTTGGATAAGTTTAGAAATAACAACCCGAATAGAAAATATACCCCGTAGTAATGCAAAATATCCGCATCGAAAACCAGTGTGTTAAGCAGGCCAAGCATAAGTAAAAAGGCAGCGCGTTTGATAGTTACAAACCTCATCCCTTGAATACTTGTTTGGCGAAGCGCGGCTAAACCAAGCCCTAAACCAGCTAACGTGACAAAAGTAGCAGCGGCCCTGCCTTCAAATAATGCGATAAAGCTGCTGACCAGAGGCTGTTGAATAGCGGTGTCGACTACCACGATATTGAAATTGACAATAGCCATGCCGATAAACGCAAAATAACGCGCTAAATCTAGCCCCTCTAGTCGTGCTATTGGAATATGAGTCGGCATAAGTAAAGCCTCATATCGATTAACTGACGAGCTGCTATAGCAGCCCCCACAGCGTGTTAAAAATGATCAACTGCGCAGAAGCCACTTCATTTGCTTCAATCACTACAGCAGTGGGGTAGTCATTGGATGCCAGCGAGATAATAGCCACTTTAGGTGGGTAAATGGCAATGTAAGCTGCATCGACTTTACCTTCCGTTTTTAGCCACTTACGCTGTGATAATTCCGCATCTTCACCACCGTCACCGATCGCGATAACCCTTACCTCAATGCCTTTTTTGATGCGTAAGTTAGTGTAGTTAGGGAATGGGCGATATAAATGTGAGCGGATGGGCTTGGATGAAAAAACAGCGTAGTCTTTGTTTTGTGTGCTTTGTACAGTATTTAAAATATCCCTTAATACGAATTCTATCCCTTCGTCCCCTTCAAAGAACTGAACTTGAGCGCTGGCAAAATCGGGCTTTAAATGCTGTAAGTCAGGGATCACGCTTGATTTCAGTTGTCCGATAGCACGCTCTAGTTCTAGCTGCTTTTTTTCCGCTATCTGTAAAAGCACCTCAGGGTCACGAGGGGAAAAGAGTTTACGCCGACCGCGAGGTAAATAATTGACGACTCCTTTTTGCAATAAGCTCTTTAAACACTCATGTGTTGTGCCACGATTAATCTCCGACTTTTCAGCCACTGTTCTTATTGGGCTAGGGCCTAAAGAGAGCAATGCTTGGTAAACGATGGCTTCTTTGTCGGTTAAACCGAGCTGATTTAGAGTCTGATTATGCATGTTGTCAATTTTTTCCTGACAAGTGGTATTGTTAATTTTTAGTATTGCTATACATTGTGCCTTATCGCGCACATCAGCGCTCACAAATATCAAAATTTAGTGAAGGAATAAAACCTAAATGAGTACAGACATCATAATTTTAGCAGCAGGAAAAGGTTCAAGAATGCGTTCTTCACAACCTAAAGTGTTGCATAAAATTGGCGCCAAGGAAATGGTTCAGCACGTTATCGATCAAGCGAATTCATTAGATATTTGCAAGAAAGAAATGACAATGCATGTTGTTGTTGGGCATGAAGCGCAGCAAGTAGAAGACACTTTGTCAGGTCAGAATGTAATTTTTGCCCTGCAAAGCGAACAGTTAGGCACAGGCCATGCCGTTGGCCAAGCGTTAAAAAATGTCAGCAGTGACGGAGTGAGTTTAATTTTATACGGGGATGTACCACTCACTCAAAGCGCAACGATGCAGTCTTTAGTTGATATCGCTAAGCAAGATCAGCTTGGCTTGTTGACAGTGACGCTAGATGACCCTAATGGCTACGGGCGTATCGTGCGCAACGATAATAGTGAAGTACAAGCAATTGTTGAACAAAAAGATGCAAATGCTGATCAGCTAAAAATTTGTGAAATTAACACTGGCATCATGGCGGTGCCGAATAAATTTTTGCATAAGTGGATCAATCAGTTAAGCAATGAAAATGCACAAGGCGAATACTACTTAACAGACATCATTGCGATGGCTGTAGCGGATCAAGTTGCCGTTGTTACACGCGCACCAGCCAGTGAACAAGAAGTGCAGGGCGTTAACGATAAAGTACAGCTAGCCACGTTAGAGCGTTACTACCAACTGCAGCAAGCAAAGCAATTAATGCTAGCAGGCGCGACTCTTGCAGATCCTCAGCGTATTGATGTGCGTGGAGATGTGCAGATTGAAGGTGAAGTATTTATCGATATCAATGTCATCTTTGAAGGTAAGGTCACTTTACAAAGTGGTGTTCATATTGGTGCAAACTGCATTATTAAGGATGCCACCATTGGTGCTAATTCATTGATCAAAGCTAACTCTATGGTTGAGCAAAGTTTGGTGGCTGAAAACTGCGAAGTAGGCCCTTATGCGCGCTTGCGTCCAGGTACTGAGTTATCAGACAGCGCTAAAATTGGCAATTTTGTAGAAACCAAAAAAGCCTTGATAGGCAAAGGCTCAAAAGTGAATCACCTTTCGTATATCGGCGATGCCAGCATCGGTGAAAAGGTGAATATCGGTGCAGGTACAATTACCTGTAATTACGATGGCGTGAATAAGTTTAAAACAACCATCGGCAGCGGTGCATTTATTGGCTCTAACTCTTCACTTGTTGCGCCTATTAATATTGGAGCAGGTGCCACAGTTGGCGCAGGTTCAACGGCGACAAAAGATATTGAAGAGAATCAATTAGCTGTGGGACGTGGTAAGCAGGTTAACCTCAAAAATTGGCAGCGTCCTGTTAAGCAATAGTTATCTATTCTGCTTTCGTTAAAAAAATCACAAGATCTGAGTTGCAGCTAAGCATGTGTACAGCAGTACCTGCAGCTTTATCAAAAAAGGAATAAGTATTATGTGTGGAATTGTTGGAGCAACAACGGAGCGTTCAGTCGCACAAATTTTGATTGAAGGCCTGCATCGTTTGGAATACCGCGGTTATGATTCAGCGGGTATGGCTATTTGGGATGGCGAGAAGATCAACAGGTTGCGCCGAGAAGGTAAAGTGCAGCAGCTAGATGATGCACAACAGCAAACACCTTTATCGGGTCACTGTGGCATAGCCCATACGCGTTGGGCAACGCACGGAATTCCGGCTGAGCACAATGCACACCCGCACATGTCGAACGAGCGTATTGCCGTTGTTCATAACGGTATCATTGAAAACTTTGAGCCAATTAAAGCAGATTTGCAGGCACAAGGTTACGTTTTTAGCTCGCAAACGGATAGCGAGGTGATTGCTCACTTACTTGATAGTCTTTTAAATAAGGGTGTTAATTTGCTTGAGGCCGTTCAGGAGTGCACTAAAACGTTAAAGGGAGCATTTGCCTTAGGTATTATCGTAAAAGATTACCCAGGACAGCTAATCGCAGCGCGAAAAGGTAGCCCCCTAGTGTTAGGTGTGGGTATTGGCGAGAACTTTATCGCATCAGATCAACTTGCTTTATTACCTGTGACAGATCGCTTCATGTTTCTTGAAGAAGGTGACATTGCATTTGTTGATCGCAATAATATTGATATTTGGGATGCACAAGGTAATCGTGCGGAGCGTGCAGTCAGTAAATATGCGCACAGCGTCACAGCAACTGACAAAGCAGGTTATAAGCATTACATGATGAAAGAGATTTACGAGCAGCCTGTAGTAACACAGGAAGCTTTTAATGATCGTATCAAGGATGGCCTAGTTGATGAAAACTGCTTTGGTGAGGATGCCGCTGAGTTATTTTCACAAGTTAAACAAATCCATATCATCGCCTGTGGCACGAGTTACCATGCGGGTTTAGTCGCTAAATATTGGATGGAATCCATTGCGGGTATTCCAACGCATGTTGAAGTGGCGAGTGAATACCGCTAT
Source organism: uncultured Oceanospirillaceae bacterium (assembly GCA_937136055.1). Taxonomy (GTDB): domain Bacteria; phylum Pseudomonadota; class Gammaproteobacteria; order Pseudomonadales; family Balneatricaceae; genus Rs1. Next base: position 17,040 of record CAKZOD010000116.1, on the reverse strand, counting down.
CGCAAAGTTGTGATCAGCGAAGGCACATTGTTTGTCTCAGTTTCCCAATCAGGGGAAACAGCAGACACATTGGCGGCACTGCGCAATGTGAAAGATCAAATTCTTGGCAGCTTAGCAATTTGTAACGTGCCAAGTAGCTCGTTAGTACGTGAATCGAACTTACATTTACTGACGAATGCTGGCCCCGAAATTGGGGTAGCATCAACGAAAGCGTTCACAACACAGTTAGTGGCATTATTACTTACAACGCTGGTGATTGGCCGTCGCTTTGAGTTAACGCAGCAACGTGAACTTGAACTAGTTGCTGATTTACAAAAGCTACCTGCAATACTTGCCCAAGCGCTGCATATGGACAGCGACATAGAGCAAATGACCCACAGTTTTGCTGAAAAGAACCACTCGCTTTTCTTAGGTCGTGGCACGCTTTACCCAATTGCGATGGAAGGCGCTTTAAAACTTAAAGAAATCTCTTACATTCATGCAGAGGCTTACCCTGCGGGCGAATTAAAGCACGGTCCACTGGCACTTGTTGATAAGGATATGCCAGTTGTTACTGTCGCACCTGATAATGAAATGCTAGAAAAGCTGAAAGCAAATTTACAGGAAGTGCGCGCAAGGGGCGGTGAACTCTTTGTGTTCTGCGGAAGCGATGCAATAACAAAAGATGAAGGCTATAACGTATTGCGCATGCCTGCGATGCCTGAAATTCTAGAGCCGATTATTTACACGGTGCCAATGCAGCTATTTTCTTACCATGTAGCGGTGCTTAAGGGCACAGATGTGGACCAACCTAGAAACTTGGCAAAGTCTGTGACAGTTGAGTAATTAAACCCGTTAAACACAGCGTAGAATAAAAAGGCGACCAATAAGGCCGCTTTTTTTTGATTTTGATTAGCCAATAACCCCGTGTTTTGCTCGAAATTATTTGGGTATTATTGATAACAATTAGTTTGTCGAAATGTACAGATGAAAAAAATTGTCTTAATAAAGCATCTTAATATTTCTATATTGTGCCTTTAGAAAGCAAAACCATAGCGTAAACTAAACATTTATTGTCTTCTGCCGATAATTTTGCAATATTTGACTATTGTAAATTTTATGCTACGAGAGTAATGGAGTAATTGATGTCTAAGGTTAAGTTTTTGGGGTTAGCGTTATTAGCCTTAAATGTGGAGGTCTCATTGGCCCAAGGTCTGCCTGCGCATGGCGAAAAAGCGGGGACTTTTAAGGTGATTAGCGGATCTGTGAGTGCACTACGTGATAACACCACTTACGCTGTGAAAATGGGTGATTCTGTTTACATCGGGGATACAATCATTACTGCGCCAGCGAGCTTTGCTGGCATTACTCTGTTCGATAATACACGTTTAACATCTGGGCCAGAATCCAGCGTCGTCATTGATCGATTTTCATTTAATACAACAACCCATGAAGGCGAGTTAAGTGCCAGTGTCGCTAAAGGCAGCCTTGCTGTTATTTCAGGGCAACTTGCCAAAACAAACCCTGAACGCGTTGTTTTTAATACCAGCACTATGACAGTGGGTGTTCGAGGCACTGAATTTATTATCGAAGCTCACGGAGAATAATTACAATGACGAAGCAGTTTAGCACTATAGCCAGTGCCTCTTTTCTGATGCTGTCAGCGAGCTTGGCAAATGCCAGCACATTTTGGGTTAACAGCGCCGGTGAGCCTGTTCGAGACTCTAACGGCAGCTGTGTAGTTGCCGGTATATCCACTCAAGAGGTCGCAGCATGTAAGCCTGCCGATCGAGTTATTTTACTACCAGGAGATGATGGCAAAGCAGGTGCTGTGTTGATCTCATCGCAAGGTGCAACTCATCGCATCGATGAAGCTTATAAAGCAGTTTCTAATACGCAGCAGGGGTTGTCTGAAGATTCCCTCTCAGCGGGCGAAGTGAATAGTGAGTTTGGCCAGCTGCTCGATGCGCTGCCAGAATCTGTTACAACCTTCACTGTTAAATTTGTCTCAGGTTCTGCAACTGAGCTAACGCCTGAATCTGATGCGGTTATCAATCAGCTAAAGGCGGAGATTGAGCGCCGTGATGTGCCTGAGATTAGATTAGTCGGGCACACCGACAGTGTGGGCAGGCTTGAGCTTAACGATAAATTATCGCGCAAGCGCGCTCAAACAGTTGCAGATATATTGATAGGCTATGGTATTTCACCCGACGTTATCGAAGCGACAGGCAGAGGCGAGCGTGAACCGGCTGTAGCGACTGGCAATAATGTCAGTGAAGCTGCAAACCGCCGAGTCGATATCAGAGTTAGGTAGTTGTTCGCAATTCACCGAAAGGACAAGAGTTACTAGCATGTCGACGCTGAAAAAAAGTCGCGCTACTTTGGTTGGCCGTTTTTTAACGGTTGCACAAGGGCGTAAAATCGCGTCGATAATGCTGTTGCTGATAGTTGTTGTTGAAGTATTGGCAACACTGCCGTTAAAGCCAGAGCTTTATCTTGCTCAAGTTGCCAGTGATGTCGCTAATAAAATCAGGCAGCCTGTCGTTTCAGCGCGACAAGCGCTGTTTGATAGCTATCAAAAAATTTATCCACGAATCCCCCAAAGCCAGCCTTTAACTGTCATAGCGATCGACGAAAAGAGCATTCGCCAAGTGGGCCAGTGGCCGTGGCCAAGGAACGTGCTAGCCAATCTTATCGATAAGATTAACGAGCATAAACCTGCAGCAATCGGCTTAGATTTCTATATGCCTGAAGCGGATCGTCAATCCGTTGAAAGCTTTGTGCATTTATTGCCCAAAGATCAGAAGTTGGTGCGCGAGAGCTTATTGGCATTGCCGACTAATGATTTTCAGTTGGCGATGGCGCTGAGCCGAAGCCCTTCAGTTGTGGCCGCAGCAGGTTTTAATGTAAAAGCTTATACCACCAGCGATCAGATAACAGCGACGCCGACTAAACTTCTCGGCAATAACCCGCTTCCCTTTATCGCCAACTACCCGCAAGTGTTGGCAAACTTACCTATCTTAATGCAATCTGCTTCTGGGCAAGCTTTGCTCAGTGTCTCTGCACAAGCGGGAGCTATTCGACGCTTCCCTTTGATTTCAGCGGTTAACGATCAGCTGGTTGCGTCTATGCCTATCGAAATGCTGCGGGTGGCAACAGGTTTAGGCAAGGTAAAAATTATCACCAACGATTTGGGTATAGAGCGGATTCAAGTTGCCAATCTCGATGTGCTAACGCAAGGCAATAGCGATGTTTGGCCTTACTATGCCAGTATTGAAAAAACAGCAGAGCGCTATTTATCAGCTGTAGACGTACTTAATGGCAAGTTCGATCCTAAGATGCTTGAAAGCAAGCTGGTACTTATAGGCCTGACAGGGGCGGGCTTATCCGATATGCGTTTTACCTCGCTCGGTGAGCACGTGCCAGGTGTGGAAATTCAAGCGCAAATAGTAGAAGGGCTGTTTGATAATAACTTGCTAAAAAGAACGCACTGGCTCGCGTTATTCGAATTGATATTAGTCGTTGCGCTCGGCGGCGCTGTGATCGCTGCAGCGCCTAAATTCCAATCAGTGCTGGGCAAATCTTTCAGGTATCGGCCGCTTTGGTTGGTCAAGTTGATTACAGGCTTCATCGTCATCATTGCCGGTATTGGTTTAATGCTGTTTATTTTGACTGGCGTACTGTTCTCTTCAATATCGGTGCTTATCGGCACAGCATTGGTTTGCGGCGTATTCTTTATCAATGCCATTTTGATTAATTTGCGCGGTACTCAATCTAAGCTCTCCCAATTAATGGAAAGTGGCGTCACGTTTGCGCGCCAGAGAGACCAAAGCAGTTTACTTGAGATGATTCAAGATCATCTTCACAAGATAGCGCCGCATCAAGCTTCTATTATTTACTTATTAAATAGTGAGCAACAGCTCGCATTAATGGCGAAAAGAGGGTTTACCTCTGAGAGTATTGAGCCGATATCGTTCAAGGAAAGTGACAGCTCAGGCCTGTATCAAGCCTGGTTATCTCAAGCGTTAATGAAAGGCGAGACGCAGCAATTAACAGGCATTGAAATTGCCGAATTGCTACCGCAATTGAGCGCTGATTTGCAGCAGGCAATTACATCGCCACTGCACTCTTTAACGCTGCTGCCGATGCTAACTGCAGAAAAGTCGATAAAAGGGTTAACGCTATTAATCAATGCTAAAACAACTCAAGGTACGGCACTTGGGCGATTAAATCGTCATACCCTGCGCTTGATTAACACATTGGTGATGCAGGCCAATGTCGCGTTAGAAAACCAGCAGCTCGTAAAATCACAGCAGACCATGATGGATGCCATGGTGAAAATTCTGGCAGGCGCGATCGACGAAAAAAGCCCCTATACCGGAGGGCATTGCGAGCGCGTGCCACTGCTAGCAGAAATGCTTTGTCAGGAAGCATGCGATAGCCAGCAAGGTGAGTTAGCTAATTTCTCATTTACCACGGAAGATCAGTGGCGTGAATTTAAAATGGCAGCTTGGATGCATGATTGCGGCAAGATCACCACCCCTGAAAGCGTAGTAGATAAAGCCACTAAGCTGGAGATGATTTACAACCGCATTCACGAAATCCGCACTCGTTTTGAAGTGTTGTTGCGCGATGCAAAAATCGATCACTTAGAATCGATATATATCCATCACGTCGATAAGCAGCAAGCTGATTTAACCTTAGCGCAACGCACGCAGCAACTCACAGAAGACTTTGCTTTTATCGCCCAATGCAACACCGGAGGAGAATTTCAAAGCTCGGAAAACGCAGAGCGTATTCAACAGATAGGCTTAGAAACCTGGCAGCGTAACTTTGACGATCGCCTAGGGCTCTCTCATATAGAGCTCAGTCGCTATGCCAATGCTGAAAAAGCTACGTTACCTGTTACAGAACAACTATTTAGTGATCGCCCAGAGCATATCATCGAAAGACCTTATAGTAAGGCGCAAGATCCTAGCTATGGTTTTAAAATGGAAATTCCAGAATATTTAAATAATCACGGCGAGTTGCATAACCTGCTCGTGAGCAGAGGCACCCTAACGCCAGAAGAGCGTTTTATAATCAACGATCACATTATTCAAACCATTGTTATTCTCGATCAAATCCCTTTCCCGCCTAATTTGAGCCGTGTTAGCGAAATGGCCGGGGGCCATCACGAAACACTCATAGGTACAGGCTATCCAAGAAAGCTGACAGCCAAAGAGCTTTCAATACCAGCCCGTGTTCTGGCTATTGCCGACATTTTTGAAGCCCTAACTGCAGGGGATCGCCCTTACAAAAAGGCCAAAACGCTGTCAGAGGCAATCCATATTTTGCACTCATTCAAGCGCAAGCAGCACATTGACCCACTACTGTTTGATCTTTTCTTAAGTGAAGGTGTTTATAAAAAGTACGCTGAGCGCTTTTTAGAGCCAGAACAGATTGATGAAGTCGATATCCAACGTTATCTAGGTTAGTTGTTTTAGAAGTGACAAGGCTTTTTAAAGCGTTAAATCAATAAAACGGGAAAAACAGCAGAAAACACTCGATAAGCCGTTCTTGAGCCATTACCATATCCGCTAGATAAATTTATAGAAGTGATAAGAGATGTCTTTACCAAATTGCCCAAGATGCGAATCTGAATTCGTCTACCAAGATCAAGAACAACTAATCTGCCCTGAGTGCGCTCACGAGTGGAACCCACTAGAGCCCGATGAAGATGAGTTCATTGTCAAAGATGCTAACGGCACGCAGCTTGCAGTTGGCGATAAAATTACAGCGGCAAAAGATCTGAAAGTGAAAGGTAGCTCGCAGGTGATCAAAGTGGGCACTAAAGGTTTGATTAAGCGTATCGTTGAAGGCAAGGATCACGAGTTAGATTGTAAGTTAGATGGGGCTGGGGAGATGATGGTAACAGCTAAGTTTGTTAAAAGAGCATAAAGGTTTAGACGATTTGGTTCTAGTTTGGTGTGTTAATTTAGCTTAAGTGGTAACTGGTAATCAGTGTTTCGCCTGTTGGCGAGGCGGGTGTTTGGTTCAAGTTCGATGTTTTTATTTTGCTTAGGCTTTAACTGGTTATCAGCATTTCGCCTCTTGGCGAGTACCTTTCTTTTTGCTTGCCCAAAAACAAAGGAACCAAACAAAAAAGGCACCCACGAGCGCCGAAAACCCCTCCGCAATTGCTGAAATTAACGGCCGTTTACATGGGCCATCCCTGGCCCAGCTAAACTCTCCGCGACATCCATGTCGCTACGACCGATAATTTAAGCAATTGCTCCGGCGGCCCTCTGAAGGGGGTTGTGCGGCTCCGTAGTTGGCTTGGGAGCATTAGGTGCTTTAGCAAATAAAAGAGAGTACCTTCAGTTTCATAAGTCTTTCAAAGTTAGAAGATAATACAGACAAAAATAAATAGCCTAGGATAAAGCACTAAGGTTATATTTTTAGGTTTTTCTATTATTGTTGCCCTGTAAGATAAATCGTTTTTTTACTGTGTTTTAAAGTTGATTCATCCGCTGAGACAGCTCTTTGAGGTTGTCGCTATGCAGCGCCATCTGGTCAGCGGAAGTGACACTACTTGCCGCTTCTTCAGAAACGGTTTTAAGGTTGTTGTTAATATCACCAATAGTGTTTGCTTGGTTTCCAACTGCCGAAGCTATCTCTTGGTTAAGGTCGTTGATATTGGCCATTTGCTCGGTAATACTGTCGAGCTGTTGTTGGGTATTGTATGCATTGTCAACCGTTAGCGTTGCCTGCTCACCACCGCGAGACATAACTTGGCTGGCGGTACGGGCATCTGATTGCAATTCTTGGATCAATTGATTTATCTCCCCTGTTGCCTGCTGGGTTCGCTGCGCTAAAGTACGGACTTCATCGGCGACTACAGCAAACCCTCGCCCTTGCTCACCGGCTCTTGCGGCTTCAATAGCTGCATTGAGCGCAAGTAAGTTGGTTTGTTCTGCAATGCCATCTATGGTGCTAATGATAGAGCCAATGCTATCACTGCGCTGATCCAGCGAAGTGACAACTTCTCCAGCGCGCTTCACTTCTTTGGCTAGCTCATGAATAGTACTGAGTGTTTTATCCATTGCCTGTTTGCCAGCGTTGACTTGTTCCATCACGTTGGTCGTTGTTTCAGAGGTGGTACCTGCTCGTGCTGATACAACTTGTCCAGCATCTTGTAAGTGCGCTAAGGAATCGAGTACTGAAACAATCTTTTGCTGCTGTAAGTTGGCCGCTTTTTGTTGTTCGCCAGCCATTCTGGCCGTTTCTTGGGCAGCATCGTTTACTTGGTGGGAGTTGTTGATTAAATTGTCGATAAGGCGCTTTACAACCTCTAAAAGATTACTGAAGCTGCCGCTGATCGCCCCTATTTCATGCTTACCTACTTCAGGGAAATTAGTTTGAACTTGTCCTTTAGAGAGTTGCTCAGAAGCTTGTTGAGTATGTAGGTTCAAGATTCGAAGTGGGCTGATTACACCACGACGGATCAGCCATGTAATTGCAATTAATGTGGCAGCTAAAGCTAACACCAAAGTCGAGCAAATCCATATAGTGCTTATCAGGCGTTGTTGATTGAGTTGTGTCAGCGGTACTGAGACAGTTAGACCTCCTAACAGGGTTGCTCCGGTTGTTGGCACGTTGTGACAATTGGCGCAACCTGGGTGCATATCACTTTTTAGAGGGATACCGATTTGATAATGTTGAGTGCTCCAGCGGATAATTGGGCCTTCACCTTGAGCAAAGGATTTGAGGGTTTGTGTTTCAAAGCCTTGCTGTGCGGCAGTTACTTCAGCACCAAAGCTAGGAAGGCCGACAATTTTAGGGTCTGTATACAAGCGTACACGGCTTTGTTCTTCACCGAAATTATTAGTCACGGCGAGATCGACAGCAGTAATGGTACGCATCCAGTCAGCATGTATTTTAGCTTTTTCGCTGGGCTCGCTAGTGGCAGTGAACTCTTCATTGAACTTTACAGTTGATACCATGAACATTTGCGCGGTTCTGGTTATTAATTCTTGAGCTTTTACCTGTACTTCTTGCTGCATTCGCGATTCTATAATTGAACTGACCGCAATACAGGCTATGATTGTCATTAGAGTACCAATAAGGCTGAGGCTGATGATAATCTTGCTGCCAAGGCTCTTAAATTTCATGGATAAATTCCCTTTATTTGTTTTTAGTACAGTGGGTTAAGAAAAGAATAGGCGTAAATTCATGAAAATCAAATAACCGAGAATGCATATAAACTAAGAGTAAATTAATAGAACGATCTAACAAGATATCTAGGAAAAATCGATAACCTTAGTGTTTTATCTTGAGTCACTTTATTTTATTAGCTTTATATATAGCGACCTACCTTCGGAGCCGCACAGCCCCCTTTAGATAGCTCTGGAGTAAATTGCTTAAATTATCGATCGTATTGACAGGGAGGTTTTGTGATCCCGGAAAAATCTAAGTACCTGTATCCTTGTAGGCAAGGTCGCGGAGAGTTTAGCATGGGTCATGCGACTACATGGATGTAGGGTAAAGGATGGAGGAATTGATGTATATGAATCATACAGTGAACTTTTCTTTGGCTAGGTTTCTTTTTTAGCAAAAAGAAATGCGCTCGCCTTCAGGCGAAAATCAGACTAACAAGACGCTCGAATGCTTAGTAAATGTAACACGATAAGCAGTAAAGAATATGACTGCCTCAAGAGGTGGAGCATAGCACTATCTCGCTTTACCAATCACCACAATCCAAGGCTCAACATCACCTGCTAGCCCTCGTCCCTCACCTAACTCTAAATGATCAACATCGAACTGAGCATTATTTAACAGCTCGCAAAGCTCTTCTTGGGAATAGTACGCATAATACCTGCCAAGAGAATCGCGGCAGGCATCACTGCCAAGCTTCATTCCTAAATGTAATACACCATTAGGTTTTAATGCTTGATGTAATTGGCCCAAAATAACGGGAAACTCTGTTTTACTCGCATGCAGCAAACTGAAATTTGCCCATATTCCGTGGTAAATATCGTGAGTATCTATTTCTGCAAACCTTGCTTGGCGAGCGCCTATGTTATAGGTCGCGTTTGCGATATTCACCATTTCAAGAGAGGCGTCAACGGGATCAACATGGAGTCCGTTATCTCGCATGATGGCGGATGCTTGAGCGGGGCCGCAGCCTAAATCGAGGACTAAATCGTTACTGTTTAACCTTGCTATAAACCGCGAGAGTATTTTATCGCTAGGCTGTTGCTCAATTGTTTGCGCATATTTTTCAACTTGCTGATCGTAAACTGAGATTGTTTGCTGGTCTGCCATGGTGTTACCTGCTCATTTATTTTTATTGATGGTTCCCTAAGTGCATATTTGAGTGAGTTGCTCGTTAAATATTCCTCTTAGTAAATCGAGTTCATCTGTTCTTATATAGTTGGGTCTTAAGATAAAGGCAATAGTTCTGTGTGGGCCTGTTTCATTTAGATGCACAGCCGCAAGCTCTGATTCGTTATGGATGAGTTGATCTAACGCCATTTGCGGTACTAAAGTGGTGCCAAGTTTCCCTGCAACCATTTGTACTAAAGTATGCAAGCTGGCTGAGTCAAAGTCAGTCTGCTGCTTTTGTGCTTGTAGCTTACACGCCGCTAATGCGTGATCTTTTAAACAGTGACCATCCTTTAATAGCATCAGCTTTTCTATTTCTAGCTCTTCACTGGTAATTTCTTGCACTTGATGCGGTTGGTCATCTTTGTGGCAAATCCAATAAAAGTCTTCCTGCCAAAAGTCGAAATTCATTAAGCCTTGAATGGGGTACGGCAGTGCTAGGATTGCAGCATCGATCTCTCCGTTTCTCACCTTATCAACCAATATATGTGACTGCTCTTCAATAATACGCAATTTAAAATCGGGATATTGATGCCTAACGGCCGGTAGTACCTTTGGTAATAAGTAAGGGCCTATGGTGGGTATTACACCGATGCTCATTGGGCGGGCAAAAGGTTGATCATCTTGCAGGGTGAGCTGTAAAAGCTCATCGACTTCTAATTTTACTTTTTTAGCTTTGTCGAGTATCAGCTGCCCTTTGTCAGTAATTAACACTTGTTTGTTGTTGCGCTCAAACACCGTGATACCTAGCTGTTTTTCAAACTCATTAATGGCAGTGCTTAGGGCTGATTGTGAGACATTACATAACTCAGCTGCTTTTTTGAAATGGAGTGTTTTTTCAATAGCGAGTGCGTAGTGCAGTTGTTTTAAAGAAATCATATGTGTACCTGTCAGCTCGTTATCAGTGGTGTAGACGACTGAACTTAGTATGTTCTGTTTTTTGGGATATTAATATCGATTTAATCAATTTTACCTATCAACAAAATCAACTTAATATGAACTCATCGAAAGCAACACAGCTTTAGAAACATTTAAATTAAATCGAAGAGGAAATTCACATGGCTCAAATAGGTAAGTTAATCCCAGAATTCAGCGCGCAAGCATTCCATAACGGTGAGTTTGTAGAAGTAAACTCTGAAAGTGTTAAAGGCAAGTGGTCAATCTTTTTGTTCTACCCTGCTGATTTCACTTTCGTATGCCCAACAGAGCTTGAAGATATGGCTGCACAGTACTCACAGCTACAAGAGCTAGGCGTCGAAGTTTATGCCGTATCAACAGATACCCATTTCTCGCATAAAGCGTGGCACGATTCATCTGATGCAATTGGCAAAATCAAATTCCCGATGATTGGTGATCAAACAGGCCATATCACCCGCGGATTTGACGTCATGATAGAAGAAGATCACATGGCGCACCGCGGTACATTTTTAGCAGATCCAGATGGTGTGATCCAAGTTGCACAAATACATGCCGGTGGTATCGGGCGCAGTGCAAAAGATATGTTGCGTAACGTTAAAGCCGCACAGTATGTACGCGCCAATGACGGTGAAGTTTGCCCTGCAGCATGGGAGCAAGGTGAAGCGACACTAACACCAAGCCTAGATTTAGTTGGCAAAATCTAAGTAAAGCAGCGAAGAGACTTCTTAATTAAGGAAATAGCGAATAAGCCCAAGACGCCTCTTCGCTATTTGCCAAAGCTTCGCTCGCTCATCAGTCAAATTTAAAAGACGATTAAAGGTAGTACTATGTTAAGTGATGATATTTTAAATACGTTAAAAACTTACACCCAAAATATGCAAAACAAAGTCTCACTAGTGCTACAAACTGGTGAGCATGAAAAACGCAATGAACTAGCAGAGTTCCTAACTCAGCTTTGTTCAGTGTCTAAAAACCTGACTTTTATTGAGCGCGATGCCAATTTGCGCAGTCCTATTAGCTTTTTTCTCGAAGTTGAACCTTCGCAAATGCAAACGACGGGGCCTGTCAGTAATGGTATTTCGTTTTCAGGTATCCCCAGTGGTCATGAGTTCAATTCGTTAATATTGGCGATATTGCAATCTTCAGGAACAGATCTCAAACTTGATGATAGCTTGGCCAGTATGGTTGCGAATATTACACAGACATTACATTTTGAAGTGTTTATATCTCTTAGCTGCCACAATTGTCCTGATGTTGTGCAAGCTTTGAATCAGTTTGCATTGTTGAACTCAAATATCAGCACTGAGATGATTGATGGCGGATTGTTTCCAGATTTAATCAGTGAGCGAAACATTCAAGGAGTACCCAGCGTTTATTTAAACGGTGAACTATTTGCAAACGGCAAGATAGATACAGCTCAGCTAGTTGATAAGTTGATTGAAAAGTTTCCAAATATCGTCAGCGCTGCACAAACACAGCAGTTGCCTCTGCAAGACGTCACTGTTATCGGTGCAGGTCCTGCGGGTGTGGCTGCGGCAATTTATGCGGCGCGTAAAGGCTTAAATGTCACCATGATTGCTGACCGAATTGGCGGGCAAGTTAAAGATACTGTTGGAATTGAGAACTTAATATCTGTACCCAAAACAACAGGTACGCAGTTAACCAATAACTTGCAGGCGCATCTAAATGATTACGACATCACTATTAAAGAGTTTTTGCGGGTAGATAAAGTCGTTAGTGGTGATATTAAAACCCTAACGCTATCGAGTGGCGAAGTCATCGAAAGTAAAACAGTGATTGTGGCGACCGGTGCAAAATGGAGAGAGTTAGGCGTACCAGGTGAGAAAGAAAATATCGGCTCAGGCGTGGCGTATTGTCCGCATTGCGATGGACCTTTCTTCAAAGGTAAAGATGTTGCTGTTGTTGGCGGTGGTAATTCAGGTATTGAAGCGGCGCTAGATCTGGCGTCTATGGTTAACCACGTAACTGTGTTTGAGTTTTTACCGGAGCTAAAGGCGGATCAGGTACTAGTTGATAAAGCGCTCGCACATGAAAAAATTACCATCATCAAAAACGTAGCGACCAAAGAAGTCATTGCAAAAGAGGGTAAGGTTGTAGCTCTGGCATATCAAGATAGAGCAACAGAGGTTATAAAAGAGCAGGCGCTAGCAGGGGTATTCGTGCAAATAGGCTTGTTGCCTAATAGTGACTTCCTCAACGGCGTGGTTGAGCGTACGACCCATGGAGAAATAGTGATCAATGAAAAGTGTGAAACTACAGCTGCGGGAATCTTTGCTGCGGGTGATGTTTCAACGGTGCCTTATAAACAAATTGTGATAGCAATGGGTGAAGGGGCAAAAGCTTCATTGGCCGCTTTTGATTACTTGCTGCAACAAGATTAATTAGTTTTATCTGAAGTGACGGCATTGTCACAGTAAATCAAATAAATGCGCTTGGATAGCTTGGTAGGCATAACCGATGTGAATAAGTTGAATTAATCCAAGCGCGTTTAAAATCACAATCTTTCAAATTCTATTTTAATAGCACTGTACTTAGCGTTCAGATACAGGCTTAATCATGCTTTTTGGTTAGGCGAAGCTATGAGTTGGTTGTTCCCTGAAAACAAGCGTGATATTCCTGCAAAACGCAGTTTAAGCCTTGTGCTACGCACGTTGCATTTAATTGGCATAGCGGGGCTGGCAGGGGCTTTTTTATTTTCCTTACCTGCAAATCAATGGCGTGAATACCTCTGGTTAACACTGGCAACTGGCAGCTTAATGGTTGTCAAAGAAATTTATACGGATGGTATCTGGCTGGTTCAGCTCAGAGGGCAAATCATCATCGCCAAAGTGGCCTTATTGGCGCTGTTTTGGTTTTACTTCCAACGTTTAGATAGCACAGTGTATATGCTGATAATTGTATTATCAGGTGTTATTTCCCATGGCCCAGGCAAGTTGCGCTACTACTCAATTTGGCACGCTAAAGTGTATACCGCTGACGTGCGCAAAGGGAAACCATTGGGTAAAGTCAAAAATAGCGGCGAAAGTGAGTAATAGAATTATCAATAAAGTGATACTGTTCAAAACGGATTGGCAAGTTGCGCTACCAGCCACTGTTTTAGTTTTTCAGCATTACTGCTTAAATGCCTCTTCGGGTGACTTAACAATGCGTAGTTGTAGCCCTTAAGTACTTTGTGAAAAGGTGCGATCAATAGCTGGTTATTTAGCTCATTTTGCATTAGCTGATCTGCCAGCATCCAACCTTGCCCATCAATTGCACTTTGAACCCTAACGTTAGAATCTTTGATCAAACTGCGAGGGTTGTTTAGTTCAGTAGCTGCAATATCAAACCACTGTTGCCAGCAATCTTGATTGTGCTCTTCAGCTAATAATTGGGTTTGAGCTAATGGAGATTGTTCAAACCTCTGCTCATCTAGGTCAGAGGTCTCTGTTATCCCATGTTTTTTTAACAGTAAGGGGCTGCATACAGGGTACATATCAATAGGTGCACTGGCTACACACTCGTCCTGTAAACAACTTTTATCATCAGACCAGCGCAATGCTAAGTCCACATCTTGCAAATTAAAGTTCTCATCATTAACGCTGTGCTGTAATAAAACATTGATTTGAGGATGCTTTTCATTAAAGCCGATTAACTTACGTGATAACCAGCGAACCGCAACATAAGTGGACACTGCAACGGTCACTACTGTGTTGGCGTTATCTTCTGATATCTGGGTGAGCTGTTTGCGCAATTGGTTAAAAACTTGACCTGTAGTGATGTAGAGCGCTTGGCCATTCTCAGTTAAATAGATTTGCCTAACGCTTCGCTTGAAAAGCGCTTGACCAACTTGTGTTTCAAGTTTGTTAATCTGGTAGCTGACCGCACCTTTGCTGATACATAGCTCATCAGCAGCACGTATAAAGCTTAAGTGCCTAGCGGCAGCTTCAAATACTTTTAGGCTTTCTAGGGAAGGTAGGTCATGTTTCATTTGGTTTATCGCTGCTGCCATGGTTCAGTTTTTCTGAACTATGGACAAAAAAATTGGGTTTGTCAAAAGTCAGGTCCATTGAACACAATAAGGACATAAAAAGAAGTTAAAATTATTGTGGAGTTACCTATGAGCCAAAGCACATCAAAACCATTACCTAGCCATGCAAAAGTTGTCATCATCGGTGGAGGTATAGGCGGTTGTTCAACCTTGTATCATCTGACTCAGCTTGGCTGGACGGATGTAGTGCTGGTGGAGCGCGATGAGTTGACCTCGGGATCCACTTGGCATGCCGCTGCGCAAGTTACCCAATTTGGCGCTAATCAAACGATGATTGCACTTAAGCGCCACAGTATCGATCTATACCGTAAATTAGCAGCCGATGCCGATCATCCAATTGATTATCATATTAGCGGTGGTATGCGTACGGCGTACACGCAAGAGCAAGTCGATACCTATAAGCATTATATTGGTATGGCTAAAACCATGGGCGTTGATATGGAGTTTATAGATGCTCAAGAAGTAGGGCGACGTCACCCGCTGTTAGACACCAGTGATATGTTGGGTGCTTGGTGGGATCCCTTAGATGGAGATATAGATCCATCAGGGCTGACTTTCGCATTGGCGCGTAAAGCGAGAGAAGCCGGTGCCACGGTTTCGCGGTTTAATGCAGTGACAGATGTGACGTGCAAAGAAAATGGCGAGTTCATCGTACATACTGAGAAAGGTGATATCACTTGTGAGAAAGTCGTTAACGCAACAGGTTACAGGGTAAACGAAGTCGGTAAGATGTTCGGTGTAGAGCATCCCGTTACCTCAATGGAGCATATGTACTTCGTGACAGATAGCATTCCTGAAATAGCAGCGTTGGACAAGCGTGTACCTATCATTCGCGACCCACGAGATGACTTCTACAGCAGACAAGAGAAACAAGGCCTGTTAGTCGGAGTCTATGAGCAAGGCTGCAAAACCTTTGGTATGAACGGCATTGACCCAAATTTCACTCAAGCATTATGTCCAGATGATTTAGATCGCTGCTTAGATAATATGGAGCATATATTCCAGCGTATGCCGTGTTTAACCCAAGCGGGGATTCATACCGTAGTAAATGGTCCTATTACCTACACAATTGATGGCATGCCCTTGATTGGGCCTATGCCGGGTGTCCCGAATGCATTTTGTTGCATTGGACTGCGAGCAGGTATTGGCGAAGGAGGCGGCCATGGCAAGGTGCTGGCTGAATTGATGGTACATGGTGAGTGTGAGTGGGATGCATGGTGTTTAGATCCAAGGCGATTCACTCAACACGCCAATACAGAATACACCTGTGCGAAAGCAATTGAGGATTATCAACGAGAATTCCATTACCACTTACCACACGAGCAAAGACCCGCAGGGCGTTTAGCTCGCACGACATCACTATATTCTGTGCAGGATCAACGTGGTGCAATATGGGGAGAAGTAAATGGTTGGGAGCGCGCGCTGTGCTTTAAGCCTACGGCAGATTTTGTTGATAAACCGGGATACCGCTTCAGCGATACAAAGGCAGTGGTTGCAAATGAAGTTAAAAATCTACAGCAAAATGTTGGGCTAATGGAAGTTTCAGGCTTCAGTCGTTTTGAAGTTTCAGGGGAAGGTAGTGAAGCATTCCTAAATCACTTAGTGTGCGGCAAAATCCCGAAAAACATAGGGCGTGTGACGCTTTGTTATCTACTAAATGAGCAGGGTAACATTTTGTGTGAAGCAACTGTTGCCAAAATAGGCCCAGATCAATATTGGTATGGCGCTGCTGCAGCTGCACAATGGCATGATCGAGATTGGTTGAATCTAAACAAACCAGATAGCGTGACAGTACAGGATCTAACCTTATCGCACACAACACTTGTGGTTGCAGGCCCTAAAGCACGAGCGTTATTGCAATCCTTGTCTGAACGCTCAGATTGGTCATATAAAGCGATGCCATGGATGAGTGTTCAGCAAAAACATTTAGCACATGCTGCAGTGACCGCGCTGAACATTAGCTTTAGTGGTGAATCCGCCTATGAATTACATGTTGCGAATGAGCAGCTATATCTTGTTTGGAAGTTATTAGTAGATGCAGGACAAAGCTTTGGTTTAGGCTTGTTCGGATCTTATGCAATGGAATCAATGCGTTTAGAGAAAGGCTTTCGTCATTGGAAAGCTGATTTGACATATGAGCAAAATCCAGTGAGTGCGGGGCTAATGCGTTTTGTGGATCTTAATAAAGAAGACTTCATTGGTAAGCAAGGGTTACTAGAAAATGTAGATAAAGCACAGCCTGAAACTTTCGTTACCCTAGCAGTTGAATGTGAAATAGCAGCAGCTCATGAGGGGGATGCTATCTATAGTGGAGATACAATAGTAGGGGCTGTTACCTCAGCAGGTTATGGACATCGTGTCGAGAAGAACCTAGTGATGGGCTTTATCAATAGTAAATTCATCGATAAGCAATTACATGTTGAAATAATTGGCCAACGCTACCTTGCAAAACGAGAAGAAGAGGCCTGCCTGTATGATACGGAGTATCTATTAATACGTAGTTAGTTTTGGAAGCTGAATACCCCCAACATTGAGAAAGAGTCAAAAGCTCAAAAAGAGGCTTGAATAGGGTGTTTTTTAGTCAAAAAGCACCCGTTCTGAACGTTAATTGATCAATATAAGAAATATTATGATTATTAATAGGAAAGTGTTGACGTCAGCGCTAACCTGTATATAATTCGCCTCCTCGCTTTCAGGGGTAACCCAAAAACGAGATGAAAATTAAA
>CAKZOD010000115.1 GCA_937136055.1 uncultured Oceanospirillaceae bacterium | reverse complement strand
TTATCTGCAGCGCGTTTATTCTTATTTGGTGCCCGCGATGTTTGGTTTGTCGTGGCACTTCCCGTATATCTCGCAAGTACTTTAGCTTGGGATCATTGGTCGGTAGGGGCATTTATGGCCAGCTGGGTGATCGGCTACGGTGTAGTGCAGTCGCTTACGCCTTATATTACAGGTCGCAGTAAGAAAGCTGATGTAAAAGAAACGGGAATAGGGAGCGAAGCGACTTCGCTATCACGCAGCGCGATGTTTTGGTCCGCTTTATTAGCAGTAATTCCTGCGTTTATTGCGATTGCGTTAAGTGCGGATTTTTATCCACAGTATTCATTGGTTCTCGGCCTGTTAGTGTTTGGGGCAGTGTTCGCCATTAACTCATCATTACACAGTTATTTGATTGTGCGCTATGCCAGTGATGATGGGGTATCAATGGATGTCGGGTTTTATTACACGGCAAATGCGTTGGGTAGGTTGATAGGCACGGTGCTTTCAGGAGCTATATTCCAGTTTTATGGCTTAGTGGCATGCCTGTGGGTTTCAGCAGTATTTATTAGTTTGGTGGTTGTGTTGTGCGCTAAATTACCAGAAGAAGGTTAACAAGCCTGCAGTGATTGAACCGCATTAGAACTTACCATTATCGTTCTCCCATTCACTTAAAGGTGGTACAGCTTCGCGAGTATCCCAGTGCTCAACAATCTTACCATCTGCCAGTCTATATAGGTCATAGAGGGCAGAGTGGGTGCCTTTTAGGTAGCCTTCGCTGACCGATAAAACGAAATTCCCCTGTGCCAAAATGCGGTGCTGCTTCACGTAGTTTATAACGGATTTATTATCTTCAGAGCAGGCACTTAACGTTGATTTTAATGCGGCTAAGCCGTCAGTTGATTCAGGGCTGTGCTCAATATAGGAAGTGGATACAAAATGAGTAAGTTGGGTTAAATCATTAGCGATTAGAACCGTTTCTACAAACTGCTTAACGCACTCTCTGTTAGGTTCGGTGAGTTGCAGATCCATCACTGCAGTTGGGCCGTCTACCATACTGTGGCCAGCTGGGTTTGGCCCTTTACGTGGCTGAATAT
This sequence comes from uncultured Oceanospirillaceae bacterium, assembly GCA_937136055.1. Lineage (GTDB taxonomy): Bacteria > Pseudomonadota > Gammaproteobacteria > Pseudomonadales > Balneatricaceae > Rs1. Next base: position 4,200 of record CAKZOD010000115.1, on the reverse strand, counting down.
TATCCCAGTGTTCTACCGTATAATCGCCTTCAAAACGAAATACTTCAAAGCCAATGCGCGAGGTAGCAAAATCGTATTCAGTATGGCCGAAGACGTAGTTCCCATCACAAAAGATACGCACGATATTTACCCGAGGTGAGGTTTTAGATATCCGCTTGAAAAGCACAGCTAAGCCTTCTCTACCGGTTTGGGTTTGCGGATTATGCTGGATGTATTGGCTGGGGCTAATCACATCAACGACAGCTTGATCGCCTGTCTCTATGCCTTTTTTTAAAAGATCACAAATTCTTTGCTTTCTATCGAGTTTCATCATTGCCTCCTAACCATTTTGTTATTTCAAATCATCGCACGCTTGATTGATGAGCTGACAAAGTTGCTCTAGCTTATCACGCACCAGAAAGCCGCTTTTAAGCTCATGTTCTAAAGGCCAGCCAATGTTTAAACGAATGCAGTCTTTATATAACGGCAGTGTAGAAAACTCAGTACCGTTTTTAAAGTTTAAACCTTGCTTTGTGGCTTCCTTAAAAACACCCGAGAAATCTAACCCTTCCACCTGTAACCAGATTACCATGCCGCCTTGCAGGTAGCTCACACAAACCCCTTCAATTAAGTGCTCAGTCAAGAAACGATGGTAAGCCAAAGCGTGCTGAGATAAAGCCAGTGTTATCTTTTTCAGGTGTTTAGTGTATTGGCCGCTGTTGATGAATTCAAAAAATGCGGCTTGTACTGGCACATTGACCATCAAAGAATTCACTTTGCGGTGCTTGAGGTAATTATTGAGAAAGCGCCCAGGCGCACACCAACCCAAGCGATAACTAGGGGCGACTGATTTTGAGATTGAGCCGCACCATAAAACCCAACCTTGCTCATCCCAGTATTTAATAGGTTTAGGTTTGAAGTTGTTAAAGCCTAACTCCAAGAACACATCGTCTTCAATAATCGGTGTTTGGTATTTAGCGGCTAAGTTCGCTAGTGATTGTTTCTGTTGAATTGATAAACACAGCCCGTGAGGGTTAATAAAGTTAGCACTGAACAAACCTGCTTTGATTTCTCCCTTGCTCATATACCGTTCTAGTTGAGTCAAATCCAACTCGGCATTATGGCAAGGTATTTCCAATACTGTTCGTTGCATACTCAACAACAGATTTAACAACCCACTGAAGCAGGGGGAGGAAATAGCAATAGTATCACCGGGGTTTGAGACGACCTCTATCGCGCTGCGCACAGCATCCATGCAGCCATTGGTGATAACTAGCTGCTGTCCATCCACTGAAAAATAATTATCCGTTACATGCTTGGCCAACGCGCTACGCAGGCTCTGCTCACCCTTAATACTAGGGTATTGATAGTTATCATTGTTGCTACGTAAATTACCTCGATGAAAACATCGATTTAATACCTCTTTAGGGATTAGCTGCGCACCCAATTGAGCAGTGTAGAAGGGGCTTGTTAAGTGATGATCCTCAGGTTGGGCATAATTTTTTGGCACCGTAACCGATGCTGAGAAATGTGGAAATGAAGGAGTGCCTTGACTGATTAAAGAATGACTGGTTAAAGGATTAGCAACAAAATATCCGGATTGGGGCTTAACCGTTAGCCAGCCTTGTTCATGTAGCTCATTGTAGCAACGCAGGGCAGTGGTAATACTAATGCAATGTAGCTTAGCGAATTGCCTGACAGAGAGCATTCTCTGCCCTAAAACCAGCCGCTCATCTGCGATATCTTGCACAACACACTTAACTAATTGCTGGTATCGAAACACTGAATACACTCTTTGAAAAAGACTAATATCTCAGAATTGTACTCTATTTTTATAATTTAATTGTGTCTGTTGCTTTTTTCTCGTATCTCCCACTATAGAGCCTCTTTGAAAATGACTCACTAGGATCAATATGAAACCACAGCATTTACTCATCGCGATTGGTGTTACCTGCCTCTGGGGCTTTAATTTCTCAGTGATTAAATTTGGCGTCGATGAAGTAAACCCTTTTATTTTGATTGGTTTACGCTTCACATTTGCGGCAATCCCACTGTGTTTTTTTATTAAAAAACCTAATACCTCTTGGTTTTATATCATCTTATACGGGCTGGCATTCGGCGTGGGAGTTTGGGGAATAATGGCACTGTCGATAGATCAAGGTTTGTCTGCGGGAATGGCCAGTACGGTATTACAAACCAGCGCTATGATCACAACATTAATCGGCATTTTTTACTTTAAAGAACAGCTATCAATCAGTCAGTTAGCGGGCCTGCTAGTCGCCGCGCTTGGCCTATTAATTATGCTGTATATCGATGATGGCTCAGTCACCATAATCGGCATTACGCTCGCAATCATCGCTGCTTGCAGCCTAGCGTTAACTAACTTTTTGATAAAGAAAGCACAGATAAAAGAAATGTTCGCTTTCATCATCTACTCAAGTTTATTTGTACCCATCCCGCTGTTCTTAATCGCTTTTGTGATGCAAGGTGTAAGCTTGGATATCTTTAGCCAAGTATTAAATTCCTCAGCGTTAATCTCAGCACTGATTCAAGCATACCCAACAACACTGCTAGGTTATTGGCTATGGAACAAACTACAAACCATCTATCCTTTATCGGTGATGAGCCCGATACGTTTGCTAGTACCTATTTTCGGGCTTTTGGGGTCAGTGATATTCTTCTCAGAAAAAGTCAGTGACGTTAAATTGCTAGCATTCTCCTGCATCATATTGGGAGTCTCGATGCCGGTAGTTGTTAGCTTTTTAACTAAGATGAAAAGACAATACTAGCAAGCCTTAGTTGGTTCGCGGTTCGCTTGGCACATAATAATCAGGCCAAAACTCTTTAACGGCAGGTCTTGAAGCGCCCCAAGCATGACAAGTATTCACCACTTCAGGGCTGCCAAATATCAGCGCATCGTCTCCTAACTGATTACCAAGTTTAGCTTGCTCTCTAATAAATCGAGGCTTTACCAATGCTTGATAAGATGTTGATGCAACAGGACCTAGAAGCTCTCTTAAGTGCGTACAGCCAGAGATATTACCAAATAACGACTTAGTGAGTTTGGCCCAGCCAGGTCCGATATGATGGCCAATTAATTTTTTGTAAGAGCCACTAATTTCAGAGCAAACATTTTGCGGGGCTAAGTCGATTACGGCATCTACATCGTGAATCAAGAAGTCGAGATCTATAGTTAATCGTATCGCCATATCATGAAGTGGTTCACCAGCAGCTATGCACCCGTCACGATCTTTATTGATCCAATCAAAAGGTTTGATATCGACTAATCTACCCTCTATATCCCAAAGTTCATCCTCACGCTCAAACGCTGTGCATGTAACAGTGCGAGTGTGCGCCAATTTTCGTGCTTGAGCTGCTTTTAATGGCATTTGGCTTGATTCCTTTAAGATAGAGATAACAAGAAATGACTAACTAAATCTTTGATATAGAGATCTATTTCGTACAACTTAGCTGTTATCTCTGGTGAGTTCAAGTTATAGACAAGGCATGTTTCTTAGCTTATTCCAATCAAGGAACATATTTAAAAGGGAAGTTAAGGGAAGAAGCTTTATCAACGTAATCTTTTAATATGCTTGAATTAAAGTCTCAAATATTTTCCTATTATCATTCCCCTCCACTTTTGGGATTGATAGAAGCACTAAAATCCGTTTCAGTGCATCATATTTATTTTCAGTTCATTAAATGGTGTGGAATAATCTATGAAAAGCTCAGAGCCGGAATGTGTTTGGATATTAAGCTGTGAGGCAATTAAAGCCAGTTCAGATTCGCAACAAAGGTATGAACTGAAAGTCGCTGTTTTATTGCCTGATCACTATCAATTAGATGAAAAACTAAACTCGTTTGCTCAAAGAGCAAGGATATCTATTTCTTTATTCAGGCCAAGCAAAACGGATTATTCAGCACTTAGAGCAAGCAGAAGTTTATGATCAACAGGCAATAGAGCTAGCTCAGCAAGTTGATAAAGATACGCCGCTAGCTTTTTGTGAAGTGAGAAAAATTATTCAAAGTGAGGAAGACGCGGAAATAGACTGCTTAAGTTTTACAGCAACACCAACCCCTGAGCTTGAGGATCAATCAAGGTTAGCATTTTGGGCGATCAGAAAATCAGCTTAGATTTGAAGAATATTTCTAAGCAGGAAATAATTTAGAACAAAGGCCAATCCCTCTAATCCAGCCTATTTCTAGCTTTTTTGCATAGGC
>CAKZOD010000114.1 GCA_937136055.1 uncultured Oceanospirillaceae bacterium | reverse complement strand
GGAATTGGTAGACATAGGGGATTCAAAATCCCCCGCCCTTAAAAGCGTGCCGGTTCGAGTCCGGCCACTGGTACCATGTTTTTAGCAAGTAATTAAGCCTCAACTAGTTTGGGGCTTTTTTATGTCTGCAAGAAAGACAAAGAGGATTCACTTTCTATATACCCAGCCCGCCCCTAAAAGCGTGCCGGTTCCCAAGTCAAAGAGAGAAGCCTCTGGCACCATGTTTTTAGTTAATAATTAAGCCTCAACTAGTTTGGGGCTTTTTTATGTCTGCAAGAAAGACAAAGAGGATTCACTTTCTATATGCCCAGCCCGCCCTTAAAAGGCGTGCCGATTCCCAAGTCAAAGAGAAAAGCCACTGGTACCATGTTTTTAGCAAGTAATTAAGCCTCAACTAGTTTGAGGCTTTTTTTATGCTTGCAAGAAAGACAAAGAGGATTCACTTTCTATATGCCCAGCCCGCCCTTAAAAGCGTGCCGGTTCCCAAGTCCAAGAGCGTCTCTCAACCACTTTCCATCTCGTGTGATCACTAAGTGATTCTGAACTTGCTGGATTCAAACGGGCTTGGTGGCGCTCTTGACTACAAAACGATTTCTGTTAAAGCATAAGTTTAAAGTTCTTTAATTTTGAGACGAAGCTTGGAAGTTTCTGCTTTTGCAAGCAAGCTAAAAACTCGTCTTGACTCATTGGTGGCTTTTTCAACGAACCTCGTTGTTGCTGAGCAGCCTTGACGCAAGCACTGTTATCTAGTTCAAACATATCACACAAGAATTCATCTGGATGTATTGCACAAAGACCTAGCGGATCAAGCTCCTTTATAGGGAAGTCTTTTAGATTGAGGTAATGATAGACTCCGCTTGTCCTTTAATAGCAGCAGCAACAACGTGTCTATCATCAACGTCAGGCAAAGTTAAACCATTAATCAATGGTTCATAACCTTCAACCAAGCAGTCAGGTACATGAGCATTCATTAACTGCTTGGTTCTTTCTAGCCGCTCAGGATCGACACCTAGGTTGTTCTTGAGAAGGTTACGAATCCATTCATCATTTATTTGCTCTGTCCATCGTGCTCTGAATAGCCCAGTGTTGGACAAGTACATTAGGTAACTGCGAAGTGGAGCTGGATACATAACACATGCGTCTAAAATTACCGTATATGATGTCATTAATATCCCATATCCATTTCTTGATCTAATGCGGATAGTTCAGCAAGAGTAGCTAGTCTGCTTTCTTCTAAACGGTTCTTGTATTCCATAAGATCAGCATAGGCCACCTTCCTACGGTTGCCAGTGCGACTAAACGGAATTTCATTAGAATCTAAGAGTTTAATAAATGTAGGGCGAGACATATTCAGCATGTCAGCACCTTCTTGCGTTGTGAGTTCAGCATGAATAGGTGTAATGCTAACAGAGTTACCCTGACCTAATTGAGTAAGTATCTCAATCATCATGTTTAATGCACTAGATGGAATCATGACTTCGTGAGTCTTACCAGACTTATCTATAACATTAATCCTTTGAGCTTCACCATTTGTTTCCATTACGGCTGACAACTCTTGACTACCAAGCTTAGCCAGTGCAATTTCTTCAGCGCTAGGCAATTTTGTTGCAGTATTCATCTTATTTATCTCTAGTTTCAAATTTAGACTATACAAATCTGTATACCACTATAATATACGAAATATTCGAAAAGTAAATATTCGAAATATTCGAAAAACAGAAATTCACTGTATGGAGTACCCCTAAAAGTTTATCTCCAGAAGCTACTAGTACCTTCCAATGAAAAAGGATAAAAATTCAAACTAAAACGACTGGCTGGAAACAGTGTTTTTGCTTGAAAATGAGAGATTTCTATCACCGCTCTTTTGGCTCACAAACATTGATCTGGTGCCTATAAGGGAAAGACAGAATTTATCGACTCAAAATTTCACTGACAAGAAATGGCGCAAAACCTTGTTAAAGCAAAAAGCAAGCTACGAAAAAAAGTCTCGAACTTTAATGTCACAGTTTCAAGCTTTAGTGTCATAGTTCTAATTTTTAATATCTGGACTTCCCAGCTTTCACTAGACTGTTTATTTTTTAGAAGAATATAAAATTAAACTTCTGTATTAACAGGAGCAAATACAATTGTAGAAGAAACCAGAGCAGCCTTCATATTGCCTCTTCCTTAATTTAAATCCCTTTAAAGCGCTTAATATCATAGGGCTCAATATCTAGCCTAGGCTGGCGCTGCGCCACTATATCTGCCACCAGCAATGCGGTCATGGGCGCGCAGGTTAAGCCCAAGTGTTGATGGCCAAATGCATAAACCACATGTTCATTATCGGGCGCTTTACAAATCGCGGGTAAGCTGTCGCTAAAGGTGGGTCGAAAGCCCAACCAAGATGTGCTATTTGCGGTGTTTACGTTTGGCAGCATGCTTTTAGCGCTGCTCGCTAGCACTTTTACTCGCTGTTCTTGTAAAGGCAAATCTAGCCCTGCAAGCTCCACTAGACCTGCAAAGCGATGGCCATTGTTCATCGGTGTAACAAAGAATTTTAGCTCTCCATCCATTATTGGACGAGATACATCCACCCCTGGCTGCGGGCAACTAAAATGATAACCGCGCTCAGTTTCTAACGGTATTTTTATACCGGTTGATTTGAGGACTCTTGCAGAGAAAGCGCCCGCCGCGATAATTAACTTGTCACAATCACGGCGCTGAATGTTCGTCGTCACTACAGGTTTCGATTGCGCTGTTTCGACACTCAAGACATTTTCTTCAACGAACTGACCGCCAAGCTTTTTGAATATCTCAAATATGGCTAATAACAGTGCTTGTGGATCTTTAACAAAGCCGTGATCGACTAGATGGTGGGCGTATTTATAGTCTTTAGATAGGCTTGGCTCTAACTGGTGTAGCTCTTGCTCATCGATATCGCGGATAGCAAACCCTAAACGGCGTCTAGCATTCATATCACCTTGGCCTTTTTCAAAGCCTTCCTTGCTACGATACACTTGTAGATAGTCACTTGGGGCTACAAGTGACTCACAATCTGCTTCTTTTGCTAACGCCATATAAAGGGAAACTGATTCGTCAGTTAAACGATGCACCGCTTCACCGCGCTCCACTAAGTCTTTTTTAAAGCCCGCTTTTATATAGCTAAATAGCCAAGGGATTATTTTAGGTAAGTAGCTCCAGCGTACACACAAAGGTCCGTTTGGTTTTAATAACCAGCTAGGAGCTTGGAGTAAAGTACTAGGGCTAGACAGAGGGATAAATGAAGATCTAGCTAAAATCCCCGCGTTACCAAACGAGCAGCCATTTCCTGGTGGTTCCCTATCAATCAGCGTCACCTGATATCCTTCGCGCTGTAACTGTAATGCGCTCAGTACTCCAACAATCCCTGCACCAACAACAATGATACTAGAGTTTTTATTATCGTCAGACTTGTCACTCGGGGCTACTTGCGTCATTTAACTTCACCTTTAACAGGGGTAAATGCAGCTATTCACAAATAGATATTAAGATTGATAAGCCTGCATTTATAACAATTGAATGAGCAGGACTTTAGCACCGAACATTAGATACAGCTATAAAAATATTGAATAGAATTAAGGCAGTATGATGACTGCCTTATTAAGGTTTAATTACTTGTGAGTAAGTCTTCAGCCTATCATCTTGAGTAATTCACTCGCTCGATCAGAAGAGCTTTGCGAGACGGAACGTGTACGCTCAACCACTTGATTAATTCCGTCATTTACACTGCTTGAAAGATTGGAGACATGATTGGTATTACTGGCAATTTCAACCGTCACTTGGAACTGCTCATTCGAGCTTAATGCGATTGAATGTACTTTTGAAGAGACTTCCGTAGCACTGTTGATTATTTCTTCTAGCATCGCTCCTAATTTGTCGGATATGGCGATACCTTGTTTGACTTTATCGCGGCCAATCTCCATATTTTTCTCGGCAGTACGTGTATCCGTTTTCATTTTTTCTATCGCTTTTTCAACATCTGCCGTCGCTTCTGTTGTTCTACTTGCCAGCTGCCTAACTTCATCGGCAACAACGGCAAAACCTCTACCAGATTCGCCTGCTCTAGCAGCTTCAATAGCTGCATTAAGTGCCAGCAAATTAGTTTGCTCAGCAATTTCTCGAATTACATTTAAGATGGATTCAACATTACGGCTTTGCTCACTTAACAGCCCAATTGAATCTGCGCTATCATCAAAGGCAGACGAAATCTCACTCATTTGACTCAATGAGTTGTTCACTAAGTTACCCCCTTGTTTCGCTGTTGCCACTGAGCTATCGGCAGACTCAGCCGTCATTTTACTGTTATCAGAAACCTCTTTTGAGGAAGCTGATAACTCTTCAATTGCCGCTGCTATTAAACTGACTTGCTGGTTTTGTTGATCAATATTTTTTGACATATCCGTGTTAGCGATATAAATATCATTCGCTTCGCTGGAAACGCCCTGCATCGAATGCGCTGTGGTTTCAAGTGTGCGGCTCAGCGCATTGCTCATATTATTGACTGCACTTGTTAATGTAGCTATCTCATCTTTGCCTTTAACGATCAGCTTTGGCGTACTTAAATTGTTATCTGAGATATCCAATGCTTTTTGCAATACAGGGTTTAACCTACTGAGTAAATCACGGCTAAACCACAAAGCTACAATCGTTGAAATAACCAGTGACACTACTGCACCTATGATCAACATAGAACTCAATAGCGTGGAGCTGTTTTGCAATAGCTGCAGATCATTCTCCATGAGTGCATTTTGTGATCGCTGCATGTCTTTAAGAATAGCGCTTGCTTGCTTCGCACTGGGAGCCGCTTTAGTACCTAGTAAGAAGTTAGCTTGATTCCAGTTAGCTGCACCGCGCAATTCAAACATTTTGGGTGGGATTGGTGAAAACTCTTGTCTGACACTTGTATACATTTGCCAGCTCTTTTTCTGTGCGGGTGAGAAGAGTGCTATATATTTATTATTGATGTTAGCCAATGCTTTTTCATTGGCTTGCCACTTAGCATCAAACATCTCTTTGAATTTAATATCACCAGAGAGCAAATAAGCTCGAATATTGGCCAAGCCAACGGCAAATGAGCCCCTAGAGTTTGCCAATTGCACAAGCAGATGCTTACGCTGTTGTGTCGATGGCATTTGCGCTTCAGCATCTATAATAGCGGTGATAGCTGCTAATATTTTTGATGCACGAGGGGCAGCATCGTTTAAAAGCATCGCATAAGAGGGCACATTTTCAACACTTTGGGCAATAGCTTCGACTTCGTTTTGCGCAGCTTCAAATTTTTTCAATATCGCCACAAGCTCACGCAGTTTCTCTACATTGGCAGGGTCTGTCCAATTACTTGATAGCGTTTCAAAGCTGGCCGTACTCTTTTTGATAATATCCCATGCTTCCTGACGCTGAGCTTTCATCACTTTCGCCTTTTCAGGATCTGATCCAAGAATCATGTAACCGCGAAGGGCCGCTAAAGAGTAGTTAATTCCATTAGCTAAATTATTTCCGGCATCAACCGTTTTCAGGCGTAGGTTTATCACCGTTTGTTGAGAACTCTCTACTTAGCTAACATAATATAAATTTGAGCCTGTACTCACGAGTAACACTAAAAAGATGGCTCCAAAGGCCAAAACTAGTTTTGCGCGCAATGTGCTAATCATAAAACATCCCTTTCACAGTTTTACATTTTGAAATCCTACAGAATTACTATAGTAGAAGTTCTCTGCTTAACCATAAAAGTGGCTATTTTATTTTGATTTTTTTAAGCCAATGCAGCATTAAGCCACTGTTAATAAACGGTTAAAATTTCACTGATACGATTGTGAATAATAAATGATAGATCATATATTTAGGCGCGATTTAGCACGCTAATCTGCAGGAAAAAGGGTTTTACTAGCTGATCAAAAAATAGTTGATTTCATCGAAGGGTTTCATTATCATGCGCGTCCAAAAAAAATAATACTCTGTCATCAATATTTAATAACACTTATTTATATTGTATTTATCATTAATTACTTAAGTCTGAGATTATTTTTTAAATGGACCAAACAACCCTCATAGGCCTTCTTGCCGCTACTTGCACAACAGCTGCCTTCGTCCCTCAAGTTATCGCTATTTTACGCACTGGTAATGTTGATGGTATTTCAGTGATGATGTATTCAATCTTTACTGTAGGTATTGCACTTTGGTTAAGCTATGGTATCAAAGTTAACGATTTGCCGATGATACTCGCTAACTCTATTAGCTTACTGCTAGCTATTTCAGTATTGTCACTAACAGTCTTTAAGCGCTGGCAGAAGAAGAAAAACCCTTGTGAAGAGTCTCAAATAGCGACCGCTTAGGGCACTATCTATACAATCTTTTTATAGTGCAAGCGATTGATGAGCTTGCACTATTAACCTTAAATTCCTCACGTTAACTTCTAGGTCAATTTCTAAGCTTCTGCTTTCTTCTTATCCGCTTCAATAATCCACTCGTGATCAGGATCATTGTGGAAAATCCAATTGCGGCTAGGCCCAGCCATTACATTTAAATAATACGATTGATAGCCGTGCGGCACACCGACAGGGTGATAGCCTTCAGGCACCATGACGACACCGTGATTATCGACACTGACCGTTTCATCTAAGCTGCGATCATCCGTATACACTCGCTGGAATACAAAGCCCTGTTCTGGGTTAATACGGTGGTAGTAGGTTTCTTCCAACTGGGTTTCTAACGGTGCGTTATCGCTGTCGTGCTTATGCGGTGGATAGCTGCTCCAGTTACCACTCGGGGTCGCCACTTCGCAAACTAATAAGCTTTCTGCTTCCATATTATCGAACAAAATATTACATACAGAACGCGTATTAGAATCGATACCGCGCGTTTGATAGTTACACATATCTGGGGAAATCAAGCGTACAGGGTATTTACCTTGAGCCGGAGCTTTACAAATCGCCAGCTCTAAGTCAGTAACTGCACTAACAGTAAAGTTTTCGCTCGGTGGTACATACACAGCGTAAGGCGCTTTGTTTTCAAACACAGACATACGCTCACCTAGCTTTTTGTAGTTCTCACTACCTGCGCTAACATCCGCAAGACCTGTCACTAATACCAAGCAGAGTTCTTTATCTAAAGTATCTTGTCTCAGTGTTTGCCCCGCTTTTAACTGATAAAGCTCAAAGCCTACATACTGCCAATTAGCACTCTCTGGGGTGATTTTTTGCACACAGCCTTGCTCATCAGGTGCGCTAACTTTGGATAGTAAATGTGACATCTCTCATCTCCACAAAAGCGCCTATCAAACATAAAAAAGGCGCGATTCAACTCTATTTTTCTCGCTTATAAATTAACAGCTTTACCCGTGCGGCTTGACTCAAGCGCAGCTTCTGCAAGTAGCAACGATTGCAAACCATCGATACCACTGGCAACAGGCTGTACACCATCGCGAATACATGCAACAAAGTTATCTAGTTCTAGTCTGTAAGCCGCCTCGTAGCGCTCTAAGAAAAAGAACTGAGGTTTAGCAGCTGTGCTACCTTTCTCGCCTGTCACTGTTACTTGAGACTCAAGCTGGTTACCAACTTGTGCCATGCCTTGCGAGCCAAACGCCTCAATACGCTGATCGTAACCGTAAACCGCGCGGCGGCTGTTGCTGATTTGGCAGAGCTTGCCACTAGCCGTTTTCAAAGTTACAAGTGCTGTATCTACATCCCCTGCCTCGCCAATCGCTGGATCCACTTGGCAGCTTGCGGTTGCAAAGACTTCAACAGGCTCCTCACCTAACAACCAGCGCGCTAAATCAAAATCGTGAATCATCATGTCACGGAATAAACCACCAGAAACTTCAATATACTCAACCGGTGGTGGAGATGGATCACGGCTTGTGATAGTTAACATCTCAAGATTACCGACTTTACCAGCATCTAAAGATTCTTTTAAAGCATTAAACTGTGGGTCATAGCGGCGGTTAAAACCAATTGAACAAACTACTTTAGATTCATTAACAATCGCAAGACATTCACGCACACGCTCAACACTTAAATCCACCGGCTTTTCACAGAAAATTGCTTTGCCCGCTTTAGCAGAGAGCTCCATCAAATTTGCGTGCGTATTAGTTGAGCTGGCAATAATAACGCCGTGTAGCTCTGGGTCTGCAAGTGCCTCTTCAACAGAAACAACTTTCGCATCATATTTTTTCGCTAGCTCTTCAGCCGCGGGTTGGTAAGCATCTACAATGTAAGCGATGTTTACTTCACTATGTCGTGCAACATTATTGGCGTGTATAGAGCCGATGCGGCCCGCTCCAAAAAGACACAGATTGATCATGCATTTATCTCCAAAGGTGCATACAAGTGCACTGATATTAATGAGGGTGTTAAAGATATTTATAAGATTTGTTAATCGCTCATCAATCGCTGGCTTTGTCTTTATTTTCCAATCGATAAGCTAAGCCAATCGATAACGATTGCGCTAAACACAGTGACGATGATAATGAGCGAAATGCATTAACCTCAGCTTCTTTGACAATAAAACAAACTGCCGCTTGTGATGCTAATGGGCTAAGCAAACTATCTGTAATTAAAATAAGCGGTACATCACGCTCAATCGCAAGATCTACCACGCTTTGCGTTTCAGCTGCATATGGATGAAAGCTGATGGCAATTAAAGCATCTTCTGCCTTTATCGTGTTTGCTTGTTCTTTAAACATGCCGCCCGCACCATCAATCAAATAAGCGCGTCTATCGATATGGCGCAGTGCATATGAAAAATAGGTAGAGACAACAAATGCACGGCGCACACCTACAATGTAAGTTGCTTTAGCATTGAGCAAGATATCAATTGCCTGCTCCATATCTGCTGCCGGTATGGTTTCTGCTAGGTGCTCTAACGCCTGCGTATTTGCACTAACAAACTGATTGAGCAATGGTGCTTGGTCATCACTGTTTGTCTCTATCTCTTGTTTAGACAGACGGATGCGCTCTTGGTAACTCGGCGCTTCTTGTAATAGCCCTTGCTGAAATAGTCCCTGCATTTCGCTGAAACCACTATAGCCAAAGGTATTGGCAAATCTCACTAAGGTAGATGGATGAACACCGGCATCTTTAGAAATCACGGCAACTGTGCCAAATGCTATCGCACTGGGGTTATCCAATAAATATTGCGCTACTTGGCTCAAGCGTTTACTCAACCCCGAATACTGCTCGGTAATAGCGGCTTTAAGTTCTACTAAGGTTTCTGGTCTGTTCAACATCTATATTTCTCATCATTATCACAAAAGGGTCAAGCAATTTAGCAAGGCGCATCTTAGCATTTCCTGCGCAGCTTTGTGAGTTCACTAATTGATCAAACCAAAGCAAAAATGAAATATACACCCACCGCGCTTAAGGCTGCGCGGTTAGTGTTAACTGTTGTTTCAATACAATTATTCAACAGTCTGCTTTATAACATTTGTTTAGCGAATTTCACCGGCTAACTTCTCAACTTGTGAAATGTTGTCTTTGGTAATGAAACCAGGACCAGAGTTGATGTTGTTAGATGGAGCAATTCCGTAGCGGCTGTACAATGATAGAACAACAACAGGCATGTAACCTTGTAAGTACGGCTGTTGATCAATTGCAAATGCAATTGTGTCAGATTTAATCGCCTTAGAAATCTCAGGGCTTAAATCAAAAGTACCGAAGTACATTTTGCCAGCTTGCTTGGTTTTGTTTAAAGCGCGGATTGTAGGGTGCGCTGATGTAGGCCCTAATGTAAGTACTGCTTCAGTGTTTTTGTTCTTACGAAGGTATGCTTGAACTTTCTTTTCGATATCAAGTGGATCTTTACCCACATCAATCATGCTACCTTTAAGGTCTGTGCCAATGGCATCAGCAAATCCTTGGCATCTATCAACAGATGCTGGGTTTTCAATGTAGTGGTTAACACACACAAAGCTTTTGATTCCGGCCGCTTTGGCTTTTTTACCGGCGCCAAATCCCGCATCGTATTCCGGTTGACCAACGTGCATTAACGCGCCTAGCTTTTCACTTTGTTCAGTGGTTCCTGAGTTGATGGTAACAACAGGGATTCCTTTTTTGATCGCCTTGTTGATTGGCCCTTTTAGTACATCATAATCGGCAATAGTGACGATTAAGCCATCTGGGTTTGATGCAACAGCTTGCTCAACTATACGTGCCATATCTGCTAAATCACCAGTTGGTGGGTTACGATATTCAACCTTCGCATCCACTGCGCTACCCGCTTCTTTGATTGCATTTTTAATCGTATTCCACCAAGAATCGGCATCATCAGCATGACTGACCAAAACAAAACGCTCACCTGCCGCTTGAGCCATAGTGGGTGCAAGCATTGCACTGGCCGTTACGACACCCGCGAAGACAAGAGAACTGGTCGTTTTTAGTATCTTTTTCATTTTTTACTCCACTGTTGAGTGAACGCGACAAACGTTCCTCTCCATTTATTATTTGTTTATTAAAGCGAGTTATACAAAAAATTTAACTACTGCCCACACGCAAACTAAGCCGCTTATTTATTGAAGCCAAACTTTTGCGCAGGCGTCACAAGCTCTCTTTTACGATGAAAGCACTGTGAGTTTGAATACAAAATTCTAATTACCAAAATCATAGAACAATTATTCTATTATTAAAATGTGCTAGAACGCATGAATTGTCAACCCTTTGACTTAAGATTATTTTTTAAGCATTACGGCATCAGTGATATTTTCATTCTAATTATTGAATAAATAGAATTTATGTTCTATCTTAGTCGAGCTTGCAACTCAAATGAACGGTTTTGCAGGGAACTAAACGATTAAAAAAATAAAATGACCTTGAGCGCAACGGCAAGTTTTTGCTTATGGATAGTGCAGCTGAATGCACCATCCAATTGACAAAAGCATGACATAGATTAATTGCGATCAACTCTCAACGGCCAAGAAATAATGGGTTAATAAAATGTCCACTTCTATTAAAACAAATGATGCTATTGCGCTCTCATCTGCTGATGAACGCGTACGCAGTGAATCAATCGTCAAGAAACTTCTCACCCGCCCTGAACTAGGCTCTGTATCAGGTGCTGTTTTAGTTTTTATCTTTTTTGCCATTGTTGCAGGCGATTCTGGAATGTTTAATGCCGATGGTATTTTAAACTGGAGCACTGTTTCAGCTCAGCTAGGCATTCTCGCAATTGGCGCTTGCTTGCTTA
Organism: uncultured Oceanospirillaceae bacterium; assembly: GCA_937136055.1. Taxonomy (GTDB): domain Bacteria; phylum Pseudomonadota; class Gammaproteobacteria; order Pseudomonadales; family Balneatricaceae; genus Rs1. The sequence goes on along the minus strand of CAKZOD010000114.1, from coordinate 23,394 downwards.
TGATTTCTGGAGAGTTCGACCTCTCTATCGGTTCGATGATAGGTTTCGCTGGCATGATGATGTCTATACCTGCACTGTACTGGGGCTGGCCTGTATGGTTAAGCATCTGCTTTGCATTTACTGGCGCATTAATGATTGGTTATCTCAACGGGTTAATCGTGGTTAGAACCGGCTTACCCTCTTTTATTGTATCTCTAGCTTTCCTCTTTATTTTACGTGGCTTAACCATCGCACTATCAATTATGTTTACCAACAAAACGATAGTATCAGGTGTCTCTGAAGCAGCTGAGGGAGACCTTCTAGCTGCCGCCTTTGGTGGTCAAATTGGCACCAGTTTTTTCAGTTGGCTAGCACAAGTCGGTTGGATAGAAACCTATAATGACGGTTCACCTATCGTCACTGGCATTCCCATGGTGATTGTTTGGTTTATATTATTAGCCGTTGGCGCATCTTTTGTATTACTGCGTACGCGTTATGGTAACTGGATCTTTGCATCCGGTGGTGACGCAAAAGCGGCTAAAAATGTCGGTGTTCCTACCGATAAAGTAAAAATTTCTCTTTTCATGTTTACTGCTTTTTGCGCCACCGTGTTTGCAGCTTGCCAAGTATTTGAATTTGGATCGGCAGCGGCCGATCGGGGCTTGCTCAAAGAATTTGAAGCCATCATTGCAGTGGTTATCGGCGGAGCTCTACTCACTGGTGGTTATGGATCAGTAGTAGGCGCTTGTTTTGGCGCGCTAATCTTCGGTGTTGTACAAATGGGTATTTTCTTCACTGGCGCCGATTCCGATTGGTTCCGTGTGTTCTTAGGTATCATGCTATTAGTGGCGGTGTTGTTTAATAACTTCATTCGTCAACGTGTCACTGGCACACGCTAATAAACGGCTTAATAACCTAATTGGAGAATCTCAAATGAGCGAATTTATTTTAGAATTAAAGAATGTCAGCCGTTATTTCGGTTCAGTGATTGCACTTAAAGATATCAACATGCAAATCAAACTCGGCGAAGTACACTGTTTATTAGGTGATAACGGCGCGGGTAAATCCACCTTAATTAAAACTTTAGCCGGTGTGCATGAACCTTCTGAAGGCGAGTTTTTAATGAATGCAGAACCCACTGCTTTTAGCTCGCCAAGAGATGCATTAGATGCAGGTATCGCAACGGTTTATCAAGACTTAGCACTCGTTAATCTAATGAGTGTCACACGCAACTTCTTTATGGGCCGTGAGATCACGAAAAAATGGGGACCTTTCAGTGTCTTCGATACAGAAAAAGCGAATGAAATTGCCCGCGCAGGCCTCGCTGAAATGGGTATTGATGTTCGTGATCCTGAGCATCCTATAGGAACTATGTCTGGCGGGGAGCGTCAGTGTTTAGCGATTGCTCGTGCCATTCATTTTGGCGCAAAGGTACTTATTTTAGATGAGCCAACAGCGGCCTTAGGCGTCAAGCAATCAGCTAACGTTTTAAAAGTTGTTGCCCGTGCAAGAGCACGTGGTTTGGCCGTTATCCTGATCACCCATAACGTGCATCACGCCTACCCTGTTGCCGATAGGTTTACTTTGCTTAACCGCGGTAAAAGCTTAGGTACTTGGTTAAAATCCGATGTCAGCCGCGAAGAAATTTTAGAAATGATGGCCGGCGGCCAAGAATTAGAAAACTTAGAAGCAGAATTAGCGGAGTTTGCCCGTTTAGACGAAAGTGCCTAACAGGTTGATGTTGTACTAGGGGGGTTGCTAAAGGCAGTGCTTGCTAAACCTCATAGCAAATTGCGCATAGTTATTTTTATAAATACAGCCACGCTCTACATCAGTATTGTGGCTAATTAAGGAGTTTAGTAGTGAGTCAGCAAAAATCACTCGATGTTATATGCCTAGGCCGCGCGGCGGTAGATCTATACGGCGAACAAATTGGCAGCCCTTTAGAGGATATGTCGAGCTTCGCCAAATACCTGGGCGGTTCATCTGGCAACATTGCCTTTGGCACTGCTAGGCTCGGTTTAAAATCAGCCATGTTAACCCGTGTCGGCAATGAACACATGGGCACCTTTGTTCGTGAAGAGCTGGCCCGAGCTGGTGTCAATACCTCACAAATCACTACCGATGCAGAGCGCTTAACAGGTCTTGTTATTCTGGGTATTAAAGACCAGGAAACTTTCCCGCTCATCTTTTATCGCAAAGATTGCGCTGACATGGCAATTAGTAGCGATGATATCGATGCTGATTTCATTGCCTCTAGCCAATCGTTACTGATCACAGGCACCCACTTTTCTACCCCTGAAACTTATGCAGCCAGCACCACAGCTATTAAGTATGCCAAAGCTGCTGGCACTAAAGTAATCGTCGATATTGATTACCGTCCAGTTCTTTGGGGGTTAACAGCACTAGGAGATGGTGAGACACGCTTTATTTCGAGTGAAGGGGTTTCTAAGCATCTACAGAGTATATTACCGGATTGTGATCTCATCGTCGGTACAGAAGAAGAAGTGCATATCGCAGGCGGCACCACAGATACTATTGCCGCGTTGAATAAAATCCGCTCACTTACTGATGCCAGTATTGTACTCAAGCTCGGCCCATTAGGCTGCACAGTATTAGATGGGGCGATTCCGGCCAGCATGGATGATATCGTGCCGTTTACCGGCGTACGTGTTGATGTACTCAATGTACTCGGTGCTGGCGATGCTTTCCTTTCAGGCTTTTTGCGCGGCTGGCTACAAGGCGCTGATCATCAAACTAGCGCAGGTTATGCCAATGCATGTGGTGCATTAGTGGTCTCTCGTCACGGCTGTGCTCCAGCCATCCCATCGGCTGAAGAGCTCGATTACTACATCGCCAACAGCGATAACATTCCTCGCCCAGATTTAGACGAAGAGCTTAATTACTTACACCGAGTGACAACTCGTCCACCAAAAGAGTGGCATGAAATTTGCGGTTTGGCCTTCGATCATCGCAAGCAATTCTTTGATATGGCAACGGCCGCAGGTGCTGACCCTAAGCGTATTAAGCCGCTTAAAAAATTGATCGCCAAAGCCGCTGAACAAGGGGCTAAAGAAGCGGGATTATCAGGAAATATTGGAGTATTAATTGATGACACTTACGGTCAAGATGCACTCAATGATATTACTGGCAAAGGCTGGTGGATAGGTCGCCCTGTTGAGCAGCCTTCATCGCGACCTATTGAGTTAGAAGGTGGCCGTTCAATTGGTGACAGGCTTAAATCTTGGCCCCGTGAGCACGTAGTTAAATGCCTTGTTTTCTACCACCCTGACGACAGCCTAGAAATGCTGTTAGCACAAGAGCGTCAAATTAAAGAGCTTTATCAAGCATGCTGCGCTTCAGGCCATGAAATGCTGCTCGAATTAATCCCGCCTCAACAATCAGAGGTGGATGATAATACACTACCGCGCGCCCTCTCTCGCATCTATAACTTAGGTGTGCGCCCCGATTGGTGGAAGCTGCCGGGGATGAGCCCGAACAGCTGGCAGCAAGTCACTGACATCATTAGTGAGCGCGCACCACACTGTCGCGGTGTTGTGATGCTAGGTTTAGATGCACCAGCAGCGCAGCTACAGGCAAGTTTTGATAACAGCGCAGACTTTGATATTTGCAAAGGCTTTACGGTTGGCCGCACAATATTCTCTGAACCGAGCCGCCAATGGTTGAGCAACTCTATTGACGATCAGCAATTTATTGACGCTGTTGCAAAAAATTACATTGAATTAATTGGCTTTTGGCGTAACCGTAAGGCGAATAAATAACAAGCTAAAGCACAGACACAGAGATAACAGATGAATACGATTAAATTAACCATGTCGCAGGCGCTGGTAAAATACTTAATGGCGCAAAAGACATACATCGACGGCGATCTGCAACCTATCTTCGCTGGCATGTTTGCCATTTTTGGCCACGGTAACGTTGCAGGTATGGGTGAAGCCCTATACCAAGTGAAAGAGCAGTTACCTACCCTTCGCGCCCACAATGAACAAGGTATGGCCCATGCAGCCATCGCTTTTGCTAAAGCGAATAACCGCAAGCGCATGATGGCCTGTACCACCTCAATAGGCCCGGGTGCTGCCAACATGGTAACCGCTGCAGCGCTCGCCCACGCTAACCGTCTTCCTGTGTTACTGCTACCGGGTGATAGCTTTGCCAATCGAACTCCTGATCCAGTACTGCAACAGTTAGAGCACTTTGGTGACCCGACTATTTCGACTAACGATTGCTTTCGACCAGTGAGCCGCTATTTTGATCGTATCACCCGTCCAGAGCAAATCATCAACAGCCTACCTGTTGCCATGCAAACGCTACTGGATCCTGAGTTGTGCGGCCCTGTTACAATTGCGCTGTGCCAAGATGTTCAAGCTGAAGCTTATGATTACCCTGAAAGCTTCTTCGCCGAGAAAATCCATTATCAACGCCGCCAAAATGCCGATGATTTTGAGTTAGCTCGTGCTATAGAATTGCTCAAAAACGCCCAGAAGCCACTGCTAATTGCCGGTGGCGGTGTACATTACTCAGATGCAACAGAGCAATTGGCAAGCTTTGCTAAAGCATCGGGTATCCCAATTGCTGAAACTCAAGCAGGTAAAGGCGCGATTAGCTGGGATCATCCTAACTATGTTGGCTCTATCGGTGTAACCGGTTCAAATGCTGCGAACACGCTCGCAGAACAGGCCGATTTAGTGTTAGCAGTTGGCACCCGCCTGCAGGATTTCACTACCGCCTCTAGAACATTATTTGAACGTCCTGAAACGACATTAATCCAACTTAACATTGCAAAGTTTGACAGTATAAAACACAACGCCGTGCCTTTAGTCGTTGATGCAAAAGTTGGCTTAACGGCACTTGAGCAAGGTTTATGCCCCACTGATAACTGGCAAGTAAATAGCGAGTGGCAGGCACTGGGCCAGCAGCAAATTGAAAAGTGGAATCAATACTACGACACAGTCACTAGCGACCAAGATCAGCACACACCAACAGGTTTACCGACGGATGCACAAGTGCTTGGCGCCGTTAAGCGCAACATGGCCAATGATGACGTTGTCGTTTGTGCAGCGGGTGGGTTACCTGGTGAACTACACAAGCTGTGGCGTACAGATAGCACTAAAGCGTATCACGTTGAGTACGGTTACTCCTGCATGGGCTATGAAGTTGCAGGCGGCCTAGGTGTTAAGATGGCGACCCCTGATAGCGATGTAGTTGTGGTAGTGGGTGATGGCTCTTACATGATGCTCAACTCAGAACTTGCCACCAGCGTCATGCTTGGCTACAAAGTAATTGTTGTGGTGTTAGATAACCGCGGCTATGGCTGCATCAACCGATTACAGCAAGGAACAGGCGGCGCACCTTTTAACAATTTATTAGAAAACTGCCAGAGTATTGATGGCGGTGCACCTAAAATTGACTTTGCTGCCCACGGCGCTGCTATGGGCGCGATCTCTGAAAAAGTGGCCAACATTAATGAGCTAGAACAGGCCATGCAACGCGCAAAAGCAGCTGATCGCTCCTATTTAATTACCTTAGATACAGACCCATCAATCACTAGCGATGGCGGTTGCTGGTGGGATGTTGCTGTAGCGCAAACATCTGCGCGAGAAGAAACAAATACCGCACATGCGGGTTACTTAGCGGGTAAGCAGAAGCAGCCTTACTAACAAAACATATATACACCGCACTCATTCGTGTGTGCGGTTTTAGATTTGGAATAAACATGACAATTCGCATCGGTATTAACCCATTAACATGGACCAATGATGACCTCCCTTCACTAGGTGCTGACACCCCCCTAGAAACTTGTTTAAGCGAAGGAAAACAAGCTGGCTTTTCAGGCTTTGAGTTAGGTAATAAGTTTCCAAGGCAAGCCGAAGTTTTAGGCCCTATTTTAGAAGCACATCAACTAAAGCTAGTATCCGGCTGGTTTAGTGGACAATTACTTGAACGCAGCGTCGAAGAGGAAATAGAAGCGATTCAAGATCACCTTAATTTACTAAAAACCCTTGGTGCGACGGCCATGGTTTACTGTGAAGTTGGTGGCTGTATCCACGGTGCACAAGATACCCCGCTATCACAACGTCCTGTATTATCTGAAGATCAATGGCCTGAATTCGGTAAAAAGCTCAGCGCTGTTGCAAAGTACTGTTTAGAGCAAGGTGTGCAACTGGCTTTTCATCACCACATGGGCACTGTTGTTCAGTCTGAGCAAGATATCGATAAACTAATGGAACACACTAGTGATGCGTTAGGTTTGTTACTTGATACAGGCCACTTAACCTACGCTGGCGGCGACCCAATTGCTGTACAAAAGCGTCATGCAAAGCGTATCAATCACGTGCATTGTAAAGATGTTCGCAAGAGTGTCTTAGAAGACTCTATCAACCGTAACTTGAGCTTTTTAGACTCTGTTTTAAATGGTGTTTTCACGGTGCCCGGCGATGGCTGTATCGACTACCCAACACTGTTCACAGGCTTGAAGGCCAGTGATTACAAAGGCTGGCTAGTTGTAGAAGCAGAACAAGACCCTGCTATCGCCAACCCATTAGAATACGCCACTTTAGGTGCTAACAACCTGAAGAAACTCTGTGCTGACGCTAACATCACTTTAAGCGCATAGCTTTTAGCTTTTAGCTTTTAGCTTGTAGCTTGTAGCTTGTAGCTTGTAGCTTGTAGCTCAGTATTAAACATAACGATTCCTGTAGGCTGTTAAAGGCTTGTTACCCGTGCTAGCCACGGGTTTTTTTATACTTTACAGTAGCTTTTATCCTATGCTCTACACTCTTTACTCGATAGTTTTGTAACCAATATTGCAGCGCGACACACCAGAATTTGGAGATCTCTCATGATAGGTACATCCCGCAATTCTCAACGTTATCATCAATCAACTGATATTGACTTAGCGGATTTCTCAACGATCTGCGAACAACAAATTGATACTACTGATTACCCGCTAGCTGACGCTATCGACCTGCAAGTGCCCATCTACTCAGGAGACGCACTACGCAACGCGATTGAACAAGAGAATTCACTAGCCTATCAAGCAGAAATGGCCGCGGTGTTAGGATCTGGCCCCGGCGTATTTGTTATTAAGCAAGCCTATGCTGATACTGCGATTGTCGATAACATGAGCACTATCTTCCAACAGCTTCTCGATAAACAACGCCATTTAGATGCAGCCGACCACTTTGCTAAGGCAGGCAGTAATGGCCGCATTTGGAATGTCTTTGAAAAAAGCGCAGTCGCCTCCCCTGAAACATTTGTCGAATACTATAAAAACCCCGTTTTACAACTAGCAGCACAAGCTTGGCTTGGGCCTCACTATCAAATTACCGCTCAGCTCAATGTTGTTTACCCTGGTGGCCAAGCACAACAACCTCATCGCGACTACCACTTAGGTTTTCAGGAAAACCAAGAGATCGCACGCTACCCAATCCATGTCCATAACATGTCTCGCTACTTAACCTTACAAGGCGGCGTTGCTCACTCAACTGTACCTATAGAAAGCGGCCCCACTCAACTGCTACCCTTCTCGCAGCAATATGAGCTAGGTTTTTTAGCATGGCGCGACAGTGAGTTCATTGACTACTTCAACGCCCATAAAATTCAGCTAGCGCTCGAAACCGGCGATGCACTATTTTTCAACCCAGCACTATTTCATGCCGCGGGAAGTAACCACAGCGAAACCATCGAGCGCAGCGTTAACTTACTGCAAATCTCCTCAGCGTTTGGCAAGCCAATGGAGAGTGTCGACAGCTACAAAGTCAGCCAATTAGTTTACCCCTATATTGCAAAATTGGAGGCTAAAGGTAAGCTTTCAAAGGTTGAGTTATCAGCTATACTCAGCGCGAGTTGCGATGGCTACTCATTCCCCTCAAATTTAGATACCGATCCACCATCGTCAAGCATGGCGCCCATGACAGCAGCTCAGCTCACGGAGCAAGCAGTGATAGAGAATTGGCCTGAAGATAAATATATTGCTGCTTTGCAGGCTCATCGTCAGAGAAGAACAAGCTAAGTGCTTGAAGGTCATTACGAGCAGTTTTTGCTGGCAACAAACTCTTGTGATTTTACTGATTTAAAAGTTTGCACAAGCCTCCCAACCACATACCTTGGTGATGCAGCATGGGATCAAAAAGCGTGTAGTGAACTTGGCTATAATTTTGTGTTGGTTGGTGATCGCATCCAATATGATCAGTCAGTGATTGACTTGGAAAGCACTGCTAAAATATTATCCCTCATTGGCCTCTAACATTTAGTTCTGAGTGACCACAATAGTGGCCCAGCAGTCCCTCTCAAGGAAAACCTCAAATGAGCATTCATATTAGAAAAGAACAACCAAGCGATATTCAAAGCATCAATGAAGTAACTGTTGCTGCATTTCTTGAAGCACCACACACCGATCACACAGAGCAATTTATTGTTAAAGCGCTTCGTCAATCAGGCGTGCTTTCTATTTCACTGGTTGCCGAAGATGATGGAAATATTGTTGGCCATGTAGGGCTATCCCCTATTACTATTTCTGACGGCACAGATCGCTGGTATGGCCTAGGCCCGATATCGGTGCTTCCCAATTATCAAGGTAAGGGCATTGGCTCAAAACTCATGGATTCAGCAATTCATGAGTTGAGGAATATACAAGCTAAAGGTTGTGTACTACTGGGTGACCCTAGCTATTATCAACGTTTTGGTTTTAAACCAAGAGAAGGCTTAGTACTCCCCGATGTGCCCACGCAGTATTTCCAAGCTTTGCCGTTTCAGAATGATTTTCCTCAAGGAGTTGTTACTTATCATGAGTCTTTTTTTGCAAAAGACTAGCAGGGTAAAGCTGATGACGATAAAAAACGCTAGGGGAGTTATCTCCTTACACTACTGTGGATACCAATAATTTTCTTGGGTATAAATTCTATCTTTAGCTCCTTCTTCAGGAAGCGATTTTAGAAAAGCTTCACGCTTTGAAAGACGTTGATAATAGGCACAAACATTGGGATAGATACTGATATCAGTAAATAAACGCCCGACATGTAAGCTGTAGCCAATACCCACATCTACCGCCGAAAAGCCACTTTCTAAAAGGTAATCTCTGCCTGATAAATGCGTTTCTATCACTTCAATAGCTTTTTGTAAGCGTCTAGTTTCGAGCTTTTGGACGGTTACTGATCGTAATTGAGGTTCAAAAATAGCTATCGCTTGCTGTGTTAAGCTTGCGGCATGCACTGTCATAGTTTCTGCGTAGTGTAACCATTGTAACCACTGAGCACGTTCGCTGTGGCCAGGTGCTCGCCAGAGCTCACCATTATCATAAGTCTCGCAGAGATATTCTGTTATCGCACCACTTTCAAACAATGTTAAATCACCATCCACTAAGCAAGGTACTCTGCCAAGGGGATGGCATGCTAAGTACTGCTCACTGCGAGTTGATCCGCCAAATGAAAGAGTAATCAAATCTAATTCTAAATTCAGCTCGTGAATGAGCCATAATGAGCGCATCGAGCGCGCTTCGTGACAATGAAAGAGCTTAAGAGACATAACTGATACCTTAAAGAGGATAGAAGCGACAGCTCACTAGCAATCAGCTTCTATACATATTATTGTTATTGATTTGCAACCAAGTTTACGCTAACGTCAACGTAAAGAAAAGCCATCAAAACAACGGTACTCCAATGCTAAATTACAATAAAAACTATCAACAGCTATATGACTCATTCAGCATGGAAGCGGACGATGATTACAACATGGGATTTGATGTCTGCGACAAGTGGCATCATCAAGACCCCGAAAAGCTAGCCATTATTCACAAGCAAGACGATGGTGAGATTAAGCACTACTACTTCCGCGATTTGTACGAGAACTCTAACGCGATTTGCAACACCCTTGTCGCAGATGGTTTTGAGCAAGGTGATCGCGTTGCTATTTTGCTTCCTCAAGCGCCTGAAGTTGCGTTTGCTCATATAGCCACTTACAAGCTTGCCGGTATCGCCGTGCCTTTATTTGCTTTGTTTGGCGAAGAAGCGATTAAGTTCAGGCTGCAAAACAGTGGAACTCGGTTTGTCGTCACCAACAAAGAGGGTGCAAAAAAAATAGCTGGCTTTCTCTCTGAGCTGCCTGATCTAGAAAAAATTTACTGCATCGACGGCTGTACCGATAATAGCGAAGATCTCTACCAGCGAATTGCCGAATCTGAAAAGACTTTTAGTGTTCGCCCTACAACACTAGAAACACCGGCGCTTATTATTTACACCTCAGGGACAACTGGTCAGCCAAAAGGCGCATTGCACGGCCAGCGCGTGCTATTAGGTCATTTAGCGGGGGTTGAAATTTCACATAACTTCTTACCTCAAGCAAATGATATTTTTTGGACACCAGCTGATTGGGCGTGGATAGGCGGTTTGTACGACGTTCTCATGCCTGCTCTTCATCACGGTGTACCTGTGGTTTGCCACCGCTTCAAAAAATTTGACCCTGAATTAGTGTATCAATTGATCGCCGATCTAAAAATTAAAAATATTTTCTTCCCACCCACCGCAATCAAAATGCTCGCTACTGTTAAAAACCCAGAGCAACGCTGGGACTTTAACGTTCGCTCAATTGCCAGCGGCGGTGAATCACTTGGAAGTGCACTGCACCAATGGGGGCAGCAAACCTTTAATTTGCAGATCAATGAATTCTACGGTCAAACCGAGTGCAATATGGTGGTGTCTTCTTGCTCTGAAATTATGCAAACTCCAGCAGGGTTCATGGGACGCGCTGTTCCCGGCCATAAAGTGGAGATTGTCGATGATCAAGGCAACATTGTTGCCCCTCATGAAGTTGGTAATATCGCCATTTACAAAGATAGCCCTTCACAATTTTTACACTATTGGCAAAACGAACAGGCAACCACTCAGAAATATGTAGGTGATTGGTTACTCACTGGTGATTGTGGAGCAAAAGATGAAGAGGGTTTTATCAAATTCTTTGCCCGCGATGACGATGTGATCACGAGCTCAGGTTATCGTATTGGTCCGGGAGAGATAGAAGATTGCTTAATCAAACTGCCAAGTATCAAGATGGCAGCGGTAATTGGTAAACCTGATAAAACCCGTACCGAAATTGTGAAAGCCTTTATCGTGCTCAATGATGGATTCAACCCGACTGCTGAGCTAAAGCAAGAAATTATGGATTACGTGAAAACCAAACTTTCTGCACATGAGTATCCAAGAGAGGTTGAGTTTATTGATGACTTACCAATGACAACCACAGGTAAGGTAATTCGTAAGCAGTTGTCGAGAGACTAACCTTGTCATATAGCTTTCTTCTAATAGCTCTGCCATGTTGCTGCAGAGTTATTTTATCCTGCTACACCTTCCCTTTTTGACCACTTCAATACTCTTATTTATCAATGCCTTCAGAAATATAAAATGTATTGTTGGGTGCGTTAGCTTAGCGTGCAAATCCTGTTCAAAAGTTATACAGTTAGAGCATGTTCACGCAGGTGGTGTTTAAAGGAAAACAAGCAATGCAGACAGATTTACCGCTCTATGTATTTAGCTTTTGTGCGATAGTTATTTCAATATTACAAGTGGGTTTGATATGTGGAGCCCCTTGGGGGGAGTGGGCAATGGGCGGAAAATACCCCGGTAAATTTCCACCTAAGCTGCGTGTTTCAGCATTTATTCAATTATGTATTATTCTTTTTGCATTATTGATTGTACTTATTCGAGGAAACGTTTTTCTCATTACTTATTTTGAGCTTTCACGCTCTGCTGTGTGGTTTGTTGTGACGCTCTTTGGTATAAGCTCAATCCTCAATACGATAACTTCCAGCAAAAAAGAAAGAATACTTGGTGCTCCCGTTACAATATCAATGCTTGTCAGCAGCCTTATAATTGCTTTGAGCTAACTTTGGGGTAAATAATGCAAGTTCTGTTTTCAAGTTTAGCCCAAACATTAATGCAGTACCGACTAAGGAAACACTGTGCTTAAATCAATTCACCATGGCGCTATCATTTGCTCTGATTATGAAAAGTCAAAGTACTTTTATACTGCTATTCTTGGCCTGAAAGTAATTGCAGAGAATTATCGCAAAGCGCGAGATTCCTATAAGTTAGATTTACAATTACCGGATGGTGGGCAAATCGAGTTATTTTCTTTTACTCACGCCCCTAAACGATCGAGTTACCCAGAGGCTCTAGGACTGAGACACCTAGCTTTTAATGTTGAATCTGTGGAGGATGCGCGAGATTATCTTTTATCTCAAGGTATTGCCGTTGAGTCGATTAGAATTGATGAGTATACCGGTCAAAAATATACCTTTTTTAGTGATCCCGACGATCTCCCTTTAGAGCTCTATGAACAAAGCACATAACTGAGGAAGCAGTTTTGAACAGAGACGATTTCATATCTAAAAACAAGGTCGGGCTTGGAATAGTCATTGGTGTGGTTATTGGTATAACTTACGGTGTGATGACAGATGACCTTGCCCAAAGCGTTGGATATGGCGCATCCTTTGGGGTTATTTTAGGTGCCTTTTGGTCGAGTAAAGATCAAAAATAACACTCTTGGTCTGCAGGGAAAGCTTAACCAATGTTGTTCCATAACTCGTTGACACTAAAACACCAGAGTGAAAATTATGACCATAAACTGGATACATAAATTTGATAACATTCAAACGAAGCAAGTACATAATTTAATGAGCAATGAGTGGTGGTGCAATAAACGCACTTTAGCTGAAGTCGAAAAAGTAATGGAAGGCTCTAACGTGCTTTTCGGTGCCGTTGATGCAAATGGCAAAATCGTTGGTTTTTGCCGCGTGCTAACAGATTATGTTTTTAAAGCGCTAATCTTTGATGTCATTATTGAAGCCCCTTACCGCAGCACTGGGCTAGGACGAGAAATCATCACTAATGTACTGAATAACCCAAAGCTATCAGAAGTTAAAAGCTTTGAGCTATATTGCCCCGATAAGATAAGTGGCTTTTACAAAAATCTAGGTTTTTGTGAATATGAATCTAAGCTCCTAGGCTACAAACGCTAGCCTACTTTTAACAAGGTTTTCTCTTAAAGCCCAAACTTCTCCTTTAACCTGTAAATTTCAACCAACGCTTGATCCCTGCGCTGTATCAAAGTTTCACTGTCTTGTTGAGCAAGTTCCTGTTCAACGCCTGCCACCAACTCCTTTTTTAGGGATTCAGTCAATTGCGGTATTTTCTGATCCTGCCAGCGTGCCTCTTGAGTCGGGCCAAGGTGATCGAGATAATGCTGATAACCTCCCTGCCCGCCTCCTAAGTGATAAGTAAGATGCGGCCCCATTAACGCCCATCGCATACCGGGGCCATAGGCAATTGCTTTATCAATATCTTCAACGCTGGCAATACCTTGCTGTGCAATCGAAACAGCTTCACGATAAAGAGCAGAGGTGAGCCTATTCGCTAAATGACCAATGACTTCCTTTTGCACCCGGATGGTGACGCGTTTGCAGGCCTTATAAAAACGTTCCAGTTCGTCAATAGTTTGCTCCGAGGTTTGCTCACCTGCCACTATTTCAACCATAGGTATCATATGCGGCGGATTCATTGGGTGACCAACTGCAATACGCTCAGAGTGATTGGCATGCATTTGAATGTCAGTGGCCATTAGCGAGGATGTGCTCGAGGATATAATGACATCCTTATCGACCACATGCTCTAAATCTGCGATGACTTTATGCTTAACTTCAATGCGATCAGCCACATTTTCTTGTACAAAATCGATACCCACCAGCTCACTAACATCATTACAAATTTGCACTCTGGGTATTGTATCAACAGTGACTAGCCCTAATTGCTCAAGCAGTGGCCATGCCTGCTCGATAAAAGGCTGTAAGGCATTTTGATTCTCAAGATTAGGCTCTACTATTTGTACTTTATAGCCTTGCGCGAGGAATAAACTTGTCCAGCTCATACCGATTAAACCACAGCCAACAACGGCTATTTTTTCAATATCTCTCATAAGCTACCTTTCTTTTTCACAAGCTATCTTTTTCACAGGCTTCAATCTCACAGAAAACAATGCTGATGAGTTTTGCTTTGGTGTAACTCGAGCTTTATTAATAGAATGAGCAGCACCACACCTATCCCCATTATCACAGCCGCAAGATATGACCCTAAGTGATAATTACCAAAATATTGCACCAGCCAACCTGTACATAGTGGAGCAATAATTTGTGCCACACTGTATGCCAAAGTCATTTTCCGCATAAGTTTTGCGGGTTATTTGGCAATAGTAAGCCAGCCATGGTTAATACCAAGCTAATACAGGCAATAAAGCTGTGCACAACAGCTCCGTTTTTTGTTTTTATGAAACTAGCATCATCTTGCAATATTAAAAACTGAAAATGGCATCCCATGAAAGAAGGGGGAAAACTCCCTCTTAAATTTTAATTAAGGAAATAGGGTTTTACGCTTTAAAAACCAGCATAACTTAACCCAAAATAAACAAACGAAATAAATTAAAACAAATAGAATCAATATCATAGGAAAATTATTATATATTACACTTTTTACGTTTTTCACCTTCTCTTCTCAGATTATTTCTTAGTTTTATGCTAAAGTTTAATTGTATTTTAGAGAGAAGTAGCGCTTTATTTTATATGCTATTTGCATATTTATTACCGCTAAAACATTGAGTAATAATGGTTGTAAAAATGAGAAGTGTAATATTTTCTTTTAACGCTATCGCTGCATTAATGCTGCTTTTAATGTCCACGTTAATCAATGCACAACAAGTCATTCAAGTTGCTACTTTCAACGTACCTTTCGCTACAGTAATCCGAGAGGTCATGCTCGAAGCTTATCAGCGTGCTGATATCAAAGCCAAAGTTATGTACTACCCCGGAAATCGCGCCCTAAAGATGTCGAGTACTGGTGCTACAGATGCAGAGCTTTACCGTATTAGCTCCATCGATAAACTGTATCCAGATTTAGTCAAAATCCCTGTTCCGCTCTACCTTTTTGAAATACGCGCTTTCAGTAAAAATGTTGATTTCAAGCCAGATGGCTGGGAGAGTATGAAAGGCTATAAACTGGGAGTTATAAACGGTGTCAAAATCACCGAAAAGTTAACTGAAGGCCTCCAAGTTGAAGCTGTTAATGACTTACAACATATGTTCGCATTACTTGAAAGTGAACGTATTGACCTTGCTTTAACCACGCGTGTCGCCGGAAATATTTCTTTGAAAGAGCTAAATTTTAAACATATTAAAGCGCTCGACCCTCCTGTTTACAGCTTTCCAGTGTTTCATTTCGTACACAAGAGCAACAGCTATCTAGTCCCTATACTCACTGATGTTTTAACCCAAATGAGCAATCAAGGGAGAATCCAAGAAATAATTACGGCCAGGCTTGAAATCATCTACAACGCTATTGAGCCAGCTACAGCAGGTAATCCAATAAAATTAAAAAATTAAGTACGCTGCTACTCAACACTTCGTAGCGCTTATAGAGAATAACTATTTTTCGCCCAAACTAAGGAACATGCGATTAAGTCCCAAAATCTTCTCTGTGGATAACTAAGGGGCCAGTACCCAAAGGGCATGCTAATCCGCGGAAAAATACGCAGTGAACGGTCAGTCCTTTACAAGTGTTTTGACAAAGGAGGTGGCCCCTTAGACATCCACCCTACGGGGCGTACAGGATATTCCGTGCTATTCGTTAATGCTTTTCGCCGGGCAACCAGCCCGCCTGCAAGCATTGCCTCAATCACGAAAAATCCTGTGCGCCAGTACCCGAGGGCATAAAAGGCGTTTGGGACTTAATCGTATGTTCCCTAGTCAGTAAAACAGGTAAAAAAAGTGAGATAGCTACAGACTTGGAAATTTTCCACTATAATATCTAAGAACTTGTCCTATTTTAAAAATGGGAATAGCTTTTATTAGCAGGTCTATTCAAAGCTCAACTGCTTTTAAGGCATCGCTTTATACGAAGGAATCACGCAATAGCGCATCATACTTGAAGGTAATGTTATGAAAGTTTACTTAACAACTTCTGGCACATATTTAACGACCTTAGTATCTCTGTGTTTATTACTCAGCTTTTCGTCGCTCGCTGTTGCAAAATCAAATCTTAAAATTACCACTTTCGATACGCCGTATTCAGACGTCATGACTCGTATTGTGCGTGAAGCCTATAAACTCATTGGCAGAGAAATAGATGTTGCCATGTTACCGGGATCAAGAGCGATAAAACTATCAGGGCTTGGAGCAGTTGATGGGGAGCTTTATCGCATTGGCGCTATTAGCAATGGCTATCCTGACCTTGTCAGAGTCGATGTCGCTATTGCCAACTTAGAAGTTCGCGCATTTAGCCACTCTTTGGATTTTAGCACTAATGGCTGGAACAGCTTAAAACCTTACCGGCTGGCGGTTATGCAAGGAGTCAAAATCACGGATATGCATACCCAAGATATGCAGCGCGTCATGGTAAACAACTTCCATCAACTGTTTCATTTATTGAGTAATGAGCGGGTTGATTTAGTTATTACAACCAATATTGCCGGTAGAATCGCAATAAAAGAACTACATTTGAAAAATATTAAGATGCTCTCTCCCGCTGTTCACAATTTTAAGGTGTACCATTTCGTGCACAAGAAAAACCGTGAGCTAGTTCCATTATTGACAGCGGCATTAACAAAGATGAAAAAGCAGGGGCGTATTGATCAAATCTTTAACGAGGAAATGAAGAACGTTCTTAGAAAGTATAAGTTGGCGGTTCTCAAAGGTTTTGAAAACCACCAAATTGCAGATATTCCTTAACCTAACTGAATTTCATATTGCTTTACTAGCTCGCTATGCTTATCAATATTATGACGACCTAGATCTGTTACATTACGCTCTCCGCAAAGCGCCATCGTCACATCCAGCTCGTTGCGAATAATCTCAATCGCTTTAGTCACCCCAGCTTGCCCATCAGCACCTAAGCCATATAAGAATGGACGACCTAAGTACACACCTTTTGCCCCAAGACACAGTGCTTTTAATACATCTTGGCCCGAGCGAATACCGCCATCCATATGCACTTCAATCTTGTCACCTACTAAATCAACAATCTCAGCTAGTGCCGCGATTGATGATCTCGCACCGTCTAATTGTCTGCCACCGTGGTTAGAAACAATCAGTGCATCAGCACCACTTTCAGCCGCTTTAAGCGCATCTTCAGGATCGAGAATACCCTTGAGAATTAACGGCCCGCCCCACAACTCTTTTATCCACTGAATGTCATCCCATGATAACTGTGGATCGAACTGCTGAGCGGTCCACATGCCCAGTGATGACATATCGTCTACACCGCTCACATGGCCGACAATATTGCCAAATTCATGGCGCTTAGTTCCCGCCATACCTAAACACCATTGTGGGCATTGAGCCATTTGCCAAATGTGCTTTGGGGTTAATTTCGGAGGAGCAGATAAGCCATTGCGTAAGTCTTTATGACGTTGACCTAATATTTGTAGATCAAATGTCAAAACCAGCGCCGAACAGCCAACTGCCTTCGCACGAGCAATTAAACGCGCAATGAAATCACGATCTTTCATCACATATAGCTGAAACCAAAATGGCTTAGTGGTGTGTTCAGCAATATCTTCAATCGAGCAAATACTCATTGTCGAAAGCGTAAAAGGAATACCCGCAGCTTCACAAGCTTTAGCAGCTTTAATCTCACCATCAGCACACTGCATACCTGTTAAACCAGTCGGCGCCATGGCAAATGGCATCTCAACATCTTGGCCAATCATGCTGCTTTTCAAACTGCGGTTGGTCATATCAACTGCAATTTTTTGACGCAGCATTAGCTTGTGGAAGTCGCTTTCATTCGCTCGATATGTACCTTCCGTCCAAGACCCTGAATCAGCATAATCGAAAAATAACTTTGGGACTTTTCGCTTCGCAATTCTTTTAAGATCCGCAATCTCTAAAATATTAGCCATGGCTTGCTCTTTCAACCTCATCGATTTAATCAGTGGGATATCACAAGAGAACACTGCCTCGAATAAGCTTGCTAAAAAGCGCTCGACTTGTAATACTTTACAAATTGGTCTTACCAATTAACCATACTTGTATAACACTTTAAGATTTACAGCGCTATATTGCAATATATTTATGCACCGCTGCTCGCAACTCATAATATGGACCTTACTATGTACCAAAAAATTAAACCCGCTAAAGTGTCAGATGTGATTGTTGAACAGCTTGAACAAATGATAGTTGAAGGAACTTTATCTCCAGGTCAAAAGCTTCCACCTGAAAGAGAGCTCGCTAAGCAGTTTGAGGTATCTCGCCCTTCATTGAGAGAAGCAATTCAACAACTCGCCGCAAAAGGCATACTAGAGAGCCTTCAAGGTGGCGGGACTTATGTGTCTAAAAAGCTGGGAAACAGCTTAACCGACCCTTTGCTTCATTTAATGGCAAGCTACCCTGAAGCTCAATATGATTTACTTGAATACCGCCACGCATTGGATGGCTTATGTGCTTATTACGCAGCACTGCGCAGTACTGAATTAGACAGAGAGAACATCTTGAAGAAACACCAAGCTTTACAGGCTTGCCATGATAAAAAGCAACTGACCCAAGAGGTAATAGCAGATGTTGAGTTTCATCTAGCAATAGCAGAAGCAACCCATAATCTTGTACTACTTCATATGATGAGAGCAATGTATGATTTGCTTAAGCAGCACATCAATGAAAGCTTAAAAGATATCTATCCGCAAAAAATCAACCGTAATAATATCCATGATCAACACCGTGTATTGCTAGAGGCAATCATCTCTGGCGATCCAGAAAAAGCGCAAGCCGCATCACACTCTCACTTTGTTCTCGTAGAGGAAGCATTACTTGAGCAAGGCAAAGAGCAAACGCGTATTGAACGCTCGTTGAGACGTATGAAAACCTATCCTATCGCGGACTCTTGATACTATTGCTGGTGATTAGAAAACTTTTAACGTGCCTCTTCATCTCAGTAAGCTATCTGTGTATCTTTATTGTCTGACGCTCTTATTTCCTATCAAACTCAATTTTCCTTCGCCAATATTCTCATACTCTGGCAGCAGTAATTTTACGATCGATTAATAATATTCAACAACTCTTGCTAACTCGCTCATTTCCTTATAAAAAGAGAGTGTAATTGGCTAACCTGTAGAGCACATGCAAATAAATCCAGCATTCTTTATCTATTAGGTTTCTTCGCATGGTCTTTAACGCAGCGTTATTGGTAAGCCTTTACAATAAAAACAACGAGCACTGTGTGTTTCAAGGAGATAAGAGTTATGAGTGAAGTTAATTTTGGTCCGATGCCAGATAAAGATGGTTATTTTGGTGAATACGGTGGACAAATAATCCCCCCTGAGCTCAAGCAGGTCATGGATGATATCAATGATGCGTACCAAGAAATTAAAGAGACAGCAGAGTTTAAAGACGAACTCGACATGCTTTTTGCAACATATGTTGGCCGTCCCAGCCCTATTTATCATGCTAAACGTTTAAGTGACAAAATTGGTGGCGCGCAAATATATCTAAAGCGTGAAGATCTCAACCACACTGGTGCGCACAAGATTAACCACTGCTTAGGTGAGGCATTACTTGCCAAACACATGAATAAAACCAAAGTCATCGCTGAAACAGGTGCAGGCCAACACGGCGTCGCACTGGCAACGGCTTGTGCGTTAGTGGGTATCCCCTGTGAGATTCACATGGGCCAAGTGGATATTGAAAAGGAAGCGCCTAATGTTACAAAGATGAAAATTTTAGGCTGCAAGTTAGTCCCTGTTACGCGTGGTACTGCCACCTTAAAAGATGCTGTAGATAGCGCTTTCGAAGAGTATTTAAAAGACCCTGTTAATACTATTTATGCAATCGGCTCAGTTGTAGGTCCTCACCCTTTCCCGAAAATGGTCCGTGATTTCCAAAGCGTTATCGGCCGTGAAGCCCGTGCTCAGTTCCTTGATTCTAACGGCAAGCTACCTAACTACATTACAGCTTGTGTCGGTGGCGGCTCAAATGCGATGGGGTTATTCACAGAGTTTTTGAATGATAGCGATGTGGGTATCGTCGGTGTCGAGCCTGCGGGCATGGGCCTTGATACAGATATGCACTCAGCCACTATGACGAAAGGGTCTAAAGGGGCCATCCACGGCTTTAAATGTTATGTCCTGCAAGATGAGCAAGGCGAACCACTACCTGTTCACTCTATTGCATCAGGCTTAGATTACCCAGGTGTCGGCCCACAACATTGCCTATTGAAAGATCTTGGCCGTGTGGAATATGAAACTGCAACCGATGAAGAGTGCTTAAACGCATTTATGCAGCTCTCTCAAGTTGAAGGGATTATCCCTGCTCTTGAAAGCTCGCACGCTGTCGCTTGGGCAATGAAGAAAGCTGCGACACTTTCGCCAGATCAAACGATTTTAGTTAATCTATCTGGTCGCGGTGATAAAGATGCGGACTATGTCGCTGAGAAACTAGGTTTGTAATTTATTCTGATAAAAGACCTTTGCACTTCGAACTCAATAGCGCTTATCTACGCTAGATGATTTACATCGTATGTAAGGGTCTTTTTACTATCGCTGATTATTCAACCCAGTCTTCTACACCATAAGCAGATAAAATTTCATCTAACTTCCCGGATGTTCGTAGCGCCGCAATCCCTTTGTCAAAAGCCGTTGCTAAAGCTTTTCCCTTTTCATCGTTATAAAACACTGGGTATGCATCAACAACGCCCGTGCAAGGAAGCTTATCCACCCTTATTACTCCTGCAGCTTTCTCTTTATTATTAAACATGAAGTAATCAGCCATTGGAATGTTAGCTAACCATAAATCAATGCGCTGCTTAGAGAGCTTATGTAAGTTCCTTTCAATTAATCTGTTGCCTGCTAAAGGGGATACACTTGAAGGTGGCGCTTTTTTTACATATTCAGTCATTTCAGCACTGCAGTAGGAAAAGCCTCTTGCTGCACCAAGGTATTTCCCCTTCAGAGATGCTAAGCCATCATACTTCCATGTCGCTAAAGAAGAGTTTTTCAATGCATAAAAAGCATGGGTATATTGACCAATTTCATGTTCAGGCCAATAGGAAATCTCCTTATTAATAGGGAGCTCTTTGGTGATACCTATAATACCCGTGATACTCTCTTTCTCGGAATTAAACTCCTTGAAGGCTCGCTCCCATGCGACACGCTCAACTATAATTTCGTGCTCGGGGAATATTTTATTTAAAATATCGTGAGTAAAACCTAAACGACCTTCTTCTTTTAAGGGGTCACAATTGTAAGGGCAAAAATCACCTGCTAGAAAAGTAAGCGTATCTGCCTTTGCAACAACACTTTGAAAACTAATAACAAAAACTAATAGAGCGACCTTAAACATAATACCTCCAGATTCCTGAAAATTTAAAAAGCAGCATTAATCTTCTTTTTTGTTTAAAAACTTCTACTCTATTCTGAATAAGGGCACATATCTGTAGAGCTATAATCAACTAAAAAGCGATACTTTAAGATATAGATTAAAGTTTATTGAAATTCAAATTGAACGCTCTTTATTTTTAAAGCGATTTATCGAAAGTGTACAACAACAATAAGCCTTTAAAGACAGTCATAACACACTTACACTAATTAATAATTTATAGAATTTTTTTCTGTAATTTCATAAGCTTATCAATTTCACTTTCTGTGAGGCTCCCCATCAATTGCGCTGCACAATCGTGAAAACTAACACTGCAATCGTTGAATAGCTTTTGCCCAGTTTCAGACAACTTCACAAGGCTTTGTCTCGCATCTCGAGGGTTAGCCTCTTTTTCAACAAGGTGCATTTTTTCCATTGGTGCGATCAAGCGTGTTACACCAGACGCACTAATACCCACCTTTTCAGCCAGCTCAATTCGGCGCATTGTTTTTAAAACGCTGCTATCTAAATGATACATAATCAGATATTCAGTTAAGCTGACACCGTGAATACTCAGTTGCCCCTCAAGGCGCTTTGATATTTTGGATGTTTGTAACACGTTGTGCATAACACACTCTGCACTCAATAACTTTTTATTCATTTCTTACTCCTTGAAATATGATTGATTACTCAGGTATATATCAAAGATCTGCAAACGCAATTTTTTTAGTATCGCACCTAAGAATATGGCAGATGAGTGATATAAATAACTGATTAAAACTCTAGGACTTGCAGATCTGAATTAGAGCAGCCTCAATTTGAGCATGTAAAGTTTTAGCTGCTGCTGACAAAGGCTTACTGTTAACACTGATCAGCTTGATTGGTTCGAAAATTGCTGGCTCAAACACTTTATAAACGACTTGTTTTCGTGGCTCAATAGCATTTATATGCTGCAAATTAACAGCATCAATTAAGGTAACACCGCACTCTTGTTCAACAAACGCCAGCGCATTCAGACTGCCATTCACTTCGATGCGAGGGTTGAACAGCTTATCAAGTGCACTGTATTGCGCTTGTAGTGTTTGATATATATCGGAGGCTGGGCTGAACGTAACCCATTCTTCACTCTCAAAATCTCTAGCTGATACAATTGCTAGAGATGCTGCTGGATGATTTGTATGCACAGCGCAAAAGCAAGGCAGATTAAATTCAATTTCATCGTAGTGCCCTTTTGCATAGCTTTTATCGACCAAGCCAATTTCAAACTCACCAGAGGCCACGCCCTCACATATCTGACTTGATCCCAATACTTGTAAGCTCAATGCCAATTCTGGGTGTTGTTTAAGAAAAGCGCTGGTTAAAGTCGGTAATAAGCTATGGGCAGATGAAAAAATGCTCGCTATTTTAAGCTTCCCTAGCTGACCATGCTTGGCTTTTTCAAAGCTACTTTCTAACTTAGTCATACTTTGCAGTACAGCTAGCGTTTCGCGATGCAAATAAAAAGCTTCTGGAGTGGGACTTAATCTTCCTTCGGAGCGATAGAAAAGTTGATAACCAATCAAATGCTCTAGTGCCACCAGCATTTTACTCGCTGCAGGTTGACTAAAGCTAAGCCTTTGCGCCGCTTGGGAAATCTTGCCTGTGATCATAATTTCATGAAATAGCTTCAACTGTTTTATATTCATACTTAGCTGC
The DNA here is from genome assembly GCA_937136055.1 of uncultured Oceanospirillaceae bacterium. Lineage (GTDB taxonomy): Bacteria > Pseudomonadota > Gammaproteobacteria > Pseudomonadales > Balneatricaceae > Rs1. The sequence goes on along the minus strand of CAKZOD010000114.1, from coordinate 320 downwards.
TACCCTTACTTAAGTAATACTTCCTATCAAATTCCAAAAAAACCATAACCCTGAGTTATAGTTTACTAACAATTATTCACTTTTTATATTTTGGCTTTTATTTATACTCGAAGGATTGTTTATTTTTGATGAGATATAGGCTCTTTTATGAACCAGAAAACTTACTCTAATACCACTGCTGTCCCATAAATTATGATCATAATGGGATCCTCATTTGAGGATCCCATTTCCGTTTATCCAAAAGCGTGGGGTTCAATAGCTCCATGAGTGGCTTTCTCTCAAACAAACTCATCTGTAATACTCTTAGAATTCGCTGTACA
>CAKZOD010000113.1 GCA_937136055.1 uncultured Oceanospirillaceae bacterium | reverse complement strand
CACAGCTCACAGCTCACAGCTCACAGCTCACAGCTCACAGCTCACAGCTCACAGCTCACAGCTCACAGCTCACAGCTTTCTGTAACTTAAGCTGGCGGCGAGAAACGCGGCTTCTTGGTATTTTTTGAGTTTAGCTGGGCGCTCAAACGCTTCCTTTTTATCGGCAGCTGCTATGGCTTGGCCTGTGATCAACTCGACGTCAGCGATGCCGTTTAATTGGATGATCGCCTCCATTTTAAAAGAGATAGCGCCACCTGCCATCGTGCCTTTTTTAGCGCGCTTTTTAATCACTATTTTTTCGATGTTTTGGCTTTGTATAAATTCGGTAATAGCTTTGTGAAACTCAGTCACACAAGTGACAGATTCATCGTCTTCAAGCTCGATTTTACGCGGCTCTAATTCAATAAACTCAGCTCTTTTACCTCCAGCGTCAGCATCATGGCAAGCTAATACCACTAAAACAGCATGGGAAGATTTAAGTTCAATACCGCAAATTCGTTTCATTATGTTTCCTTGTGTTTGGAAAGACCTGTGTTTAGATGTGCCCTATTATTCTATTTTTTCCTATAAGAGTACTTCAATTTTAGTGGCTCTGATATTGCATCTAGCAGGTTGGCAATGGCTGTTTTAGTTTCTAGTCTCAGTTTCTAGACTCAGTATCTAGTCTAAGTTTCTCAATGCGCCTTTGTATATTGGTAAAGGCGAAGAATGAGATGAAATCCCTAAAATTGCTTGCCTTGGTTTTGATCACTGCTTTTTAAAACCAACATCACTAAGCTGAGATCCTCAATAATATCAGCCAGTGCTTGGCGCTCAATAGAGTGGCCTTTGCTCGGCGGCCTTCGCTGTTGTTAAACCCTTACTCGATGACAGTCGGCGGTAGATAAATAGTAAACTCATTAAGTGGTTCGATTAACACACTATAAGGTGAAAGTTGCTCGGATTCACTAACAATATCGAGCTTAGATAGAAGCTTAAAATTAGCCGATTCTAATTTGGCTGGCTTAACTTCAAGTTCTTTATGCCACACGCGATAGGTCCCCAACTTTCTGTCGCTTCGGTAATAGAAACCAGCTAAAGGGTGGGTTAGGTACACTAACGCAGACTCGACGTCAGGAAAGCCTGGGAAGTTCAATTGGTCAGATTCTGATTGCACTAAACTGAGCGAAGCTTGTGCCCAGCTCGAATCGGTTTCCATTTGATATTTATCATACAAGCCGGTTGTTTCGTTGAGCTCGCAATCGAAGCTAACTTCTCCAGCATGCCAAGGTAGATTCCATAGGTACTTCGGCACAGCTAGCGTCCAAGAATCTAGCGTTGTGCCAAGAAACCACACACAGCGCTCACCTGTTTGGGTATCGATGATGTAAATGCGGTAGTTTGTCTGCCCCATGGTAAATTTAGGAAATGGAAAAACCGCTGAAGTAAAATCCACATCGATAAAAGGCACCACAGATATCAGCCCCATCTCTTGTCCATTTACTTCAACCGTATCTAATCGAAACCGCTCTGGAAAAATGCCACGGAATCGATCGACTGGAACTGCGTAGGTGATAATAGCGAAATGCTTTAAACCACAGAGAACATCTAAGCCTTTGGGTTTGGGCCTATCAATCAAATAGTCTTGTAATTTTCGAGGTTCTTGCACGGCTCGCCCTTGACGTTCAATAGTAGCTAGGTCGCTAGTCTAATCGCTCTGCATTTTTTATACAGGCTTTTTTAAATCAGCTAGAAGATAAAAGATCAGTTGCGAGATGCGAGATGCGAGATGCGAGTTTCGAGATTCGAGTTAGAGATGCGAGATGCGAGTTTCGAGATTCGAGTTAGAGATGCGAGATGCGAGATGCGAGTTTCGAGTTTCGAGTTAAAAGCTAACAAGGTAAAAGCTTGAAACTCGCAGCAATGTTATCGAATGCTCGCTCCTTGATTCATTGGCTTTTTAGAGCTTGGTGTTTCGGGTGCGAAAATGAAGAAAATGACAAACAGTATGTAAAAGGTGATTAGCATAAATTGATCTCAGTTTTTGAATGATTGTATGGCTATAATTGTATATAGAGAACGAAATAGGTATAACCTAGCTAAAACTGAACTAACTGTTTATGTGGGTGAACAATGAATGAGCCTTTTAATGAAATGGCGATCTTTGCACGAATTGTTGAAGAAGGGAGTTTTACCGCGGCGGCTAAATCTTTAGGGCGCTCAAAAGCCTTTGTCAGCCAGCAGTTATCGCAGCTAGAGACAACGTTAGGTACCCAATTATTATTTAGAAGCACGCGTAAGCTCTCGCTCACAGAAGCGGGAAAGATGTATCTAGATTACTGCCAAGAAATTACTAAAGCGGCTGAAGAGGCAAAGCGCTCGATAGAAGCATTAAAAGGTGAAATGCAGGGGAGTCTTGCTGTCAGTGCGACAAATTCTTTTGGCGAATTGATAATGAGTGAGGTGCTGCTGAGTTTTCAAAAGCAATACCCAAAGGTCAGTATCGAATTGGATTTATCCGATGATACTCGCGATTTGAAGACGCAAGGCTTCGATCTGTGCATACGCGGTAGTAATCAGATAGACGATGATTTAGTGGCTATTCCATTACTGCAATGGAGAATGTTAACTGTGGCAACACCACAATATCTAGCCGAGCACGGAGCACCAATCACTCCAGATGAGCTCAAGCAACACAACTGTATCGGCAAGAAATCTGAAATGCAGCAAATTGGCTGGCCATACATGATCGATGGTCAGTTCAAACGAGTGCAAGTTAGTGGAGGTTTTAGTGTCCCGCGCAACCCGTTAATTAAACGATTAGCCTTACAAGGGGGAGGGATCGCTTGGATGCCCGCGTTTGTGATTGAGCAAGAAGTACGTGAAGGCAGCTTAGTAAAAGTACTGGAGGACTATTATCCACCCGCTTTTACTTTCTATTTAGTGTATGTGTATCAGAAATCGATGCCGTTAAGGCAGCGCAGATTGATCGATTTTATTAAGCAATGGTTTGCAGAACCGGTGATGATTTAATGGTTAGTTACGAGTTACGAGTTACGAGTTACGAGTTACGAGTTACGAACTACGAGCTACGAGCTACGAGCTACGAGCTAGAAGCAGAGATCTAAAAAATCAGTAGCGAGTTTCGAGAGGGAAGAAAAGGAGTCATTTATGGATAAGCAACAAGATAAAAAAATGCTGGGGCTAGCCATTGAGATTGCTGTGGCTGCTCACAAAGGACAAGTCGATAAAGGTGGGCTTCCCTATATTTTACATCCCCTGCATTTAATGAATCAGCTGATGTTTGATCTGGAGCTAGCGATTATCGCCGTGTTGCATGATGTGGTTGAAGATTCGCAGTGGAGTTTAGAGGCACTAAAAGCGCAGGGCTTTAGCCCAAGAGTGATAGCAGCGCTGGACTTACTCACCCATGAAAAGGGAGATAGTTACAGCGAATATATAGCTAAAATTGCCACCAATTTAGATGCGGTTCGCGTTAAGCGAAAAGATCTAGAACACAACTCAGATATTACCCGCTTAAAGGGATTGCGGGATAAAGATCTGGAGCGAATGGCTAAATATCATAAGGCGTTTATGGATTTGGGGGAGGCTAAAAGGAGACTTCAAGATTTTGAGAGATGAGATGAAGGTCAGTTGCGAGTTGCGAGATAAAAGTTAAAAGGTCAGTTACGAGTTAGGGAGTTAGAAGCTAAAAGCTAAAAGATCAGTTGCGAGTTGCGAGACGCGAGTTCAAAGCTAAAAGCGGGGAGTTAAAGAGCCTAGCAAATAACAGCGTCGGTAAAAAAGTGGGCAGTGACTTTACCAGTAGTCAGTTAATTTGTATTTGCGCTATTGGTGAGTATAATTATGTACATAGTTGAGTACGTAATTAGTAATGAGGTGGTGTATGAACGTTCAATCGATTCTAGCTGAGAAGACAGTGTCAGTAACAGAGCTTAGGAAAAAGCCGTGTGATTATTTTTTAGATGAACCGGTCGCTGTACTCTCAAACAATAAGACCGCCGGTTATATGATAAGCGCTGAACTCTACGAACAAATGGTTGCACTGATTGATTCGCAATCTAAAACTTCTCAATTTAGACCTTCTCAAACAAGATTAGCGCAAATAGCAGAACACGGAAGCGCTAGCTTGCTTGCTGCCTCAGAAGAAGAGTTAGGTGAGTTATAAGCTAAAAATTAAGTTTCGAGATACGAGATACGAGTTGTAAGCTATAAGTTAAAAAAACAAAGTTACAAGATGCGAGTTAAAAGATAGAAAGATAAGAGAATATAGAAAGAGACCTCTTTGATGTGATATTTAGGCAGTGATCATTCGTGACACTGCCTTTTTTGTGGCTGCTTATTTATTGATTTAGTTCATGTTTTTCTCGATTCGAGGCTGATATTAAGATTTCATCCGGTTTCCTTGTGTTAGATTCCTCTTCTTTAAAATTATCAAATAATGCATTAAAGCAACTGATTGATTGTTTAGTGATCGACTCTGCAAGTTTTATGGCTTTTAACTCAACAAAAGTAGCAAAACCTGTAACTAGTTGCAGGTTTATAAGTGTTTGATTTGATGTAGAATGCAGTATAGTTTAAAGGCCAAATCAGGGATAAAACAAAGATGGATGAATTAGAAGCGTTAAAAGTTAAATTGAAAAAGTTCGCTGATGATCGTGACTGGGATCAGTTTCATTCACCTAAGAACCTATCGATGGCATTGAGTGTGGGTCAATTGATATATCTTTAAAACACATCAAGCTTACATAGATCCAATAGATTTAACGTTATAATATCCGTCTTTTGCTTCGTTAGAATTACATTTCGAGGCCTGCAAATTCTAAAAATCTAATTTTCGCAATACACCTAAACTTTATAGGGTGTAGATAATTTCCATTTTGCACTCATTTGCCAACAAGAATTTAAGATACAAAATCATGGATAAAATAACACTCTCTCAATTAGAGCAATATCTCTCAAAAGCTGCATGGATCTTAAAAGGCCCTGTAGATGCTTCTGACTTTAAAGTTTACATCTTCCCGTTACTTTTCTTCAAACGCATTTCTGATGTTTACGATGAGGAATATCGTGTAGCACTTGAAGAGTCAGATGGCGATGAAGAATACGCAGCATTGCCTGAAATGCACCGTTTTGAAATTCCAAATGGTTGTCATTGGCAAGATGTTCGTGAAACTACCACAAACGTAGGTGCAGCAATTGAAAACGCCTTACGTGGCATAGAGCAAGCTAACCAAGAGTTCCTCTACGGAATATTTGGCGATGCGCAATAGAGCAATAAAAATAAGCTTTCTGATGCATTACTGATAAACCTAATTGAACATTTTTCACAGTACATATTAGGCAATCAAAAAGTTGACCCTGATATGCTTGGTAATGCTTACGAATACCTAATTAAGCACTTTGCGGATTTAACCAATAAAAAAGCCGGTGAATTCTACACGCCTCGCTCGGTTGTGCATCTACTAGGTATGATCCTAGACCCACACGAAGGCGAGACTATCTATGATCCAGCATG
>CAKZOD010000112.1 GCA_937136055.1 uncultured Oceanospirillaceae bacterium | reverse complement strand
TATGCATGCAGCCGCTGTAACCACTCTTTTGGCGATAGCCCCGTCTTCTTGCGGAACACCCTTGCAAGCGCAGATCCGTGTTCATAGCCCACTTGGTTAGCCACTAGCGAAACGGACTTATCCTGTTTGAGTAACTGCTGGGCGATGGATACTCTTAAATCCGTTAAAAAGTCATTAGGTGTTTGGCCGACTGTATCGCGAAATAGCTCTGAAAACTTAGAGCGGGACATCGCCGCATGTTCAGCCATGCTATCTAGTGTCCACGCTTCTTCAGGAGATTCCTGCAAGCTGGCGATTGTTTTTGCTAAGGCGGGATGACTCAGCCCTGCTAAAACGCCTTGTAAAATAGTGCCCTGCTCTGCCAACTGCCTAAACATCTGGATTAGCAAGATATCGCAGAGTTTATCCACAATGCTTTTTTGACCCAGCCCTGTTGATTTAATTTCATCAAACATCCAATTCACTGTTTCTTGCATTGGGCCATGTTCTAGGGAAAGCGATATAAGCTTTGGCAGGCTATCTATTAACTGCTGTTGCTCAAGCGCTTTAAAGTTAATGGTTGCACATAATACAACAGCATCTTCAGATTCCTGGGTTAGTATCCGGTGTTCTGTAGATTTAGGTAGCACGATGATCGTCGGCTTATCAAATAGCCATTTATGCCCTTCGTTACTAACCACTGTTAGCTTACCTGAGCGCAAAAAGTGCATATGTCCCTGATAGTTGTGAGCACTAGGTTGATGGTCTAAATCACCACCTAAACTCTTCTCGCCACAAAAGCTGCCATTAAAGATGACTTCACTATCAATCGAAAAACGGTCGGTAATACTGTTAAATTTATCCACAAATCTCTGCTTTTTTTACGTTTTGGACGATTGGTTTCACTTTCTGGACTGATCGATGCCACAGAGGCAAATTATATCATTAAAGTATCAATCATTGACTAAGCACTGACATTTACAGCCAGTGTTTAACCCTTAAAGAAGATGTTAACGATAGGATACTATTATGAAATTTACAAGACTTGTAAAATCCGTTGCCGTTGCAGGCGTTATGCTAACAAGCACTCTAAGCTATGCTGCTGATATCGATGCAAACGCTGACGCTAACGATATAGCGATTAAAGGCTACGATACTGTTGCATACTTCACACAAAGCAAGCCTGTAATGGGTAGCAGCGAGTACTCTGCAACTTACAAAAACGCGATCTTCCATTTCGCAAGTGCAAAAAACCGTGATTTATTCAAAGCAGATGCAGCTAAGTACGCACCACAATACGGCGGCTACTGCGCAATGGGCGTTGCAATGAACTTGAAGTTCGATACTGACCCAACTGCTTGGAAGATTGTTGATAACAAGCTTTACTTAAACCTTAACAAAGATGTACAGAAAGCTTGGTTAGAAAAGCCTAAAGCAAACATTGTAACAGCTGAAACTAACTGGCCTGAGCTAAAAGTTTTAACACCAGCTGAAGCAAAAGCTAAGAACGGTTAAATCTAGACTTAGATTACCTTTCTCCTAGTATTACCTTTGTCCCAAAAGACGCCTCGGTCTTTTGGGATTTTTTACGTCTGGGGCTCAAGATTAACCTCACTTCTGTTATTTTATTTGTCGCTGCTTGTTAATAGCATTATGCTGTCTGAACACTTATAAAATAATAAAAAGCAATGAATCTAAAAAAATTACTGCCACTGACTTTACAAACTCGCCTGCTCCTCGCTTTATGCGCAACTGCTTTACTACAAGCCTTGCTACTTGGCGGCTACGCGCTACAGCACTTAGCCACCAGCTTAGAAGATCAAATCGGACAACGTGCATTACAAATGGCGAAAGGTGTTGCTGCTCAGCCTGAAGTACGTATCGGCGTGCAACATTCAAATAGCAAAAGCTTGCAGCAGCTGGCAGAAAGCATTCGCCTAAACAGTGACGCGCGCTTTGTGGTTATCGGCACTATTGATGGTACCCGTCTCTCTCACCCTGTTCCCGAGCGAATAGGTAAAAAAATGAAAGGTGGTGATAACGACAGAGCACTCAAGCTTGGTGAATCCTATGTATCCAAAGCCGTTGGAACGCTCGGCCCTTCTATGCGAGGAAAAACACCCGTGTTCAACGAGCAAGGTGAAATCATTGGTATCGTCTCCGTAGGCTACATGCTGGATAATGTGACAACCATTATTCGCAATTATCAAACCAGCATTATTGTAGCTATGTTTATTGGTATTTTTCTCTCTATTCTCGCGGCGCTGCGCATTACCAACTATTTTAAACGCGCAATTTTTGGCCTTGAGCCAGAGCAAATAGCCCAGCTCTTTCAAGAATACAATGCCGCTTTGGAAAGCGTTCGTGAAGGTATCATCGCTGTTAACACTGCGGGCATCATCATTACCTTTAACCCTGCTGCTGTTAAACTTTTTGGTTTAACCCAAGGGGAGAGTCTTAAGGGAAAGCACCTCACCGATATATTACCCAATAGCACTATGCTAGATTTATTGACCACCAAAGAGTCTCAATTCGATAGAGAAATTTATCGTAACAACAATGTATTAGTGGGTAACCGCATCCCTATTTTTGATGGCGACAAGCCGATAGGCGTTGTTTCCAGTTTCCGCCTAAAAGATGAGTTAGATTTGGTTAGCCAGCGCTTAACTCAATCAGAACAATACTCGCAAACCCTTCGCAGCCAAACCCATGAGTATGCCAATAAGCTCAATACTATTGCAGGGCTAATAGAGCTCGGTGCTAACAAGCAAGCGCTTGAATTAATCAGCAGTGAAACTCAAGCACAGCAGGCACTGATTCATTTATTAGTTAACGCGGTACAAGATCCCGTTCTCTCAGGCTGTATTATCGGAAAATTTAACCGCGCTAGAGAAATGGGGCTCAATCTGATTTTCGATGATGAAAGTACCATTGGCTCATTACCCAAACATATAAAACCTGAGCAAATCATCACTGTTCTCAGCAACCTTTTAGACAATGCATACGATGCTTCCTTAAAAACCCAAGCCACCTCTGTACATCTTTCTATGACTGACATTGGCCGGGATATAATTATCGAAGTCGAAGACAGGGGCCCTGGGATCGCTGATGATATCGAGCAACAAATTTTCTCCAAAGGCTTTAGCTCTAAAGAAGAAGGCGGCCATGGTTGGGGGCTGTTTCTCGCAAAACAAATTGTCACTTTATTAAAAGGTAGCATCCAGTTATCAAAACCATCAGAGGGCGGGACGCGCATTACGGTTTACTTACCAAAGGAAATATAGTCAGGGTTATTTCAGGGAATCAATCAGATAGCGATATATATTGCGATCTTTATAACCTTAGATACAATCAATCATAATAAATAAAAATTGCGGTATAACAGGTCACTAGTGAATGGATAACATCAGTATTGTCATAGCGGAAGATGATCATAAAATTGCCGAAATCCAACGTCGATTTATTGAGCGTATTGAAGGTGTTGAAGTTGTAGGTATCGCCCATTCAACACTTGAAGCCCAAGATCTAGTTGAAGTATTAGAGCCTAATTTGCTTTTACTGGATATCCATTTCCCGGAGGGGAACGGCTTACAGCTATTACGCGAAATCCGCAGCAGCCAAAGCGCCACTGATATCATTCTGATCACTGCTGCAAAAGATGTCTCAAGTTTAACGGAAGCTCTGCATAGCGGTGTTTTTGATTATATTTTAAAGCCTCTTGTTTTTGATCGCTTAAAATCAGCACTCGATAACTATCGTGAACACACGAAGAAACTAGTTGCCCTAGAAACCCAAAATTTAAACAGCTTAGATCAATCCACTGTTGATCAATTACTGCCACGCCAAAACCCCACAGTTAACCAGCCTAAAGCGACCAGCTTACCCAAGGGGATTGACCCGCTAACATTAGAGAAAATTCGCAGCATATATGGCAACAACGATAAAGGGCATACTGCAGAACAAATGGGAGAATTGGTCGGCAGTAGTCGAACTACCGCGCGACGCTATCTAGAATATTTAGTGAGTACGTCCGAGCTAATTGCCGATGTCAGTTACGGCTCTGTAGGTAGACCTGAACGCCTTTATTTAAAGAATGCGCTTTAAGCTATTAGTCGAGTACTATTTGCGAGCCGATCTTCACATTATCCATACTGAACTTAGATAAAAACGTATGCACATCACTATTATTGAGTAATAAATCCCGGGTAAGTAATTCATAATCCGGCATGCTTTTTACACTGATAATCAATGAGAAGTCGACATCCCCTGCTAAATAGTAACACTGCTGTACTGCCTCACACTGCTGCATCTTTTGCTTAAATCGATCGACTATCTGGGCACCACCTTTCACTAACTTAACATCCACCAGCACCGTTAAATAATTGGCCAACTTCTGCGGATTGAGTACTGCTACTTCCTGAGCTATTACATCTTGTGCGCGCAGTTTTTTAATGCGTCTTTGACAAGCAGTGGCCGATAAACCTATTTTCGCCCCGAGCTCTTCAGTGCTCTGACGGCAATTGAGCTGTAACTGTTGCAGTATTTTATAATCCAAACTATCCATACGCAGAAATCCGGCGAATTATGTTATTTTTTGCAGCAAAACAAATCTCAATAGCTATATTATGCAGCGCACTTTAGCACTCATAGTACTAATATTCGTATTCAAATCAACACCTGTTACTTTTTGTGCGGAGTTTCTATGCTCAATAAACAAACGCTTTTTTACGGTATCGCCTTTGGGTTGTTGGCCTCTTTTATTTGGGGCGGCTGGCCGGTCTTTTCAAAAATGGCCACACTGCAACAGATTACTCCTTGGGATATCACGGCAATACGTTTTATTGTCGCCGGCTTAATACTGCTGCCTATTTTACTAATGCGTCTACCACAAACTAAGACGTTGCTTATCAAAGGGATATTCTTATCGATTGGCGCAGGTGTGCCCTATGTATTGATGGCAACGATCGGCTTAACTTATGCGCCTAGTGCTCACTTTGGCATCATTGCCCCCAGCACTATGCTGCTCTTCACAACATTAGGCTCTATTTTCCTGATTGGTGAAAGCATCACTAAGCTGCGCTTATTAGGCGTCGCCTGTATTTTCTTTGGGGTGATTATTGTCGGGGCGAATAGCCTTTCCAGTATCTCTGGCGTCACTTTGCAAGGGGATTTAATGTTTGTCGGCTGTGGCCTGCTTTGGTCGAGCTATACCCTGCTATGTAAATATTGGAATATCGATGCTTGGATGGCGACAGCTTTGGTTTCAGTGATCTCTCTGGCGCTTTATCTACCGGGCTACCTTTACCTTTTTCCCAACAACCTCAGCGCGATGTCGCTCACTACACTGTTACAACAGGGTATGATTCAAGGCGTGATGACCGCCATACTAGCACTCTATTTTTACTCCAAAGCGGTTAATCTTTTAGGCTCTTCCAAAGGCTCTGTGTTTGCAGCTTTAGTGCCGCCTATTTCGCTATTCCTTGCAGTGATGTTATTGCAAGAGCGTATTACTTGGGCTGAACAACTCGGCATTGTCAGCGTTAGCATAGGGATATTATTTGCTTTAGGGCTGATTAAACAGCGAGCCATAAACAATCCATCTCACTCGAGTTAACCACTTAGTTTTTTCTGCAAGATAGCTCTTTCAATAAACACATTAAAATAAAAAGCCCGCTTAAGCGGGCTAAAAAGTTGAAACTGGATGATTTATTTAAGAAAGGCTACTCTGCATCAAATACGTTTTGCTGCTGTTTTTGGCCAATCTTGGATCGTATTAAATTCAGTAACGGTTGGCCAAATAGCGCTAAAATGGCCAATGTCATAATCACAGCTGTAAGCGGCCTATCCCAAAGAAAACTCATACTGTCATCATTTATCAACAATGCGCGGCGCAGGTTATCTTCTAGCATGCCCCCTAAAATGAAGCCTAACAGCATAGGCGCTAGTGGAAAATCGAGCAGCCTCATTCCTATTGCCGCAATACAAATAATCACCATCACTTGAATATCGAAGGCATTAAATGAAACTAGATACACCCCTGTTAGCGAGAAAAACAAGATCAGCGGAATTAAAATGGTGCGAGGTATTTCAAGCAACTTGGCAATATAAGGAATCAACGGCAAGTTCAAAATCAGCAGTACAATATTGCCTAAATACATTGAGATAATGACTGACCAAAACACATCTGGATGATCAACAAACAGCTGTGGCCCTGGCTGAATACCATAGGCAATTAATGCCCCAAGCATGACAGCCGTCGTACCTGAACCTGGTATACCTAGCGTCAGCAGCGGTACAAATGAGCCTGTAGAAGCTGCATTGTTAGCTGACTCTGGGGCCGCCAACCCCTTAAGTGAACCTTTCCCAAATTTAGCTTTTTCTTCCTTGCTAGAAACGTTGCGCTCAACACCGTATGCAAGGAAAGATGCAATAGTTGCCCCTGCTCCCGGTAACACCCCAACAATAAAGCCCATCACCGATGAGCGAACCATTGTGGGCGCGACTTGCTTAACCTCTCCTTTAGAGAGCTTCATGCTACCCAGAGAAGAAGTGTTATTGACTTGGTTTTGTTGAGCAGCTGTTTTTCTATCCATCACTGACATCACCACCTCTGCTAACGCAAAAGTCGCCATCGCCAGTAACAAGAAACTAAGCCCATCAATAAACTCTATCGAACCGAAGGTAAATCGTTCAACCCCGTTTGATCTATCTGTACCTACAGTAGATAACATTAAGCCAAGCACACACATCATCAAAGCTTTTAGGATGTTGCCTTTACCGGCGAACGCCGCTACCGCAGTTAAACCTAAAACCATTAGAGCGAAGTAATCGCTAGATTGAAAACTTAAAGAAACCTTCGCCAACATAGGCGCAAAAAACACTAAAAAGATTGCACCGATAGTACCGCCGGTAAAGGATGAGTAAGCAGCTAATGCTAATGCTTTGCCTGCCTTACCTTGTTGCGCAAGCGGGAAACCATCAAATGCTGTTACCACTGTTGATGAACAACCTGGAGCATTAATTAAAATTGATGAAGTAGAGGCTCCAAAAACAGCACCATAGTAAACCCCTGCCATTAAAATAATACCCGACGATGGATCTAATCCATAAGTCACGGGGATCATCAAAGCAACAGCTGATACAGGGCCTAAACCAGGTAACATACCAATGAATGTACCTGCAAAACAGCCGACAAACATCATCAGTAAATTAAAGGGCATCACCGCAGTAGTGACCCCTAAGTATATTCCTTCCCACATATCCTATCTCCTAGTTGCCGATTATCGATTGAATTAGTGCGCCAGGTGCTAAATAAATATCCAGCAATTGGGTCAGCACAAACCAAAAGAAAATAACTAATGGAAAAGAGCATAAGAGTAAAATTAACTTACGACGCTCCCCCAACAGCCAATAACCGCAAAATAAAAACAGCGACGTCGCTATTATAAAACCTAAGATTTCTAATACGGCTCCATAAAAAACCATCAATAGCACTAGCTTAATAGCAATAATCCAATCGAGGTTTGGCAGCTGAGATTTCTCTTCATTTCTCGATGCGACTAATAAACAAAATGACAACAAGGCACCGAGTACAGACAAAGCTGTCGGCAACGTTTTTGCCGTAAATACTTCGTACTCGTCGCCAGGATAGATAGGAATTAAAGTGATGGAATAACCATAAGCGATTGAAAGCGCTAAAAAGATTAAGCCACCGATGCGATCTTTAGCTATATTCATATTGATTCAGAGCTCTAGATGAGAGCTCTCCTCATATTGAATACCTGTTAATCTATAGCGATGCAGAGCAATATTAATGCCTTTAGCAAAGCGCTTTTAACAGGTATGGGGTAAATTCTTTTACGATGATCAGCTGCACATTTCATTCGTGCAGCTGATAGGTGATGGCGTGCTTATTTTAAGAAACCTAGCTCTTTCATCAATGAACCAATTTGCTCTTCTTGTCCTTCTAGGAATTTGTAGAAATCGTCAGATGATTTGTAAACATTTACCCAACCATTACGGCTACGTACTGTTTCCCATTCAGGCGTTTTGTACATCGCTTCTAACGTTTCATTCCACTTAGCGACTTTCTCTTTGCTTATCCCAGGGGCTGCAAAGAAACCACGCCAGTTAGCGAAAACCGTTTTATTACCCATCTCAGTCATGGTTTTCACATCAGGTGCATCTGCTACACGCTCTGGTGCTGTGATGCCTAAGATTCTCACCTGCCCACCTTTTGCCAGTGCCAGTGCTTCACCTAAACCTGTTGATAAGATTTTTGCTTCACCTGAAAGTAAACCTGCCATTGCCTTACCGCCGGCATCATAAGGAATATATTTAAGGCTACGAGGATCTAAACCCTCTGCTTTGATAATAGAAGCTGCCACTAGGTGATCAAGAGATCCACGCGCTGAACCACCAGCAAACTTAAGTTTCTTAGGGCTCTCTTTAAATAGCGCTAATGCTTGAGCCCAATCTTGTAGTGGGCTGTCATTTTTAACAACCAGTGCGCCGTAATCTGCAATGACACCAGCAACAGGGGTTAAATCACGAAAGCTCTGTGGGAAAACTTTTGTGATAGAGCGAACAACGATAGGCGTTGAGTTCACCATCAAGGTATCTTCAGCATTTTTAGCGGTTTCGATGATGTGTGCAATCGCCTTACCGCCGCCGCCGCCAGACATATTCTGGAATGACGCTTCTTTAACTAAACCTGATTTAGTCAGCGCTTCACCAGTACCACGAGCAGTACCATCCCAACCGCCACCAGCACCGCCAGGAATTAAGAAATGGATTTTATCCAGTTTAGCTGTCTCTGCTGAAACAGAAAAAGTGAAGCTAGAAAGTAGGCAACCTGTGATTGCAGCAGCCAGTAGAGTACGGCGTTTTATAGACATGTATATCTCCTTTTTGTTTTCGTTATTGAAAACACAATAAAGATCATCCAAGCCTATGAACAGCTTATGGAATTAATGGCTTTTTCGTCTATTTTGGCTATTTTGTGCATAAAGTTCACGGTATTAGTCAATACGAATTCATCAGGATTTCTATTAAAAATAGGAACATCGTTCAAATAACAGACAATAAAGAGCTTAAGCGGACTGAACAAAGAGGTAATAAGAAGAGAGATAATCAAAGGAGATGCGTTAGGAGTAACGTTCAAAAAAACAGGTAGCTGAACTGCACACTAAACAGTTCAGCTGCCAATACTGCCAGGGAGGGGCAGCTTAATGTTAGCAATAGATAGACGATGCTTTTCTAAGAAAGTTCCTTAGAAAATTATTTATCTTGTATATACTTCACAACGTCACAAATAATCTCAGCGATGAGCTGGCAATCTTGTTCAGTAAATGTCAGTGGTATACGCATGTCTAGCAAGCTTGCTAACAGTTTTTCCGTCACGGGCAAGCTTGGCATATCATCAATATAACGCCAGCTATCGTAGCGGCTAGTGTAGCCATTAGGTAAATCAGCACCAAACCATTTTAACGCAACGCCTCTGTTTGCAGACTCAGCAACCACTGCTTGAATTTGATCTATTGAAAAATTCGGCAATGAGAATTGAATAGTACTTGCAACATACTGCTCTTTCTCTGGGCGCTGTGTTAAACGTATTGCATCACAGTGTTGCATAATATCTTGCATCAATGCATAGCGCGTATTCCAGCGCTCACACTGGCGATCTAGGTTAGCAAGTTGCGGCCGTAAAATAGCAGCACGCAAATTATCCATGCGCCCGCTGTAGTTCGGTGTATCAAAACGTATTTGCTCAAAAGCCTCTGGTGCTGGTGCAGCGCTGTGATTGGCAAATAGCATGTAAGAGCCTGAGTACATAATCGCTTTTGCCATTAATTGCTCATCACTGGTGATTAGAAAACCACCTTCACCTGAGTTAATGTGCTTATAAGTTTGTGTGCTGTAACACGCAGCAACACCAAAGGTGCCGCTCTTTTTACCATCCCAGTATGCTCCCATGGTATGCGCACAATCTTCAATTAGCGCTAGATCATATTTCTCGCAAATCGCCATCACTCTATCCATATCTGCGATATGACCGCGCATATGAGAGATCATGAAATACTTAGCACCACTACTTTGGGCTTTACGATCTAAATCATCTAAATCAATACAGTAATTTTCGTCTACATCCACCAGCACAGGTGATGCGCCAGAGTTATTAATTGCCCCTGGTACCGGTGCTAAAGTGAAAGCATTACAAAGTACTAAATCACCTTTTTTCACACCGGCTGCACGCATCGCGACATGCAGCGCATAGCCACCTGATGAACATGCTAGCGCATAAGGCACACCCATATACTCAGCAAAATCATTTTCTAACAGCTCAGTCTCGCTGCGCTCACCTTCCACTGTATTGTAGCGGTGTAAGCGCCCAGTACGCATCACTTCAACCGCTGCTGCAATCGCATCTTCAGGGATCGCTTCTTGCTGGGTAAAAGATTTACTAAATGTTTTCATGTTTGATCCTAGTTATCGTAACTTTAACACTTTGAAATAGCTGCATAACGTTACGAATGAAAATAAGACAAGGCAAAAATTGGCGAAATAGCGGAGTTTACTTTTGTAAATGAGCATATTGAGCCAATTTTTAACGCCGTATTATTGAATGCAGTCAGCGTGCCCTTTGGGTAAGTTATGCTGTTATTTCAATTAGTCGTAGCGCTTCTGATCATAAACTTCAAAATCCCATTCGTTTTCAGGATAGTACTTACGTAAACGCCAATCGCAGGCGCGGGCGTGTCCTTCCATGCCCTCTACACGGGAGATACGTGAGCCAATCGCACTGAACTCAAGGTTTGCCGCTTCGCTAATTTCTTGGAAAGTCAGTATCTTTAAGAACTTGTGAACATTTAATCCACCGCTGTAACGCGCCACTTGCTTTGTGGGTAAAATGTGATTGGTGCCTGAACATTTATCGCCATGGGTAACTGTTGCCCCTTCACCTAAAAAGAGAGAACCGTAATTCTTAAGATTTTCTAACCACCAAGCATCATCTTCTGTGATTACTTGTAGATGCTCACTTGCGTACTGATCACTAATTTTGGCAATTTCTTCTTTTGTTTCAGCGAAAATAATTTCACCGTGATCACGCCACGCTTGCTCAACAATCGCATGATTAGGCATATCAGCTGCAACTTTAGGGACGATCTCTGCAACTTTATTAGCGAGCGCTAAATCGGTAGTAAAGAACCAAACAGGTGAGTCAACACCATGCTCCGCTTGAGAAACCAGATCCACAGCAATAGTCATTGGATCAGCGGTATGATCTGCAATAATGGCAGACTCAGTAGGTCCTGCAAAAACATCAATACCTACTTCGCCAAACAATAAACGCTTAGCTTCTGCTACATAGCCATTACCTGGCCCAACTAAAATATCAGCCTTAACACCGGTGAACAACCCCTTAGCCATACTGGCAACGGCGTGCACACCACCCATCTCCATGATGATATCTGCACCTGCTAAATCCATCGCATAGACAATTGCAGGGTGGATGCTGCCATTTTTCGGCGGCGAGCAGGCAACAATTTTTTCAACACCTGCAACTTTCGCTGTTGCAATACTCATAATCGCAGAAGCTGCGTGAGAATAGCGACCGCCCGGTACATAACAACCCGCGCAATTAAGAGGGATTACTTTTTGCCCCAGTACCGCACCTGATTCAGTTGTGATGCTAAATTCACTTAAACTGTTAAGTTGTGCTTTAGCGAACTCTGTCACTTGTTTAAAAGTGAAGTTAATGTCTTGCTTTACTCGCTCAGGTACTTGTGCAATTAACTCTGCTCGTTTTTCATCACTGAGGATAAAATCACCCTGCCAGTTATCGAACTTAAGGGCATAGTCTTTAACAGCATCTTCACCACGCTGTTCTATTTCTTTGAGCATGTCCTTTACAGTGTTTTCGATGCTGGCATCGCCAATCGCTTCTTGAGCGCTAGATTTTTTTATATATTGCATGATGGGCTCTTCCTCAACGGCTCGCTGATCGGGCAAAACTCAGCAAACCTATAAATAGCATTGATATCGTTATCCTATACTCGGCAATTGCCCTAGGATTATTGCTATCTAACCATCTCAGCATTTAAATCACCAATGCTAATTTATTTACCACTAGTTACTTTTCGGTATTGTGGTTCAAGCTAATTTCGACAGCTCAATCACCGAATCTAGTTGTAAACATCACCAAAGCTGCACTGTGCGGTACTTTTCCCTTGTCGGCAAAGCGGGATTTTGTGATAAGATTAATACTTGGTAAATCTCAAATATATTCACCGCGCCAAGGAGTTAATACTTGGAACTCAAATGGTTAAAAGATTATTTAGCGCTCGTCGAGCATGGTTCATTTTCGAAAGCTGCAACAGCAAGGTTTGTCACACAACCTGCTTTTAGCCGGCGTATCCGCTCACTTGAAGCTTGGCTTGGAGTGAACTTGGTTGAGCGCAACCAATATCCACTGTCTTTAACGAGTGCTGGAGAAGTTTTTACTGAACGCGCTAAATACCTCGCTGACTCAATGCTGCTATGTCGTGAGCAATTACGCAGTATGCAGCAACAATCAGATGAAATTACTTTAAGCTCTCAGCAATCTCTCGCTGTTTCGTTTTTCCCAAGTTGGATTGAACCACTGACAGAGCAGCCTGATGCACCCATGATCAGAATGAATACTGTTGATTTACATGAAGCTGTTGAAACTTTCCTCAGTGGCAGCAGTGACTTTTTGCTTTGCTATACTTGTGACGACATTTTTAAGCAGCTCCAAGGGGACGAAGTAGAAAGCCTAGTGGTAGGTAGCGATGAAATTATCCCTGTGTCTCTTGCAGATGATAAAGGCAACGCTCTGTTTAATGTCACTGAAGATCAACCTTTAGAAATTCTCAGCCACACTCCTGAATCTTTTTTTGGTCAATTAATTACCCTGAATTGTTTGGCAAAACTACCGCCTACTATCAGTGTTTCGCATCGCTATCAAAGCTCTCTTTCAGAGGCGCTAAAAGCACTAACATTGAAAGGAAAAGGGATTGCTTATCTACCACGCAGCATTATCACCCAAGAGCTAAAAGCCAAACAGCTGGTGCAAGTTAATGACCATTTAATTAGCCTCCCCTTGCAGATCAGCTTATATCGTTTAAAGCACTCCCAATCGATGAGCGCCAAGAAGCTTTGGCAACAAATTACCGATTAATAATCAGAAACTTTATCGCAAAAGAAAACTCCAAGATTAGCCCAACTTTTGATCTTCTCAGCACCTGAAGTAGATCTGCAAAGCAGTAACTATGAAACCAAAGGAGTGTGTTATGTGTGATGATTTAACTTGTAGCCCTGATAAAAATCTCCCCCCTATTGAACTATCAGATGACAAGCGACGGCTCTTTTTAAAAGGCATGATTAGCTTGCCACTGGCAACCGTATTAGCGACTCCTGCACTTGCAGCAGCTTCTGCAAAGAACGTCGAATCTGTATTTATCACCGCTGAAAGTGGCGAGCGATATAGCGCAGCACTTGCCATGCCTAAAAACCCTGAAGGCGTATCTGCCGTGTTATTAATACATGAGTGGTGGGGACTTAACGATCAGATTAAATCTGTCGCTCAAGAGTTTGCCAATCAAGGCTATATTGCTTTAGCTGTCGATCTCTATCAAGGCAAAGTAGCAACCGCTTCTGAAGAGGCAAGAAAGCTAATGGCTGGTGTCAATGAAGAGTACGCCAACGAAGCATTGCGCGGCTGGGTTGAATACCTTAAACATAATCATAAGGCTGCTAAAGTCGGTACTATCGGCTGGTGTTTTGGCGGCGGTTGGTCGCTCAATACAAGCCTCATTGCGAATGTGGATGCCTGTGTTGTGTATTACGGCAATATGAAAAAGAGCGCGAATCAACTAAGTCATTTAAAAGCGCCTTTATTGGGGCACTTTGCCACCCAAGACAAATGGATCAACAAAGCAATGATCGCAGGCTTTGAGCAAGAATTAAAAGCATCGGGATCTAAGGCAAGCACACAAATACACTGGTATGAAGCTAATCACGCTTTCGCCAACCCAACTAGCGCGCGATACGATCAGCAAGATGCAGCACTGGCTTGGCAGCGCACTAGTGACTTTTTCAAGCAACATTTATAAATCGCGTTAAAGGGATACATCAATGGCAATTACTTCAATCATCATCGTATTGGCATTACTGGAATATATATTATTTAGTATGCTGGTTGGCTGGGCGCGCGGCAAATATAACGTAGCTGCACCCGCTGTCACGGGAGATCCTATTTTTGAGCGCTTCTACCGTGTACAACAAAATACGCTTGAGTTACTGGTTGTATTTATCCCCAGCATTGCCATTTTCTCTTACTATGTTGATCCCCACATTGCAGCGGGATTAGGGGTTGTTTTTCTGCTAGGTCGCCTTGTGTATTTGAAGCAGTATGTGACAGAGCCTAAATCTCGCGCACTTGGGTTTATTTTTAGTTTTTTCCCGGCGCTTATTTTGGCGATTGGTGGTGCTATTGGGGCAGGGTTACAGATCTAACATCTGCAAGCTTTATTACTTGAGCTTACTTAAATTTGCTTAAACGGCACTCCACATCAGTACTATCATCTCGAATATAAGTAAGCGACACACATGTGACCATCGGATTCTTTGTTTGAGAGCTTGCGGTATATGCCTAGCAGGCTCTCAAGAGCATATCAGTGTTTTGTTTAATGTGAGGGCTTAGGATTATAGGGGGTTCTTGAATAGAGAAGACCAAGTGCTAAGGTTGTATTTTTTCATGATCTTTTCAAGAGTCCCGTCTTTTCTTATTCGTGTCATGCCTTCGTCAAAAATTTTAATCAACTTTTTCGATTGGCTTGCGTCCTGAGGAAAACCCAGTTTAGTCAACAGCACCTTACTTAGTTTTCCGGCAAAATCAAAATCACTTGCTATTTTATTTTGAAACATTATGTATTCAAGTATATATCTCGACTCACTGAAAGTATCAACACGGCCCTTCGAAATCATTTTAAGCATCCGCAATGTTGCATCTTCTCCTGATACCATGGTGACATCTGCTTCAGTCGAAAGTAGATAGTTATTATATTCCTTTGATATTGATGAGTAATCGTAGAATGCTATGTTTCCTATGGTGTTTCCCTTCAATGAGTTTATGCCATCATAGCGCCATGGGTTTCCTTTTTTAACAACAAACATCTGTTCTGACACAGCAACCTCATGATCAGGGTATATAAAGCCTGGTACCGCCATTGGAATCATAGCAGCTGTAAAATCGTATTTTCCTTTAGCTGCTTCCCTGATAGCTCTGGCATAGGAAAAGGCTACAAAATTTAATTTATAGCCTGCGTGTTCGAAAATCTCCCTCTCTATATCAATAATAAATCCCCCAGGAACTTCGCCTTCGATTAAATAAGGAGGGTAGTGAAAATAAGATATATTTAATTGTATTGGTTGTTTTGTGTCTGCATAAGCATTTGATATAGAAAAAGGAAAAACACTACACACTAAAATAATATATCCAAAAATTTTAAATTTTTTTAAACACCATTTTGACATGACAAGTACACCTATTGTTATTAATACAGTAAGCTTTGAATTTTTCATTTACCCTTCGTTCTAAAGGATAAACTAAAGATTAGCTTATCTAACGGTGTTATAAACATAGACGCCATTTTGTACTAAATCAATGACAGGTAATCATTCACTCCTGCAAATTTTGTTGACCACTACAGAGTCACCTTCAACCACAAACACTGCAAGCTTATCCACACCAATAATAAAATCATCTATTGATGAATCACCTTTTTCTATACATATTTGTAAGAGGCAATAGGCAATAGGCAATAGGCAATAATTTACTTTACCTTTAACCGCCTAAAGCTATTCAAATAGCTCGAGTTTCCACATTAATGTATGCAACACTTCGTTTATCAACGTTGTTCTATGCATTGACTAAAAAAACCTTCACTGTGAATGTTTCCCTCATTAGCACCACACGTTAGCGCAGCGGCCGAGCACGCCTCTACAAACTCTGGGCTGCCTGCAATATAGATTGAATGTTTGCTCAAGTCGGGATACTGCTCGCTAAGTAGGTCAGGTATATGACCGTGAAGTAATCCCTCTTTGGTCTCTCTTGTCAGCGTGGGGATAAACTTGAAGCGGCGGTGCTTTATATTCCAGTACGCCATTAATCCCTTATCGTATATCTCATCTTCTGTTCTAGCGGAAAACAGCAAATGAACTGGTTGTTTAAAGCCGCGTCGTAATGCCGCATCTGTCAACGCTAATATCGGTGTTAATCCGGTACCTGCCGCTAAACAAAGTACCGGGCCATCTGTACTTGGATCACCGATAAATGTACCAAATGGGCCCGAGATATTGACCATGCTACCCGCTTCAAGACTTTCATGTACCCAGTTACTCGTATTGCCATCAGGCACCTTAGTGATCTGTAATTTTAGCTCGCCATCGTTTCGTGGCGCATTGGCAATCGAATAAGCACGCTCAGGGATTTTTCGCTCGGTATCTGTCACCGTAATATACTGCCCGGGCCAAAATCGTAAGTGATCACCTACTGGGCGCAACCTAATTTCGGTAATGCGTGAAGTACGCTCTATTTTATCAATAACCACGCAGCGCACATTATTTCTCGGCGGAAATAGCTTAGGCTGCGCATCTTCAGTGCCCCACTCAATTTCGATCTCATCTGTTAAAGGTTTGGCCATGCACATTAAGCCATAACCTTCCTCACGCTCTTGTGCAGAGAGCGCCATATCAAGCACGATACCCTGATCAAATTCGCCTTTTAACACTTTAACTTTACATTCACCACAAGCGCCCGCACGGCAGTTATTAGGCAGTGCATAGCCGGCATTTTCAAGTGTAGATAAAACTGTTTCACCGGCTTGTGCTTCTATTTCCTTCCCTGAAGGAGAGAGACGAACTTTGCTCATTTAGCGCTCCTTAATATGCTGCAAGATTTATATCTTGAATACATAATGTAATAAGCCAAAGAGCAGAACTCTTTGGCTTAGGTTGGGTGCTTAACTAAGTTTGAAAGACTGTTTTTATTGTTGTTTTGATTATTGTTATGTAAGCAAGCCCCACTTAATCGACGATCTTGCTGTTAGAAAATTGGAATGATATCCGCAGCATCAATATCTTCTTGAGTCACTTCTTCTCCAGTAATCCCCACCTCAGGAATTGCTGGAAAAGGCGTCTCATATTTATCTAACACTGCTTTAAGATCTAACATAGCATTGCGCCAATTTTCACGTTTAGCTTCAGGTCTTGGGATACCAAAGCCCGCTTCACGTGCAATTTCCTCTGCCTCACGCTGCGTCGCGATAAAATCTTCTGGCAAATCCCAGAACTCTGCTGGCGGCTCGTATAACACAGCAGACAAGAATAAGTAGCCCGCTCGTATTTGCTTGGTGATAACTGATTTGTCTTCAGCTGAAAGGTTAGGATAATCACGTTCCATCAGCGCTAGGCAAATCGCCATATGGCGACCTTCATCACGGCCAATCAATTTAAATGCTTCAGAGAAAACAATCTCTTCACAGCTTTGTGACATTTGCTTAAAGATCGTTGCCGCGGCAATTTCACCCATTAAGAATGAGCTGAACAATACTGCCAAGTTGTATTTAGGAACCGCTTTTTTATAACCTTCCCAGTAGCGACCGCCGTTGTAGTACAACCAACGCGCGTTCTTTTGCAGTTTTCTACCAAGCTCTGTTTTTGGCTCATACTCTAGAGGGCTTGGCGATTCCAATAACTTGGTAATAGCCATGCCACACATCTGCTCGTGATTTTGCTCATCACGGGTCACTGAGAAGAAGCAACGACGAATCGCATCTTCTTCGTGATCTTCATACGTTTTGATAAAGGCAGCAGCAAACACGGGAGGAGCTGATGCATCAAATACTGAAAGCAAAGTCCACCAATAGGCGATCGCCTCACGCTCTTCCCAGCTATAACTTGATGGATCAAATGTATCCCAAGCGAGATCTTTCGGGTTCCACGCCTCACGTAATGAGGCATCCCAAATCTCTTCTACTTTACTAGATTTAGTTTCCCATCTAAGCGGGTAAACATTTGGCTGTGGCGTCTCTGGTGGAAACTCCATCGTATCGGCAATCTTGTCATTCATTTATTGAATCTCCGTGACATTCTTTATTTTATTATTCATTCGGGATTGTCAGATTATTTACCTGCTCAATAAATAATCTCCCCCTGCTTGTTTATCGAGAATAGAATAAAGCGACACGGAATTTCAATATAATTTATTTTTTACGTATCCATAATCTGTTTTATTAATTGATATCACCTAAAAACTCACCAATGCATCTAATTAAATCGTTGATATATAATGGTTAAAAACAGAGCATGACATAGATCAATAAACAACCAATTTAAAATTTAGCATCCGCTATTTTTTCTAATTCGCCAGTCTCCTATCATTTCTTCTTGACGCTTTTTAGAAACAGTTCAACGGAATCTCTTATGGATGAGCATTAATATTTTCAATTCTTCTCTGTTTTACAAAATAGCTATGCTACAAGTAACGTCATTAATCGTTCTAATTTATCTAAGAGATTTCATCGAATGTCCCAAAAATATCATGTACGTCCAGGCGCTGACTGCTACGGTTTTGCGATTGGCATATTACTCATAGATTGCTCTACTCCCTTTATCCCAGGAGATGTAGGTAACGCTTCGACTTACAACTACCCAGTACTTTATAAAACAGTTCCTGATGTCACTTTAGAGCGCTTAATAGAGCAAGGCGATGAATCACTCATCGATAATGTGATTGCAGTTGCAAAGGAGATGGAGGCAATGGGAGTGCGCGCAATTACCAGTGATTGTGGCTACATGGTGCGCTATCAGCAAAAGGTTGCTGATGCTGTAAATATTCCAGTGATTCTGTCTAGTTTAGTTCAGTTACCAATGCTTGAACGCTCCATTGGCAGTCATCAAAAGATTGGTATTATTTGTGCCAATCAAAAGCGCCTAAGCCCTCAGCTGCTTGAAATTTCCGGTTTACAAAACCCAGATTCAGTGGTGATTTACGGCTTAGAAGAGCAGCCAAACTTTAGAGGGCCAATTTTGGATGAAACAGGCACATTAGAGCCTGAAAAGATCGAGCAAGAGATCGTTGATATTGCTAAGCAGATGATAGAGGCACATCCAGAGGTAGGGCCTATTCTTCTTGAATGCTCCAATTTACCACCTTATTCGGCGGCAGTTCAGCAGGCGACTGGTAGGTTGGTGTTTGATTACACGACGTTAATTGATATGTATGCGGGATCAGCTAGGCGTAAGCCGTTTCATGGTTTCTATTAGTTATTTATAAAGATCAAAAGGTTTAACTGATTTCTTTTTTAAGATTTAAATTCAAATGATTAAAATCAGTTTCGCCTGATGGCGAGCTCATTTCTTTCTGCGAAAGCTTCCGCGTCCTGCTCACGCCCCTTACCTACATCCATGTAGGCAAAAAAAGAAACGCAGCCAAAGAAAAGTTCGCCTAACGAGTGCCTCCGCAGCTCTTGCACATCCATGTGCTCGCTGCATTTGTAAGTCCATTTACATCAGCTCCTCCGCAATCACTGAAATTAACGGCCGTTTAAATGGGCCATCCGTGGCCCAGCTAAACTTTCCGCGACGTTGCCTACACGGATGTAGGTACTTAGATTTTGCCGGGAGCAAAAAATCTGCCTGTCGCTCCACTCGATAATTTAAGCAATTGCTCCGGCGGCCCTCTGAAGGGATTTCGCGGCTTCGTAGTTATGTTGGTAGCATTAGGATCTTTGGACTAACTTAGATATGAAAATCAAGTTACTCTAAGCTCATTGATTCTCTTTTATTAATCCGTGCATCTATTTTTTTCAATGTTTCAACAAGCTCACCGAAAGTAAAAGGTAGCTCTGAAGGAAACATATCAGTCATTTTCGCCCAATCTTTTTCAAGCTCGCTAGCCACTTCTTCTGTGGGTAAAAGGTTTAACTTACCTGGTATTGCTTCATCCCATTTTGCAGCCCCACGACTAAAGTACTTTCGCTTGTGATCGACCACTGATGCTAATAAAGCAGTATCTAAAACAAAATCAGGATACCTCGAGTAAATTTGAACGATGTCATAAATATGGCGTGACTGTCGCTCACCAAGCGCTGCTATACCACGGTTATTAAGCTCATGCATTAGAGTTATTTTTTCAAAAAATGTACGGTCACAGCCAAGCACGTCTACCTCGCAATGATCATCTTTTGATTCAATGTTTGTGGCAGCTAATGCGATAGGACTTATCAGGTGACTAGCATTTGGATCAAAGCCAGCTTTACTCCCACATTCCAATAATACCCGTGGTTTTACGTAAGAATTACCGTACGAATCTTCATTTAGAAAGCGTGGATAATTAATTTCAATGTCTAACTCATTATCTGTAATCTTGACTGAGTACTCAGTGTTGAGCTTTTTAAGCTTATCAATTAAAAAAGGAACGATTACATCTCTAATTTTTCCTTTAGCTGAAGCCTCTAATAACCCTATTCTCTTCTTTCTCGCTGAATTTGAATTATCTCCTCCTTCAGGGATAGGATAACCCAAGTAATCCATGTGTAAAGAAAGGTCGATATCTTCGGACATGCGATCTATGCAGTTAAACACTTTACTAAGCGTGGTTCCTCCTTTAAACAAGAAAGGAGTTTCAGTGTTTTGGTTACATAATGGCTTCAGCTCTTCAAATAACAGCTTTAAAATTAAGGTAACGTGATAATCTTTTTCAACAACATAAGCAGGCAGCCCTGTGCTAGTTGACGCCGCTTCAAACAAATCACCTTTTTCATTATCATCAAGTGTGAACAGGAATGGTTGGCTCATTAATTACTGCTCCAATATTCCGGTAACCCAGGATAGCTTACCGTTAAGTGTTGTCATGAACTTCTTTTGCGCACGAAGAGACAACTGAGAAAACGACTGTTGAATCAGCTTTGATTTCTCCAATGACTCAATTTCCCCTAAATATTCCAGAGCTGCCCATAGTACTGAGGCACGCTTTTTTTCTTCAGTATTAAGCCCTTCCAGCTTTTTAACCGCATCTTCAAATGCACGGCTATAACGAAAGTTAATTTGATGCTTACCTATATTGAGCGGTGAAATGCGTTTAGTCGAAATATAGTTATATATCATACTCATTTGAGTTGACCAGCCTAGTAAGTTAACCGCTGCTGCTCCTGCAGGAACGACAAACGCTTCACGCTCCTTTGCTAAAATAGCCGCAACTGTTTCTGGTTTAGGGCCTATCACACCGAAACGAGTAACTTTAGGCCGATGCCAAAGGCCTCGCTCAAGTCGACTTACATGTTTTTTAGCTTCGAGTTTAGCCAGCGCATGCGATAGTGAATCTTTTGAAACATCCAACTTTGCTACAATTTGACCGAAGCTAAATATCGCGCCAAAAGGTCTATGCTTGATATATTCTTCCGCTTGCTGATAAACAGTCATAATTGAAACCCTAACTCACATTATTTGATACAGACTTTATTCAATAGATTGTACATAGAAATTCAATGATTTGCACATAGATGACAGATTTATCAGAGTCACGGATTTATTAGATATGTTCGGTCAAGTGGCATAATCTGAGTACAGAGAACGACTGAAAATATAGGACAGCCAAGTTAATTTAAATTAAACGTAAAAGAATTAGCTCAATGTATTGTTCAATTAATTCTATGAAATTCGAGATAGCTTATTAAAAAGTTAAGACTTGGCTAGATTCAAAGCAAGTGTAAGCCTCTGATTATCAGACATTAGTGATTTTTTATTGAATATTTTATTTTATGCAGGAAATAATTTACTGCACATAGCAACACCTTTAATCCAGCCTATTTCGAGCTTCTGAGCATAAGCTCTTAAGCTAGATTGACAACCTATGGCGCGGCTAAAATATCGGTTTGCTTTTGGCTTCATTGCCTCATACCAATATTCTTCATCGATACCTAAACGATGCAGTATAAAAGGTAGCTGATCATCAATAGCACCGCGCTTGTCATCTCTAATCGCTCTACCCGACCAATCAACTAACTGAATGTATTCTTTGAAATTGTAAGGCAATTGTTCTTTAAGATCTTTGCCATCACCCGTGAAAGGCTTAAGTGCCATTTTCGGTGGTTTTTCTTTCTGGTTATTTTTTGTATCTTCGCTCTCACACTCTGATGTTTCTTCAATACGCTGCTGAATTGATGTGTAATCAGAACTCTCAGGTGTTTGTGCTATTTTAGCGCGTATAGGATTGAGTTCTACATAGGCCATGCATGTTAGTAAAGCTTGTTCATCTAGCAAGGCTTGGCTCTTGAATCGTCCTTCCCAGAATCTGCCTTT
>CAKZOD010000111.1 GCA_937136055.1 uncultured Oceanospirillaceae bacterium | reverse complement strand
CACGCTTTTTATCAACCAAAACGTGTCCGTTTTGGCCGATTTCAGCCATAGGTTATATGGCTGGGGTTGACACAAAGCGGCCCTTTGGACTCGTATATTTAAAACTCAAAATTGTTTATTAACAGTTAAAATTAATAAAGTTCGTAATTTACATTGACCTGTCTAAAGCTTCATAGTTTAAACTGTATTCCTGTAAGTATAAGGAAGTCTGTATGTATCTAATTTCTGAATTAGCTCAAAAGGTTGGACTAAGCCGTTCTACACTACTTTATTACGAGAAGCTTGGATTAATTTCTTCAGAGAGAAAAGCTAATCAATATCGCGATTACTCTGAACGAGATTTTCAACGAATCAAACTATTGCAACAACTACAGGCAGGTGGGCTAACTTTAAATGAGTGTCTAGAATGCCTTGAATCTAGAATCAATAGAGAAAAGCTTCAAAGTCGACTTAAGGTACTTGATGATGAAATTTTACAAAAACAAAAATCTAGAGATCTTTTAGCATCTATGCTTGGTATGTCATCAATGAAAGAATGGCATCAAGCTATGGATGAACAAGCCCCTGAGGCGCATTTAGACTGGTTAGAAAAGCAAGGTTTTAGCGAAAAGCAATCTCTTAGGCTGAAATGGTTGTCCAAAGATATAAATGAGCACGATCAATATATGGCTGACTTTGAGCATGTTTTTGAAGGACTAAATAGACTTGGAGTGGGTTCTGTAGAAGACACATTAAAAGCTCTACAATCTATTCCATTACGAAAAGGTACTTTGCTTGAAGTTGGATGCGGGAGAGGAGCTAGTACCCTTATTCTTGCAAAACATAGCCAATTTGAAATCACGGCACTAGATAATGATGAATATAACCTCTGCTGTTTAAAAGAGAGTACAGAAGCATCATTGATAAAGCACAAACTAAAAACCATCTGCGCCAGTATGACAAATATGCCATTTGATAAAATGCAATTTGATGTTATTTGGTCCGAAGGGAGCGCTTATATCATGGGAGTTTATAAAGCTTTGGAAAGCTGGAAATCACTTCTAAAACCAGGAGGCTATATGATTATGAGTGATTTGGTTTGGGTATCTAGTGAACGAAGTTTAGAGGCAATAGAATTTTGGCACGAAAACTACCCGAATATGAAAACTGTACAACAACATAAAAACACAATAGAAAAACTTGGATATAAAATAGTCAATACGTTTCAATCTAGCTTGAAATCTTGGAATAATTATCTCACTCCACTCACTAAAAAAATCGAGATGCTATCGACTACTACAGTTAAATCTAAGGCACTCATTGATATAAAAAAAGAAATGATAATTCACCAAAAATATCTTGGCCAATATGGTTACCAAGTTTTTGTTTTAAAGATTAGAGGCTAGAAATGAATATAAGACCCGAAAACACAAAAGATCATGATGCTATACAAAAAGTAACCTATAATGCATTTGAAAATCACCCTCATCATGAAGTAGGCTCTAAGCCAACCGAGCATTTGATCGTTAATAAATTGAGAAAAAGTGGCGCTCTTTCTGTTTCGTTGGTCGCTCACGAAGGGTCAAATATTATAGGTCATATAGCTTTTTCACCAGTAACTATTGCCGAAGAGCAATGTAATTGGTTCGGGTTAGGTCCTGTTTCAGTGATTACAGAGCGCCAGGGAGAAGGTATTGGAGGCCAGTTAATTAACGCTGGTTTAGAAAAGCTGAAAGAATTAGGAGCACAGGGTGTAGTTTTACTTGGAGAGCCAGAATATTATGGCCGATTTGGTTTCAAAGCCGAAGCAGGTTTAATATTGCCTGATATTCCACCTGAATTTTTTTTGGCACTTTCGTTGAATGAGGTAACACTATTACCATCAGGAATAGTTTCTTACCACCATTCATTCACTTAGAAAATAATTGTAGTTTTAAATACTATTTACTCTGATTTTTTTAGAGATCCTTTGTATTTAGAAATTAAAAAACTCACTATGAATTCTGACGTATTTTCCGTTGCGGGTTAGTTTCTTGGCTACGAAGCCTAGAAACTCACCTTTATACATTGTCCGCTTTTAGCCGTTAGCTGACACCCAAAATATACTTTCTACTTAAAACTTGCCAACGGTTTAACTACTTATGAGATTTTTAGCTTGTTGGAATCTCATTTAGGATGAAACGGGCCCATGCTTCCTTGATTCGTCGTTTCATTATTTATGAGATTTAATACTAAGAGAGGCGAAAAAAATAAGGACAATTTTAAGAAGGGAAAAAAGGAATGTGATGAAAACACCACTTCTAATAATTGTTAAGCTGCGTTAGGTAGCCACTGATAGATATTATCCCACTCTTGGGTTTCTATATGCTTAAAGCCTTGTTGGAGATAAAACCAATTAGCAGGGCTTTTTATCAAAGCACCTAATTTAAGGGATAAGTTTTGCTCAGTAGCTAAGTTTTGAATATGCTGAATAATCACGCCCCCTTTACCACCACCTTGATAGCAAGGGTCGATATAAAGGTGATCTAACCAGAGATGAGTTTTACGGTCAATCAGCACATAAAAGCCAACTAGCTTGTCATCAAGGATTATTTTTCGGGTATTTTGCGGGTTAAAGCTATTGGCAAAACGCTCCCTGGCACGCGTTGGGTCAAACCGCCCTACAGCTTCTAGGCTTGGGCGCATGGCTCTTATTCTGAGCTCAATTAACGCTTCTAAATCTGAATCGTTCACGACTAGATACTGCATAGCTCTCCTTTTAGCGCTGCTTTATTTCAGTAACGTTTTTAAGTGCTACTTCCAACATTAAGTACTATAGAAATTGGCTAAAAAATAGTAGCAAAATTATCGTGAAGATATAGTACTAATAGATGGGAATACCTAGAGAAATACACCAAATGGAAAATGCTTTTTGGTCAATAGTACAAAAAAAGAGGTAGCCTTTCTTTCTACCTCTTATGCCTACCCTTTATCTACTGACTATTGCCTTCTGGCACTAACATCTACAATGACCTAATTAAAATCAATACCTTAAGGATTAAAGGTTAGTAAAACCCATTTTCTCGCGCACGACTCTCCAACTGAAAGAGCTCTAATTCTAAAAGCTGTAGATCTAATCTCACATCTAAGTGATCAAGGGTGATACTCGCCTGCTCTTTATCTGTTAATTTATCCTTAACAATACTTTCTCGAAGTCTTCTTGCATCACTTTTAAGATCGCTAATTTCTCGCTTTTTCTGAACAATTTTTCGAGCGGGGTTGTACCCCTTTAGAAACTCAGCTTGTGCTTGAGTATCACAGGTATTGCGATAATAATTACCTGCTATTCCATATCGCCAACCGGATTGAGCGCTACAAAATTGCTTAATCCCCTGCTGCCAACCTTCACGATAAAGATCGAAATCAGGGGTTATCTGGTATTTTTTACAAGCACTTGTATGCTCGGCAACAAAGCTCGATTTTTTGCCTGATAAAGCATTTTCAGAACCTAAGTCATACCAATTCGCACTAATACATTCAGCTTCATTGAGTGTTGCACAACCGCTGATAAAAACACTTATCACAGCCAGCCCTATTAACCGTTTAAACGTCATAAAATTAAATATCATTTAATACTCCTTACGCGTTAGCACTCAGTACCTTCTTGCCAATAACAACGAGTAATATACCACCTAGAATAAGTAGCGCAGAAATTACTATCCGTGAAGTCAGCAGTTCATCGACAAAGATAACACCACCGATAGCCGCTATTACAGGTACTAATAATTGTAGCACCGCAGCTTGCATCGTTTGCAAAGCGCGCAGCGCGATATACCAAATGGTATAACCTAAGCCCGATGTAATCGCACCAGAGGCTATGGCCAAATAAATGCCTTGCTCAGTCAAATAAACCTTATCAAAGTTCAAAGCAATCAAGATCACTACAAAAGGCAGTGTTCTCAAAAAATTATAGCCTGTATCTGCTAACGGATTTTTAGAGCCTTTTCCGGCTAAAGTGTAATACCCCCATGCAATACCCGATAAAGTCATTAAAATTAGACCTTGCAGTGAAGGCGCACTGACACCAGGTAGCATCAAATAAACAAAGCCTATAAAAGCGAGGCCAACCCCAAGCCATTCACTGTAGTGCAATTTATTTCCCGCATAAATATTAACGCTTATCATCGTCAGCTGAACAACCCCAAATAAAATAAGTGCCCCAGTACCCGTTTCTAATGAGATATAAGCATAAGAGAAACCTGCTGCATAAATAAACAACATAGCCGCAGCAAACCAGCTACCCTGTCGCTTGCCTTTAGATGTACTGTGCTTATTTGAGGAAGATTGGGTTAATTGCAGAATAACCATTAATGTCACTATGCCTGAAACTAGTCTTATAGACGTAAAACTACCCGCATCAATAGCTGGGCCGTCGACTTGCATTTCTAATGCCAGTCGACACAAGACTGAATTTGCCGCGAATGCGACCAGTGCAAAAAAGGTGTAAAGCACTGTTTTGAAAAGATCAATGGGATTGCTGTTGGGCATATTGTTTCTCGTATTATTAACGCCTAAATTGAACGCCGATTATGGGCGCTTGTTCATTAAAGCTCAACTATTAAAGAGTCAGTATTAACGTGTGCGTACTAACGAGTACGTATTAACGAGTCCTTATAAACGAGAAGCAATTATTTTGGATCACAGCTCTTTGGGGTATTCACTCAACATCAATTTTGCCAGTGCGACTTCGTTAACAGCAGGCGCAGTATTACTTGCAATATCATGTAATTGATTGGCTAACTGCTCAACAGCCTCTAAAGAGCGATTCTGACTCAGCTTGAATTTAGCCTCCCAGTGATCAACCGATAGCGTAAAACAGCGAATAGCCTTAAACATTCCCTTTTGCTGAGCAGCGGTTAAATCACTCACTCGCCAAGGCTCTTGTTCAGGTTCAGATCCGGGTGATGCCGACTCATAAAAATCGACCATTTTACTCATCAGCTCAAGTTTTCCAGAAGCTTCAGTCACCTCTTGCGCACGGCCTTGAATATGCACAGTTGTGTAGTTCCAAGTAGGTACAATAATACCCTCAGCCCAGGTAGGCGAAATATAACTGTGTGGGCCATTAAAAATGACAGTAGAAGTTTCATTTAATAACAAATCGCAGTGATCGTTTCCTCTAGCTAAGTGAAAGATAAACACTTGCGCTTGACTATCAAACAGCACTGGCAGATAACTCACCTGCAATGCTTTTTGCTGATCCACAGTGATAAGCTGAGCAAAGCTTGCCTGTTTGGCTAAATCCAATGCGCTTTGCCAATCTGATTGTTGAAAGTGTTTGGGGATATACATTTAAATCTCCTTTTATTACCTGCCTATTATCTACTTATTAATATCTACCGATGCCGCCTAAGCCAACCTATTTCTATTCACTGTTGTGCTCAGTGCTATCGTGATATCCGAATTATCGCTTTTTTTGGTATAGTTTAAACAACCAAAAAATTAATAGTTGATATACCAGATATGAAACAACTGACACTTGATATCCCCTTGGATAAAAGTCCTTATTACCAACGGCTCTCCCAAGCGCTGATCAACAGTATTAAATCAAGCCAAGTAATCGCAGGAGAGCGACTCCCTTCAGCGCGTGCCTTGGCCGAGCAGTTACAGGTAAATCGCCATACAATCATGCGCAGCTACAACGAGCTCATTGCTCAGGGTTGGATTGAAAATGCAGAGCGGCGTTATTACAAAGTCAGCCAGCACTTACCGATTGATAGTAGCCACAGGATTAAAAATAATGAGGGAGAAACACATCCTGCGTTTAAATGGCATTTTCAAAAAGACTTTCAAGATTCCAACTTTATCAAGTCAGGCGCCGCCTATGAATATAACTTTGCAGGGGGCAAGCCAGACACAACACTGTTCCCCTTTGACGAGTATCGCTCTCATATCAACGACGCCCTTAAAAGACCCTGTATTGACTCGCTTAACTACGGTGAAAACAGTGGCCACCCAGCATTGTTACAACAGGCGCAGGTCTATTTGAGGCGCACCCGCAGTATCCGTGAAAAATCTTTGATGATCACCAACGGCTCTCAAGAGGCACTTTATTTAATCGCCAACTTACTGTTAACAACAGGCGATAACATCGCCATTGAATCCTTAGGTTACCCACCTGCTTGGCAGGCCTTTAAAAGTGCTGGGGCATCGCTCATTACCATAGAGCAAGACAGCCAAGGTTTATGCCCTGAACACTTAGAGAAAATGGCAGAGCAACACGCCTTAAAAGGTATTTACCTAACACCATTGCACCAATATCCGACCACAGTCACTCTCAATGCTAGCCGGCGTTTAGCCATCTATAAAATCGCACTTAAACACCAGCTGTTTATCATCGAAGACGATTACGATCATGAATATCATTATAAATGCCAGCCGATCTCTCCAATGGCGGCGGATGATCCGGCACAACTGGTCATTTATTTAAGCTCTTTTTCAAAAATAATGTTCCCCGCCGCTCGTATGGGGATGCTAGCAGCACCTGATGAGCTCATCCAAGCGCTGGTTAACTTTCGCACCACTATTAATCACAAACCCGCTTTATTTCAACAAGACGCTCTTGCCCGTTGGATGAAAAGTGGCGGCTTTGAAAGACACGTTCGACGCTCGACAAAAGCCTACCAACAGCGCCTAGAGAATGCGCATCAACAGTTACAAATAGCACGGGATAAAGGCGTGCTATTAACCTACAAGATTCCAGATGGTGGTATGGCATTGTGGATAGGACTTGCTGTGGATACTGAACAACTGGCAAAACAGCTAGCGACACAAGGCATTTACTTACAGCACCAGAAAGAGTTTATGGCGAATGTATGCTCCCTTTCTGATTCCAGTGTCTATTCAAACGCTTCTTCAAATGCTTGTTCCGACACTTCTTACCCCGAATTAACTAACAATAACGCTATTACTCCTAATGACGACTGTGCCGTTAAGTATCACATTCGCTTAGGTTTTGCAGGACAAAGCATTGAGCAGTTCAACATTGGCTTTAGTAAAATAATCAAACTGGTACTACACCTACAGCTTGCATATAGCGCTAAATAGAGTAAATTTTATACATATATTTTTTACTAGTTATATTTTAAATAGCAAAAAATAATACTGTTAAAAATTATTTTTTAAGTCTTTATTACTGCAAAATAGCAAAAATAAAGTATTTACAAACAAAAGCGATTTGCTATTCTAAAAAGCAAGTTTCAAATAAAAAATAACAGCAATACAGGATTATTACTATGTTAATTGGCGTACCTAAAGAGATAAAAAACCACGAATACCGCATCGGCATGACACCTGCTGGTGTAAGAGAAGTTATTGAAGCGGGTCATCAAGTGATGATGCAAAAAGATGGTGGTACTGCAATTGGCTTGACTGACGAAATGTACGTCGCCGCTGGTGCAACAATCATCGATACTGCTGAAGAAATCTTCGCTAAAGCAGACATGATCGTTAAAGTAAAAGAGCCACAACCAAATGAGTGCAAAATGTTAAGATCAGGTCAGATCTTATTCACTTACTTGCACCTTGCTCCAGATCCAGAGCAAACTAAACTATTGGTTGAATCTGATTCAGTTGCGATCGCTTACGAAACTGTAACAGACAACAACCGTGGCCTACCACTACTTGCACCAATGAGTGAAGTTGCTGGTCGTATGGCTATTCAAGCAGGTGCTCACGCACTTGAAAAAGCACAAGGCGGACTAGGCACACTATTAGGTGGTGTACCAGGTGTTGCGCCTGCTAAAGTTGTTGTTATCGGTGGTGGTGTTGTTGGTGTTAACGCTGCACGTATCGCACTAGGCATGGGCGCTGACGTAACTATTTTAGATAGATCATTAACTCGTCTAAAAGAACTTGACTCACTACACGGTCCTGCTCTTAAAACGCTTTACTCAAACACAGAGTCTCTAGAATCAGAAGTTTTGGCTGCTGACCTAGTAGTTGGTGCTGTACTAATTCCAGGTGCTGCTGCACCTAAGCTAGTAACACGTGAAAACTTGAAGAGCATGAAAAATGGTGCGGTTCTTGTTGATGTTGCGATTGATCAAGGCGGTTGTTTCGAAACTTCTCGTGCGACAACTCACCAAGATCCTATCTACAACGAAGAAGGCATTGTTCACTACTGTGTCGCTAACATGCCTGGTGGCGTAGCACGTACTTCTACATTCGCGCTAACTAACGCTACATTGCCGTTCATCTTGAACTTGGCAAACAAAGGTTACAAGCAAGCACTTGCTGATGACAAGCACTTGTTAAACGGCTTGAATGTTCACCGCGGTGATATCACATTTGAAGCTGTTGCTAACAACCTAGGTTACGCATACGTTGCACCTAGCGACGCTATCGCTTAATCGACAAGTTCGAATTAAGTAGATACAAACAGAGCAGCTCTATCGAGCTGCTTTTTTTTGTAGATTGAAAGACTTTTAGCTGCCCTTTAGCTATGTTTTACCTATTCCTCTGTTCTACCGATTCCTCTGCTTCATCCTCAGCCAATACAGTCATGCAGCATTATCTTCCAATACTAATCATCGCCCTATTTGCTGACTCAATATTGAAAAAGTGTCTTTGAGTGAATCTGGTGTGTATTCAAGCACCCCTTGCAATTGCTGGCGACGATATTGATCACTGCTCATTACTTTATTAATACGCTCGATTATTGATTTTGAAAAAGGGCTATCATTGCAAACCGCGTAGGCTTTTTTAGCGACAGATTGCTCCCTAAGTGCTAAAAAACTTAAACTATACTGCTGCGCTTGCGCTTTATTAAATTGATAACTAAAAGCGTAATCTAAAAAGTAATCCAACCGTTTATGACCTAACATTTTATAAAAAGCAGAAGAATTTGTTGAAGAGTGCCGTGTGATGACATGATCTCGTTGGCGATAGCTTTGTAATAGTTGGTTTATGCTAGCGCCATAAAAACCTTCAGAAACATTACCTATCTTTAACCGAGTATCTTTAATCATATTAGCGAATGAGGTGCCATAGGTTTCAATAAAAAGATCTTTATCTTCATCCCTTACAACAATACCAGCTGCAGGGACAATATTTGCAACATTTGAATACTGAACAAAAGGTATTTCATTGCGCGATATACCTGCTTGGGCAATACAATATATCCCCCGCTTATCTGTGAGGTATTTTTTCAATCGATTATTATTCACCGTCAAAGTAACATGCTGGTAATTCGCTAAAGATACAATAAAGTTCTGCTTCGCTTTTTGCGCAAACCCTTGATGACTCACTCCCTTGCGCACGAAAAAAGCAGGTGGATAATCGGGCTCAAGCCAATGCAGGATGGGCTTAGCAGGAGAGCTTTGTGAAATATCTTGCGCGTAACAATGCTGCCACAGGCCAGCAAATATCAATAAGGAAACTTTCAATCTGTTCATGACAACATACAAAATGGCTAGATTATAAGACATAAAAATACTGAATATACACTTTAATTTTACGACTGTATAATAATCTCGTTTTCTATTATTGCCTTAATATCGAGCATTAGCTACTTCCTAATTCACACAACACAAGTAATCAAATAATTTTGATTGTATTCGTCTTCACCTTTATCTAAGCTGCGTGATAATTAAATTTAAAGCTCAATACCTGCACTTAAACTGCTAGTTAAAAGGAAAAAGTTGTGTTTACCGGCATCATACAAAGCGTTGCAAGTATCAGTAAAATTACCGATCACGATGCAATCAGAACATTTGAAATAGAATTCCCAAAAGGTTTTTGCATCGATTTAGAAATTGGCGCCAGTGTCGCTGTTGACGGTTGCTGCTTAACGGTGACAGAGCTTCTCAGTGACACTTTGGTCAGCTTTGATGTAATGATTCAAAGCCTGCGGATCACCACGTTAGGTGAATATCAGCAAGGCACCCAAGTCAATGTTGAAAGAGCAGCCAAAGATGGCGCTGAAATAGGTGGCCATCCTCTGTCAGGCCACATTGATTTTTTCACTGAGATAGCAGAGATTGAGCACATCGATGATAACTTTAGAATGCGCGTTAATGTCAGTAAAGAGTGGCTGCGCTACATCTTCCCTAAAGGTTACATCGCGATTAATGGAGCGAGCTTGACCTTAGCTGAGGTTAATAAAACCGAAGGCTGGTTTGAGGTGTGGTTAATTCCAGAAACCTTGCGTATGACTGTGTTTAAAGACAAAGCGGTAGGAGAGCATTTAAACATCGAAATTGAGCGTCACACACAAGTCGTAGTAGACACTGTTCGCTCAACACTTGAAGAAAACTTAGGTCATTTATTACCAATGCTAGAAAAAATGCTTGAGGCGCAAAATCAAGATATCAATCAACTGGCTAATGTTTCTGAGCAAGTGAAACTAACCAAGGATATTTCGAAAAAGTAAGCTAGAAATGCATGATGAGCAATAGCGCTGGTTGAGTTCAAGCTCTTCCAGCGCTATTCGATGGCTAACCCTATATACCAGTTGACCTTTCAAGTTTAAAAACACTTTAAACAGCAACTCTACTAACAATAAAATCTGTTCAGTTAACTAATCATTATCTATTTTCTGGGAAATATTTTTGATTAAGTAGCATCAGATTACCAAACAAATATTAACTCAATATTAATTTGATAATTAACTAGGAATTAAGCCTAGGAAAATAAGATATACAATTAAAACATCTGTTTAACGCACAGAACTAAGAAGCTCTTAGCCCCTGCTGCATGTATCGTATTACATACGAGATTTAATCGATGCTATTTTCGTTGTTATCATTTGCGAGTATGCACTTGCATCCCCTGCATTAACAATCACACTATCACCGTATTTATTATCATATCCCGGGTCTCTTTGGCCCTGCTCAATAAACACCGCTTCAGTAAATACAAACTTATGAAAACCATCCATTGGTAAATCAATCAAGTACCCACCTTTTAAGAAATAGGCAGTATGGGACATATAAAACTTAAGATAGCCCTGTTTTGTCTTCACCAACTTTTTAATTGCACTAATACTCGCCATGAATAAATTCCTTTTTTAATAACACTAAATGATCACTGTTGAGGTAGTTGAAACAAAATTTACTTCCAATTCGCAGTTATACTGCTACTGCAGCAAATCTACTCTCAAGCTAGCCTGCCATTTTTACTTTTTAAACAATTTATATTTCAAACAACATACGACAAGATTAATTTAAAATAAACAAATAGATAAGAAAATTATTATCGCTGACATAACTTTCAATCAGTTCTCCGTTTAAGTTGAAATAATCAAGTTAATCACTCACACTTAGCGAGACACTCTCTAGCTGTGTGATGAAATATGTTTGATAAAATAGCTAACACCCCAAGCGCTCAGCATGAAATAGCGCAATTAGAGCATCGCTTAATTATTCGCGGCTCCGTTTTGATCTTTCTGTCTATTTCAATGGTGCTTACCATTGTTGGTTTTTATTTATTCCATAGATACAATTCCACTGAGCATTCATTCCTAAGTATCGTTTTATTGGCGATTTCTTTGACGAGCTACATCTTGGCAATCCCCAGCCTTTATCTGTTCAAAAAGAGCCCTGAAAAACAACAGCTATTGGTCATCAGTGTCATTTTAATCACCTTGTCTTGGGTATCCATAGGCTTCGCTGTCGATGTCATCTGGCAAGTTCCAGAATCTGCTAAGCACATATTATTGATAGGTTTTTTTACGGTTTTGCTCGGCTGGCATTCTCACTTTTTAATCATCAGTACTTCACTTTTAATAATCGTAATAAGCTATGCTTTCATCGGCAGCACAATGGCCAATTTGACCGCTTTGGATTTAACGCTGATGGTATTAAAATTCCCGTTATTCATATTGATTCACTACTTTACTGTTCGCAAACTGCTCCTTGATTCAAAACAAAAATACCTTGAAAATATCCAGCTCCTTAAAAAGCTTAGCGCGACGCTGCACATTGACGAACTCACTCAAGTGAGTAACCGCAAAGGCTTCAATCGTGATTTCGCAATTGCAATCCAAACGGCTCTACGTTTGAAGACACCGCTTTCCTTAGTCATTTTAGATATTGATTTCTTTAAGCAGTACAACGACAGTTTAGGCCACCCGCAAGGCGATCAATGCTTAACAGAGGTTGCAAAAGTACTGAGTGAAAACTGCCAGCGTGCAGTTGATAACATTGCTCGCATTGGCGGCGAGGAGTTTGCTTATATACTCACCGGCTCAAACATCGAACAGGCATGCGCCTATATTGAAAAAGTGCAACGTGAACTCGCTGAGAAAGGTATTACTCACCCCCAATCAAAAGTCTCACAGCATGTCACGTTAAGCGCCGGGATAGCACTGTTTGATCCACTTGAGGACACTCAAGAATCACTCTATCAAAAAGCCGATAGAGCACTGTACAAAGCAAAAGAAGCAGGACGTAACCAGTACGCTTGCGAACAATAAGTTAGCTTTTTACAGCTCTCGTTGATTGGCGTAACACTAAATCACAAGGAAAAACGATCTGCTCAGCACTTAGCTCTGGCTGCTGAATTTGTTTAAATAAGGTTTCAACACAAGCAGTTACCATTTGCTCAAACGGCTGCTTGATAGTGGTGAGCTGATAAGCAGGGCTACTTGCTAATTGGATATCATCAACGCCAATCACGCCTAGCTCTTCTGGTACACTTAAATTGTAGCGATAACGGGCTGCATCTAGTCCACCACAGGCCATAATATCATCGGTAAAGAAGATAGAATCTGGGCGCTCATGTAACTCAAGTAATTTACAGGTGGCTTCATAGCCGGCATCGTAACTGTGATTCCCCCCTTCAATAATTTGCCAATCTTGGCAACCACGCTCAACTAAACGATTAATAAAGCCTCGTTGACGCTCTCTTGAGGTGAGTGCAGCTACTGGCCCGCTGACAAAGGCAGGTTTCGAATAACCGCCATCAATCAATAGATCAGCGGCAATACGACCGTTTGCAAAATTATCACAATAAACCGCGCTTGCCCCTTGGCTTAATGAGTTTCTGGCAAAACACACCACCGGGATGCCTTGCGCTTTACAGGCATCTACGAGCATTTGTGGTAATGATGTCGCCGTGACGACTAAGCCA
Source organism: uncultured Oceanospirillaceae bacterium (assembly GCA_937136055.1). GTDB lineage: Bacteria > Pseudomonadota > Gammaproteobacteria > Pseudomonadales > Balneatricaceae > Rs1. The sequence goes on along the minus strand of CAKZOD010000111.1, from coordinate 7,072 downwards.
TCAATATGGTATTCCATCACCAGCTCTAACGCTTCTTCGATAGTGGGTGTATCACTGGCGTTGACTAATAAGCTGTGGCAATTTTGCTGCTGAATTTGCGCACTAAACTGCTGTAAAATAGGTAGGTAGGCAGGGTTTTCAAAATCGGTGACTAAAATGCCAATCAAGCTCGATTTGGATTTCAAGCCGCGTGCTAGTCGGTTCGGTTTATAATCAAGTAATTTAGCAGCCGCAAATACTTTTTCACGCATTTTCTCAGAACAACTGCCATTAGAAAACGCCCGAGACACAGCTGAAATTGAGACACCAGCGGCAGCTGCAACTTCTACTACGGTAATTTTTTCAGGCTTACTTTTATCTGAGGAAGTACGCAATTGAAAGCTCTCTAGTGATCTTTTTGAAGCGCCAAAGCATAGCGGATCTAGTGTTTAAATGCATCTTTCATTTATAGGGAAGACATTTAAGCAGCTGCCATACATGACACTGACAGCCGCTCTGTGATGTAACAAAATATTGTGTTAATCGATCAAATAATTAACGATACTCTCCCGCCAGTTTTTCAACTTGCTCGATATTCTCTTTCGTAATAAATCCTGGACCTGAGTTAATGTGATTGCCAGGAACAACTCCGTAACGCACATAGTTAGTTAAGATAGACACCGGCATATAACCTTGTAAGAACGGTTGTTGATCGATCGCAAAACTAATTACCCCCGATTTAACAGCTTTGGCGATATCCCCGCTTAAATCAAAAGTGCCGAAGTAGATTTCACCTGCTTTACGATTCTTCTCAAGTGCACGCAACGTTGGGTGAGCAGAGGTAGGCCCAAGCGTCAGTACAGCATCGGTATTTTCATTTTTACGCAAATAAGCCAGTACTTTCTTCTCGATATCCGTTGGATCTTTACCCACATCAATCATACTGCCTTTAAGCTCAATACCTAATGCATCAGCGAAACCTTGGCAGCGCTCAACCGATGAAGGGTTTTCGATGTAGTGATTAACACAGACAAAGCTTTTAACACCAGCAGCTTTTGCGCGTTTACCCGCACCTTTGCCCGCCGCATACTCAGGTTGACCTACGTGTAAAAGTGCACCCCATGACTCAGATTGCTCATGTGAGCCTGAGTTGATAGTGATGATGGGAATACCTTTCTTTCTGGCTTTAGCAACAGGCCCGCTTAACACATCATAATCAGTGATAGGTAAGATGATGCCATCAGGGTTTGAGGCGATAACTTGCTCAACGATTCTCGCCATATCCGCTAGATCACCAGTGGGTGGATTGCGATATTCTGTTTTTACATCTAACTGTGCAGAGGCTTCACTCAATGCGGTTTTAATCGTGTTCCACCAAGAATCTGCATCATCGGCATGACTGATCAGTACAAAGCGCTCACCTGCTGCTTGCACTGTGGTGGATACTGCTAAAGGAATAGCCAGCATTGAACAAGTAAGTCCAAGGGTTGCGGTCTTTTTTAACAAACCTTTAATTGCTAATTTCATGGTAAAACCTCCGGGTTTTATCGTTATTGTCGTTTTGGTTTTAATTGAGTTACAGCTGATAGTTCTAGGCACCGAACGCTGTAAAAATCAGTGCTCAATAAAATTAGGCCGTTGCCGTTTGTTGATCCACCCGATTGAACTCAGCAAGCTCAGCTTCTAAGTTTTCAAGCTCTTGACCACCCGCCATCATCTCTAGAATCTCTTCACGGGTAGTTTCAGATTTCTTCCAAGTACCTAAGCTCTTACCACGGTTCAATAATGTAAATCTGTCAGCAACCGGATAGGCATGATGCACATTATGGGTAATCAAAATAACCGCTAATCCCCTTGAACGCGCTTTTGCTATCACTTTCAATACATTGGCTGATTGCTTTACCCCTAACGCAGCCGTGGGCTCATCTAAAATCAGTACTTTTGCGCCAAAATGAATGGCTCGTGCAATTGCCAAGCACTGTCGCTCCCCCCCTGACATAGTACCGATAGGATGCTCAGGGTCACGTACATCGATACCCATTTGCGCGAGACCTTCACTGGCAATGGCATTGGCTTTTTCGGTGTCGAATACTTTGAACGGCCCCCATTGTTTGGTAATTTCACGGCCCATAAAGAAGTTGCGTGTTACGCTCATTAAATTGACTAGCGCGAGATCTTGATAAACGGTGGCAATACCTTTATCTAAAGCATCCTTTGGAGAGCTAAAAGCCGTGGGAACACCGTTTAATAAAAACTCTCCTTCAGAGGCCAGATGCACGCCTGCTAATGTTTTGATCAATGTTGACTTGCCTGCCCCGTTATCGCCTAGCAGGCAATGCACTTCACCTAGTTTGATTTGCATATCGATATCTTTAAGGGCGATCACTGAACCGAAATAGCGGCTCACTTTTTTCAGCTCTAAAATATATTCACTCATAACTTATTACTCCTTTTGCGCATAACGATTAGTACTGGTTCATTAGAAACATTCATTCACGTTTACAAAGACCCCGTTACGCGTTTACGAATATAGTTATTGAACAACACAGCAATTAATAACATCACCCCTAAGAACACCCTAAACCAATCTGAATCAGCCCCCGTAAAGAAAATCCCCATTTGCACAACGCCAAATATCAAAGCCCCAAAACACGCCCCCACAACAGACCCATACCCTCCGGTTAGCAGTGCACCACCGATAACTACCGCAATAATTGCTTCAAACTCTTTAAGTAAACCGCGATCCGCTGCAGCAGAGCCAAACTCAAAGACCTGGCAAGCAGCAAAAACCGTTGCACAGAAAGCAGTGAACATAAACAGAATTATTTTTACTTTATCAGTAGGAACTCCAACATTTTTAGCCGCCTTGGCATCTCCCCCTGCGGCAAATATCCAATTACCAAACTGAGTCCGCAGTAATACAAAAGAGCTGATTGTCGCCAGTAGCAACCACCAAATAATCACCATAGGAATACCCGATACGATAGGACTGCCATCAGAGTAAGTTTCAATCCAACCGATTTGCCCGAGCCAATTAAAAAAGCTTGTGCCAATTTGCCCACCAAAGGCGGCGGCGAGCAAATCCCCTTCGGCGACTTCTGAAACCCCTGACACTATGGTTTTATTGGTAAATAAAATAGATAGAGCGATGGTTAAACCACGCAATATAAACAGAAATGCAAGTGAGACGATAAAAGAGGGAAGCCCGGTTCGTACGACAATATAGCCGTTGATAAAGCCAATTAGCATAGCCCCTGCAAAAGCAAATATAATGCAAGTCCACACCGGCCATCCCCAGTAAAGGGCAGGGATAGACATCATCATGCCAGCAAAGCCGATCATGGAGCCTATCGATAAATCAAACTCACCGGCAATCATCAAAAGACAAGCACCTATAGCCAAAATACCAAGCTGTGCTGAAACGGTACTCCAGTTAAGAATACCATCGGCATTAAACATTCCTGAATCCCCCGCCACAATGGCGAAGAAGAGAAAGACTAATAGCGCCCCCGAAACAGAGCCGAGCTCTGGGCGAGTAAGTAGCCTTTTAAAGAAAGATTCTTTGCGAACCCGTTCATCTGGGGCAGCATTTTGCATTTGTGAAGCTTGAGAGTCGTGGCTTGCATCAACCATGTTTGATACCTATTGTTTATTTTTGTTAGGTGTTTTCAAATCACAGCTTAAGTTTGCTCTGCTCAAGCTGTGAAGATATTCAAGATCTAGCCTGTGAAAATATTTATCTAAAATACTGTTCAATAAAGTTCCTGCTGTTAATCGCATTTTGCAGAGGGTTGTTATCGATTGCTGGGTCCATATCTTGCTCAACGGTCACCCAGCCTTGATAGTCTATTTTTTCTAATGCGGCTCGAACTGAGACAAAATTCACGCCTCCCTGCCCTAATGGACAAAACACCCCTTGGCTGATTGCACTGTAAAAGTCCGTGCTATTGACCACCACTGAGCTCAGTATTTGAGGATTAATATCTTTAAAATGAAGGTATTTAATACGCTGCGCATATTGCTCAATCACTTGCTCAGGCTGCATCCCTGCATAAAAGCAATGCCCAGTATCAATACATAGGCTGACAAGGGATTGTGGTAAGTCGTGCATCGCTTTATCAAGTTCATCGGCATACTCTATATAAGTACCTGTATGAGGATGAAGTGTCGGCGTAATCTCGTTTTCTAGGCAAATTTCACTGGCCAGTCGAATCGTCTCCATCATCTCTGACCAATCACTGTCATCTAAACGTGTGGCTGTTTGTATTTGACCTGCTTGATCAGTACGCGGAGAGCTCACATGATCAATAACCACCATATATTTCGCACCGAGCGCCTTTAGCAACTGACAGCTGTCTTGGGTGAATTGCAAAATCTCGGCCCGCTTACGCCTATCATGCAAATGCTGAAATAACGTGCCTGCTACCACGGATAAATTACGCTGTGCCAATTCTGCTTGTAATTTCGCTATATCCGTTGGTAAATATCCAAGGGGGCCTAGCTCTGTCCCGCGATAACCTGCGAGGTTTATTTCGTCCAACACACGTTGCCAAGGAAGGTTTTTATCACTATCAGCAAATTCGACACCCCAAGAGCAAGGGGCATTTGACAGTTGCAATTTCATCGATTGATCCTTTCACTATTTTTATTTTACGAGTACTTCACTCTCATTATTTTGACGCCTCTTTAGCCTGCTTGACTCGCGCAACTTGATTGAAAGCGCCGCATAGCAAAAATTAACAACACCACTCAAAAAATAATAAAACTCATAATTCAAGCTCATAGCAGCTCACTATTTGTTTTTTTATTGTTCATTTATCAGCCAAGTGAGCTCAATACAAAGCACCAAAGAGTGACGCATTATTATGATAACGTTTTCATTAAGTCAATTATAATTTAGCGTTATTTTGGTTGATTTATCACCAGAACTCAGTAAAACCTAGCCTCAACCACTTTTAAATAATTTTATCTTTGAAAACGTTTGCAAAATGATTTCAATCTGTTTTATATTTTGCCCTGTGATAGCACAAGGCATTTACTCTCAGTAAAACTAAAAAGGCATTGAGTTTGTTCTTACCTAAAGAGCATCCGATTAACTATTTCTAACAATAACAAAAGGCTAAACTGATGACTGACGTCACCAAAAATTGCATCCGCTTGAGCGTCGCTCAGGCGTTGATTAAGTACTTAACGGCTCAACAAATTGAAAACGATGGAAAAACAGAGCTTCTATTTGGGAGTGCATTTGCTATTTTTGGTCACGGTAATGTGACATGTCTCGGTGAGCAACTAGCCAGAAATCAGCAGCTCATTCCCACTTGGCGCGGTCAAAATGAGCAATCGATGGCCCTTGCTGCCGTCGCTTTCTCAAAGGCTAATAAGCGCCGACGCATTGCAATTGCCACTTCATCAGTAGGCCCAGGCGCCACCAATATGGTAACCGCAGCGGGGGTTGCACACACAAATCGCTTACCGCTGTTACTACTTAGTGGCGATGTCTTTAATAGCCGCTTACCCGATCCCGTTTTGCAGCAGGTAGAGCATTTCAATAACCCGACCACCACCGCTAACGATGCATTTAAAGCTGTCACCCGTTACTGGGATCGAATTACCAGCCCTGAGCAACTGATGCAAAGTTTGCCTCAAGCCATAAACACTATGCTTGACCCCGCAGATTGTGGCCCAGCATTTATCGGCTTACCTCAAGATGTGCAAGGGATTAGTTACGACTTCCCCGAAAGCTTTTTTACGCCAAAAGTGCATCGCATTCGCAGACCACCTGCTGAGGCCTGCGAGTTACAAGCACTCGTTGAGCAACTCAACCACGCCGAGAAACCTTTGATTATTGCAGGGGGTGGTGCCATCTACAGTAAAGCTCAACATCCACTGTTAAGCTTTGCTCGCCAGCATAAGATACCAGTGGTTGAAACCATTGCCGGGCGTACCCTGCTATTAGCTGATGAACCACTCAACTGTGGCCCAATAGGGCCGACTGGCTCTAATAGCGCCAATCAGCTGGCAGCACAAGCTGATCTAGTGATTGCAATTGGCACTCGCTTGCAAGATTTTGTCACCTCTTCGTGGAGTGCGTTTGAAAACCCACAGATGCGATTATTCGCCATTAACACTGCGCGCTTTGATGCAATTAAACACCGTGCTAGTGCGATTATAGGCGATGCAAAATGCGCACTAGAGCAGCTATTGGCAATGTCCAGCAACTCATCCAACAGCAATGCACGCAACAATTGGTACGAGCACGCAACTAAGCTTCGCCAGCAATGGCTTGCAACGGTTAAAGAGAGAACGGCACTTGATAACAGCGCAGTTTCTTCTTACGCACAAGTGATTGGCCAACTCAATCAGCACTGTGCAGCGGATGACAAAGTCATGACTGCTGCCGGGGGGCTACCTGCCGAACTCAACATGAACTGGCTGGCCAAAAGCACTACTAATTTTGATATCGAATTTGGCTTTTCGTGTATGGGCTACGAGCTCGCAGGTGGCTGGGGTGCAAAAATAGCGCAGCCAGAGCGCGATGTCATTGTGCTGGTGGGTGATGGCTCTTACCTAATTATGAACTCAGATATTTACAGCTCTGTACTCAGCGGTCATAAGATGATTGTTATTGTGTGCGATAACGCCGGTTACGCAGTAATCAACAAGTTACAAAATAACACCGGCAATCAATCGTTTAACAACTTGTTAGAAGATTGCGCTCACCGCAGAAGCAAACCTGATTTGCCAAGGGTTGATTTTGTGCAACACGCACAGAGCATGGGCGCCAATGCTGAAAAAATAGCCACAGCAGCGGATATTCCCGATGCATTGGCACGGGCCAAAGCAAGTGATATCAGCTATGTGATCGTGGTAGAAACGGATCAACACCGCTGGTCAAGCGTCGATGCTTGGTGGGAAGTGGGCTTACCACAACACTCTGATATAGAAGCTGTTAATCAAGCGCGAGAGAATTGGGATATTGGTCGTAAGAAACAGCGCCGAGGGGTTTAAATTCAGTGGCGAGTTGCGAGTTGCGAGTTGCGAGTTGCGAGTTGCGAGTTGCGAGTTGCGAGTTGCGAGTTGCGAGTTGCGAGTT
>CAKZOD010000110.1 GCA_937136055.1 uncultured Oceanospirillaceae bacterium | reverse complement strand
AGCGCTACGCCAAGTGTGCCTTACACACAAGCCAAGATAGATCAAATATTCAACGAAACTAAAAATAAGATTGAAGTGGGTAAAGTCGTAGTATTACATGACCCAATTGGGATAAGTCAGGATTTAGGGGCGTTTCACGGAGCTGTATCAACAGCGCATGCCCATGACATTATGGAGAATCAATATGCTTATTTGACTTACCAGGCTATAGAAACGCAACTGGAAGGGGCTTTGCCTTATATTGATACCCCCTTCAGCAACACATTAAATGATGCTCGTAAAACGATCGATCAATTCGAAGCAGAAGTTCGCCAAAAAACACTGGAAAACCAGTATTCCCCCGATCAACCTGGTAAATTATTTGATTCTAAAAGGTTTAATTTTGACCCTGTTAATGAAGTCAAAGCCAACATGAGCCCCGCTGAGTTAGCAAAGTTAAGCAAAGCTTCAAAAGTATTCGATGCTCATAGAGCCACTAAAGACCAAAAAGCGGCTGTTGCAGCATTAAACCCTGAATTCGAAAAAACCAGAAAGAAGATAGCTGATCAAACTAAACAGTTGAACAAAGCTATCAAATCGGTTGCCAAGCATATAGAGAACTGGAATAAAAAAACAGATACTGGCAGTGTCACTGCCTATCATCAGCTCCTAAAAGCTGAATCCGAGTGTATCAGTATCATCGATAAACTAAGGTCTACAACACACACATTAGCTGCTTCCTGCGATATGACGCAAGGTCTGGAAACCTCCAAAGAAGGCAAGCAACAGATTGATAATGTTCTCTTTTCAGATCTATCAGGCGAAGGGACTATCCGCTACGATATTGCATCAATGGTAAAAGCAGTATCAAGTTTTGTAGTTGATCAAATTGGAGTATTGGATAGTGCTCTTCTCTCAGGGAAAGATGAAATATTTGCGGCAAGAAAGCTTTTTCTAGAAGCTTCAGATGAATTTCTTAGAAGAGTCGCCAGCTCTCAAAAAATGAGTATTGCCTTCGTCAAAGAAGTTAACCAGCTAGGTATAAAAGCATTCCAAATTGACTCCTCCAAAACAGCAACCATAATTAAAAATATTGCAAAAACACATGGCGTCATAGTTAGAATAACCAACAAAAACTTAGGCGTATTTGTCGAAGCAATCAATGAGCATAATAATTCCGTTAACAGTTGGAACAATAGTAAGTTAGTGAATTATTACGGTTCTATGTTAAGCGAGGAGATGAAAGTACTCACGCTTGATGATAAACCTCACTTCAGTCCTCCGCAAGGTACTGTTCGAGCCGCTAGTGGATTAGCTAGTGTTGCCTATCTTTACGGTCTTTATGTCTCAGGCCCTGAGTTAAAACGCTTAGAAACTAAAAGTACAGCCAGAGCAAAAGATATGATGGGTTTAAAAAACTTCTACCACACCGTAGTTTTGGCTGAAGCAGGTGCCTTGGCTATAAACAAGAATGCCGATAAACTTATCGGCGTAGCAGCGACTAAATTTCTAAGTGCTATAAACGTCCCTACAAACTTAGGAGTAACGACACCGGCAGGTAAAACTAGTATTAAAGGCATCGCCCTAGCCTCAGCAAAAAGCATAGCCAAAACTACTCCGATCATCGCACTAATCGACTCTATTACGAATATTTTTCAAGCAATATCTTATTCCGATCGTAACGATATGGATGCTGCTATGTATGCAGGGTCTAGCGTTGTAGGTGGCGCTATGATTGTATTGAGCGCGCTTGCAGGTGTTATTGGTACAACGGGGTTGGCAATAGCAAGCACAGCAGCTATCGCAGTCGCACCACTGGCAGTAGCTGGTCTTGCCTTGGCGTTAATTGGCGTCGCCGGCAAATTTTTTACCGCGAATAGCGAGCTTGAAAATTGGGTGGCTGATGGTTTTTGGGGAGGAAAAAAGAGAGGTTACTTTAATGGTATCCCTAAGTATCTTTATTGGGAAAATATTGGAAGGGAAGATATAGCATATCAATCCCAAGATGCTAGCAATTTACGAGGGTTTCCTGCTCAATTGGCAATTGCAAAATTGATACCTGATGATGGAGTAATAGTAAAACCTGAAGTGAAAAAAGACGGCATTGTTGGTTTTATGAAAACTGAAATATCAGATTACTATTCAAGATTGTATAGCCCAACAATAACAAAAGATAAAAACTCCTTTCAGGCTGTTTTACCGGAATTTACCGCTGGCATTTCAATATTTGAATTTACGATCATCACTCATGATGCCGGTTTTGTTGGTGGGGGATTCGGCCACTATAGCAAGTCAAAATCAATTTACAATTTTAATTTCCCCAGTGACGATGAAGAGTTTTGGCAGCGGACCAAAGATACAGATATTTTCACTTTACCTAAACCTAAAGATTTTGAGATGAACGAGGTGACAAAAATACAGTTCAGGTATTTTCCACAAGGTAGGAGTGAAACAGCAGTAGAATATTTCGATGAGATACCTACTGGTATTTATCCAGACGTTTAATTTAGGGCTTAATATAGTTCACTAGTTGATAGGAATAATTAATGAAAGAAACACATTGGCTCGACAACCCTTACCTAGAGAGCACTTATAAGGCAAGCAGTATTCCTCGTCGTTTTAAATACCATATTGATTATTGGTTAATTGGTCAATCGAAAGATTATGTTGATGCTAAGCGGATTGCTCCTATCATGTTTATGGCCTTAAATTTGGTCCTTGCATGGTTTTTATTTATCTTAGCTGACTATATGGAAATCTTTAATCATCTACTTACATCAAATACATTTCCAAATCAAACTCGATCAGAGTTTGTAATTGATACTTTGAAGTATTATTTAAATGAAAATCTGTACTATAAATTTATATTTGGTATTTTTTTAGCATCCATTCTTTTTTTATTAGGCCTCCATTACCTCTTCTCCCCCTATCCCCGCCCAGTTCGCTTTAACCAAAAACACGGGCTTGTCTACACAAAATTTATGGGGAAAGTGTGGGTAGCTGACTGGAATAAAACAAAGGTTAAACTATGGCGAGGCACTAATCCTTTCACCTTTTTCTTAGCAACCCACAGAGCGATCTCCGTGTGCTTGTATTCACTAGATAAAAACAATCATGTAGTTGAGCACTGGGTGCTTTTATCAGGGATTAACAATAATTTATTGGATGATTTAGAGCTCGGTGGCGACCCTTGCTTGCTATATTGGAATTGGTTGAACCAATATATGCAGGGCGCAAAATTTGAATCTCAAGTTGAAGGAAAATCATCAAAGAGATCGATCCCAGATCCGAAAATTGGCCGTTTATGGTTACTCGAAAAATTGATGCGGTTTCGCAGCTACAAATTTTCAAAATCGATAGATAAGCAAGCTATCGAGCTAGATGCCAAAATACGCAGCGTTAGCCGCTACCCTAAATTTACTGCGTCCGAAGTACCTAAAAACCCATTTTTTACATGGCAGTACCACTACCCAGAGCGTGAGATGCCCAATGCTGATGGAACATTAACTTCTCAGCAAGCCCCTGAAGTTACCGACCCAGTGCAGCTTAAAATCATTGAATTATCTGCCCAGCTAGCTGAGCAGGGTATAGATAACATTTACCAACATTTTAGCCTACATGAGCTAGAAGCAGCACTGGTTTCTAAAAAGGCTAAAAGCAATGAAGAAATAGCTTTAATTAAACTTTACATTGAAGAAGGTGGTTATAACTACAAAGTAGCTGAGGAGATATCATCAGCTACTCAAAAAGAGACCGATGAAGCGGCGATTGCTGAGCAATCTATGATAGAAGAGTTAAAGCAGCGCCAAGCGACTATTGAGCGAGCGAAAGAACTAGAGGCGATCGTAAAAAAGCAAGGCGTTACTAAGTCCTACCGTGATTACACTTTAGCTAGCCTCAAAAAAGCACTGGCTTCGGATACTACAAAAAGCCCCGAAGAGTTGGAGTTGATTAAGCTATATATAGAGCTGGGTGGGTATGAAGGGCAAAGATAGCAAAGGTTGCAGGGCTAAATTCTTTGTTATCGCACAGGCAGCATGAAATCATCCACTCTTTATGCTGCCTCGTTCGCTATGCATTAGGGCAATTCGACCTAGAAATCCCTAACCTTGAATATCCCAGCATTGACGAGTTGCTCAACA
>CAKZOD010000109.1 GCA_937136055.1 uncultured Oceanospirillaceae bacterium | reverse complement strand
ATGGTACCAGTGGCCGGACTCGAACCGGCACGCTTTTAAGGGCGGGGGATTTTGAATCCCCTATGTCTACCAATTCCATCACACTGGCATTGATTTTAGCTTTTGTCCGACATTTATCTCTTTAATAACTAGATAGAGATGTTGTGGATGCGGCGTATTATAGGGTGCTATTTAGATGCGTCAATCAATTAATGGTTTTTTCCTTAAATAATATTATTTTTGCTGTATAATTTCGCGCCTCATTCCTATTGTGACAGTTGTTGTGTTGATGGATCTCTCCTATCGCTGTTCAAAAATTAATAGACATAAGTGTATTCAATGCAAGTATCAGATTTTAGTTTCGAATTACCTGAAGAGCTAATTGCTAGCTTTCCTTTAGAACAGCGTACAGCCAGTCGTTTGCTTTGCTTAGATGGTGAAAGTGGTGAGTTAGCAGATCGTCAGTTCAGCGATATTGTTGATGTTCTTAGCCCTGGTGACTTATTAGTTTTCAATAACACCCGTGTAATTCCAGCGCGCTTGTATGGCCAAAAAGAAACAGGTGGCAAGGTTGAGGTTCTGATAGAACGGGTGACTAGTGAGAAAACAGCACTTGCACATGTTCGCTCTAGCCGCTCTCCAAAGGAAGGGGCTGTATTACAGCTTGAAGGGGGCATTCAAGCGAGTGTCACTGGTAGACAGGGGAATTTGTTTGAGCTGTCTTTTGTTATAGAGGGCTCATTGATTAATGCTCTTGAAGAGCATGGGCATATGCCGCTTCCGCCTTATATGAACCGTGAAGATCAGCTAGAAGACCGCGAGCGTTATCAAACGGTTTACAATCAAAAGCCGGGTGCGGTTGCAGCGCCAACCGCGGGTTTGCATTTTGATGAAGCGTTGATTGAGAAAATTAAAGATAAAGGCGTTAATACAGCTTTCGTTACTTTGCATGTAGGTGCAGGTACCTTTCAACCAGTGAAGGTTGAAACGGTCGATGAGCATCAGATGCATGCTGAGTATATCGAAGTCAGCGAAGAGGTGTGCGAGCAAGTTAAAGCTACTAAAGCCGCTGGTGGTCGTGTTATTGCAGTAGGTACTACTAGTGTGCGTTGTTTGGAATCAGCAGCCGCTAAAAATGATACAGATGAGCTAGCACCTTTTACTGGGGATACTAATATCTTTATTTATCCTGGTTATAAGTACCAAATTGTTGACAGATTAATTACCAATTTTCACTTGTCTGAATCAACCTTGTTAATGCTGGTGAGTGCATTTGCAGGGTACGACAATACAATGAATGCATACCAGCATGCTGTTGCTGAGAAGTATCGCTTCTTTAGTTATGGTGATGCGATGTTTATATCGCCTAAGCTAGGTGAGTGATACCTAGATTACAGCGCTTTAGCAGTCATTGAATACTGTTAAAGTACGAAATTACAAATTTAAAAAATAGCTGATTATCAGCCTAATATTGGCCTGTTTCGCCGATAAAAAAGAGGATTTACAGTGTCTAGAACCTGTTTTATGAAGTTTGAAAAGTTACAGCAAGAAGGTAAGGCGCGTCGTGGGCGTATAGAGTTCCCGCGCGGTGTTGTTGAAACACCTGCATTCATGCCTGTTGGTACTTACGGTACTGTTAAAGGTATGTTGCCAAGGGATGTAGAGGAAATCGGCGCACATATGATTTTGGGTAATACCTTTCATTTAATGTTGCGTCCGGGTACTGAAATTATTAAGCAGCATGGCGATTTACATGATTTCATGCAGTGGCAGGGGCCTATCTTAACTGATTCAGGCGGCTTCCAAGTATTTAGCCTAGGTAAGATGCGCAAGATCACTGAAAAAGGCGTAACTTTCCAGTCACCAGTTAATGGCGACAAAGTATTTGTTGGCCCTGAAGAGTCAATGCAAGTACAGAAAGACCTTGGATCTGATGTGGTAATGATCTTTGATGAGTGCACGCCTTACCCTGCAACGGAGAAAGAAGCTGCCGATTCAATGCGTTTATCATTGCGTTGGGCTGAGCGTTCAAAGAAAGCGCACGGTGATAGTGCTTCAGCACTTTTTGCGATTGTGCAAGGTGGTATGTTTGAGCACCTACGTGATGAGTCACTTGAAGGTTTAACAGATATTGGTTTTGATGGTTATGCCATTGGAGGCTTGTCAGTAGGAGAGCCTAAAGATGAAATGATTAAAGTGCTTGATCATATCGCGCATAAATTACCTGAAGATAAACCGCGTTATTTGATGGGCGTGGGCAAACCTGAAGATTTAGTAGAAGGTGTGCGCCGTGGTGTCGATATGTTCGATTGTGTTATGCCGACACGTAATGCACGTAATGGGCATTTGTTTGTTGATACAGGGGTTGTAAAGCTAAGAAATGCCTCCAATAAAACAGATACTCGGCCTTTGGACGAAACTTGTGATTGCTACACTTGTCGCAACTTTAGTCGCGCTTATTTACATCATTTAGATAAGTGTAAAGAGATACTAGGTTCGCAATTAAACACAATCCACAATTTACGTTTTTACCAACGTGTGATGCAGGGATTGCGCGATGCCTTAGATCAAGGTAAATTGAGCGACTTTGTCGAAGAGTTTTACCGCAAGCGTGGTTTAGATGTTCCGCCTTTAGAAGATTAAGTCTTTAAAGATAAAGGAATTACACGTGAGCAACCGTAACAAAGCGGCTTTATAATTGAACATAATGATTAACAATATTTTAGGAGTAGCAATGAGCTTTTTTATATCTCCAGCATACGCTGAAGGCGCAGCAGCAGGACCTGATGGCGGAATTTTCAACATCATCTTTTTAGTTGGTTTTGGTCTGATTTTTTACTTTTTCATGTGGCGTCCACAGGCAAAGCGTGCAAAAGATCATAAAAACCTAGTTTCTGCGATTGCTAAAGGTGACGAAGTGATGACATCTGGTGGCATCATCGGCAGAGTTGTTAAAGTAAATGATGATTACGTGACACTAGAAGTAAGTGAAGGTACACAGCTAAGCTTCCAAAAAGTGCATGTTTCAGCTGCACTGCCTAAAGGCACAATGAAAAACATATAATTGTTAGGCGCCTTTATCTTCAGCGCGCTACCTTAGTGCGTATCTAAGCCTGATAAAGGTGCTCCTCTCACGCCATTGTAAAATGGCGTTTTCGTATTTGAAAAGGAAGCGAGCACTATGCTCAATCGTTATCCTCTTTGGAAAAACCTGCTTATCGTAATCGTGATGGTTCTTGGTGCACTTTATGCAGCGCCTAACCTCTATCCTGATGACTATGCTCTTCAAATCTCGGGTACTCGCGATATTTATAGCACAGATCAAAAGCTGGTTGATCGGGTAGAAAAAGCATTAAAGAGAGAAAACCTTGCTGTAAAAGCAAGTGAAGTGACCGACAAAAATGCCTTAATTCGTTTTAACGACAGTGAAGCTCAACTAAAAGCAAAACAAATAGTTGCCGAAATGTTAGGTGATGATTATGTTGTCGCGTTGAACTTAGCGCCAACAACACCTCAGTGGCTAACTGATATTGGCGCAGGCCCGATGAAGCTTGGTCTTGATTTGCGCGGTGGTGTTCACTTCTTACTTGAAGTTGATATGTCACAGGCGGTAGGTCAGCGCCTTGAAGTTTATATCTCTGAAATCAAAACTAAATTGCGTGCTGAAGTATTAAGATACCGCGCGGTTGATAGAGATGAAGATGGCGCGCTAGCTGTTAAGTTTGCCAAACAAGATGTACGTGATAAAGCACAGAGCTTTATTCGTAATGAATACCCTGAGTTTCTAGTCACAGGGGAAGAGCGTAATGGTAGCTTTTATGTGGTGGTTAACCTAAAACCAAGCACTATTAAAGACATTGAAGATTATGCGATCAAACAAAACTTAACGACCCTGCGTAATCGTGTAAACGAGCTAGGTGTTGCTGAGCCGTTAGTTCAGCGCCAAGGTCGTAACCGTATTGTTGTGCAGCTGCCTGGTATTCAAGATGCCGCTGAAGCGAAGCGTATTATAGGTAAAACAGCTAACTTACAATTTCGCTTAGAAGCAACACCAAGTGCTAGCCGCTCTGCGACTGAAGTTTTCAACTTCCGCTCAGAACCTAGCCGCAGTGCTACTATCGAAAAAGATGTGATTGTTACCGGTGCTAACGTATCTAACGCTCAAGCATCGTTTGATGAAAACGGTTTGCCACAAGTTAATATCACCTTAGATTCTAAGGGTGGTCAGCTGATGTCTCGCACCACTAGCGATGCAATTCAGCGTCGTATGGCTGTGTTGTTTATCGAGCACAAAGCACGTACTACCTATGAAACGGTAGATGGTGAGCGTGTAGCTAAGCGTACGCCTTACGTTGAGAAAAAGATCATCTCTTTAGCAACGATTCAATCTGTATTAGGTAATTCATTCAGAATCACTGGCCTTGACGGGCAAGGTGAATCAACCGAGCTTGCACTACTGCTACGCGCAGGTGCACTAGCAGCGCCTATCTACTTTGTGGAAGAGCGTACTGTTGGGCCAAGTTTAGGTGCTGAAAATATAGCGCAAGGTATAACCTCAGTTAAAATCGGTTTTGCTTTAGTGTTGTTATTTATGCTGGTTTACTACCGTGTTTTTGGTTTGCTTGCCAATATTGCACTGATGATCAACTTAGTCATGCTAACTGCTGTTATGTCGATGCTTTCAGCGACACTAACATTACCAGGTATTGCAGGTATCGTATTGACGGTGGGGATGGCGGTTGATGCAAACGTGCTCATATTTGCTCGAATAAAAGAGGAGTTGGCTAACGGCTTACCGCCGCAGTCGGCAATTAACTCTGGGTTTGAGCGTGCATTCACTACCATTTTTGATGCCAACATAACGACATTAATTGCTGCGATTATACTGTTCTCAATGGGAACGGGGCCTGTGAAAGGTTTCGCAATTACCTTATCTGTCGGTATTGTAACGTCAATGTTTACCGCCATTATGGTGACGCGTGCACTCGTTAACTTGACTTACGGTGGCCGTCAAATTAAGTCACTGTCGATATAAGGGCAAAGAAAATGGATGCAAAAATTATAAATTTTATGGGAGTGCGTAAGTTAGCACTCGCATTTTCCGCGCTGCTTTTGATAATTGCCATCGGTTCTATGGCGGTTAATGGTCTAAAGCTTGGGTTGGATTTTACCGGCGGTTCTCTGGTTGAGGTTAACTATGAGCAAGATGCAGATACAAAGCTGATTCGCTCGCAGTTAGTAGATGCTGGTTTCAAAGATGTTGTTGTGCAAACCTTTGGTTCGCCAAAAGATATCTTAATCCGCCTACAGGCTGATCATGATCCTAAGCTTGGCAACAAAGTGCTAGCGGTATTGGAATCTGAAGCAGATCAAGCGATTGAGCTGCGCCGCAACGAGTTTGTAGGGGCGCAAGTAGGGGATGAGCTACGCGAACAAGGTGGTTTAGGCATGCTTTTGGCATTGTTTATGATCATGGTGTACGTAACGTTCCGCTTCCAGCTTAAGTTCTCAGTAGGTGCTGTAGTTGCCTTAGTGCATGATGTAATTATCGTGTTAGGTTTCTTTGCATTGTTTAAGCTTGAGTTTGACCTAACAGTGTTGGCGGCGATACTTGCGGTTATCGGTTATTCATTGAACGATACTATTGTTGTATCAGATAGAATACGTGAAAACTTTCGCAAGCTTCGCAAAGAGACACCTATTGAAGTGATGAATGTATCACTGAGCCAAACATTAAGCCGTACAATCGTGACCTCATTAACGACCTTGTTAGTGTTGGTCATTTTGGCTATCTTCGGTGGTCAAATGATCTTTGGCTTTGCAATTGCGCTGCTTGTTGGGGTTGTTGTTGGTACATACTCTTCAATTTATGTCGCTGCTAATGCGTTGATTTTGATGGGCGTTACTAAAGAAGATTTGATCATTCCGCCCAAGCAAGAACATGAATTTGTGGAAGGTGAAGGCTTTGAAACCGACGGTTATGACGGTGAAGAAGAAGAGCCAGAAACTGAAACAAAGCCGTAACAACGCTTGTTTAATATGAGCTAGTAACGGGGTCGGATGAGTAAAACATAAAAAAACCGAGTGCTTACTCGGTTTTTTGCGTTTTATTATATGAGACCTCAGCAGTCATAGAGCTGCTAATGTATGATAAGGTGTTGTACTTCAGGGTTGTAAATACCTGAAAAATCAACGCAAATAATGATTCAGCATAAAGCTGAAATAATAAAACAATTTAATAATACAGCTAAGGGAATATGCGAACCGGCTTGTGATCTGTCACTGCGAGTTTGTTCGCATGTTCCTTAGCAAGGCGCAGGCTGATAAGGCCATTAAGAGCGTCAGTATAAGGAAATAAAAATGAGTAAAGAATGGATCAAAAAAGATCCTGCTGCAAAAAGTGAAGCGGCAAAATATGAAAACCCAGTACCGAGCCGTGAGCTTATTTTAGGCTTTATGGCAGAGTTTGGCGCACCTATCTCTCATCCTGAGTTATGTGCTCAGCTGCAAGTGGAAGATGAGGATTCTTTTAATGCTGTGATGTATCGTCTAAAGGCAATGTGTCGTGACGGGCAGCTAATGAGTAATCGACAAAACGAGTTCGGTATCCTCAAGCAAATGGATTTAATCACATGTCGTATCATTGGGCATCGCGATGGCTTTGGTTTTGCCAGCCCTGAAAAAGGCAGCGATATCTTTTTGAGTGCGCGCCAAATGCGCCAAGTGTTTGATGGTGATAAAGTATTAATTCAGCCATTAGGTAAGGATTCACGCGGGCGTCGTGAAGGCAAAGTTGTTGAAGTTATTGAGCACAATACAACTAAGCTAGTAGGGCGTTTTAGCGGTGAAAATGGCTTTGGCCACCTGCGCTCAGAGAATCAACGTATTACCCAAGAAATCATCGTTATTGCAGATCCTGAATCGGGATTGAGTTATAAAAACGACCAGCTAGTGGTTGTTGAAATCACACAGCAGCCTAGCAAACGCAATCTCGCGCAAGCGAAAGTTATTGAAGTGCTCGGTGATCACATGGCGCCGGGAATGGAAATCCAAGTTGCAATTCACAACTACGATATCCCTGAGCACTGGCCGCAAGAAGTCACTGACGAAATTGCGGATTTAGCACCAGTTGTCAGTGAAGAGTCAAAGTTGAGCCGTGTTGATTTACGTAAATTGGCGTTAGTCACTATTGATGGTGAAGACGCCCGTGACTTTGATGATGCAGTATATGCTGAGCCTAAAAAATCAGGTGGCTGGCGTTTATGGGTCGCTATCGCTGATGTGAGCCATTATGTAAAACCCAATAGCGCACTAGATATTGAAGCGCATAAGCGCGGTAACTCAGTCTACTTCCCTGACTTTGTTGTGCCTATGCTGCCTGAACTGTTATCAAATGGCCTTTGTTCGTTAAAGCCGAAAGAAGATCGCCTGGCGATGGTGTGTGAAATGACCATCAGTGCAGCAGGTCGTTTATCAGGCTACAAGTTTTATGAAGCGGTGATCCATTCACATGCGCGACTTACTTATAATAAAGTAGGGGCGATGTTGGATAACACGGCGAGTGAGAAAAGTGCTAAGTTACGTGAAGAGTACGCAGAGGTTATGCCGCATTTACGTACCTTGAAAAACTTATACACTGTATTGCGTGCAGCGCGTGACAAACGTGGTGCAATGGACTTTGATACGGTTGAAACCCGTGTGCTGTTCGCAGAAGATCGCAAAATCGATAAAATCGTACCGATAGTACGCAACGATGCTCATAAACTAATTGAAGAGTGCATGTTGTGTGCAAACGTTGCAACGGCGCGTTTTTTAAAGGCGGCAAAAATCCCAACGCTATACCGCGTACATGACTCGCCAAAAACAGAGAGGCTGCAAAACCTGCGTAGCTATTTAGCAGAGCTTGGCCTTGAGTTAGCAGGGCAGGATGATCCGCAGCCGAGTGACTAT
Source organism: uncultured Oceanospirillaceae bacterium (assembly GCA_937136055.1). GTDB lineage: Bacteria > Pseudomonadota > Gammaproteobacteria > Pseudomonadales > Balneatricaceae > Rs1. The sequence goes on along the minus strand of CAKZOD010000109.1, from coordinate 36,142 downwards.
CAACAGCTTGCGATTGATATCTCGGAGCGGGCCGATAAACAGGTCATACAAGTAATGATGCTGCGCTCAATGACTCAGGCGACTTATAGCCCAGAGGAAGAGGGCCACTTTGGATTAGCTTATCCTGCATACACACATTTCACATCTCCGATAAGACGCTATCCTGATCTGTTAATTCATCGTGCAATTCGCTCATTGATTCACTCAGATAGTACTAGTAGTTCGATTAAGCGTGCAGATGACTTTAAATTAGATACAAGCTATCGCTACCCATATTCTATGGAGCAAGTTTTACAGTTAGGCGAGCACTGCTCGATGACAGAGCGCCGTGCGGATGATGCGACACGCGATGTCATGGCGTGGCTTAAATGTGAATACATGCAAGCGGAAGTGGGCAATGATTTCAATGGTGTTGTCACCGCTGTTACAGGCTTTGGCTTATTTGTTGAGCTTAAAGATGTGTATATTGAAGGGCTAATCCATATTAGTTCATTACCTAAAGACTACTATCATTTTGAAGCCGCTAAGCAGCGTATGGTGGGTGAACATACTCGCAAAGTGTTCCGCTTAGGTGATCAAGTGAGTGTCAAGGTTGTGTCAGTCAATCTGGATGATCGAAAGATAGATTTTGAAATAGTATCAACGATTGCCAGCGCTAAGAAAAAAACAGCAACAAGACGTTCAAAAGCCAAAGAAAAGGTCACTGGCAAAGCCTCAAAAGCAGTATCTAGTGATGAGCTGTATCAAACTAAAAAGCGTAAACCTAAAGTAAAAGATGATTCTGCAAAAAAATCAAAATCTAAGGGTGGGACCAAGCAGAAACCAGAAGCTGTTTTAAATGTTGATACGCCGCCTGAAGGAAGCATTGAAGGTAAACTTGGTAAGAAGCCGAGAAAACCTAAGAAGGTAAAATCAGTTAAAGATAAAGTAAAAGCCAACCTCTCAGCGGCTGAGCGAGAAGTTGCAGGGGTAACGAAAGGGAGCAAAGGGCTTTCAAACCGTGCAAAAAAGCGCAAAGCTAAAAAGGTGCTGAAGAAGTCAGTTAAGCGACAGCAGGGTTAACGTTGAGTAAGGGGAGCTAATAGGTATTAGCTCTCTAAAGCCGTTTCAAAGGAATGAAATATGCATGAATTAAGAGTTATTACACGTATTACTAATATTTCAAACATTGCAGAATTTAAGAAGCTTTTTAGAGAAGCGTCACTAATTGCTGAAAGTGAACAGGGAACATTGCAATATGAGTCCTATGTGGATGAAGAACGTAAAGCTTGCACACATCTTGAAACATTTAGGAATTCAGATGCGGTAGAAATTCATGTGAATAATGTAGCTGGTATTCTGCAGGAAATTGTTAAAATCTGTGATTTGGAGTTTGAAGTGCTAGGCGAAAGTGATGAGAAAATTATACTTTTAGCCGAGCAGTTTGGTGCGAGAATTGTCCCATATTTTGGTGGTGTTCGATTAAGTTGATTCCTCAAGAGCTAGTTAAAAGGTTTCACCTTACTTAACTAGCTCCAAAATTTTCTATATTTCATTTAGCAATCTAATTAGCTGTGCTTGGCAGCTAACTTTTAGTTTAGCCATGGATGATTTGAATTGGCATCTCACTGTATGAATACTAGTGCTGCGTTTTTGTGCAATATCCCTTAATGAATCGCCCTTGTGAAATAGTAACACCACCGCTTTCTCGGCATCTGTTAACTTTTCAATATTAGCTAATTGTGAAAGCTTTGCATCGGCTTTTAATACTTTGTATAGCGTGAGTATGATTGTTGGCTGGTCACTGGTTAACAAACTTCCATAGGGTGACGTAGTTAATCTGTGGGAATCAATATTTAAAGTGTGTGCGTCGAAATCGTAATAGTTGTTGACCGCAATTGGAAACGAGCTTGGTGGTGCATGACCGTTTTTAGCAGATAAGTAAAAGGTTTTGGCGAGATGTTTATCAGCTGTCTGATTAATTAACTGAAGAGATGATGTAGAGTTAATTTTAATGACATCAGCTTCTTCTAGGAGAGCTGAGCCATATGTGTTGCTATAGGTTAACTTGCCTGAGTAAGACAAAATAAAGATAGCCGTAGGCTGCTTCTCCTGGATGTTTCTCGCTACATATTGCTCAAGTGAATAAGAATCTAGCATCTTGTTTATCTCAAGTGCTTGGCGCATGTGAGGTGCAATTAAGCCGATAAGGCTCATCCACTCTTGCTCTTTAGTGTCTCCATCTATTTTTCGTACATTGCCGCTTAGGGTGATCATTCGATGCCCCTCTTTAATTAGCAACAAGCTAGCACCGTATAAAATATCTTCCTGGGGTTTAAGCCAGTCGTTATAAAACTCGGAATTTATAAGCTGTTGATGAGAGCAAAGTGATTGGCTGGATGTAACCGCTCCTTCGCTTATTAAATCATACCCTGGGGTCCAAGGATTAATACTGTGAAAGTGCTGATGAAATAAATCTACCCAATGTGGGTCAAAACCATGGGCGTATGCGCCAGTTGACTTTCCTGTCTTTATATCGCGGCAGGATAGCTGTGCTTTAACGCCTTCTGAGTATATGTGTAAGCTTTTAAGAACGTTTTTCCATTTTGAAGTGTCTAGCGCTGCAGCAGATATTTGAGCTGTAAGTTCTGCTAGCTCTTTTGTTTTTATAGTCATTCTTAGATCCGTTAAAAATGTCCTGAAATAAAATTAGCATAGAAAGTTTATTAAACATAGTCCATTTGGGTGATGAACTGACAAAATTGATCCATTAATCTTGTGTAAAAACGACGACTTATTAAGTATTTAGGTTGTCGTTTTTATCATCAAAGGGAATTTGGAGAGCTAAGTATGCGTCAATTTATTAAGTATTCAGCGCTAGCGGGGGCGATAGCGTCTCTAGTAGCGTGCGGTGGAGGTGGCGGCTCGTCACCTGAGACAAGCCAAGTTGCGGGTTTGGTCGCTGATGGTTATCTACGTGGGGCAATTGTGTGTTTAGATCAAGACTTAGATGGTAGCTGTGTCGGCGAAGAGGTACGAACAGTTTCAGAGGCTGGTGGCAAATACTCTTTATCAGTACCATCTGGGGTAGATGCAAGTGCGTTTCCTATCGTGGTCGTAGTTGGCACTGATGCCTTCGATGAAGGAGAGCCTGGATCTACAACGGGGGATGTACAAGTAGAAGAAGCATTCACATTAGCAAGCCCGCCCGGTAAAAGTGCATTTGTATCTCCTTTAACTACATTGATTTACAAAATCGCACGCAATAATACGGCAGAGGAACTTAAGCGAGTTGAAGATGAAATCAAGGATCAAATGGGGATCTCTGGAAGTGCCACAGACCTATATGCTGATTTTGTGAGTAAGAGCGAGACGGGTAATGAAACTGCTGAATACACTAAGCTATTTAGAACCGCTCAGCTATTAGCGCGACATTTTGCAACTACCGAGACAGCGATCAAGAATCTTGGTGCGAATAAAGCGGATGTCTCTAAGGTGGCTAGTTTAAAGGCGATGGAGCAATTAAATACAATTTCTGGAATAGTGACTACGCACTCTGAAAACTTTAACATCAAAGAATTGGTAAAGCAGAATAAAGCTCAGTGGCAGGATGCTGTGAAGGATATTAAATCAGCTGATGATATAGCCAAAATTAAGAGTGCTGCTAAGCTTCCTAGGGTCTTTGATGCCGGTGTATATCAGTATGTAGACAAAACAGCGAGCCCTGTTATAGATACCAAAGAGGCGATGATTATTTTCTTCGCTAAGAAAACTGATTTTACAAATTGGGATATTCAACTTCAAGATGTTTCAGGTAATCTTATTTACACTTTCAAAGACAGTGATATTGACCGACCACTATTTACACGTGCTAATTATTTGGCGTTTAGTACTCAGCTTCCAGCGCTTGCTAATGGTGAATATAAGTTTTTTGCTAAAGCGAAAGATGGAAACAGTGATGCGTTTGAGTTGTTTTCTACGACCTTAGCGACAGCGAATGTGGATACAACACCTGCATCAGATAACGAAACGGGCAGTACTGTTAATTCACGAGTAGTTGGATCTGAAAACCGCTTGATGATCAGTGTGCCATATGGCAAAAAAGATATTAGGTACGCTGCACTGCTGTTAGATGCAAACCGGAATATTTTGGATATTAATACGTGGCGAAATGGTAAAAATTTATTTTACTTTGACCCCGCTCATAAGGACAGTGCAAAGAATATCGCGGTTTACGCAAATGATGGTGGGCGCTTAGCAGATTCCAACATCGTTTTTAAACGAGTCGATAAGCCTTTACTGCTTTCAGATTCAGCGACTGAGTTTGGCTGGTCACGGGCAAACATTATTACAACTAAGGCTGATAGTGATACTGAAAAGTTTACTGAAATTACCTTTAATAATGATCTTGAAGGCTTTAAAGATGTGCAGGTTTTACCGTTAAGCACCCTTACTCTGTCGCGCTTTGATGGTAGTAGTTATATTGATAAAGCAAACTGCAGCCAAAGCGGTGAAGATGTAACTTGTACGCAGTCAGGTATAAACGTTGGTACAGAGTTTTTTGCTGCTAATGGCACAGGCTATTCAACCCATCATTATGGTATCAATAATGAGTTGACAGGTTTTGCCGCCTCTACAGTTTTTCCAACGGGTAACTATAAACTTACAGCAACGGATAGTAATGGAAAATCCGATACTGGTTTTGTTAACCTCAGCGCTAATCAATATATGGCTTTTGCAATTAAAGGGAGTGATTTGAGTATCGATTCAGTGGCTGGTTTGAAAGATGGCTGGATGGATGCCACAGTAGCGAACGTAGTTAGCGGTTACTATTATCAGGTGGATTTTAGAATTGAGTATACTAGAGATGATGGTAAATCAAAAACTGCTTTTGTAGGTAAAACACCACGTAGTGCGAGTGGAACTGCTGTATTTACAACAGCTTTGTTGAAAAGTAAGGTTGAAAAGCGTATTGCTACTTTGAAAACTGGTGGCCATACCCCGAATAAGCTTATTGTGCGATTAAATGCTTTTGATGCATTACATAGCTCGAACGTGAATAATGCTTGGTATACCAAACCTGTTGATACTGGTTATTTTACAGAGCTATTCTAATTTAAAAGATAGCTTTGCAGGGACTGAGTTAGTTTGAGCTTAGCTCAGTCCCTACTTTATTTAATCAGCTTTTGGGCTAGCATCTAACAAAGCCTGTAAATTTTTCCTAAACGCCTCGCCATTGGTTTTGTCACGTAAACTATACTCGGCAAATGCATTCATATAACCCAGCTTATTACCGCAATCATGTGATTTGCCTTTCATGCAATAGGCTTCTACGGTCTCTTTTTCCATTAAGCTCGCGATAGCATCAGTCAGCTGAATTTCATCGCCCGCACCAGGTAGTGTTGTAGCGAGTAAATCCCAGATTTTTTCACTTAAAACGTAGCGACCAACTACAGCCAAGTTTGATGGCGCTTGCTCTGGAGCGGGTTTTTCAACAACCGCTGTCATTGCTTTAGATTCGCCAGCAGCCAGTGCGCTGCCTTTACAGTCGGCAATACCGTAGTTGCTCACAAGCTCGGGGGAAACAGGCTCTACCATGATTTGTGAATGCTCAGTGCTGTGGTACTGTGCAATCATTTGTGCAAGGTTATCTGTTTTTAAATCGCAGAATGTTTCATCAATGATAACATCTGGAAGCACCACAACGAATGGCTCTTCCCCAATAATAGGTCTTGCTTTAAGCACCGCGTGGCCTAACCCTTTTGCCTCACCCTGGCGCACGTGCATGATGGTTGTGCCCTTTGGAGTAATATTGCGAAGCTCGTCTAATAACTGCCTTTTAACGCGGTTGATAAGGGTTGTTTCAAGCTCGAAAGAGGTATCAAAATGGTTTTCAATGGCATTTTTTGAGGAGTGCGTGACTAGCACTATTTCAGTGATCCCTGCGGCGATACATTCGTTGACGATATATTGAATCAGTGGTTTATCAACAATAGGTAGCATTTCTTTAGGGATAGCTTTTGTCGCTGGTAACATGCGTGTGCCAAGCCCTGCAACAGGAATGACAGCTTTTTTGATTTTGATTGTGTTTTCAGAGGCGTGGGGCATTTTGATTTCGCTACTTATTATTGATAGGAGTAAATAGACCGTTATTGTACCTAAATGTGATTAGTGGCTAAAGGCTAAGCGTCACAATCTTATTAGAAACTCGCTGAGGCTAAGAGTGCGAAATTTAAGATAAGTTCTCGTCTGATCGATTAAATAACATGAGGTTAGTGAAGATAGGCAGTGGATAACGTTATAATTAATCTATTGATACTGCATTTTGGAGATAACCTTGAATCAACAGCAAAGTAATGACTTGTATAAATTGTTCTTAATCGCCCCTGAGCTTGTTAACTTACCTATTCAAATCGTAGAGGAGTTCTGTGCTAGCCAAGCGGGTATTGAGGTGCAATCACCTTTGGTGATGCAAGATGAGCACTGTGCTTTCATCTATTTAGTGGTTGATAATGATCAGCTTGATCACTTTCGAGGGCAGCTAAAACAGTTAGCGGATAATCTTCAGGTTGATCTCGTGCTACTTGCAAAAGATCAGGCAAATATTAAACGTAAGCTAGCAGTGTTTGATATGGACTCGACCTTGATTAAAGTTGAAGTGATTGATGAGCTGGCAAAACGCGCAGGTGTTGGCGAGCAAGTCATTGCAATTACTCAAGCTGCAATGCGTGGTGAGTTAGATTTTAGCCAAAGTTTCACACAGCGTTTAGCATTGCTTAAAGGGTTGAGCGAATCAGTGTTATCAGAAATAGCCAGCGCTCTTCCGCTAATGGAAGGTATGGCTGAGCTCATCGCTGCACTTAAGCTACGTGGCTACAAAGTGGCTATTCTATCTGGTGGCTTTAGTTACTTTGCTAACCATTTACAACAGCAGCATGGTTTTGATTATGTGTTTTCAAATGCCTTACAAATAGAGGCCGGGGAGGTCACTGGTATTGTTGAGGGGGAAATCGTTAATGCGGAGCGCAAAGTGGCACTGTTAAAGCAAATTGCACAGGAGCTGGAGGTTGACCTAAAAGATACAATAGCAGTTGGTGATGGCGCAAATGACTTACCAATGCTGGCAACTGCAGGTTTGGGTGTAGCCTTTCATGGGAAGCCTGTCGTGCGAGAGCAAGCGCCCCATGCTATCTCAACGATGGGACTTGATGCACTGCTCTATTTAATCGAACATGATGGCTAGCTACGAGCTACAAGAAATATACCTACTTACTCATAGAAATGTAGATGATGTTTCTATGTTGAAGACAAGGCTAGCGGCTGCTCACAGTGCCTGCAGAATAGTTATTACAAGGCAGAAAATGTGAGCATACAAGTGTATGTGATCATTTTTGAACACAGTAATGGCGTATTCTGTAGGGGCAGTGAGTAGCTGTAAATAAAAATGCCTTTTCTGAGCAGGTGTGAAAGCAATCTCAGAAAAGGCGTAGAAAAGGGTTTATTTAATCGCGTTAACCGCTAATTTTTCGGCTAACTCAGCATCAGCTGTTTGCGATGCTTGTAAGTCTGCATGGTATGAAGAGCGTACCATTGGGCCGCTGGCAACATTGGTAAAGCCCATCTCTAGACCCACTCTTTCATATTCAGCAAATTCATCTGGGTGCACATAACGCTCAACTGCTAGGTGATGTTTGCTAGGCTGTAAGTACTGGCCGATTGTTAGCATGTCGACATTGTTGTCACGCAAATCTTGCATTAACTCAATGACCTCTTCGCGTGTTTCGCCAACACCTACCATTAAACCTGATTTTGTAACGATTTCAGGGTGTGCAGCTTTATAGTTTCTTAGTAAATCTAAAGAACCTTGGTAGCTAGCACCGGGGCGTACTTTTGTATACAGGCGGGAAATGGTTTCCATGTTGTGGTTGAGTACGTCTGGTAAATCTGTGGCTAAGTTTTCAAGTGCGCGTTCAGTTTTGCCGCGAAAATCAGGTACTAGTATCTCTACTTTTAACTGCTCGCTTACAGCACGTGCCTCGCGTACGCATTCGCTAAAGTGCGCGGCGCCGCCATCTCGTAGATCATCGCGATCGACAGAGGTGATAACCACGTACTTTAGTTTCATCGCGGCGATGCTGCGGGCAACATTTTTCGGCTCTTCACTATCGAGCGTCATTGGTCGGCCGTGTGCTACGTCGCAAAAAGGGCAACGTCTAGTACAAATACCACCCATGATCATAAAAGTAGCAGTGCCTTTACTGAAGCACTCGCTTAAGTTAGGACAGGATGCTTCTTCGCAAACAGTGTGCAGTTTTAAATCACGCATCTGCTGCTTCACTTTTTTGATCTTGGCGGTATTGTGAGCATTAATGCGGATCCATTTAGGCTTAGCTAAACGCTCACGCGTTGGATCTGGTTTTACTTTCAAGCGTGCCATTTTTGACTCGCCTTTAAGCTCCGTTAATGGGATTTTTTGCATAATGCTCACCTATTACAGTGTAATAATTTAAGTGTCTTAATTGTGTGCTTGTTTGCTCTATTTATGGCGCTGTTTAGTTAGCAACGAAACAGCGCTAGGGCGAACAATTAACCGCGGTGGTAGCGCTGCTCAATGAAAGGTGCACGAGAGACGATCATCGCAAGTTTTTTGCCGCGAACTTCAGCAAATACTTTTGTTTCTAGTGGGCTATATGCTGTTTCAACATAACCCATAGCAACTGGCTTACCGATGGTAGGACCAAAGCTACCTGAAGTAACAACACCGATTTTGTCGCCCGCTTCATTGAATAGCTCAGAGCCTTCACGAATGGGTGCGCGACCTTCACCTAAAAGACCTACACGTTTACGTGTCCAATCTTTGTTAGTGATTTGTGCAAGAATAACGTCATCTCCTGGGAAGCCGCCAGCACGCTCGCCATCTGCACGGCGGTTTTTAGAGATAGCCCAAATTAAGCTAGCTTCTAAAGGCGTTGTAGTAGGGTCGATGTCGTTTCCGTATAAGCAAAGACCAGACTCTAAGCGAAGTGAATCACGAGCACCAAGGCCGATCGCTTCAATTTCTGGCTGTTCTAGGAACAACTTAACCAAACGTAGCGTATCTGAATGCGGGATAGAAATTTCATAGCCATCTTCGCCTGTGTAACCAGAGCGAGAGACGAAACATTCAGCGCCATCGATATCGATTAACTGAGTATCCATGAATAACATGTCGTTTAGCTTAGGCTGAATACGGCTAAGTGCTTGCGCCGTTTGCGGGCCTTGAATCGCGATAAGTGCTCTGTCTTCCATTACTTCAACAGTAATATCATCGCCAAGGTTAGCGCGCATGTGAGCGATATCTTGCTCTTTACAAGCAGCGTTAACAACAACATATAAATAGTCACCATAGTTAGCAACCATCAAGTCGTCCATGATGCCGCCTTCTTCGTTAGTGAAGAACGCATACTTTTGCTTGCCGACCGGCAAATCCATAATATCCACAGGCACTAATTTCTCTAGTGCTTGTGCAGCGTTTTTACCGATGACTTTAACTTGGCCCATGTGTGATACATCGAAAAGACCAGATGCGTCGCGTGTGTGAAGATGCTCTTTCTTAACGCCTAGTGGGTATTGAACAGGCATTTCATAGCCAGCGAAAGGAACCATCTTGCCACCAAGTTCGACGTGTAAATCATATAGTGGTGTGCGTAAAAGGTTATCAGACATACTAGATCTCTCCGTTGTTATTTGTTGCCAAGATTCCAACAAGGTATTGAAAAATTGGATAAATTATTAATTTTGATCATTGGACAAATAGCTCGTCTGATCTATTTGTCCAATGATATTAAACTAATGTTTAATAGCTCCCACGATATTATGTGGGAGCTGAGTTGGCAAGTTTGAAACTTGCCTTTACTTACTTAAGACTTACTCTGGTTGCTTACCCATTTGCTTGTCAAAGTATTCCTTAGTTAGTCTGAATACTACAGGGCTAAGTAGCGCGATAGCGATCAAGTTAGGAATAGCCATCGCAGCATTTAGTGTATCTGCAACTAACCAGATGAAACTTAAGCTTACGTTTGCACCTAGTCCAACAGCTGCGATCCACACGATTCGATAAGGAAGTACTGACTTCTCACCGAACAAGTATTGGATGCAGCGCTCACCATAGAAAGACCAACCAATAATAGTTGTGAATGCAAAGATCGCTAGTGAGAATGCAACTAAGTGACTACCAATGCCTGGCAGTGCCAAATCAAATGCGGCAGAGGTTAGCGCGGCACCTGATACACCAGATGTCCAAGCACCTGAAGTGATAATAACTAAGCCTGTGATGGAACAGATGATTAAGGTATCGATAAATGTACCTAGCATTGCGACAAGGCCTTGGCGAACAGGGCTAGATGTTTGTGCAGAAGCGTGAGCGATAGGCGCTGAACCTAAACCCGCCTCGTTTGAGAAGATACCACGTGCAACACCAAAGCGAATTGCCATCCATACTGTTGCTCCAACAAAGCCACCTTCTGCAGCTGTACTTGAGAAAGCATGTGTAAAGATTAGATCAAGTGCAGCGGGGATAGCATCGGCATTAATTGCTAAAACGATTAAGCCTGCAACTAAGTAAGCGATAGCCATAAAAGGAACAAGTGCACCAGCAACAGAACCGATACGTTTGATACCGCCGAGTAATACAGCACCAACAAGTACAGTTAATACAACACCTGTAATCCAGTGCGGGATGCCAAGGTCAGAGTTGAGAACATCTGCTACAGAGTTTGATTGTACCGTGTTGCCGATACCGAATGCTGCAATCGCACCGAATACTGCAAAGGCAGTACCTAACCAAGCCCATTTCTTACCTAGGCCATTTTTGATGTAGTACATCGGGCCGCCAATGTGGTTGCCACCGCTGTCTTTTTCACGGTATTTAACCGCTAGAACAGCTTCTGAGTACTTAGTTGCCATACCGACAAGTGCAGTACACCACATCCAGAACAGTGCGCCTGGGCCGCCGATAAATACTGCGGTAGCAACACCGGCAATATTACCTGTACCAACAGTGGCTGATAAAGCAGTCATAAGCGCTTGAAATGGCGGGATCTCACCAGAGGAAGTATCGCTGCTTGAGCGGCCACCCCAAAGTAGTTTGAAACCAGTGCCAAGTTTTAGAATAGGCATTAGCTTTAATCCTATCATTAGGAATAAACCAACACCGAGGATGAGTACGAGCATCATAGGGCCCCAGACCACCCCATTGATCGCATTAAATATTGAAGTAAGTGATTCCATTTTTGTACCTTAATTGCGTTTATTATAGTTATTTGCTTTTGCTCCAATCTTTGTTGGATGTTTGCAAAAATAAAATGCCAAGATTTTCTAAGCGGAGCTATCTTAGCAATAAAAAAGTTAAATTTGGAGAAAAAATTTCCAATAAGAAATAAATTGTACGTAAAAGAAGCGGTATTTCGAATTGAGTTTGCTTGAGGTGCTGTTTGATTGCTGATCTAAAACATTGTTTAATAAGTAGTAAGCTTACTGTAGTGTCTGTTGTTGATGCTTCTCAACGAAAGTAAAATAAAAATAAAAAAAGATTGCAAATAGTGAAAGATGGATTTTTTGTGTTTCCTATAGGAAACTTTTGGTTGAATTTTGTCGCTGCTGTGATAATCTGCGTTTAAGTAGAGTATCTATTAACGATTATTATTGATATTTTGTTTCGCGAGCCTCTTCATCTACACTGAACGAGTGCAAAAAATAAACAGCTAGTTTCATCTTCATCTCTTTTGCTGGTAACTATTTAGTAGCAGCTATTAATAGAAGGTAAAGATGAGCTAAAGATGCGTTAACAAAATAAGAGAGCAGCCACTATGTCACTGAGTATATTTGACCTTTTTAAAGTAGGTATCGGGCCATCAAGCTCGCACACAGTTGGGCCTGTTATTGCTGCGAATCGTTTTATTGATGCATTAAAAGAGCAGCAGCGCTTTTCACAAACTACTCGCGTTAAAGTGAATCTTTATGGCTCGTTAGCAATGACTGGTAAAGGCCACTCAACAGATATCGCAGTTATGCTGGGTCTGTTAGGTGAAAAGGTTGATGAAGTAGATCCCGATGCAGTAGAAGGCTTAATTGCGACAATATATAAAGATAAGCAGCTGATGCTCAATGGTGAGAAAGCGGTTCAATTCGATCCAGAGCATGAGTTAGTGATGAACTTTGGTGAATCACTAGAGCAGCACCCAAATGGCATGCGTATTACTGCCTATGATAGTGCCGGGATTATCGTCTTAAATGAAACTTATTTCTCTGTCGGTGGTGGGTTTGTTCTCGGCTTAGATGAAATAAGTGCAACAGATACTAAAGCCAATGAGTTTAATGAGCCGTATCCTTTTGATACCGCAGAAGAGCTGCTGACGCAGGCAAATAAATACCAGCTAAGCATTTCTCAGTTAGTGCTAGCTAACGAAGCCGTTAGACCAAATGCCGATACAATTAGAGAGCGTGTATTAAATATCTGGCATGTGATGAGCAGCTGTATTGAGCGTGGATGTGAAAAAACAGGAGAGCTTCCGGGCGGTTTGAAAATTAAGCGTCGTGCTCACAAGCTGAAACAAGATTTGTTAAATCACCCAGAAAGATCGTTGCAAGACCCGCTAACACTGATGGATTGGGTGAATTTATATGCGATGGCAGTTAACGAAGAAAATGCAGCGGGTGGGCGCGTAGTAACAGCGCCAACGAATGGTGCTGCTGGGGTAATCCCGGCGGTACTAACTTATTATGTGAAATTTGTCCCCGGTGCCGATGAAGATGGCATTGTTGAATTCTTAGTCACAGCAGCCTGTATAGGCATGCTATATAAGAAGAACGCCTCAATATCAGCGGCTGAAGTAGGTTGCCAAGGTGAAATAGGCGTGGCTTGCTCTATGGCTTCTGGAGCGTTGTGCGCAGTGTTAGGAGGAAGCAATTCACAAATTGAGAATGCTGCAGAAATCGGTATGGAGCATAATTTAGGATTAACTTGTGACCCTATTGGCGGCTTAGTGCAAGTGCCTTGTATCGAGCGCAATACCATGGGGTCAATGAAAGCGATCAATGCGGCGCGCCTAGCGTTACGCGGTGATGGTGAGCACCATGTAACACTTGATGCGGTGATAGAAACAATGCGCCAAACGGGTGTTGATATGCAGGCAAAATATAAAGAAACATCAACAGGTGGGCTGGCAGTTAATGCCGTCGCTTGTTGATACTGAATTAAAATAAGCAACTTCGCTTATTGAAGCAAGGCCACCACGCTTTATGCAGCTTGGTCTAACTATTAAAGCGCCTAACAAGGTGTGTGAACTTTAGGATTACAATAATGAGCAACCTAGACAAATTTTTTAGCGAAGATTTAACCGCAGTAGATCCAGCCATTCAAGGTGCTGTTAATAGAGAGTTTGATCGCCAAGAAGCGCAAATTGAACTTATCGCCTCAGAAAATATTGTCTCTAAGGCTGTTATGCAAGCCCAGGGAACAGTACTGACAAACAAATATGCTGAAGGCTACGCCGGTCGTCGTTATTACGGTGGTTGTGAATATGTAGACGAAGTTGAAGTGCTGGCAATTGAGCGTGCGAAAAAGTTATTTAACTGTGAGTTTGTTAACGTACAGCCTCATTCAGGTGCACAAGCTAACGGTGCTGTTTTCATGGCTTTACTACAGCCAGGTGACACTATCTTAGGGATGTCATTAGATGCAGGTGGGCATTTAACTCACGGTGCGCGCCCTGCGCAATCTGGTAAGTGGTTCAATGCCGTTCAATACGGCGTTGATGAGCAAACACAACGAATCGACTACGATGCAGTAGAAGCGATCGCTGTGGAATCAAAACCAAAGCTAATTATCGCGGGCGGCTCTGCAGTACCAAGAGAAATCGACTTTGCACGTTTCAGAGCAATCGCAGATAAAGTTGGCGCTTACTTAATGGTTGATATGGCACACATTGCAGGTTTAATTGCAGCAGGTGTTCATCCAAGCCCATTACCTCACGCACACATTGTAACAACGACAACTCATAAAACATTACGTGGCCCACGTGGCGGCATGGTATTAAGCAACGATGCCGATATTGGTAAGAAAATTAATTCAGCCGTTTTCCCAGGATTGCAAGGCGGACCGCTAATGCACGTAATTGCAGGTAAAGCGGTTGCTTTTGGCGAAGCGCTAAAGCCTGAATTCAATATTTACATCAAACAAGTTGTTGCGAACGCGCAAGTACTAGCGCAAACCCTTGTTGAGCGCGGTGTTGATATTGTATCTGGCGGTACAGATACGCACTTGATGCTGGTTGACCTTCGCCCTAAAGGCTTGAAAGGAAACACAACTGAAGAAGCCCTTGAGCGTGCAGGTATCACATGTAACAAAAACGGTATTCCTTTCGATCCAGAAAAGCCAATGGTGACATCTGGTATACGTTTAGGTACACCAGCGGGTACTAGCCGAGGCTTTGGCGAAGAAGAGTTTAAGTTAATCGGTAACTTGATTGGTGATATCCTAGACGGGTTAGCGGCTAACCCAGAAGATAACAGCGAAGTCGAGCAAAAAGCAGCAGAACAAGTTAAAGCGCTTTGTGCACGTTTTCCACTTTACAGATAAGTAACAACGAGTTTACTATTCTGTTATTAAGATACAAAAATTTACTATAAGGGATTAATTCCCTCAACTAGACAATAAAAGAGGCACCATATGAGCAATGTACCAACGAACCGTAAGTATGCTGAATCCCACGAATGGGTACTAGATAACGGTGACGGAACTGTCACTATCGGAATTTCTGATCACGCTCAAGAATTACTTGGCGATGTCGTTTTCGTTGAGCTTCCAGAAGTTGGCGCTGAAATCGAAGCTGGCACTGAATTCTCTTTAGTAGAATCAGTAAAAGCTGCTTCTGATATCTATGCACCAGTAAGCGGTGAAGTAGTTGCGGTTAACGAAGCATTAGAAGATGCGCCAGAGTCAATCAACGAAGATCCTTTCGGAGATGCGTGGATTGCTAAAGTTAAAATCTCAGATGCATCTGAGCTAGAAAACTTGTTAGACGCTGCTGGCTACGAAGCTAAAGTAGCAGACGAAGACTAACTCTCTGTATTCATTAAGCTGATCTCTTGCTAACTGGTAAAATAGTAAGAGATTAGTTTTATGCCGCCAATTCAGAAGTGACTACTAGTGTATTGCTAGAGTTATTATCGGTTGTATTGATGTATTTAGCGGTTTTATTTACAAGTAACTCAACCGTTACTTTTTAAAGGTTACAAAAAGATGACAAATGAAACGTCTACCTTGAATGATTTAGAAAATCATTCAGAGTTCACCCAACGCCACGTTGGTCCTAGTGCTAGCGAACAGCAAAACATGCTAACTAGCTTAGGTTTTGATTCACTCGATCAGCTTATCGAAAAAACAGTACCTGATTCTATCCGTTTAGACGATGCGCTAAGCATGGATAAAGGTATTAGCGAAACAGATGCTCTTGCTGAACTACGTGCTTTGGCTGACCAAAATAAGGTGAATAAATCTTATATTGGTATGGGTTATCACAATACTAAAGTTCCATTTGTCATTTTACGCAACGTCATGGAAAATCCAGGTTGGTACACAGCTTACACGCCTTACCAGCCAGAAATTGCCCAAGGGCGTCTAGAAGCGCTATTAAATTACCAGCAAATGGTAATGGATATTACGGGTATGCCATTGGCAAACGCTTCTTTATTGGATGAAGCAACAGCAGCTGCAGAAGCAATGACTTTATGTAAGCGTGCTAACCGTAAAAAGACTAACACATACTTCGTTTCTACTGATGTACATCCACAAACATTGGATGTTATTAAGACACGTGCTGAATACTTCGGCTATGACGTTGTTGTTGATAGTGCAGATAAGCTTGGCGAATACGATGTATTTGGTGCTCAGCTACAATACCCTGCATCAAACGGTAGCGTAACAGACCTTGCAACGCACATTGGCGCTGCAAAAGCTCAAAAAGCAATGGTTGCTGTAGCATCTGACTTGCTAGCATTGATGTTACTTAAGTCTCCTGGTGAGCTTGGTGCTGATGTAGTACTAGGTACGTCACAGCGCTTTGGTGTACCTATGGGCTTTGGTGGTCCACATGCAGCATTCTTTGCAGCAAGTGAAAAGCTCAAGCGTCAGGTTCCTGGTCGTATCATCGGTGTATCGGTTGACTCTAAAGGCAACCAAGCATTACGTATGGCGATGCAAACACGTGAGCAACATATCAGACGTGAGAAGGCGACTTCAAACATCTGTACAGCTCAGGCGTTACTTGCAAACATGGCTAGCTTCTACGCAGTTTTCCATGGTCCTGCTGGTCTAAAACGTATTGCTGAACGTACTCACCGTCTAACAGCTATACTAGCAAATGGTCTAGCAAGCAAAGGCGTTGCAGTTAACGATACTTACTTTGATACACTGACTATCTCTGGCGATGATGCTCTTTATCAACGTGCTCTAGATGCCGGTTGTAACTTGCGCCAAGCGGGTAGCGGCTTATACGGTATCTCTCTTGATGAAACAACCACTGCTGCGGATGTTGCACAGTTGTTCGATATCATTTTAGGTGCTGGTCACGGTTTAGATACTGACGTATTAGATGCAGCGATTGTTGCAGGTGCTACGACAGGTATCAGCGATGATATGCGCCGTACAGATGCAGTACTAACGCATCCAACGTTCAACAGCTATCAGTCAGAAACTGAAATGCTGCGCTACCTTAAGCGTTTAGAAAATAAAGATTACTCATTAGCACACGGTATGATCCCGCTAGGGTCTTGTACTATGAAGCTAAACTCTACGTCACAAATGATTCCTGTGACTTGGAACGAATTCAGTAACGTGCATCCTTATGCGCCACTCGATCAAACGGTCGGCTATCAAACAATGATCAGCCAGCTAGAAGCGATGTTAGTCGAAGTGACTGGTTACGATAACGTATCACTTCAGCCAAACTCTGGCGCACAAGGTGAATACGCAGGTTTGCTAGCTATTCGTAAGTACCAAGAAGCCAACGGTCAAGGTCATCGTGATGTTTGCTTGATCCCATCTTCAGCACACGGTACTAACCCAGCGTCTGCTGCAATGATGAGCTTAAAAGTTGTTATCGTTGAATGTGATGACAAAGGTAACGTTGATGTAAATGATCTGAAAGCGAAAGCGAAAGAGCATGCTGAGAACCTATCTTGCATCATGATTACTTACCCATCGACACACGGTATCTACGAAGAAGAAATCGTTGAAATCTGTGAAGTGATCCATGAATGTGGCGGCCAAGTTTACATGGACGGCGCTAACATGAATGCTCAGGTTGGTATCTCTAAGCCAGGTGTTATCGGATCAGACGTATCGCATCTTAACCTACACAAAACTTTCGCTATTCCACACGGCGGCGGTGGCCCAGGTGTCGGTCCTATCGGGGTTAAGAGCCATTTAGCACCTTATCTACCAGGTCACAAAGTTATTCAAGGTGGTGCAGTAAGTGCGACTAACGGTGCTGTTGCCGCAACGCCATTTGGTTCAGCAAGTATTTTACCTATTACTTGGATGTACATCCGTATGTTAGGTAAAGACGGTCTTAAGCACTCTACTCAGAATGCTATATTAGGTGCTAACTACATGACAGATAAGCTTGCTGAGCATTTCCCTGTCTTGTACCGTGGTCGTAACGACAGAGTTGCACATGAATGTATCGTTGATATTCGCCCGTTGAAAGAAATTTCAGGTATCTCTGAAGAAGATATCGCTAAGCGCCTTATGGACTATGGTTTACATGCGCCAACGATGTCATTCCCAGTTGCCGGAACGCTGATGATCGAACCAACTGAATCTGAATCTCAAGTAGAGATTGATCGTTTAGTTGAAGCAATGGTTAGCATCCGTAAAGAGATTGCGAAAGTTGAATCAGGTGAATGGCCATTAGAAAACAACCCATTGGTGAATGCTCCGCATACACAACAGGACTCAATTTCAGAATGGGATCACCCTTACTCACGTGAGCAAGCGTTTTTCCCAACGCAAGCGACAAAAGTTGCTAAATTCTGGCCTACTGTGAACCGTGTTGATAACGTACATGGTGATCGTAACTTCATCTGTAGCTGCCCAAGCATTGATAGTTACAGAGACTAATTCAAGAGTGTAAGTTAGATAGATTTCAAAAGCGGACATGATGTCCGCTTTTTTTTGTCTGAATTTTATGAGATTTTGAGGAATCCCTAAACCTCTGACAACTACAAGTTGGCTGCGCTAGATTCGGGTTATCACTCCTGACACAAGGTTGTCAGGAGCACTCAGCTATAGTTCGTTTTCAATTTAAATTATACACCTGAATCAGTGACTTCACAGCACCACATTGCACAAGCTCTTGATTCTACAGCGGTTAGAAAAATACTCGCTGAACCTACGGGTGCAGCTCAGGTTTTTCAATTCCACTGTAAAGCCAATATCTTACACTCTGTTCTCACTTTGAAGTCACGGATTCAGGATACATTTAGAAGGGAAAACTAAAAGATGAAAATGAATTACTGCGTTCTCGGTACAAATAATATGCCGGCATCGATTAAATTCTATGATGGGCTCTTTGATACAACCGGTATAAAGCAAGTATTAGCAGTGGGGCGCATGACCTTTTGGCAGGGTGATGATTTTGCATTTGCTGTCGCCACACCTTTTGATGAAGAGGCTGCAACCAATGGCAATGGTACTATGATTGGCTTTAGTGTGGGAGCGAGAGAAGAAGTCAAAAGGTTGCATGCACGGGCAATTGAATTGGGGGGCACATGTGAGGGGGAGCCTAATCAGCGTGGTCCTCGTTTTTCTGCCTATGTACGAGATTTAGATAGAAACAAGCTGTGCTTTTTTGAATAGTAGCAATGTAAATACGCGAATATGTTTTATGAATATTCGCGTGATTTGCGCTTAACAGCTATGCGCTTTTCAGCTTTGTATCTATAGTCTTTGCGCCATATACTCTAAATTGCCAGATTGTTATGAGCTTAACTATCGAGCTGACTGAGCCTATCAAAATAAGTGGCCAGCCATCTGCAAAGCCTAATACAAAGCCAAAGGCTAAATTTGATAAATCTTTACCCATGAAAATGACATTCATTGATAATGACAATGCCCCGGTTGTTTTTTCTTTACGTATCTTACGTATCTGCTGTACCCCACCTTGGAAAATAATGAAAGTGGCACCCACCGCTAAAATACTCGCTACAGAGCGCCCTACCGTGAGTAAATGCTCTCTAAACTCAAAGCAGATAAAAGCTATTAGCATTGCTGCAACAGCACTGAGGAAAGGTAATTTCTGAGAGAGCTGAGCGCGATCAAGAAACACTTCATAGAGGATAACCATAGTGGCGAGAGCTGCGAGTAAACGTGTTACAAATAGGTAGTAATCAACATCTTGCAACATCATTGAGTAAACGAAAAACGCATAGAAGCCAATAAAGCTTGAAAAGAAATTATTGACCGACAGAGATTGCGTTGCGAACCCCAGCCCTTTTGATAGCTCTTTCGCAGTGAGCTTTCTTTGGTTTATTTGTCGGTACTGTTTCACTAAACCAAATAAACAGCCCAAAAACATCACTGAACTGAGAATACCCATTGCGTTATAAAGCATGTAAAAACCTGAAGTTGAAAATGAACGTAGCAGTAAAATAACTGGAGGAAGTGGCTAA
Organism: uncultured Oceanospirillaceae bacterium; assembly: GCA_937136055.1. GTDB lineage: Bacteria > Pseudomonadota > Gammaproteobacteria > Pseudomonadales > Balneatricaceae > Rs1. The sequence continues at coordinate 16,453 of CAKZOD010000109.1, read as the reverse complement.
GTAAGTAGGGTGACCTGGCCGTGAAAATGAGCGGCGCATTATAGCAATGTTTGTCGGCAAAGATATCGATATTCAAACTTATCTCGCAATATTTATTTGCGCAGTTGCTATTAAACGAGCATAGAGTCGCTATAGAGAAAATGCGTTATACAGCAAGGTTGGCAAGTGGGTAAGAACGTCTGATAGCAAGCATTTTTAGTCTACAAAAAACTACTCAGCGCCAGTTCAGTAATGATCTATTAAGATAAGTTCTACGAGTTAGTAATTAAGCGGGACGTTAATATGAAATTTATTAATTTCAAGACCCATTTTCTAGCGTTAACAACTCTTCTCATTTTGTTGTACTCCAGTTACGGACACAGCCAGCAGCAAGAAGCTGTAGAGTTGTACGCCGTTCATTACCCTCCCTATATGATTGTTGATCCAAATGGCATGATTTCTGGTATTGATGTAGAAGTTACAAAAGCATCTTTTGCCGCTGTTAATGAGCCTGTTCGTATCGTATCAGCGCCTTGGAAGCGCATCTTAAAAAGCCTTAAGTTTGGATATATCGCAGGTTCTCTTACTTGCTCCATCCGAGAAGATCGATTGAGTTATTTAAACTACAGTGAAAAGCTCAGTGAAGCGAATCAAGTCGCTATATTCAAAGCAAATGCAGATGCGAGCGCATTAAATAACTTCTCGGATTTAAATCACTTTAAAGTCATTGCTGTTGAAGGGTGGGGAATCCAAAAGGAATTGGAGAAAAATGATATTGCTCACGATACCGCTCAAGAATTAGATGACGCTATCCGATCCTTGATTTACCGTAATATTGACGTTTTATACAGTGGAGAGCTAACGACTCTCTATCGTGCTAAGCAACTTAACTTACAAGAAAAAATAAAAATTAAACGCATGACTGATAAGCAAAGCGATAGCTTTCATTTATGTTTCAGTAAAAAATTTACCGGTAATGAGAGGTTGATCGAGAAGTTCAATCAAGGGTTAAAGCTGATAAAAGCCTCAGGTGAGTTTGGTAAAATTTACAGCAAGTATCGCTAAAGGTTAATGGCAAGGGAGCCTGCTTCATAAGCTTATTGTGAGAGTTAACGTGTTATCTCGCACAAAGAATCCATAAATGAGTATCGAAAATGATGACAAAAACAAAGAATCGAATAGTCTACAAACAAGCAAAGTTTGTTTTAATTATCTCTTTGTTTTTGGGTGTTGTTTTTACTGGCTTGCAATTATTTTACGATCTCAACGAAGAGAAAAAATCGCTATTTGCTGGCATTGACAGAATTATCAGTTTGCACAAAGAAAGCGCTGCCCTTGCCGTTTACAACTTAAATAAAGTACAAGCATTAAAACTTACTCAAACTTTTGTGGAGCAACCAGAGATTTATCGTGCTCGTTTAATTGATGACTTTGGGGAAACTCTTGCACAAAGTGATCGAGCGCCGACATCAAACGAAAAATTAGATGGGATAGGCGAAGCACTGTTTAGAGTTCCTAAGCAGCTAGAGGTCGAGCTGAAAATAAATGGCTTAAGTCACGGTTCTGCAAAACTGGTTATTAATCTAGATAGCTCACATATATCAAGCGCATTTATTAAAAGAGTAGTGGTGAGTTTAGCTTTCAGTCTGCTATATGCTCTTGTGCTAGTGGCTGCACTAATGTTGATTTTCTATCATTATTTGGCGCGCCCTATACTGGACATATCTGTTTGGGTTGAACAACTACGCTTAGGGATTGAAAGTAAAAAGCTGCCTTACACTCAAGCTGATGAAATTGGGGATTTGGTGTCCGGTTTTGATCGCTTATGGAATGAGCGAAAAAAAGTAGCTGATCAACTGTCTAATACTGTTCAAAGTCTTTCCAAAAGTGAGCATTTTTCAAGGTCTTTAATGGACAGTGCTGGAGATGCAATGTTTCTGTGCTTGGCAGATACAACTATTGTTCAAGTGAATCAGCGAGCAGCCTTAAGCCTTGGGATAAATAAAGAGCAATTGGAGGGGCAAAAGCTCTCGCGCTTTAGTAAAAATTATACTGATGAATCGCTTATTCGCCTATTTGCTTCGTTTACAGAAGAGAGCGTTATTGAATTTGAAGATCAGCAGCAAGGGTTGCCGGGTAAAAGCCTACCAATAGAAGCGCGCGGGATCAGGCTTAATTTACAAGATGTGAATTATGTATTGATTATGGCGCGAGATGTGACTCGGCGAAAAGCGTCTGAGAGGAAAATCCACGAGCTCGCCTTTTATGATTCACTGACGGGACTGCCGAATCGCAGGTTGTTTCTAAACCGTCTAGAATTTACTTTAGATAATCATCAAGACGATGGCTGCTTTGGGGCAGTACTTTACCTCGATCTAGATCACTTTAAGACAATCAATGACTCCTTAGGTCACGGCGTTGGAGATTCCTTGCTGTGTCAGATATCTAAACGGTTAAACAGTATATTGCCTGCAAATAGCACCTGTTCTCGATTTGGGGGAGATGAGTTTATTGTATTGCTTCCAGAGGTTGGCGAGGAATCTCAAGAAAGTATAGAAGAGGTAACAAAGACATCTCGGGATATTCTTGAGCAAATGAATCGACCCTATGAGACAGATGGCCATACGCTTTACTGTTCAGCCAGTATAGGCATTGCGATGTTTCCAAAACATGGTGAAGGCCCTGAAGGGGTTTTACGCTGTGCAGATACAGCGCTGTACAGAGCAAAAGCGCTTGGAAGAAATGGCTTTCAATTCTTTGATCCTGAAATGCAATCCTCTGCACAGCAGCGTCTTGATGTTGAGAAAGGTTTGCATCAAGCATTAGAGAACCAAGAGTTTGAATTGTGGTTCCAGCCGCAAGTTGAAGTAACAGGAAAGATGATAGGTGTAGAAGCATTGATACGTTGGAATCATCCCGATAAAGGTTTCATTATGCCCGGTAGCTTTATTAGTATTGCCGAGGAAAGTGGACAGATTATAGAGATAGGTAAGTGGGTACTTGCTAATGCATTACAGCAGTTAATGGTATGGGTGAAAGAAGGGCTACCAGAAGGATTTAAACACTTGGCGGTAAATGTGAGTCCCATTCAGTTTATGCAAGTGGACTTTGTCGACTACCTCTTTGGTTTGATGGATGAATACCAAGTGCCTGGTAATATGTTGGAGCTAGAAATTACTGAAAATGCTTTAGTTAATAACTTTGACGTCGCCTGTAATAAAATGAAATTATTAAAGCTGCGAGGGATCTCTTTTGCGATTGATGATTTCGGTACTGGCTATTCTTCGCTGCGATATTTACAGCATCTACCACTCGATATTTTAAAGATCGATCGCTCATTCGTCACTGACCTTGCGCTAAATTCAGAGAAAGCAGCAATCGTTGAAGTTATCATTACTATTGCTGATCGCTTAGGTTTAACGGTGATTGCAGAAGGGGTAGAAACACTAGAAGAACAGGAGGCCTTAAGCGCTTTAGGCTGCCCTTGGTTTCAAGGGTATTTGTACTCTAAGCCAATATCTAGAGAAGCCTTGTATAAAGAATGGGTGAAAGCTGCTTAATTAGTTTTCTAATACGACAATAGGTAGTAGTTGGTGTTTTTCAGCGAGGGCTTTTAGCGTGCCATTGGCTTTAGATTCACTTAAAAAAAGATTGATTTTGGCTAACCAGGCAGGGTTGTTTCTAGGGACGGCGTAAGCGTACTCTGTACTGGCGAAAGGCGTATTTGGTGTGAGCAACTTTGCCCATTTTGTAAGAGAGATCATTCGCTTCCCGTAAGGGTAATCCGTCATGAACACGTCGGCATTGCCGCTGCGAACAGCTTGCTCTCTGGCCTTAAAGTTATCGACCACGAGTAATTGGGCATTCTTCAGCTTGCTTCGCATCACAGGTTCCATAAAAGTCTCTTTTTGGACAACGGCAATGACACCAGGTTGGTCGATGTCTCCCCATTGCTGCAACTGGCTGTTTGACTGTGCAGAAACGCCATAGATACCGCTGCGCAAGTAAGGTGCTGAAAAATCCATAAATGCTTTGCGGCTATCTCTAATGGCGACACCGTGCATAGCGATATCACATTTGCCGTTCGACATGTTCTGCTGCAGTTTTGCAAATGAGCTTTCGACATAGTTAAGATCAACATCAAGCCATTTCGCTAATGCTTTAGACATGTCTATGTCAATACCGCTGAGTTTACCTGTGCGAGGAGCGCGGTAGCTAATGGCGTAGTAATCAGGCCATATACAAACATTGATGCTATTGCGCTCGCTGATTTGCTCGCTAATTGGTTGTGTACTTGCCGAGACTGTTGTTGTGCACAAAAGGAAGATGGCGTTATAAGCCATTAAAGTTGGAAATGTGATTTTCATGTTGTCTTCCTGTGTTCATTAAGCAATAGCCGTATTGTTGCTAACATCATACAAGCGATCATTGTATCTTTTTATAAGTATTTATTTCGAGTCAAAATAGGAAAAATTATTAGAATTTATTTGTCTATTTGTTTACGCTAGCCGACATAGAGGTTGCGCTACAATTTGTTTTTATTACGCAATGTCTCTAAAAAAATGAAAAATTTCAGGCGAAAAGAATATCTATTAACTACAATTATTTAAGTAGGGTTTTGAGATAGGTAGGCTCTAAGGTCATCTCTATACTTGCCTTTTTTATGTTTGAAAAACTGAAATTTATTTCGCTAGATGTAGTTCTCCTATAAATATAGCCTTAATTGTAGTGGCTGTTGGTTTTAGTGTGTATCGATTTTGATTGTTAAACTATTTACTTCTTCCAAAAAAATAAGCTTTCGTTTTACAACGATAGTGTTAAGTGTGGCTGCTGTACTGCTTTTTAGCGGGTTAATACTATTTAGTGTTAAGCAAGAGGTGAGCAGTAGAAAAGCGTCAGCAAACCTTTATACCAGTATGATCGAGACGAGTATTAGTCGCTCGTTTGAATCCCTTGAGATCAGCTTAACGTCAATAGCAGAAACCATTGATCGCCCGTATAGCTATGATTTGAAATTGCTCGAAGAAAAAGTGATGCGCATTTTAAGTTTTGCACCGCACATTCGCCAAATTTTGATTCTCAAAAACGAGTCGGTCATTGTAGATTCAAGTCATCAAAACCAAAGCAGTATTGACTTTGACCGTCTACATTTTGAACCTGACAATAGCGGTTATACAGCATTGCGATTTAGTACTGTGCTCAATCAGCGTTTTTTGCCTCGTATTAATGATGTGAAAAAGACGGGGGGAGTCAGGCGTATTTTACCCGTAGAGCTAAATTATGAAATGCGCTATAACCCGGGAGAGTATCGAATACTGGCAGCATTTAATCCAAGCTACTTAACGAGCTATGTACAGAGTTTAGAGCTACAGGAGCAACAGCGAGTATCAATTACTAGTTTACACGGTGAGCAGTTATTAGAGTTTGGGGAAGATGATCCTCATCAAGCTTTGGATACCAGCTTGATTGATAAAGTACTAAACAGCGGCGCAAACCAGTTAAGTGGTTCTAAATATAATGGCACTTTACCACAGTCATTCTACTCAGTGGCGATATCTGCTAAGTATCCCATTGCTGTCAGTATTTGCTTCTCGTATTCAAAGCTAATTGTGAATTGGATACAAATGAATGCTGGCTTTTTGAGCAGCATGATGACGTTGATTTTTTTCTTAGTCGGTGCTGTTTTCGTTTTATTGCGTTTACAAAGGCGCAGTTTACGTATGCGCCAGCAAATTCAATTGCTTTCATCCACTGTTGAGCAATCACCTATCGCCACGATTATCACCGATGATAATAAAGCGGTTAATTATCTCAATCCCAGTTTTAATAATATGTTCAACAGTGCACAGCAGAGCGTTGATAGTGCCTCTGTATTACCTCGCTCACAAAGTGAGTTTAACCAAGTGTTATCTTTGATTGAGCAGCATAACGAAGATCAGGCTTGGTCAGGTAGTTTTGAAATAGAATCAATTGTTGCCAATAAGCGAGTTTTTGATGCCACTGTCTTCAAAGTTGATAACAATATTACCAGTCGAAAACATAATATAGCGATGTTTTTTGATGCCACAGCGCGCACGGCGTCACAAGAGCATATTAAGTTGCTCTCGCGAGTTGTTGAATCAAGCCCTGTTCTTGTACTTGTGATTAACGAGTACGGACAGGTGGACTATGTGAATCGCAGGTTTGAGCAAGCCAGTGGTTACTCGAGTGAAGAAATACTTGGCAGGGTGCCGCTATTTTTAAGTCCCTCGCAAGTTGATATCAGTGAATACCAAAGTATTGTAGAGCAGGTTAAGAGCGGTAAAAACTGGTCAGGAGAGCTTCAAGGGCAGGACAAGGATGGCACCATCTGTTGGCTGAAAGTTAATTTAAGCCCATTGATGTCGAGTGATAATACAATTACTCATTACATTGCTATCGCTGAAATTATTGATCTACAAAAAGAGAATGAAAAGCAGCGGCGCTTAACGGATGCGGTTTTTCGTATTTCTTCTGAAGCGATTATGGTGACCGATAAAAATAACTATATTCAGCTAGTGAATAAATCGTTTGAGCGGATAACCGGTTATAGCTGGGAAGATTGTATTAACAAAAAGCCAACGATATTAAAGTCGGGCAGACATGATGAGACGTTCTATCAGACCTTCTATCAGCAATTGGCAACGACTGGTCACTTTGAAGGGGAGATTTGGAACAAACGTAAAAGTGGTGAGCTTTATCCACAGTGGGTAAACATTTCTACAATGTGGGATGCTAATGGAGAGGCTGAGGGGTATGTCACACTCTTTACGGATATCACAAAACGTAAGAAGAATGAGCGTCTTATTCAGCATCAAGCCAACTACGATAGTTTGACGAACCTCGCCAACCGCAATTTGTTTTCACAAACCTTAGAGCAAGTACTATCTATGTCTGTGGATACAAAAACTCACGGTGCTTTGTTGTTTATCGATTTAGACCATTTCAAGAGTATTAACGATACCCTTGGGCACTCAGTCGGCGATTTGCTATTAAAAGAAGTAGCAGCTCGTATTGTCGAAAACTTGACAGAGAAAGATACTCCTGCCCGTTTAGGGGGGGATGAATTTGCAATTATCCTACCAAACATTCAATCCATTCTAGCTGTGTCAACGGTATGCCAGCAGCTACTCGATTCGATTCGCGCACCTTATGAGCTAGAAGGTAACAGTGTATTTGTCTCTTGTAGTATCGGCGTCGCTATTTATCCTGAAGATGCTAGCAGTGTTGAAATTATCTGTCGTAATGCAGATAGCGCAATGTATAAAGCTAAGGAAGAAGGGCGTAATTGCTATCACTTCTATACTGAGCAAATGAACAATATTGCGCAGCAGCGCCGTGTGATGGAAATAGCCTTGCATAATGCTTTGGAGCTTAAGCAACTGAGTCTAAGTTTCCAGCCTATTTGGGATATTGAATTACAGCGCTATAGCAGTGCTGAGACACTACTTCGATGGAATCACCCAGAGCTAGGGCAAGTATCTCCCGCTGATTTTATACCGATAGCTGAAAGCATTGGCCTGATTGAAAGTATTGGTGAATGGGTTATTAGAAGAGCTTGCAAAGTTGTTGAGCAAGTCAATCGCAACTTAGATGAGCCGCTAAAAATTAATGTAAATGTATCAAGCAGGCAATTTCAACGCCAAGAAATAGTGCCGATAATTGAAAGCGCCCTCGCACAATCAAAACTACCCGCTCAGCAGCTGGTGGTAGAAATTACAGAGAGCTTGTTGATTGATGACTCAGGAAAAACTTATCGACAGCTAAAAGAGTTACATGACATGGGGGTAGAAATTGCTATCGATGATTTTGGTACAGGTTACTCATCGCTCAGCTACCTAAAGAAATTCCCTATCTCAAAGTTAAAAATAGATCAGTCATTTATCGCTGATATAGAGACGGACCCGGAGAGCTTGGCACTGGTTAAAACGATTATCAGCTTATCGCAGAACCTGAAGCTACAAAGTGTTGCTGAAGGGGTTGAAACGAAAGGCCAATTAGCACTTTTGAGTGAGATGCAGTGCGAGACAATACAAGGTTATTATTTTAGTAAGCCGCTACCTGAAAAGGAATTTATTGAGCAATTTACACAACAAACAGCGATAGAGTCTGATATCTAGCAGCTTATTTTTAGCGCTGGTGTTCAGCACCTTAAGAAGTGACCTCAAAGGGAGTCTTAAGGTGCTTAGTGGTTAGCCGTATATGGTTGGGAACCAGTCTTCACGCAGGCGCTCGCCAGTAGTTTGATTGATATCAGGATAGTTAGGTGAAGTATCTCCTGGGCGCTGAATATAATGGGCATCGTCACCGACCACTCTAAAAGACACAGTACGACTTGCAGTAGGTGCCGCATTTGCATTGGCACCGTGTACTGTTTTAAAGTTAAAAACCACCACATCTCCAGGTTCTACAGCCCAGCTGCGAATATCATAATCGCCATTATCAATATCGGGCAGTGACATGAAGTTGTCATCACCTGGATAAAACTCAGCATTACCCGACCACTTAGTTGGCATAATCAGCTTAGGCCATAGATGAGAGCCAACCACAGATTTAAGGGAAACACGTTCTTCACGGGAATCTAATGGCACCCAAAAACTGGCTGTTTGCATGCCATCGACAAAGTAATAAGGCATATCTTGGTGCCAAGGTGTTGCAACTCCACTGACAGCTGCTTTATCGAGATAGTGATCGTGAAACATTTGTACTTTTTGTGATTGCATTAATTGTGCAGCAATCTCTGCCATTTTAGATTGCTCAACGAATTCTTTGAACTCAGGGATGCTCTGCCAGTTACTAAAGTCTTCAAAAAAGCGACCACTGTTATCTTTGGCTTGGTGAGTGATTGCTCTATGGCTTGGGTTTTCAACATTGTAATCAGCGCCAGCGTTAAGCTTGCCAACCCAATCTTTAAACACGCCGCGCAATACGACAACCCCTTCAGTTTGATACTGGGCAATTTGCTCTGCTGTAATCATTGCTTATCTCTCGAATGTTAAAGTTGTGAGTTTTATTATTACAACTATTAATAGAATGAGGATTCATTTTCGATCTGATTAAAACGGTTTTTGTGGTGCTGTGCAAATAGTTTTTAACGAATCACAATGAACATGACAGAGATTCGCGATTAGCTGATAAATATCAAATTTAAGAGTAGGTTAAAGTGCAGTTTAAAGTGTAAAAGGTAGCGCTGCTATGAATGAGAAGAAAAGTGAAAAGACAATAAACGCAAGCAGTAGGGGGGGCTAAGCTAAAGGTTTTTGTAAATATTAACAGTGATAATAGCCAGTTACAGCAATAAAAAAGCTGTAACTGGCACACATTGAACTATCACAAAATGCTTATTAAAGCGCTTCTTCTAAATCCGTTTGGAAATGTTTGCCCAGTAAAGCGTGGTAGAAGCTATGGTCGTTTAAAACACCTAACACTCGCTCTTGTTCAGCAAGAATAATAGGGTAACCAGTATGGTACTTAATTTCGATTGCACGTTTCATAGTGATGTCAGCGGGCACTAAAGTAACCGTGTTTTTAGACAACTCTTCAACAGCTTGATCAGCTGGGCAGAACTGCATTTGCTGTACTTGATCTAAGTGAGTGATGTTGATCAAGTGCTGTTGGTGATCAACGTTTAAGTACAGTTGCTGCTGTTCATCAAAGCAGTAGCCATATTGTGTTTCAGTCAAATCATTTACATGCTTCATCAAAGAGTTACCTTTGAGAACATTTAACGGATTAGTGTGTGCAACAAAATCTTGTACGTAGGCATTTGCAGGCTTAAGCACGATATTTTCAGGGATGTCGTACTGAATGATTTTAGCCGACTCCATAATGCCGATTTTACTGCCAATTTTTAGTGCTTCATCTAAATCATGGCTGACAAACACGATCGTTTTCTTCATGTTTTGCTGCAATTCAATTAGCTCATCTTGCAGCTGGCTACGAATCAATGGATCAAGTGCAGAGAAGGGTTCATCCATCAGCAGAATATCGGTATCCATGGCAAACGCACGGGCTAAACCAACGCGCTGCTGCATACCGCCAGATAGCTCACTTGGCAATTTATCAGCCCATTGATCAAGGCTCACCATCTTAAGCTGCTCCATCGCTTTTTTACGACGCTCAGTTTTGCCCATGCCCTGCATTTCTAAACCGAAGGCCACATTGTCTACAACACTGAGCCAAGGCATTAGTGCAAAGTTTTGAAAGACCATGGAAATTCGCTTACTGCGCATGTGTAATAATGTTGCGCGATCACAGCTGGCGATATCAACCATTTCCTCGCAATCTTGTACCAGCAGTTTGCCACGGCTGGTTTTGTTAAGGCCGTTAACAGCGCGTAATAAACTTGATTTACCAGAGCCTGAAAGGCCCATTAATACGCAAATCTCACCTTCTTCAATATCAATGCAAGCATTGTGAACACCGACAGTATCACCTGTTGTGTTTATAATTTCTTGGCGGCTTTTGCCTTGATCTAAAAGCTCGATTGATTGCTCAGTGTTCTTGCCAAAGATAACATCGACATTTTGTATACTAATAGCAGCCATCTTTAAACATCCTCTTTGGCATTAGGTGCCTTACAAATTCGGTCTAGAATGATCGCGACTAATACAATCGCTAAACCTGCTTCAAACCCTTGAGAAATATTAACGGTATTCAAGGCGCGCACAACCGGCTTACCTAGGCCGTCAGCGCCTACTAGCGCGGAGATAACAACCATTGAGAGCGATAGCATAATGCACTGGGTAATGCCTGCCATAATGCTTGGCATAGCAGCGGGTAGCTCTACTTTATAAAGCAGTTTGAAAGGGGTTGCGCCAAATGCACGGCCCGCTTCGATCAAATCACCAGGTACTTTGCTGATGCCTAAATACGTTAGGCGAATTGGGGCTGCAATGGCAAAAATAATAGTAGAGATAAGACCAGGTACAACACCTAAACCAAACAGTACTAAAGTTGGAATTAAGTAAACGAAAGTAGGGATAGTTTGCATCAAATCTAAAATAGGTCGCAAAATGGTATACAGCCAGGGCTTGTGAGCTGCCAGTATGCCAATTGGAACGCCAAACATAATAGAAATCGTCGTGGCGGTTAATACGAGTACTAAGGTTTCTAGCATTTCTTGCCAGTAACCTAAATTGAGTATGAGCAACAGCGCTGCCACGACAAAAATAACCAGTGGTACTGAGCGGTGTAATAGCCAAGCAATAGCACCTGCCGCTAGAATTGGCACTGAAGGCGGTAACCAAACGAGTAGTTCTACTACTGTTAAAATGAGCCATTCTAACGTGATAGAAATCGCATCAAAAATGAAATCAGCGTTGGCGGTCAGCCAATCGACAAAGCTTTCCATCCAGCTGCCAATAGGGATTTTGTGTTCGGTTATCCAATTCATGCAATTGCCTATTTATTTATAGTTCTATATTTATAATTCGAGTTGCTAATCGCCACTTTTGAAAAATATGCTTAGGTGCGTGGTCAGTCTTTAACAGTAAAGAAACTGCTTAAAGGTAGGCGATAAAAAGCCACCTTTAAGCGATACCTACAACAAGGTAGGTTATAAGGGCCTTTGCACTGTTATCTGTTTGCTAAAACAGCGCAAAGGTGTCGAGCAGGTATTACATGCTGATGCTTGCTTTAACTGCTTTAAGTGCATCACCACCATCTTTGGTAGTCACACCTTTTAGCCATGCATCTAGCACGCCTGGGTTAGCTTTAAGCCATTGCTTTGCGGCAACTTCAGGCTTTTTGCCATCGTCTAAGATTGCGCCCATTACTTCGTTTTCCATCTTCAAGCTGAAAGATAGGTTAGTCAGTAATTTACCCATGTTAGGGCAGTCTTGCATGTAGCCTTTTCTGACGTTCGTGTAAACGCTAGCGCCACCGTAGTTAGGGCCGAAGAAATCGTCGCCGCCATCTAGGTATTCCATTTCGATGTTAGCGTTCATTGGGTGCGGTGCCCAGCCAAGGAAAGCAATCCACTGATCACGTTTAGCTGCGCGGCTAACTTGTGAAATCATGCCTGCTTCTGATGATTCAACGAGCTTGAAGCCTTTTAGATCAAACGCATTTTTATCGATCATGTCTTGGATTAAGCGGTTACCATCGTTACCTGGCTCAATACCGTAGATTTTGCCTTTGAAGTTATCTTTGTATTTCGCAAGATCAGCAAAAGTTTTAACACCACCATCAAATGCATACTTAGGGACAGCCAAAGTGTATTTAGCGCCTTCTAGGTTTGCACGTACAGTTTCAACAGTGCCTGCTTCACGATACTTTGCAATATCAGCTTCCATCGTAGGCATCCAGTTACCTAGGAATACATCGATATCGCCGTTGGCTAAAGATGTGTAGGTAACCGGTACAGAAAGCAGCTGTGTTGAAGCTTTGTAACCCAAAGCGTTAACTACTTCAGAAGTAATTGCAGTAGTTGCTGTGATATCTGTCCAGCCTACATCTGAAAAACGTACATTGTCACAAGAAGCTGCAAAGGCACCGCTAGCGAAAACGCTTAGTGATAGCGTTGCTGCACCTAATAGATTTTTTCGGCTAAGTTTTCTTTGTTTTGTAGTCATAGCTTTTTCCTTTCTTATTAGTGTTCTTTATGTGATAAAGGGCATTGCAGCCCTTTGCTTTCAGTCTTTCTCTTGATTCGTTTTCTCTACAGTATTTAGTTAGCGGCCTTTGGCGGTGTCAAACGCTGTTGAGTTTGCCATTGGCTATCAACCCATACCGGTGCATCTTCTGGTGCTAAAGGTGTTTTCCCTAAGATAAGATCCGCCGCTTTTTCAGCGACCATGATAGTCGGCGCATTTAAGTTGCCATTGGTGATCGTTGGGAAAATTGATGAGTCAACGACGCGCAGTTTTTCAATTCCACGTACTTGGCAATGGTTGTTTAAAACCGCCATTGCATCATCATCAGCGCCCATTTTGCAGGTGCATGAAGGGTGATAGGCACTTTCAACGTTCTCTTTCACCCAAGTATCAATATCTTCATCACTTTGGATGTTATCGTTAGGCTGGATAATCGCTTCGCGGTAAGGTTTCATTGCATCTTGATCGAGAATTTCGCGCGTAAGACGAATGCAATCGCGCCAATCTTGCTTGTCTTGCTCTGTGCTAATGTAGTTAAAAATGATTTTAGGTTGTTGCATTGGATCATCAGAAACAATTTTAACGCTACCGCGGCTAGAAGGCTTATTAGGGCCAACATGTACCTGATAACCATGCCCATCTATCGCTTTACCGCCGTCATAGCGCATAGCAGCTGGTAAGAAATGGTATTGGATATTAGGCCATTCAAGCCCCGCACGTGAGCGTATAAAGCCACAAGATTCAAAGTGGTTAGTGGCACCTAGACCGTCTTTAAACAGTAACCAGCGAGTACCTATAATGCCTTTGCTGATAAGATCGAGTTTACCGTTAAGGGTAATGGGCTCTTTGCAGGCATATTGATAATACACTTCTAAGTGATCTTGTAAGTTCTCACCCACACCTGGTAAATCTTGTACTAACTCAACGCCCGCATCTTTTAAGACTTCAGCAGGACCAATACCCGATAATTGCAGCAGCATAGGCGAGCCGATAGAGCCTGCACTTAAAATAACTTCGCGCTTAGCAAATACTTGAGTAACAGTGCCGTTCTTTTGGTATTCGATACCCCGTGCAATTTTATCTTCAGTAATGACTTTGCGGCACACAACTGAGCTAATTAGCTTGAAATTAGCACGTTTCATTGTGCGACGAAGGTAGGCGTTACTGGTTGATGCACGCACGCCGTTTTTAACCGTCATATGCATCGGGCCAAAGCCTTCTTGCTGATAACCGTTGTAATCGTCAGTTTTTGGATAGCCAGCTTCTGTACCCGCATCAATGAATGCTTGATACAGCGGGCTTGTGGTCATGTTGTTACCGTTACATGTCGATACAGGACCTTCACCGCCACGATAGCGATCAGGACCGTTCATCCATGTCTCTGCCTTTTTAAAATAAGGCAGGCAATCTTGGTAACTCCAGCCTTGAGCGCCTTCTTCTTGCCATTGATCGAAATCTTTGGCGTGGCCGCGCACATAAACCATGCCGTTGATTGACGAGCTGCCACCTAACACTTTGCCCCGTGGGCAATGCAGTTTACGACCATCTAATCCTGGCTCTGTTTGCGATTCATACTGCCAAGCGTAGCGCTGGCTATTCATTGGGTATGAAAGCGCAGTAGGCATTTGGATAAAAATGCTTTTATCGGTGCCACCGGCCTCTAATAAAAGAACTTTATATTTGCCATCGCTGGAGAGTCTGTCAGCTAATACACAGCCTGCAGACCCCGCCCCTACGACAATATAGTCGTACTGGTTGCTATCATTTAGTACGGACATTCAACATCTCCCAATTCGATGTAAACACTTTTCACTTGGGTGTATTGATTCAGTGTATCTATGCCATTTTCACGACCAATACCTGATTGCTTATAACCACCCACTGGCATTTGTGCAGGAGAGCTACCCCAAGTGTTGATCCAGCAAATGCCCGCTTCTAGCTGTGCGATCACACGATGCCCACGAGAAAGGTTAGTAGTGAAAATACCTGCTGCTAAGCCGTATTCGGTATCGTTCGCCCGTTGAATCACTTCCGCTTCGGTCTCGAACTTCAAAATCGACATAACAGGGCCGAAGATTTCATCTTTAACGTTTGGCATATCATCAGTGCAATCGGCAAAAACCGTTGGCTGTACAAAGCTGCCGCGATCTAAACCGTTTTCGGTAACTTGAGCGCCACCGCAAACTAGTGTTGCACCGGCTGCTTTCGCTTGCTCGATATAGCTAAGTACTTTACCCATGTGATCTTTAGAGATTAAAGAGCCAACTTGGGTGTTTGCATCTGTTGGATCACCAATGATCATTTTTTCAGTGCGCGCTTTTACTTTTTCTACAAAGGTGTCGTAAATGCTGCTGTGAACAAATACGCGGGTACCGTTAGTGCACACTTCACCTTGGGTGTAGAAATTAGCGAGTAGCGCACCAGATACCGCGTTTTCAATATCAGCATCTTCAAAGGCGATGAACGCTGATTTACCGCCTAGTTCCATGGTCACTTCTTTGAGTGATCCCGCTGCATCTGCCATGACTTTTTTTCCGGTCCCACATTCACCGGTGAACGAGACTTTGGCGATCTCTGGGTGACGAGAAAGTGCTTGGCCGACTTTTCCATCGCCTTGTACAACGTTGAACACGCCATCAGGGAGCCCCGCTTGCGTGAAAATTTCAGCCAGTTTCAATACACCTAATGGGGTTTCTTCAGAGGGCTTGAAAACCATCGCATTACCGGCAGCTAGTGCAGGGCCTGATTTCCACATAGCGATTTGAATAGGGTAGTTCCAAGCACCGATACCTGCGCAAACACCTAATGGTTCACGTCTTGAGTAGTAAAAGTTAGAGCCGCCCAAATCTTGCTGCTGACCTGAAATGCTGGTGGCAAGACCTGCAAAGTATTCAATAACATCAGCGCCGGTTTCGATATCGACACAATCCGCTTCTTGAATTGGCTTGCCTGTATCTAGGACTTCTAGCATGGCAAGTTCATCATTGCGCTCGCGCAAAATTTCAACGGCTTTGAGTAGGATGCGGCCACGCTCTGTACCAGTCATCGCTGACCATACAGCGAAACCTTTTTTTGCCGCAGCTACCGCTCTATCAACATCATCCATAGAAGCTGTTTGGATGTTTGCTAGCAATTCGCCAGTTGCTGGGTTGTAATTTGCGAAGGTCTCATTTGAGGTTGCATCGCAGTATTGTCCGTCTATATAGAGTTGTGTCGATTTCATAATTCAGTTCTTCTTTAGTAGCTGGCGCTGTTGATGAATGTCTAACGTTTGCGGTGGTACTTGTTTTTCTACGTAATCCATGATGATTCGCTGGGCGAGGTCGCGATCTATACCGTTAGGCGAGAACGCACCGCGCAACCATATCCCATCGATGAGTGCAGCGATTGATAAGGCGACAAATTTCGCTTTATCTGCTGGTAATATTCTTTTTAGCTCAAGTAGTAAATGCGATAACAAGCGCTTTTCATTCACTCTTTGTAAACGAAATAAAGCAGGTTGATGCATTGCCATTGACCAGAAGGCCAACCATGTTTTTACTATTTTGCTATCGATTTGTTGCGAGTCAAAGTTCCCGCCGACGATGGCAATAATACGCTCGATCACATCGTCTTTATCACAGCTGTTTAAACGCTGTTGTACCGCTTGAGATAACTGGCGCAAAATGCTGCGCATGGTCTCTTCTAACAGGCCGTCTTTACCACCAAAATAGTGATTGATGATGGCAGGTGAAACACCGGCGTAACCACTAATCATTACCACACTGGCCTTTTGCAAGCCAACCGCATTGATAGCCTCTATTGTGGCATCAATAAGCTGTGGTTTTCTGATCGCTGGCATTCCAACTTTGGGCATTTAT
>CAKZOD010000108.1 GCA_937136055.1 uncultured Oceanospirillaceae bacterium | reverse complement strand
GATTAGTGAAAAACTATCGATTAATCAGTAGTATATATTGATCAAAAAAACAGTGAGTCAGATATTTAGCACTAAAGTGGCATTGTTGAATGGGCCATTCACATTAATATGTAAACATAACAAGATCACCAAAAGGTTTAGGAATGTCAGTAAATGAGAATTTGTATTTAAGTTTAGTCGCAGAGCATCCTTCAAAGCAGCCTGAAAAAGAATTTTTAATGACGCCAGGTAGGGAGCCGTTGAAGTATCAACAGTTGGATAGTTTGACGGGGAAACTACACAGCAAATTACTCGAGCTAGGTGTTACACCTGGGGACAGGGTTGTTGTGCAAGTGCAAAAATCTTATGAAGCGGTACTGCTGTATTTAGCCTGTTTACGTGCTGGCGCAATCTATATCCCTTTGAATACTGCTTATACATTGAATGAGGTCGGCTATTTCTTAACTGATGCTCAGCCGCAAGTATTTGTTTGTGATATAGAAAACCTTGCTGAAAGTGAAGCCCTCGCGGAGGAGCTACAAGTACCTTATACGAATTCCTTAAGTGCTAATGGTGAAGGAAGCCTTTTAGAAGGTCTTGAAAGCTTGTCGGATAATCCAGCGGTTGCGTTGCGCCAAAGCTCAGATTTAGCCTCTATTTTATATACATCAGGCACAACAGGACGTTCAAAAGGTGCGATGCTCAGCCATGGTAATCTTCTGTCTAACGCGCAAACGCTGCATCAGTATTGGCAGTGGCAAGACGGTGAAGATGTGTTGTTACATGCGCTACCTATCTTTCATATACACGGTTTATTTGTGGCATTGCACTGTGCCATGCTGGGGCGTTCAAGTGTCCACTTTTTAGCGCGTTTTGATGCTCAATCGATAATAGAGAAGCTTCCTCAAAGTAGCGTATTGATGGGCGTACCAACATTTTATACGCGTCTATTAGAAGCCCCTGATTTTAATCGCCCCACTTGTCAAAATATGCGCTTGTTCATCGCAGGATCAGCACCTTTACTTGCAGAAACCCACGATAAATTTGCAGCGCTGACAGGGCATAAAATTCTTGAGCGCTACGGCATGACAGAGTGTGGCATGATTACCTCTAACCCTTACGATGGTGAGCGTATTGCCGGTACTGTTGGCTTTGCACTACCCGGTGTGAGCGCCAGAGTCTGTGATGACAAAGGCATTGAACTTAGCCGTGGTGAAACTGGGGTGCTGGAAGTTTTCGGCAGCAATGTTTTCAAAGGTTACTGGCAAATGCCCGAGAAAACGGCAGAGGAGTTTAGAGAGGATGGGTATTTTATAACGGGGGATCTTGCCACTATGGATGAGAGCGGCAGAATCAGTATCGTCGGTCGCTCTAAAGATCTGATTATCGCTGGTGGTTACAATATATACCCGAAAGAAATTGAAGCTGAAATTGATTTGATTGATGGAGTTAAAGAATCGGCGGTGATTGGTAAACCCCACAGTGATCTTGGTGAGTCAGTCGTTGCTGTGGTAGTACAAGACGGCTCTAAAGCATTGGCTCAAGAGGATATACTTCAACCATTACAGCAAAAGCTCGCTCGCTTTAAGCTGCCCCAGCTGGTGGTGTTTGTTGATGAGCTACCACGCAATGTGATGGGTAAAGTGCAAAAAGCACAATTGCGTGAAATTTATAAATAAAAGCAATGATTATTTAAGTAACGGTATTGAGAAAATGAAACGAGAATATTTAGAAGATGCGATTCGCAGCGGTATTCCGATAAGCCGCCAGATGGATTTCAGAGTGCGCGAATTAACCGAGCAAAGTATCGAAGTATCAGGGGGCGCCAGTGAAAATATCAACGTTCACAACACTGCTTTTGCAGGCTCTCTCTATTCAATTTGCACATTAGCAGCTTGGGGGCTCACCTTTTCAAAGCTACCTAAGGGAAGCGCACTTGT
>CAKZOD010000107.1 GCA_937136055.1 uncultured Oceanospirillaceae bacterium | reverse complement strand
TGCATTCGGTTTGTCCACGTCAAACACTAACCAGTATTTATGCGTCGGGCCATTCGCTTGGATATAGCGTGATTTGATCGCGTTCTGGGCACGCGCAATCGCTAAGCCATTCGCGAACTCATCGGTATGGTACGGTTTTTTGGGTAAACGCTGCTCAAAAAGTGAGAGCTGTTGTGCGCTATTATTCAATTCTCACCGCGCTTATGGCGGTTTTGACTTGTGAAGTATGATCCATGTGTTATTATTCTCTCTGAGATTATATAGTTTCGATTTTTCGGAATTATCTCGAACCCTGATTATTCATACCCTCCCGCCAAGTTGGAAATGAATATCGGGGTTTTGTTTTATTAGGGCTTAGGTTACGCCAAAAGATTTGGCTGAGCAAGGACCCTTTAGAACTACAAAACACCTCAAAAAATGCCTTTCGATAAAAACACCGCCTGAACCATCAAAAAGGGGGCGATAGCCCATACCGGTTTTTATGTTAAATAGGTTTTCTCAGTACAAACTCATCGTTTGTGCCCAACAAAGTGTATCATTTTACCCGGTTCACACTCAGATTCAGTGCAAGTACCAAAAAATGGTTAAACTCGTTTCCCAGCGTCTTTATACGCTTCTGATTTATCTCTTTTGCCTATCGCAACAACAAGGATCGACACTTTTTCATCGTGCACTTGGTATATTAACCGGTACCCAACTTGACGTAATTTAATTTTGTAGCAGTCTGGGAGTTCTCGTAGTCGGTTAGCTTCAACCCTTGGTTGTTCCAGCACTTCAGCTAACTTCTTTTTAAACTGCTCACGCACGGTTGCGCCTAATTTACGCCACTCTTTAAGCGCACGGGGATCAAATTCTAACTCATAGGTCATCTAACGAGACCTTTACTCCCGCTTTTGGATCAGCCAAACGAGCCTGTGCCAAAGCAATAAGCGCTTCATCTTCACTTGTTAACAGCACTGACTTGAATGGCAGTTTTTCTCTTTGTGCAACGTATTCCAGTGTTTGTCTCAATAACTCTGATGGCGTTATTCCTAATTTTTCTAACGCTGCGTAAGAACGCTCTTTCAGATCATCATTCACACGAATATTTATAGTAGCCATAACGCACCCGTACTTACATTTGTATATACACCTATTGTATTCTACTGACACAGCTTTGCAAGCTCCAAAAACGGATTAAAATCGCCTGTGGGCGATTTTAAACGTTTTTGTGAGCCAACAAGCGCAGCGCGTTAGCCCCTGCCAAAAACAGCGTGAAAATTCTAGATCTGTGCAATTCCGCCCCCGCTAGGTACAACTTCGCTTTGCTCGTATAACCTAGCGGGGGCAATGCTTATGATAATTTAACGCATGTAATTACACGCAATGCGTATGATTTGATAATTTTAAAATCATTCTGTAATATCAGAGGCTCTTAAAAAGTCCATTGCAACTTCGATGCAATCCAGCAGCCTTAAAAGGCATTACCTAACACTGGTTAAATAGTTAGAGTTTCATGCGGTATCCCTACCACCATAACTGGTTAGTCATGAAAATGTTAAACCCATTAATCAATAAAACTGGAGTTCATTAGAAACAGAGAGACACTGCCAAACTCACTCATTATGAGGTAGACGCTTAGGCGTAAAACGAAGTTAATCAAAAGGTGAGAACGGTCAACACCTTGCTTAGTAACTAAGCAAAACAAAGGCGAAGAGGCATTAAGTTGTCGCTGAGTTACACATAAGTGTTTCCAGTAAATCTTACAGAAATGAGGTTTAAGTTTTGATAGATTTTGATCCTGCAGCTGAAGTTGAGGCATTAAAAGCCCAAACAAAAGTGATTAGAAAGCGCAGCTACACGCAGAGAAAAAGCCGGTTAGATAAATTCCACACAGAGTTAGTTGCCATGCACAAACACGGGGCAACAATCGCTGAACTAACACGCTGGCTTAGAAAAAAGAAAGCTATCAAAGTAGCAGAATCAACCGTAAACCGCTGGCTAAAAAATCATGGCTAGGTATGCAATAAAATCACCTGAACAGCAAGCGCACTCAGTAGAAAAATCACTACAAAAGTCTAACGAAATCGCTTCTATTCGCACCTTATTGAATTACACAGAGCGGTTAGAGCAAGTAGCTAAAAACATGCCTGAATTTGGTATACAGGGTGAAATTAGAGATCTAACACCAGAAACAGCCATTCAATACCTTGAGGCCAGAGGCCAGGACATCGGGCAAAAAACGCTTGATATGGAGCGCCAGGCGATTCAATCAATGCTCACCCATGTAACAGGAAAGCTTGAACAAGGTACACGCTTACCTGTTATAAAGTCAGAACACGAGCAAGCACTATCAAGCCGTGCTTACACGGCAGAACAAGTAAAGCTCGTTGCTGAGTCACAGACAGACAAGAACGCCTTATCCACTCAACTCGCTTATGCTGCAGGGTTAAGAGCCCATGAGCTACACACGCTATCACTCGCATCTGAAAAACAAGCAAGCAAAAGACCGGCACTGGAGAGTAAGTTTCAAGGTAGAGAGGGTGTAATCTATACCGTTACCGGTAAAGGAGGGTTGACCCGAGAAGTACTTATTCCCCATCACTTAGCCAGCAAACTAGAAGAACGTAGACTCGATGTAACACAACAAACGACAGATCGCGGTGTTCATTACGAGAAAAAATACGATATTAACGCAGGCCAAAAATGGTCCAATTCATATACACAAGCCTCAAACCGCGCACTTAATTGGTCAGAAGGTGCACATGGATTACGCCATAGCTACGCTCAAGAAAGAATGAACGAGCTTCAAAACTCAGGTTTTACACGCGACATTGCACTTGAAACAGTGAGCCAAGAGCTCGGCCATTTCCGCCCTGAAATTACAGAGGTTTACTTACGATGAAAACAAATTATACCGCACTTTTAATCATTTTAGCTGCATGTTTAGGGCTTTGGTATTCGATCGATGTACTGAGCAACACAACGATTTTAATCGAAATAAATGGCCTAACTTTCAAAGATAACTATACCACTACAGAGCGATTCTTTGCTCTGTGGCCCGTCAGTATCATTGGCGGACTAATTTTAGCGATAGTTATAGCTTCATTCGTTATTTTTACTTTTCAAGCAAGCGAGCAATCAGATGTAGAAGCACTAAAAGAAAAGCTAGAAAAACAAATATCACAGTATAAAGACTTAAAAGAACAATGTTTATCAGATGTAGAGAAAGCTAACTTGTTAGCGAGCACAGCGCAACAGGATGCAATAACGAAGGCAAACCGTGGTATAGAACGAGAAATGGCACAGATTGAGAGTGAAAAGCTGCGATTATCAGAAGCTAAAACTAATTTAAATAGATTAGAGCAAGAGATAAATAATAGATCCGAAGAAATTGAAAAAACACTCACGGATAATAACGAATTATTAAAGCACTACAGACAAGAAGTGAAGCTTGCACAACAGAAAGTAAAAAATCACGGTAACGCCCTTAGCCGAAAAAATAATATGATAGACAGATTAAAAAATGACGCTGAGTATTTAAACTCATTCATAGCTGAAAACTATGAAACCTAAACCCTCAAATCAGACCATTTTTCAATTAAGTCATTTATTTTAACGGTTACATCAATATCAAGCCGTCTAAGCCATGCGCTAGGCTGGTAGTCGCCCGCTGAGACACCAAGTAATACGTTATTCGCATACTCTCGATGAAGCGGATCTAAATGTATTAATTCTACAGCACTAAACTTAAACCAGTTATCTGCTTCCAAACTCAGAATAATTAAAGCAGCAGATTTAGCTGACCGGCCATCATGTTCTAATGCTAAATCTATAAGTTCTAACGCTGATAAAGCACGAAGTCTCTGCTTTTCTTCTTCAGCCATTTCGAACTTTAAGCTATCTATATTCATAACACACCTCTACTCTGATCTAATTATGTTTATATAGCCTTTTTTAGTGCCACAAAGAGAGTCAGAACTTTCTCCGAGATTTATTTATTCAAATCTTTATCTGTATAACCTTTTTCTTTGAGCATCTTAGCTGCTTTAGCTCTCTCTAATGAAGACGCCCCAAAAACACCATCATCCTTAGCTGTTTCTAATAATTCCTCATCAGATTTTTTACTTAAGCTATTACTTACTTCTCTATTTTCATTAGCTTTTGATTCCACAGCATCAACAAAAACAGTTGCTACATCTTTAACTATATTAAAAACACCACCTAAAAAACTCATAATTCACTCCCTACTTAGAACGACATGCTTTGCAATAACTTTGATTTGTAACACCACCATTCATGGTTCTATAACCAAACAAATCACTTAGATCTTTCTCTGTTTGAGCAACAGTTTTATTGCAGCTAGGACATTTATGAGGGAGTTTTATTTTTCCAGACATTTAACTAATTCCATTTTATTAACTTTGTTTATTATCTTATATGTATTTGAAAAAATACATATAAGATATGATTTATTTGAACACTTAGGTACCAGTTTCAAATATAGATAATACCAAAAAGGCTATTATCTGATATGGCTTATTCGATCACTCAGATTTATTTAAGCTTGTTAGGGTGAAATTATTAGAAAGAAAACGTCCATTCTCCTTCAGAAGTTATGACATCAACTTCTGAAACCACACACCTATTACCTTGGAACCTGATTCTAAATCGAGAACCAAACTTCAATTTATTAGGCAAATAATGTTTAGTACCAAAAGACAAAGAACAATTTCCCCGATTAGCTATAACATCTTCAACCGTTAACTCATCAATCTTTGAAGTAATAAGAAGATCGGTAACATCAATATAGCTACCAAAACCATCATTAACAGTTCTAGTTTCAGCTTCTAATGTAAAAGGCTCAGGTTCATCACTACAGCCAAGAATAAAAAGAATACTAAAGAAAAGTGGTATAAATTTTAAATACATAACATCCATGAATAATTAATAAAAAGTAACATTTAATATAACTTGTTAAATCACGAAATAAAATATTAAAAGTACCGTGTTTGAATAACCCATTCTTACGTACACACAAAAATCCGCTAAGGGCTATTATCTGATATGGCTTTGTTTTCGCGATCGCTATTTTTCAATTTTGCCGTACTTGCTGACCGTACTAGCTGAGATTTTAAGATCCTCTGCAATTGAAGCATGGCTATAGCCTTGTGATTTCAAGCCGTGTATGGCTTCCCAAAGCTCCCAGTTAATCTTCATTGTACCAACTGGCCTACCACCGCCTTTAGATAATTTACCGCCAATCTTACCGCCTTTAGCGCCCTGTTTGGCTTGCCATTCACTGAACCCCATTGCACTAAAGTTCTTATACGTCCATCGCGCAACGCTTTTAGCTGTGGCTTTAATTTCACTCTGCGGTAGTGGTTCTTTAAACGTTTTTTTATTGTAACCCTCAGCCCTGGTTAAACACGCTTCGAGCCAACGTTCGTACTCTGGCCACCCCTGCCTAATCGCTTTGTAAGCCCACGTACTGAGATAATCGAATAAGTTACAGTTACGCCCTAACCCGTAGTCAGGAAGTCGTTTACGGCCACTGTAGGCGCTCAAATCGACATAATCAGCGAGCCAATCCAAATTATATAAGCACGACTCCCATGTGGAGACCTGCCAATGTGGATTTAAGGGGTTCTTACAAATAAGGCCAGCGTAACCTATATCGGCACCGAGTTTTTCCCTCAGCGCGTTTTCTACGGCTGCTGCGTAGCGAAGTGGCGCACTGCGGCCATCTGGTGCCGTTCTGATAGACACCTCAAGGCCGTAAATCAAATGTGCATGCCCGTTATCACGGTTTGTTGCAACGATATTAGGTGCGGGTGCGCCAGAGTCGTACCAATCCAAAGAGGCATTCGGTTTGTCTACGTCAAACACTAACCAGTACTTATGCGTCGGGCCATTCGCTTGGATATAGCGTGATTTGAACATCACTACCTCATTAGCAATAGGGTAGCATTTCAA
>CAKZOD010000106.1 GCA_937136055.1 uncultured Oceanospirillaceae bacterium | reverse complement strand
TAGATAGTCAATTGAAAACAATTGCGACTTCATACGTCTGAAATACGGGCAAATTGCTTAATTTCAATTATTTTTAAATTTTTTCTTTTCTGTAAATATTGAATAGCTAAGTTTGGTTAGCTAATGAATTGTTTAACTAGTTTGGCTGTCCTTAGATCACTCCCCTGGATTAGATGATGCACTTCAGATTTGAATTCAGGTATTTTTAAATTTTTCTTTTCTGTAAATATTGAATAGCTAAGTTTGGTTAGCTAATGAATTGTTTAACTAGCTTGGCTGTCCTTAGATCATCTCTAAATTTAATGCACCTTGCGTAATAGGTATATTCAAGCTACTCCCCAGCAAACTACTTTTTAAGTGAGCAGGCATATCGTCGCTTCCCTCGTAGATATGGGTAAAATAAGGCGTGTCTTGCGCTACTAAACGATTGAAAAAACTTTCAAAATCATCTCTAACACTCGAATCTGCATTTTCATTTATCGTCAGAGAAGCGGATGTGTGTTTTATCAAGATATTCATCATGCCAACCTTCAACTGGGACATTTCAGGTAACTGCTGGATAATTTCTTGAGTGATTAAATGAAACCCTCTTGCTCGGGGGCTCAAAACAATTTCTTTTTGAAACCACATAATATCTACCTTTCATAAATAGTTGGTTAATAAGACTTAAATTGTTGGCAAATATAATATCGAGCCGCTACAACTTACATAGATTATCCCTTCTTCCAATACTTTCATTTAATGAAGTCTGAAGCGAGTGCTTTTAAATTTAATAAAGATGTTTAGTATAGGAAACAGCATTACCAGCGATGAATACCTTAATTTTAGTATAACGAGCTATTAATCAATCATGAAACGACTATGAACATTGAAAAAATTTGGTCTGCCTATCGCAATAGCTTAAAAGCATTTTTGCACTCAAAAATAGCAAATGCCGCTGATGTTGACGATCTCCTCCAAGAAATAATGATCAAAACATACAACAATCTAGCGCATTTACAAAAATCCGAAAGTATTAAGCCTTGGATATTTCAAATTGCAAATAGAACGATCATCGACTTTTACCGGAAAAAAGAAAGTCCTAATACGCTGAGTAGTGAAGAGCTCTGGTATGCCAGTGGCGATTATGATGTTAAGGGCGAATTATCTCGCTGTATAGAACCTTTTCTACAGGCACTTCCTGAAGAAGCTGCTGACTTATTACGCTCAATCGATTTAGAAGGGGTTTCTCAAAAAAATTACGCCTTACAAGAAGGTATCAGCTATTCCACTTTGAAATCCCGTGTGCAAAAAGCGAGAACCGAATTAAAAGCACTCTTTGAAAACTGCTGTCATTATCATTTAGATACTCAAGGTAACTTAATCGATTTTGATAGAAAGAATAATCATTGTAAAAAATGTTAAATAACTTTCGTCTTTTTTAGCCCTTTTTCGTCTTACAGGTACACCTATATAACTGGAATGTATCAATGATGAAAATTGTCAGCTTTAAAATTTGTCCGTTTGTTCAGCGCGTCACTGCTCTATTAGAAGCTAAAAATGTCCCCTATGAAGTTGTGTATATTAGTTTGAGCAATAAACCTAAGTGGTTCTTGGATATTTCCCCCCATGGTCAAGTGCCATTGTTACTCACACAATCAGGCACTGCACTGTTTGAATCAGATGCCATTGTGGAATATATAGATGAGGTAAGTGAGCCAATTGAGCCTGGCATTAGTGCAGAGCAAAAGGCGATTGATCGCGCATGGAGTTACATGGCTACAAAAAACTACCTATATCAATGCAGCACAATGCGTAGTGCTGATAAAGCAAGCTTAGAACAACGCGCTGAAAAGCTATCAAAAATCTTCGCTAAAGCCGAAACTGCACTTACCCAGCAAGCTCACCAAGGCCCTTACTTTAAAGGAGGTATGTTGAGTAATGTCGATATTGCTTGGTTACCTCTGCTACATCGTGCTCACATTATTTTTAAACATACGGGGTACAACTTACTAGCAGGAAACCCAAAAGTAATACTGTGGCAGCAAGGGATAATGCAAACGAGCATCCCACAAAAATCAGTCTCGGCAGACTTTGAAAATGCCTTCAGCAGCTTTTACTTGTCTAAAGATACCTATCTTGGAAATTTCGAAGATTGCCCTTCTAACATCGATCGATGTAACCAAAGCCAGTGCTGTAAATAGCAGCTATAATCAAAGGTTTTCCATACTAAGCCCCTGCTATTAAGCAGGGGAAACTTAAAAAACATTGAAGAATGCGCACTAAAGCTTGGCTTTTAATACTCATTTCTTACAACTCTCATATAAACCTATAGATTAGAACCTATGTTAAGTCACTGCGATAGCTATTAATCAGCTAATAAATACGCCTTTGATCAGTATTTTTTTAACGGCATTAACTGCTAATTTGAGTAACTTATTAGTCCAAAAAACGGGATTATGCAGTCTCTGAGGGCTGAGCTTGCATAAACCATTCAGGGGGAACCCATGTACCTTGTACATGGTTATTACCCCATTTAGCAATCTCTTGCAGTATCGGCAGAGTGCTTTTGCCTTTTGCCGTTAATACATATTTATATCGCTTAGGTCTTGTTTGATATTGTTCTTTTAACAATAAGTTTTCAGCTTCCAGCATTTTCAAACGCTCAGCCAACCTGTTTGTCGGTATTTTCTCAGGCGAGCTTGCCAGCTCAGTGTAGGTTTGTTTACCGCAAATCAAATCTCTTAGAATGACAAGTGTCCATTTGTCGCCAAAGATATCTAAGCCATTAACAATTGGGCAACCTGATCGCAAAAACTGATCTCTATCACTCATAACTCATAACTCATAAAAAGCACCTAATTTCATATTAGTGAAATATTAACCCACTTACTTGCGATATTGAAGTAACTAATATACTCTTTAGTAACTTCAATATCGAAAGTAACTAACAAGGAGAAAGCGATGTCTACAATATCCGGAGAATGCCTATGTGGAAAAATCAGTTACAGTTGTTCCCAAGAACCCGTTTTAGCAGGTCATTGCCAATGCTCTGACTGTCAAAAAATCAGTGGTGCTGGACATATCTCAAGTATTGCCGTGCCCCGTGGCAGTTTAGTGATCGATGGCGAACTCGCATTTCACGAAAAGCAAGCTGCAAGTGGTAACACAGTTAAAAGAGGCTTTTGCCCAGGCTGCGGCTCCCACATTTATGCAGAGAACAGCGCTGTTGCTGAACTAGAGTTTATCCGCGCAGGCAGCCTGCATGATCTAGAACAATTTAAACCAACCATGGTCGTGTACGCCAGCAGCGGTGCATCTTGGGATCACATGGACCCCGCTCTTCCTAAGTTTGATACTATGCCTAACGCTTAAATGCATTTCCCCTCCACCCTGTTTCTTATGGATACAGGGTTTTATGAGAACTTCACTCTCAGAGAGTAATAAATTATAGAAGCTATTAATTCAGCCCAGTGATATAAAGGATCATTATAAAAACAGCACTGTTAAAAAGCCGAATAACTAATAAATAAGAGTGAGTAAAATGCTCACTAACCCATCTCTAATATCAAACCGGAGCAACAACTTTGACTATTAAGAAGTTATTAGCTGCAAGCTTATTATTTTTTGCTTTTGTAACAACCCCCTTCGCCCAAGCTCAATCTTCTGTTTGGAAAGTCAGTAACTCGGGTAACTATTTTTACCTCGCTGGTACTATTCATGTGCTTAGCCCTCAAGATCACCCATTACCAAATGAGTTTTATCAAGCATATAAAGATGCAGACAAGCTAATTTTTGAAACGGATATGAGTGCAAGTAAGAGCTCGGCCTATCAGCAAAAGTTTTTATCTGCTATGCAAGGGAGCAACGATGACACATTGGTGAAAGCCCTTAATACCGCCACTTATGAAAGGTTGAAACACTACCTTAATCAACGAAACATTCAGATTACTCATTTCTCAAAATATTACCCTTGGGCGCTATCAGTGACACTTTCGCTGATTGAATATCATCGTTTAGGGATGGTTGGCGAATACGGTGTTGAAGAGCACTTTTACAAAAAAGCCCTGCTAGATAAAAAACCACTCGGGCAATTAGAGACAGTTGATCAGCAAATAGCGTCTATTCAATCTATGGGAAATATTGAAGCGAACTTAATGATCAATTACACCTTAGATGATTTGGCGCAGTTACCTGAATATATTAAAGTTATGAAATTAAACTGGCGCAGCGGTGATTTAGAGGCACTCACTAACAGCCCGGTTGTAAAAAAAATGAGAGAAGATTTTCCTGAACTTTACAATACGCTAGTGGTTAAACGAAATAATAACTGGCTTCCTACACTTAAAGCTCTCAACCATAACAATCTCACTGAGTTTGTAATGGTAGGCACCCTTCACCTCAATGCCCCTGATGGTTTAATTAACCAACTAAAGTTAGCTGGCTTTAAAGTTGAACCGCTATAAAAGCATAAAAAAGCAGCACTGCTAAAAACCTACTGACATCTACTGTCAGTGGCCTTGAATTAAACTGATGGAATTAATTCAAGGAGAATAAAATGATTCAATTACATAGTTTTGGCGTTATTGATCCAAGCCCATTCATTTTAAAAGTCGATGCTTATATGCATATGGCGGGTATTGAGTTTGAGCATGTGCCGGCATTGAAACCCTTACATCAAAACACTGATATAAGGGTTTAACACTAATCCATTCAAGCAGATACTTTAAATTGATCTGTTAATGTTTTTAACTGTGATGAAAGCTCTGCAAGCCCTGCTGTTTCAGTCGCTATACTAGTTGAATCTTCAAGAATGGAAACAGACATTTGAGAGACATTTTGAATACTTAAATTCATCTCTTGGGTAATGCTTGATTGTTGCTGCGCCACACCCGCTATCTGCTGATTCATTTGTAAAATAGTACCAATGCCCACACTAATCTGCTCAATATTATCTTTCGCACCTTGTGCAATACTCACCGTGTTTTGTACCTCTTCTTGCCCTTGATCCATTGCCGATACTGCTTCACGTGTACCTACCACTAACTGCTCCGTCATTCTGCGAATATCATCAAGTGATGCCGCAGTGCGCTGTGCAAGCCCTCTTACCTCATCGGCTACAACCGCAAAACCTCGTCCTGAATCCCCTGCTCGCGCCGCTTCGATCGCCGCATTCAATGCCAATAAGTTTGTTTGCTCAGCAATGCCCGCTATCACGTTAACCACTTGTGAGATCTCTTCTGATGCGCCATTTAGTTTGCCAATGACCTCAGAGACACTTGTAATACGCGCCTGCAATTTTTGGACTTCTTGCATCGATTGATTAACCGCACTTTGCCCGCTACTCGATTGAGAATCTGTTTGTGCAGACGTTTCTGAGGCTGTATTAGCACTTTCTCCAACATCGCCAAGTGCGCCGCTTAACTGCTCTATTGCATCGGCTATTTCTAATGTATGTTGCTGTTGCTGATTCATTGATTGGGTTGAAGATATCGCTGATTTACTCAACTGCTCAGCCCTTAGCGCAATATCACCGACAATGTTTTGCTGCTGCATAATGGTAGATTCAAGCTTAGAAATAAATCGGTTAAAAGACTTTGCCAAAGCACCGATTTCATCTTTACGACTATCTTGCAAACGGACGCTTAAGTCCCCTTCACCTTCTGCGATGTCTGACATTGTTTCATTGAGGCTATTAAGAGGAGGCATGATGTTGGCATAAAGCCATACGAGTGCCATTGCAATAAAAATGGCACAAATAAACAGCCCTGCAAGTAATGCAATAATTGAGTGAGAAATCGCATCATCGATTTTTAAATTATAGCCGGAAGATAGCTGTTCATACTCTTTATCAAGTAAGTCAAAGGCTTCTAAAGCGGGTTTATCACTGATTTTTACGGCGGAGTCTATCTGCTTAGAACTCATACCTTTCGCAAACATGCTCTGCACTAGCGAGGTGTTTTTATGATAATTACTCATCACTTGCGCGATTGCAGTTAACGCTAATTTCTCTTCTTCTTTTAAGCCAGCAATTTTCTGGTATTCAACGATTTCATTATTAAGCCGCTCGTAGTTATTGTTTATCCTGCCCACATACTTATCTTGGCCACGCAACACATAGTTTTTAAAGTTATGAATCATTCCGCCATAACCAAACTCTGCTTTAATTTGCATTAAAAGGCTTTGCCTGACTTCAACTTGATGCTGGAAATCTTTCCAGTTTTTAGACACCGGTATGATTGCCATATAAGAATATATAGCGACTAAAAGAATCACCATCAACACAGTGGCAATTAGCGCAAATACTTTTTGCTTAATATTGTAATTTTTAAACATCGACAGAGTCCTTCTAGCACTGGCAAGCAGGGAAAGCTTGCTCACCTAATGAAAATTAATCACATAGATATATTAGAAAACGTAGTCGATATTTTGAGTTTCACATTTTATTTCAAAAAGCATGAGTTTAACTAGCCACAAGCATAACCAATTGAATGAAATAGCTTTTTAGCTCTACGCTTTACTTAGCCTATTAAGCCAAAATTCATTAGATAAACACCCGATAAACCTCACGCTCCCTGCTTTCGAGCTTTTTGGACAATACGCGAGAACACAAATCCAGAAACCGGTGATTTATTGATCTATATCAATTTTAAACAGGCGTTATTTCACAAAAAATATATCATTTATTAATTTTTTACTGAATTTTCAAGATGCAATGACCTTTCAAACTCTACAATGTTTGTTAAAAATTAAATCTACACTGGATATAATTTGCATGACACTCAGCAATGAGCCTGCGCTTTTAACCAACAGATTAACGATTGAATGGGCGGATGATTCAATAAATGTTTTGGCACTACAATTAGCCACTTGCCAGAACCTTGTGCCATTTCTTTAACAGGCCTTATCAGCTTACCCGCAGCAATACTATCTTGTGCAACAGGTCCATTCACTAACGCAACTCCCTCCCCTGAAGCTGCCATTTCTAAAGCCACTGCTAAAGTGTCAACCGTCAGGGTGGTTGCTTGCTGCGTTAAAGGGTAGCCTAAGTCACGATACCATTGCGCCCAGCTCCAATAATGCTTTTCACTTGAAACCATCAATAGCGGATAGTTTAACAATACCGATGGCGATAAAGGCAATGTTTGATCGGCTAATAGCTTTGGCGAACAAACCGGAAACACTTGTGATGGGAATAGCTCAATACCTAATAAGTGATCAGGGAGGTTTTCAACACTATAAATGACGCCAATATCAGCTTGTGTCTCATCAAACTCCCACCCCGCATTATTTGACTTTAATTGAAGGTCAATATCCGCAAACTGCTTTCGAAACTGACTCAAGCGTGATGCTAACCAGCGAATTGAGAGCGTCACATAAGCTTGTAAACGAATACTAGGAAGCTGCTGTCGCACAGCTAAGCTCTGCACACCTTGCTGTAATGTTTCTAAAGCTGATAGCACATAAGGGTAAAAGTGCTCGCCCTCTGTGGTTAGTTTGATGTTTCTGCCGTGCTTCTCAAATAGCTTCACGCCTAAATCCGCTTCTAACACACGCAACTGATGGCTAATTGCAGGGTGCGTTAAATTAAGCTCTTGGGCTGCACCGCGAACACTTTGTAATCTCGCTGCAACTTCAAATCCGATGAGAGGCTTAAGTGGAGGAATCTTTTTATGATCTATTGCCATTTTTTACCTATCGCAAAATGCATTTAGAACCGGTAGATAAAACTTACCAATCTTGACAATAATTATCAATTGTTCCGCTCTCAATCCCTTTTTAAACTCGTTGTTATCAAAAATAAAATTAAACAAAGAGGCTGATTATGAAAACAGGTTTTATAGGACTCGGAAACGTCGGTGGCAAACTCGCAGGTAGCTTACTACGCAACAATATTGATTTGACAGTACTCGACTTAAACCAATCCCTTGTTGACGATTTTGTTAGCCGTGGCGCACATAGCGCCAACTCACCCCAAGAAATAGCAGAGCAGTGTGACATTATTATCACTTGCCTCCCCTCTCCTGCTGCTTGCTCACAAGTTGTTGAAGGTGAAAACGGCGTATTAGCCGGCATTTCCAAAGGCAAAATTTGGCTGGAAATGAGCACAACAGATGAAGCGGAAGTGCGCCGTATTAGTGAACTCATTAGTGCGAAAGGTGCGCTGTCAGTTGATTGCCCAGTGTCTGGCGGCTGTCATCGCGCTGATACTGGCAACATTTCGATTTTTGCAGGCTGTGAGCGTAAGGCTTTTGATCAAGTATTGCCTATATTAACCAAAATGGGTCGCAGAGTGCTTCACACCGGCCCATTAGGTTCTGCATCTATTCTAAAAGTGGTGACAAATTACTTATGCACTGTGCACCTTGCAGCTTTAGCTGAAGCCCTCACCGCCGCCAAAGTACTAGGTATGGATATGAATGTCACCTATGAAGCAATTAAAGCCTCCTCTGGTAATTCATTTGTGCACGAAACAGAGTCTCAAGTTATCCTTAATGGCAGTCGCGATATTAGCTTCACTATGGATTTAGTGCTAAAAGATGTGGGGTTATTTGACGAAATTACAAAACGCCAAGGAATGGACTTAGAGATAGCACCATTAATGGTTGAGCTGTTTCAAGACGGCATCGAAAAGTATGGCTCAAGAGAGTTATCTCCAAATATCATTCGCCGCTTGGAAGAGCGCTGCCAAGTGCAAGTGTTAGGTGAAGGCTTCCCTGCACAAATGGCTGATGATGAACCTGAAGAACCCGGTTATGAAGTAGTCGTTAAAGGGCGGTGTGACGCCTAACAACTTCATACTTTAATCATCAAGTACGGTAAATGAGATCTTCAAAATGAAAATAATCGATAAACTATTTATCAATGGTGCCTGGCAGTCTCCCGCTAATGACAATGTATTACAGGTCATTAACCCAACCAGTGGTGACGTTTTCCTACAAGTGCCAAATAGCACAGAAGAAGATGTAAATGAGGCTGTTGCGGCAGCTAAAAATGCATTCATGCACTGGTCAACAACCACGCCTAGCATGCGTGCTGATTACATGAATCGTATTGCTGATGCCATGGAGCAAAAATATGACGAGTTGATTGAGGCACATGTCAACTCGATGGGCTGCCCGCGTCATTTAACCGGCCTTTATCATGTTGATACGCCTATCGAGGCGATGCGCTATTATGCAAACCTTGCAAC
The DNA here is from genome assembly GCA_937136055.1 of uncultured Oceanospirillaceae bacterium. Taxonomy (GTDB): domain Bacteria; phylum Pseudomonadota; class Gammaproteobacteria; order Pseudomonadales; family Balneatricaceae; genus Rs1. The sequence goes on along the minus strand of CAKZOD010000106.1, from coordinate 42,087 downwards.
AACTATGGACAGCGTGGAGCACAAAGGCTCAGTAATAATCACCAAGGAGCCTGTGGGTGTGTGCGCTTTTATAAACCCTTGGAATTACCCACTGCATCAACTGATCGGTAAAGTTGCACCAGCCCTTGCTGCAGGTTGCACTATTGTTGCCAAACCTGCTGAGCAAACCCCTGAATTAGACTTTATAATGGCGCAAATATTTGAAGATATCGGGCTTCCTGCTGGCGTTTTTAATCTAGTATCTGGAGAGGGTACTGCGCTTGGGGCTATTCTTTGCGCTCATAAAGATGTCGATATGGTTTCATTCACCGGTTCCACACGTGCGGGTATTCAAGTTGCGCAAGCTGCTGCTCCCAGTGTGAAACGGGTTTGCCAAGAACTCGGCGGTAAATCGGCTTTTATCATCACTGAAGATGCAGATTTAGCCTCAGCTGTCCGCTATGGGGTAGAAGATGTCATGGCAAACACAGGCCAAACCTGTAATGCATTAACCCGTATGTTAATCCCCCAAAGCCGCTATCAAGAAGCACTGTCACTTGCTGCGAGCATTGCGAACGAGCAAATCGTAGGTGATCCTAATAATGATCAAATCACGATGGGGCCGATGGCTTCGTTCAAGCAAAAGCAAAGTGTTCAAAACTATATACAACTGGGAATTGATGAAGGTGCTAAGGTAATTTGTGGCGGCTTAGGTGCGCCGACTAATTTAGCTGAGCACCTCAAAAAAGGTGCGTTTGTTCGGCCAACTATATTTGCAGGTGTTACTAATACAATGCGTATTGCCCGTGAAGAAATTTTCGGTCCTGTGCTCTGCATAATGGCATACGATGACATAGACAGTGCTATCGACATCGCCAACGACAGTGATTTCGGGTTATCTTCAGCAGTGTTTGCAAAAGATGAAGCGGCAGCCATGCGCATCGCTAAGCGTATTAAAGCCGGGCAATGTTATCTGCAAGGTGCCTTTTTCTCATTAGAAGCTCCATTTGGCGGTTATAAGCAATCGGGTAATGGACGCGAGTGGGGAGAACAAAGTATGCACGAATATATTGAAACAAAGGCTATTATCTGTGCCTAATACTAGCTTTTAGCTCGTAGCTTCTAGCTTCTAGCTTCTAGCTTCAAAAATCACTCACTTAGGCTTTAAACAATGAAAATAGCATCTTGTTCGACCTATATCGTGGCCACTCCTGCTCCTCATGTAGGAGGTATGTACTGGATCTTTGTTAGTTTGCGCACACAGTGCGGTATTGAAGGAGTTGGCGAAGTTTACGCAGCATCCTTTCATCCCACCGTGATGGAATCAGCCATCGCTGATGTGTTTGAGCGCTACTTAAAAAACCATGACCCACATCAAGTAGAGCGTTTCTACCGAGAAGCCTATTCAAGCGGTTTTACACAACGCCCTGATTTATCCATGATGGGTGTGATAAGTGGCCTAGAAATGGCCTGTTGGGACATTATCGGCAAGGCTGCTGATAAACCCGTTTACCAACTCATTGGCGGAAAAGTAAACGAGAAGCTGCGCTCATATACTTACCTCTACCCTGAGAACAAACATGGTGAATATGACTACGATAATGTTGAGCTTGCCGTAGAGTGCGCCATTAAAAACATGGAGCTGGGCTTTAGCGCAATAAAATTCGACCCCGCAGGTCCATACAGCGCGTATAGCGGCCACCAGCTCTCCCTAGAGGCACTAGAAAAGTCAGCCACGTTCTGCCAGCGCATCCGTGAAGCTGTGGGCAATAAATGTGATTTACTTTTTGGTACGCACGGGCAAATGGCACCCTCCTCTGCTATTCGTCTGGCTAAGCGTTTAGAACCTTTTGACCCTTTATGGTTTGAAGAACCTGTTCCCCCTGGGCAATCACAAGCGATGGCAACAGTTGCAAATAGCACCAGTATTCCGATAGCGACAGGCGAGCGTTTAACCACCAAATATGAATTTCACGATGTTCTAAAAAATGGCGCTGCATCCATTATCCAAATGAACCTTGGCCGTGTAGGTGGCATTTTAGAAGCCAAAAAAATTGCCGCTATTGCCGAAGTGTACTTTGCGCAAATCGCGCCACATTTATACAATGGTCCAATCGGGGCAGCAGCAAGTATTCAGCTGGCAACAGCAACTCCTAATTTCCTGATTCAAGAGAGCATTATGACGTGGGGTGGTTTTCACGCTGAGGTACTACAGGAGAAAATTGAATGGCAAGACGGTTATATCATTCCCTCAGACAAACCAGGCCTTGGCATAGCACTTAACATGGATGTTGTGAAAGCACACTCACCTTATACTGGGAAGGCATTGCACCTTTCGATGGATAGCAAACCCTATGACGTTAAAACACATTCTTCAACCCGCTGGAAAGAGCCTTCAGCGTAAAGAGAGCCCTCAACATAAAAAGAGCCCTTAGCGTAAAAAGAGCTCTCTGCATAAAAAGAGCCTTTAGCGTAAAAAGCCTAAGGTCCAAAAACTAATTCTCAGTTTGATTTAGGAGTATTCCTCTTAATATGAAATTCGATTTCATCATCATAGGTGCAGGATCCGCAGGCTGTATACTGGCCGATCGATTAAGCGAGTCCGGCAAGCACTCTGTATTAATCATCGAAGCAGGCAGTAAAGATAGTTACCCTTGGATCAAGCTGCCGGTAGGCTTTGGCAAAACTTATTACAATCCAAAATACAATTACATGTATTACACCCAGCCAGAAGCAAACCTGGCAAACCGTAAACTGTATGCACCACGGGGCAAAGTGCAAGGTGGCTCAGGCTCAATCAACGCTATGGTTTATGTGCGTGGACAGCCTTCAGACTTTGACGACTGGGCAGCACAGAGCAATAAAGGCTGGTGCTACAAAGAGGTTTTACCTTTCTTTAAAAAGCTAGAACAACACCCTGCAGGTGACACTGAGTTTCACAGTGCACAAGGTAAAATTGCCATCACTCCCATGAAGCATCAAGCTCACCCTCTATGTAAACACTACCTAAGCGCTGCGCAATCTATAGGTTTGCCACTTAATGAAGATTTTAATGGTTCTCAATTTGAAGGCGCTGGTATTTACGATATTAACGTGCGCCAAGGGCAGCGCGATTCAAGCAACACAGCCTATTTAAAGCCTGCCCTTAAGCGAGCGAACCTCACCCTATTTAGAGAGACAATTGCCGAGAAAATCATCTTTGAAAATAACAGCGCTTGCGCCGTACAAATCAACAAAGCTGGCATTTCTCAAAGGATCAGCGCCAACAAAGAAATCATCATTGCAGCAGGCGCAGTTGACTCACCTAAGTTATTACAGCTTTCAGGGGTAGGTGATAAAACGACTTTAGAAAAACATCAGATACCGATTATTCAACATTTACCCGCTGTCGGCCAAAACCTACAAGACCACCTTTGCGTAAGCTATTACTACAAAGCAAATATCAGCACTTTAAATGATGAGCTAGGGCCTCTATTGAATCAAATAAAAGCGGGCGCGAAATACCTTTTCAATCGCTCAGGGCCGTTATCACTCAGTGTCAATCAAGCGGGAGGGTTCTTTAAAGGTGCTGATACTGAGCAGCACGCTAATATTCAACTGTATTTCAACCCAATGTCGTATCAAATTCCTAAAGACCCTAAAGCGCAACTCAAACCTGATCCTTATTCAGGCTTTTTAATTGCTTTTAATAGCTGTAGACCAAGTAGCAAAGGGAGTGTTGACATAGCAGGCCCAGATTATCGACAGCCACCACTGATAAAGCCTAACTATTTATCAACTGAAAAAGATATCCAAGAAGTATTACAAGGGCACCGTATAGTACAACAACTGATGCAATCCGATGCGTTGAAAGCCATTACCGCTGAGCAAATATCCCCCTCAACCTGCATCAGTGACGACAGCGCTGTGCTGCAATACTTTAGAGAGAATGCAGGCTCTATTTATCACTTATGTGGCACTTGTAAAATGGGGGTGGATGCAAGCGATGCGGTGGTTGATAACCGCCTGCGGGTATATGGCGTTCAGAATTTACGGGTGATTGATGCATCAATATTTCCAACAATCACTTCTGCCAATATCAATGCACCTGTGATGATGGTCGCTGAAAAAGGGGCGCAAATGATCTTAGAAGATACTCAGACTTAATCTTCCTCGAAAGCCTTTAGATTTTTAATTCAGCACCGTGAATAATTTCAACAGGCAAACCCATCACATCAAGCTCTGCTAAACATCCAGCATTAAAACCAAACATACCCGGTTTAGTGCGAGTTTTGTGGAAGGTATAAACACCGCAGGTTTTACAGAAATAATGCGCTGCAGTATGAGTATTGAATTGATACATTGAAAGATTTTGCTGCCCCGCTAACAGTGTGTAATCTGTTTCTTGGGCATAGACCATCAGTGCACCTTTGCGAATACACAATGAGCAATCACAACGATAAGCCATATTTATTTCACAGCTCACCTCGAACAATACACTTTGACAGTGGCAGCTGCCTTGATAGGTTTTCATCGCACATTCCTACGTGTTAATTGTTATTAATACGGGCCATACTAAATGCGTTCACAAACTTGCCATCACGAAACGCAAAGTCGACACATTCACCTTCTATTTCAAAACCAAATTTTTTATAAAGCGCTATCGCAGGCTCGTTATCGGTATAAACCGTTAACTCTAAACGCCTTAAATTGAGCCATTGATCACAGAGCTTAACTAAAGCAGATAATAACGCACTGCCCACACCTTGTCCTTGGTGATCATCCATCACTCCCATACCAAAACTTGCAACATGTCTGCGTCTTGGATTCTTACAGACCTCACAACCTAGGCTACCAACAATTTTGCCATCGATCTCTGCGACAAAACTATATAAATTATCGGGAACATCCGCCATACGCTGCTGCCAATCATTAACCGATGGCAATGGCAGTTGCAAGGTTTGACTGTAAGCGTTCTCACACTCAAAGATCACCTTTATCCCCGCAGCATCTTCTGGCTCGCTTCGCCTAACTAATACCTTTGACATCTCTCTACTCACTACTCACTAAACCTTTAATATGAGCAAAAATATCACTAATCTCAACCTCTTACCAGCTCACAGCTCTTAGCACTTAGCTCTCAGCTCTTAGCTCTCAGCTTTTAGCTCGAAACTCGCAACTACTAACCCGCAACTGTTATCCCCCTACATCACCGCTCCGATCTGCCAAGGCACAAACTCACTATCCCCATACCCTAGCGCTTCACTTTTAGATTGCTCGCCCGATGCTGTTGCAATAATGTAATCAAGAATTTCATGGGCTTTATCATCGATCGAACAGCCGCTATCGATAATATCACCACAGTTAATATCCATATCCTCGGTTTGAAATTGATACATTTGGCTATTCGTTGCCAGCTTAATAGAAGGCACTGGTTTAAAGCCAAATGCTGAGCCTCGCCCTGTGGTAAAGCAGACAATATTCGCCCCTGCTGCAACTTGACCGGTGACTGAGCAAGGGTCGTAACCTGGGCTATCCATAAACACAAAGCCTTTGGTATCGATTTGCTGGGCGTATAAGTAAACCCCTTGCATTGGGGTGCTGCCACCTTTAGCGACTGCGCCTAGTGACTTCTCTAAAATAGTGGTTAAACCACCTGCCAAATTACCCGGGGATGGGTTGTTATTCATATTGCCGCCGTGCTTAGCGGTATAAGCTTCCCACCAGTGAATACGATCAATCAGTTTTTGTCCCACGCTTTGGCTAACTGCCCTTCTTGTTAATAAATGCTCAGCGCCGAACACTTCTGATGTTTCAGAGAGAATAGCTGTTCCCCCCTGCTCAACAAGTAAATCTGCCGCTCTGCCAAGGGCTGGGTTTGCTGTGATACCTGAGTATGCATCAGAGCCACCGCATTGCAGTGCAATAGTGAGTTCACTAACGGGCAGCGTTTGGCGTTTTACTGCATTCACCGTCGGTAGCATTTGCATCACAGCTTCAACCCCATCTGCAATGGCTTTACTGGTGCCTCCACTACTTTGGATGGTGAGCTGGCGAAGACATTGATGCTCATCTTCTTCTTGCATGATATTTTTAATTTGCATCACCTCACAACCCAGTCCCATCAGCAAAATGCCACCAAAGTTTGCGTGTTCGGTATACCCTTTGATCACCCTTTTTAAGTTATCAAAGCCTTCACCACTGGCTGCCATGCCACAGCCAGTACTGTGATAAATAGGCACTATGCCATCTATATTGGGGTAGTTATCTAATTCACCGGATTGCTTAATTTTATCCGCAATAAAACGCACACTCGTTGCCGAGCAATTAACGGAGGCGATTAAACCGATGTAGTTGCGTGTCCCCGCCTTCCCACTACTGCGCTTATAGCCCTCAAAAGTACGCCGCTTTTCAGGAGCAACTAAGCTAACAGGCTCAGCGGCGGTGCCGAATGCATAGTCACGATCAAAGTCTCCCATCCCACAGTTGTGGGTATGTACATGCTCTCCCGCTTTAATTGCCTTAGTTGCAAAACCGATGATCTGGTTATACTTCAAAATAGCTTGATCTTTGGGGATGTCACTGGTCGCAATTTTATGGCCTTTGGCAATACTTGATCCAATATTGAGTGTTTCATCCACACTTAAACGCGCACCAATCTCCAGTGCTTGCAAGGCGACAATGACGTTGTCTTTCGGGTGTAATCTAAGGGTATTAGCAACCATCTAATATCTACCTACTTGTCTATATTACGTACTTTTAGCCTGTGGTTTATGTAACCGCCTTGTCACAGTTTTTATTTACTCTCACTAATAGGAGAGACACTGCACTTAATAGGATGGCGTTAACCACTGGCTTCTGTACTTTTATTATTAATGTTAGTACAGCCGGTTGAGATCGCTGTTTTCTTTTTCTGTGTTCACTTCGTGAGAGCTTGTGTTTTCTACCTCAAGGGCTTTATCCATATCCATCACTAAAACGGGATTAAAGCCTCAAGCGCTCAGTATTTTTGTCTATTGCTCATGCAAACGTATTTATGATTGCGCTGTACGCTACATATGTTCAAATAGCGCCCGTTAAGGTATCAGTGATTAATCCTTAAACACTTTTACAGCTTTTCACTCGATAAGCCGCAGAGTGTTTACTGATCACTGGCTTTACAAATAATTGTGTAATTACTCAAAATTACGCTCGACCAAATACATGCTAGCACACTAACATGTTAGCATGATAGAGCAGAAGATAATTAATTATGCCGTATAGTTTTTTTAACAATGTGAGTTTTGATCGCTCGCGACCACTGGCCATGCAAGTGTATGAAACCTTGCTACAAGCCATTGTAGATCAAGAACTTGCACCGGGTGTTGCGATTAATAAAGAGGAAGTGGGTAAAGCATTAGGCGTATCCCGCACCCCTGTTAGTGAGGCAATTGCCAAGCTTACTGAAGACAGATTAGTCGAAGTCTTCCCCCAGCGTGGCACCTATGTTGCCAAAATACGCATTGGTGATGTGAAAGAAAGTGCCTTTATTCGCCAAGCTTTGGAAGTCGCCATTGCGCGCCAAGTAGCTGAACACCACAGCGACAAAATGCTAGAAGCACTAACCAAGAATTTACGTTTTCAAAAAGTCTGTATTGAAGATCAAGATCTCGTCAGCTTTTATGAACTCGATGAAGAGTTTCACCAATTACTCTGCGAATTTACAGGCTTTACACGCCTTAAAAGAGTGATTGAAGGCGCTTATGCGCAGCTGGCCAGAGTGCGTAAATTACTGCTGCCCTCACCCGGTCGCCCTGAAGATACGCACAATGAACACAAAGCTATTCTCGCCGCTATCAAAAATAGCGATGGTGATGCGGCTGCAAAAGCAATGAAGGAACACGTGGGTAAAGTGGTCTCGTTAGTTGAAGAAATCCATCGACAACAACCTGATCTTTTTGCTGATGAATAATGTTAAGTAATAGGTAAACAACACCTGAGTTTTAATCGTTGGAATGTTGGCTTACAAAAAGTGAATTGCAACAAGATCAATTCTGAATGTTGATCCTGAGCACTGCACACAACATTTGATGCTAGTGAAGCTATTACTTAAGTAAAAAAATAAACAGATACCAGATCATTGGTTGAGTTTTAGCTAATGAAAATACTGCCTGTAAGCTCCCTTACACTGCATTTATTTTCAATCAGATAAATATAATAAAAGGAGGCTATAAAGCCATGAAACTAGCAAAGATGATGAAACCAGGAACACTGAAAAAGCTGAGCGTTGCACTGGCAACGACTACCGCTTTAGGTGTGTGTGCCACGCAAGCTGCTGCCAAGCAGTATGATGGAGTGACTGTCAATGTGATGACCTTTACTGGCCCACAAATTGCAGAGCCACTACAGCGCCACGCGCCAAAATTCCAAGAAATGACCGGTGCCAAAGTTAACATTATCACGGTCCCTTTTTCGGATTTATACACCAAATTACTGACTGATTTTGTCACTAACACTAACAGTGTTGACGCTGCCGTTTTCGCCCCACAGTGGATGGTTGATTATGCAGACCCTGGATATTTAGAGAACCTTAGCAGCCGCATTGCAAAAGACAGCGCTTTAGAAGCAGACGATATCAGTGGCTTCTTCCGCTCTTTTTCAACACAGTATCAAGGCCAGCCTTACATGATCACCTTAGATGGTGATTTCCACATGGTTTACTACCGCTCAGATGTGCTTAAAGCAGCGGGATTAGAGCCACCTAAAACATGGGATGAGTATTTAGCAGTTGCTAAAGCGGTTAACGGCCAAGATATGAATGGCGATGGCAAAGCAGATTACGGCTCTTGTATTTCTAAAAAACGTAACGCACAAGCTTACTGGTCAATCATGTCTATTGCAGGGGGTTACTTACAGGGAAAAGGCACTAGCCAAGGGGCATTCTTTGACACTAAAGATATGAAGCCACTGGTTAATAACGAGGCATTTGCAGCCGCCCTTAACATCTATAAAGACACTAGCAAATATGCACCCGCTGATGAAATCAACTTAGATGTCGGTGACACCCGTAGCTTGTTTATCTCTGGACGCTGTGCATTAACACTAGATTGGGGTGATATCGGTACCTTAGCGATTGATCCTAAGAGCTCAAAAGTGATCGACAAAGTTGGTGCTATCGCACTGCCTGGTTCAAAAAGCGTATTAAATCGCGAAACAGGAAAATTAGAAGCTTGTACAGCCACTAGCTGCCCACACGCTGTTGGTGGCGTAAACCGTGCTCCTTATGCTGCATTTGGTGGCTGGTCTGGCGGTATTAACGCATCAGGCGATGTAAAAGTGAAAAATGCCGCTTACGATTTCTTCTCGTATGTTTCACAACCTGCACAATCTAATGCAGATGTTACAAAAGGCATCACAGGCTTTAACCCTTACCGTAAGTCTCAGTTCAATAGCATTGATAACTGGGTGAAAGCCGGTATGAGTGAAGAAGCTGCTAAAAACTACTTAGGTGCGATTAAAGATAGCTTGAACAGCCCTAACATGATGCTTGATTTACGTATCCCTAAGAACCAAAACTATCAGCAAGTTGTGTTAGATACCGCCATTGCTCGTTTCTTAGCCGGTGAAATCGATGTTAATCAGACTATGCAATCTATCGAAGAGGGCTGGAATGAGTTAAACGAAGATCTAGGTAAAGACGATCAATTAAAACTTTATAAAGCGACATTAGGCCAAAAGTAATTCGGCCAATTCACCGCAGTTAGTTGATAACTAACTGCGGCATTCTATCAATCCGATAAAAAAGTATCAGCTTAAAAACTGATGCTTTGTTTTAGCTCATTGTCAGCGCTCAAGCATAAAACTAATACTATTGATGCGCTTGAAATGATTTATTTAATGTAATCAGCATTGCCTGCTGTTTACTTAAGGTGCCCATAAGCACCTGCAGTATAGAGATATAACTCATGTTAGCCGCCGATAAAGAGGTGCAGCGTACTCGTGCACCTAAGCGCAAAGTCGATTTCAGACAATGGCTAGATCAAGAAGCACCGAAGCTTTTGATTTTGCCGACTGTCTTAATTATTTTAGGCTTAGCCATCTATCCATTACTACTCTCTGCTTATTTAGCACTGTCACGTTTTAAATTGGTACGTGGTGGGTTTGAGCTAAAATACGTGGGGTTTCGTAATTTCGAGAAGCTTATTTCTGGCTCTCAGCAGTACCATTTTGTCGGTACACTCGGAGAAATCCTACTTTGGGAATGGGCCATTATTAGTGTTGTTATTAGTGGCTTTGGCTATTGGTTATGGCGCTACTTCAGCGGTGCGAGCAAGAAAAAAGTCACTATCATTGGCTCAATAGGCCGTTTAATTACTGTCGCTGTCTTCAGCGTGTTAACCATCCTTGCCTTTACTGTGTTAAACGATACAGGGCGCCCAGGCTCTTTGATGGTGACCTTGTTTTACGTCTTTGCAGGGGTATCTATTCAGTTCGCCATAGCACTAGGTTTAGCACTTTTGTGTGCGCAAAACATTCGCGGCAAAAACTTTTTCCGTATGGCGTTTTTCATCCCCATCATGGTGACGCCTGTCGGCATCGCCTATGCCTTTAGAATGATGATGGATATGTCCCAGGGACCTTTCTCACCTGTATGGCATTTACTTGGCTTAGGCGATTTTGCCTGGGCAGGTGATGCTTGGCTGGCGCGCTGGGTCGTGTTGATTGGTGACTCATGGCAGTGGATCCCGTTCCTGTTTATGGTGCTGCTCGCTGCGATTGAAAACCAACCAAAAGAGCAAATTGAAGCGGCACAACTAGATGGCGCAAGCAGCTGGCGTGTCTTTAAAGATATTACCTTCCCCGCTATTGCTCCGGTTGCTGCAACAGCAGTACTGATTCGTTTGATTGAGGCGTTCAAGATTATCGATTTACCGAATATTTTAACCAATGGAGGGCCGGGCATAGCAACGGAGTCAATGACCTTGCACTCCTTTATTGCATGGCGTACTCAAGATCTAGGGGGTTCTGCGGCTGTGGGTTACTCACTGTTATTTATCGCGGTAGTGGTTTGCGTCTCGTTCTTTAACTTTATTGGTCAACGCACTGCGGCGAAAGGAGCTTAAAAATGCAACGCTCTAAACAACAACCTAAAAGCCTTTGGCAAAGAATGTGGGAGCCCAAAGATGTGCAATCTATCGCGCCTGCTAAAAAAGTACTGACCTATATCGTACTGATCGCTTGGACATTCGTGGTGCTGTTTCCCCTTTATTGGCTGTTTATTACTTCTTTCAAGCTGCCAATTCATGTCTCTGACGGGCCGTTTTATATTCCCTTTATTGACTTTCAACCCTCGCTTCACGCGTGGGAATATATCTTTGTCGATTTAGGATCCGATACCTTAAGACCCTATATGAACTCTGTCATTATTGCCTTTATCAGTACTGCGTTGGCAGTCTTTATTGGCTCTATGTCAGCTTATGCGCTTACTCGTATTGAATACAAACCAAAGGTTGGTTCAATTATGGGGTTTATCGCAATTTTGGGATTAGTGGTTTATTTAACAGTTTCAATCAAAATGGCATGGCAACTTTCGCTCAGCATCGGCGGCGCGCTGTTTTTGATGTTTATTTTCGCGTTCAACAAGCACTTTAAGCGCTCACTAAATAACAACGACATACTGTTTTGGATCATCTCCCAACGCATTATGCCACCTGTTGTCTCTGTATTGCCGATCTACATTATGTTCCAGCAAAGCGGTTTATTAGATACCCACTTTGCCTTAATCGTCACTTACATGGCAGTCAATTTGCCGATAGCGGTATGGTTAATGCGTGATTTTTTTGCACGTATTCCAGTGGATTTAGAAGAGAGCGCCATGCTGGATGGTGCATCGCGTATGCGTGTGTTCTTAACCATTTTTATGCCACTGGCAAAACCAGGCTTAGCTGCAACCACTATGCTGATACTGATTCTTTCTTGGAACGAGTATTTACTGGCACTGTTTTTATCAACTGCTGATGCGCAAACCATGCCATTAATGGTTGCTGCACAAAACGCTACCCGTGGTCCACAGTGGTGGTATATGTCTGTTTTAATTGTCGTAATGATAATCCCTGTATTGATTGCCGCAGCTTTCATGGGGCGTTTAATTTCTAAAGGCCAACTCGGCGGCGCGGTAAAAGGATAATAATAATGAGTATTGAATTAAAAGGTGTACGCAAGCGCTACGGTAGTGTTGAAGTAGTAAAAGGGGTTGATATTACCGTTGAAGATGGCCAGTTCTTAGTGCTACTTGGCCCATCAGGCTGTGGTAAAACCACCTTACTGCGCATGATGGCAGGTTTAGAAACCGTCACTGAGGGCAAAGTGTATATCACTGATGAAGATGTTACCGATGTACTACCTAAGTACCGTGATATTGCGATGGTGTTTCAAAGCTATGCACTTTATCCGCACATGACAGTGGCAGAGAATATTGGCTACCCGCTATTACTGCGCAAAACAGAAGAGTCAGCCAAACAAAAGGCCATTGTTGAAGCTGCTGAAAAAGTGCATTTAGAACCTTATTTAGATAGATACCCAAGACAGTTATCAGGTGGTCAGCGCCAGCGTGTTGCATTGGCAAGAGCGATGGTACGCCGCCCTCGCCTATTCTTAATGGATGAGCCGTTATCTAATTTAGATGCTAAATTGCGCGGCCACATGCGCGCAGAGCTCAAGCACTTACAGAAAAAGCTGGGTGTCACTACCGTGTATGTCACCCACGATCAAATCGAAGCGATGACCTTGGCAGATAAAGTCGCTGTGATACACAACGGTGTGATCCAACAGCTTGATACACCGCGCAATATCTACAACGACCCTGCTAATTTATTTGTGGCAGGCTTTGTTGGATCGCCGCAAATGAACATGATTCGCGGCGTTATTCAAAATGGTCGCTTTAGCAGTGTTGCAGCAGATGTGCACTGCCAAACAATGCAAGATCACAGCGATGCGGTGATGGGTGTTCGACCAGAAGATTTAACCATTATTACAGATACGCAATCCTCACAAATAGGCACTATCAAGGCGCGTATTTACTCACTGGAGCTCACCGGTGATGAAACGATTGTTACCTGCTCTATTGAGGATAAAGTTGAGCAAGCGCAAATCGTTGTGCGCATGCCCCCTGATTATGAAGAGCAAATTGATGCACCTGTAGAGATCGCCATTACTTCAGAACGGATCTTTTTCTTTGATGATGAGCAAGGCAGCCGCTTGCGCGATAACAGTGAGCAAGCGCTTGTTAATGACACAGCAATGAGTGCAATGTCATGAATCACACAATGAAGAGTGTCAACTTCACAACGCTTAAAGGGCGAGCGCTAGCGATTAGCCAGCTGGGCTTTGGTGGTGCACCACTGGGAAACTTATACCACGCTCGCACTGAAGAAGAAGCACAACAGACGTTACAAGCGGCATGGGACAGTGGTATTCGCTATTTTGATACTGCTCCGCAATACGGTCACGGCTTGAGTGAAATGCGTATGGGCAATTTCTTCGCACAAAAGCCAAGGGACGAGTTTGTTATCTCTTCTAAAATTGGCCGCTTATTAATCCCTTGTGAGCCCGGTGAGCAAAATGCGGGAGCATTTCAAGATGTTCCCGCCAATCGCATTGAATACGATTATTCCTACGATGGCGTGATGCGCAGTTATGAGCAAAGCTTACAGCGCTTGAAGCTTGATCGCATCGATATCCTCTATATTCACGATGTGGATGTATTCACTCATGGCTCACAAGCCGCTTCTGATAAGCGCGTTGATGAAGTGATGAATGGCGGATATCGCGCACTCTGTGAACTGCGCGACAACGGCGATATTGATGCCATTGGCGTGGGCGTTAATGAATGGCAAGTGTGTGAGAAGCTTCTTGGGCTCGGCGAATTTGATCTGTTTCTACTTGCTGGGCGCTACACTTTATTAGAGCAAGAATCCCTAAAAAGCTTTTTGCCAAAATGCCTAGCCCGTGGCAGCGGTATTATATTAGGCGGCCCCTATAACAGCGGTATTTTAGCCACAGGAGCGATAGACAATGCAATGTATAACTACGAGCTTGCCAGTGATGAAATTAAGCAACAAGTGAACGCCATTGAGGCGGTGTGCATTGAACATGGAGTCACACTCCCTCAAGCTGCGTTGCACTTTCCTTTAGGACACCCAAGTGTTGTCTCTGTCATTCCCGGTGGACAATTGGCCAGCGAAGTGATTAGGAATGTTAATACATTTGCAAAGCCTGTGCCGAGCGAGTTTTGGCAAGCGCTTAAATCGCAAGGTTTAATTGATCATGATGCTCCGTTACCTTAATCTGCAAAGAGGCTTGCACTATAGAGCTTGCAAGTTAAATAATTTAACAAAGGGATATGTATGTTAAAGAACTTACCACCACTACTGAGTGCGGATTTACTGTATCACTTGCGTGCCATGGGCCATGGCGACGAGCTAGCCATTGTCGATGCTAATTTTCCTGCGCACTCTCATGCGCAACACCATGTGGCACTGCCCGGCAATCAAGCGACGGATGTGCTTGATGCGGTGATGTCAGTTTTGCCATTAGATAGCTTTGTTGAGCATCCAGCCAATCACATGCAAGTGGTCGGCGAACCCCAAGCGGTACCTGAAATATGCCGCGAATTTTCAAATATTTTAAAGCAGCATCAAGGTCATGACGTGAGTTTAGGCAGTATTGAGCGCTTTGATTTTTATAAACGTGTTAAACAATGCTACTTGGTAATTAGCACCAGCGAAGCAAGACTCTACGGCAACATAATTATCACTAAAGGGATTATCGCCCCCGATTAAGGAGACTGTTCATGCGTATTGATGCCCACCAGCATTTTTGGCAAATTTCCCGCGGTGATTACGATTGGCTAACGCCAGAGCTCGGTGCTATTTATCGCGACTTTGACTATACAGATCTAGCTCCCTTAATGGACAGTCACCAAGTGTTGGGCTCCGTATTAGTGCAAGCAGCAGCTAGCTATGCTGAAACGCAATATTTGCTGCAACTTGCAGCGCAACACGATCGCATCCTCGCTGTAGTGGGCTGGGTTGATTTTGCATCATGCGATGTACGCCAACAAATTGAAGCCTTAGCACTGCGCCCTAAACTGCGCGGCTTAAGGCCAATGATCCAAGATATTGATGATGTAGATTGGATGCTAAACGATGACTTAAGTGATGCGTTTGAAGCAATGATTGAGCAAAATCTTTGCTTTGATGCTTTAGTATTACCTGAGCATTTAAAGAATTTACAGCGCTTAATCGATAGATATCCAACACTAAAAGTTGTGATTGACCACGGGGCAAAGCCCAAAATAGCTAAGCAATTTTTTGAGCCTTGGGCAACACAGATTGCAAAGTTTGCTGACTACCCTAACGTGTATTGCAAGCTATCGGGCTTGGTCACTGAAGCGAATGCACACTGGCAGATCAGCGATATTAAACCCTACATTGAACATCTCATTAAGACATTTGGTACTGAGCGCTTAATTTGGGGAAGTGACTGGCCTGTGCTTAATTTAGCGGCTGATTACGCACGCTGGATTAGCACTAGTGAAGCGCTATTGAACGCGTTAACGGATGCTCAAAAAGAGCAGATTTTTGGTGCTAACGCGATTCGTTTTTACGACATAAAAATACCTGCTGAACTCTCTACTGTGTTATCTCCTGAGTTATCTCCTGAGCTACCTCCAGAAATTCAGCAGCTTTAACTAAACAACAAAAATAGAGGACAACATTTTGTCTAGATTAGCCGGAAAAATTTGTATTATCACTGCAGCAGGCCAAGGTATTGGTCGTGCCAGCGCTTTACAATTCGTTGCAGAAGGCGCAACGGTGATAGCGACTGATATCAATACTGAGAGCTTAAATAGCTTAAAGCTAGAGGCGGATGCTATTGCTGCAGGTAAACTGCAAACAGATATTCTCGATATTACTAATGGGCAGGCAATTGCTGATTTTGCAACTAAGGTAACCGCTCAAACAGGTGCCATTGATGTGCTATTTAACTGCGCAGGTATTGTACACGCTGGTGGCATCATGGAATGCCCTGAGCAAGATTTAGAGCTAGCCTTAGATCTTAATGTGAAATCTATGTACCGCACTATCCGTGCTTTCTTACCTACAATGCTGGATAACGGTGGCGGCTCAATTATCAACATGGCCTCAGTTGCATCAAGTGTTAAAGGTGTACCCAATCGCTTTGCCTATGGTGTGAGCAAAGCAGGTGTGATCGGCTTAACAAAAGCGGTAGCCGCTGAATACATTACTCAAGGCATTCGCTGTAACGCCATTTGCCCAGGCACTGTTGATAGCCCTTCTTTGCATCAACGCTTAGAAGCTACTGGCGATTACGATGCAGCAATGACTGCATTTATCGCAAGGCAGCCGATGGGCCGCTTAGGCACAGCACAGGAAATTGCCGCTTTAGTGACCCATTTAGCCAGTGATGAAAGCGCCTATACATCAGGCCAAGCGCACATCATTGATGGCGGCTGGGCGCTCTAAAACACCTTAAAACTCATACTATCTATTTATATTTTTTACAGGAATAAACATGAAATTATTACGTCACGGCGAAAAAGGTAGCGAGCGCCCAGGTCTTTTAGATGAAACTGGCAATATTCGCGATTTATCAGCTCATGTTAGCGATTTTAACGGCGAGAACTTATCTGACCAAGCCATAGAAACTCTTCGCCAATTAGATGTTACAACACTACCGATTATCGATAGCAGCGTACGCATCGGCCCCTGTGTTGCAAAAGTTGGTAAATTCATTTGCATCGGTTTGAACTATTCAGATCACGCCGCAGAAGCAGGTATGGAAGTGCCTCCAGAGCCCGTGGTTTTCTTCAAAGCGACCTCCGCAATTATTGGCCCAAATGATACTGTTGAAATCCCACGCACCTCAACGGCCACTGACTGGGAAGTTGAATTAGGTGTTGTGATCGGCAAGGAAGCTAAGTACATCAATGAAGCAGATGCCCTTGATTACGTGGCGGGTTATTGTGTGATCAATGATTTATCTGAGCGTGAATTTCAAATTCAACGCGCGGGTCAATGGGTAAAAGGGAAATCTTGCGATACTTTCGGCCCTATCGGCCCATGGCTTGTCACTCGCGATGAAGTAGCAAATCCTCAAGCCCTTGATATGCAACTTGAAGTTAACGGACATCGCTATCAAGATGGCAATACCAATACTATGGTTTACGGTGTTGCTCACGTGGTTGCATACCTTTCACAGTTCATGAGTTTACAACCGGGTGATATTATTTCGACAGGAACACCACCTGGTGTTGGCATGGGCCAGAAACCACAAGTTTACTTAAAAGCTGGGGATAGTATGCATTTATCTATTCAAGGTTTAGGTAGCCAAACTCAACAAGTGGTTGATAGCGAATAAGCTGATCCTAATTTGAGTTATATTTAAGCCCCTTATGATCTAACAGGGGCTTCTTAATTTCCTACAACCTTTTTCACTCTACTCTTAATTTTACTCAACCTTCGCTTTTTACAGACAATAGTTTGAATATCTTTATTGTAGAAGCACAACTGCGTATGCTTCTATCATCTTAAGTATTCAATGCATGCAATATTAAAAGGGAAGGAGGTTTATTGATGATTATGTGTTCGCTAAACAAAAAATTAACCATCAACATTAAAAAACATCTCTGGATTACCTGCACAATTGGCGCTTTAGGTTCTGCCAATAGCTACGCTATAAATAGTGAACAGTTTGATTTACCTAGCTGTTATTCAAGTGCAGAGGTGCTTAGTGATGCGATAACAAACTACCCACAAAGCGACCATTTAGTTATTAAGATAAACTCATTACTTAACAAAACGGTGATCGCATGTGAGTCTGGTCAATTCGAGCTTGGCTATCAGCATTTAATTAATGCTAGTGAGCTTTATAATCAGCTAAAACTCAAATAGAAAAGCGTTTTTAATTCGCAAGCTAAATCATGCCAGGATTAGGTACATCTTGAGAAGCGACTTCTAAGGCTTCACTCAGTGTCATCGCACCTTCAAATAATGCTCTACCCACTACAGCACCCGCAATATTAGGTAAAAGCTGTAAGCGAGCAATATCATCTAAACTCTTCACTGTGCCACTTGAGATAACTGGGATACGCAACTCACTGGCCATTTCTGTCGTGGTTGCTAACGTCGCTTCGGGGTTATCTGTATCAAAATTAATATCCGTATAGATAAGTGCGCTGATACCCGATTCTTGTAAGTTACGACCCACTTCTAAAGGTGTAAAAGCCGTCGATTCACGCCAGCCGTTAACCATCACAAAGCCGTCTTTTTCATCAATACTCGCCACAACTTTACCAGGGTAGTGAGCGCAAACTTCTTGCAGGAAATGCCGATCCATCACCGCTGCTGTACCTAAAATAATGCGACGCGCACCGTGCTCTAACCACCACTGGGCACTCGCCATAGTGCTAATGCCACCACCGACTTGAACGGGAACAGAAACGCTATTTATAATTTCGCAGATTACATCACCATTATGTTTACCACCTTTAAGAACACCATCTAAATCAATAATGTTGAGATATGTCGCGCCCTGCTCAACAAAATCAAGTGCGGCTTTCAAAGGGGATATATCGTAATGGACTGGCTTTTCTAATTGGCCGTTTTGTAAGTTCACACATTGACCATCCAATATTTCAATATCGGGGAAAATCATCATAATCTTTCTCCTTGTGTCTAACACTGGGATAGCGCTACGACGACGGTGAGGTAATGTAAATTCCAATTATAAAGTGCTTATTTACCGACCAGTCATCATGGCACTAATAAAAATCTAGCTTATAAATTAGGCTGCTATATTTAAAAAATAAATATACATACCTATGAAGTAACATGCTGACAACAATAATGCAAGAAAGGAAAAATATAGACAAAGTACAACCTCATCTATAATTTTAATGATTTAGAGGCTGTTAATGCGGCGCTATAGATAAAAAATTAATACCATTAAAACATCATCTTAAATGATTAAAACACGTTTAAAACGAGTGTTTATGCCCTGCTAAAGCCAGCTATAACATTGGCGACATTTTTTCCTAAATCTGCCATAGCATAGCCTCCTTCCATGACAAAATGCGTTGGCAACGCTAGCTCGCCAATCATTGCCCCAAGCTCAAGATAATCCTCACTGACCAGTGCAAAACCTCCAACAGGATCATCGATATAAGTATCCACCCCTAAAGAAATCAGTAATACATCTGCTTGATAGTTTTTTACCTTGTCTATCGCGGTTGCCAAACACTTTTGGTATTCATTAAAAGCAGTTCCTTTAGGCATTGGCAGGTTTACATTATAGCCCTCTCCCGCCCCTTCACCCGTCTCGTTTTGATAGCCCATCAAGAAGGGGTACTCTTGCTCTGGGCGAGCGTGCAAAGAAACAAACAGAACATCATTGCGCTGATAAAAAATACGTTGTGTACCATTACCGTGGTGATAATCCACATCTAAAATGGCAACGCGCTTAGCCCCTTGATCAATATATTGCTGCGCCGCTATAGCGACATTATTCATGTAACAGTAACCGCCTGCTAGATCCTGAGAGGCATGGTGGCCAGGTGGGCGACAAAGCGAGAGCACGGCACTCTCCCCTTGTTTTATCGCTTGCACTCCACTGAGTACGACATCAATTGCACTGCGTATAGCAAGCCAAGTCCCTTCAACAATCGGCACACAAACATCAAAGGTGTAACAAGAAAGCATGGAGTGGACAGACTCATTAGGGCGTTGGTTCATACCGCGCATACCAAAAGTATAAGCGGTGGCAAAGCCGCCGGGGCCAAACTCTTGTTCCCACAGAGGATAAGCGCGTTGTAAGAAATCAATGAATTCAGGACTGTGAATTTTCTTCGCCACATCAATATCAAAAACAGCGGCTTGCACCAACTCAGTAAACCCGGCGTTTGCTAACCCTTCAATGATGATATCAATACGTTCTGGGCTATCAGACATCTCGATCATTTGATCGTAACGCATCTCTTTTGCGCCGGCGTGCGCTTTGTGTTTATCACTGTAGATTATTTTCATTATTAGCTTTCTCAGTTATTCACTATAAAACAGCATTAGCCGCATACATGCGCTGCCATGCCTGACAAAAACGATCCGCTAGCATAGCGATAATTGCCATGCCTATTCCCGCAACAATACCTATACCAAAGTCCCCTTTGCTCAGGCCAATATACACTTGCTGCCCCAAGCCATTCGTACCGACTAATGCAGTAATCACGAGCATTGAAATGCCATACATAATGGATTGATTAAGACCCAACATAATGTTGGGTAACGCCAGTGGTAACTTCACTTGAAACAGCAACTGCAGCTTGGTTGTCCCCATTGATGTCGCCGCCTCTATTATTTCTAAAGGCACTTTTCGCAAGCCAAATTCACAGTAGCGAAACGCCGGAACGTAAGCGTAAAAAATGATCGCTAACATCGCGGTAAACTCGCCAATTTTAAAGAGCATCACAAACGGAATTAACATGACGAAAGGTGGCATCGTTTGCAGGGCATCGTTAATTGGGCGCATAAAACGTGAGAAACTTTTATTGCTCGCAGCGACAATCCCCAGCAAAGTGCCCCAAAAAAAAGCAATGAAAATAGCAATAGTACAAAGGTAAAAAGACAACATAACTTTCTTCCAACTACCCGATAACAGCAAAAAGCCAAGCCCAAAAAAAGTTGCTAGTGCGAGCTTTACCCCACCTAAATGCCATGCGATAAACACTGCCACTAAACAAAAAGCTGGCCATGGAAAATCAACCAGACCACTATAAAAAACCATGCCAAGTACAATGACCGTTGCTGCCCAATTGAATCTTTTTGTATAGATAAAGAAAGTAGCGATCATCAAGCAACTAAGCGCATAGATAACCCCATGCCATATCGTGGCACTGAACCCCCAAGTGAAGGGGCTGATAGCCTGATCTAGACCAATTTTTAAAGGCAGCATCACAAAGAATAAACTGTTGTTTTTGATACTGGTCAGTACCCCTTTAAACTCACTAATTAGATCTGTAATTGCGCTATTTAAGATACTGGAGGAATCGATATACCATGCACCAGGCCATACCCATAAAAACTCAAAGACACTTGCGATACTAGTGACTACAAACAAGATGGCTAACAGCAAACACAAGCGTCCTAAAAAGCTTTGGCGTAACATTTTCATGAATCGGCTGTTCATAGAGCCGCTGTTATTAGCTAAAACGATATGCTGAACGACAACAGGCAAGCTTTTACGCTGCGCCAGCCCCGCAGTGATTCTATCTAGCATCATTGCTAACAATACGATCACTAACCCTGCCACTAAGCTTTCCCCAAACTGTGCCTTGCGCATAGTAGAAAGTACCTCCCAGCCAATATCTGCAGTACCGCCGATAATAGAGGCGATAATCACCATACTCAGCGATGCCATTGTGGTTTGGTTGACTCCGAGTAGAATTTGCTTGAGTGCACTGGGCAAACGCACCAAAAAGAACAGCTGTGATGAGGTAGCACCTGACATTAACCCCGATTCAATCACCTGTGGATCAACTTGCTGTAATCCCACTAAGGTATTTCTCACCATAGGAGCGAACGCAAATAGGATACTTGCGATTAAGCCGACAACAGGGCCAAATCCAAACAATAATAGTATGGGTAGCAAATATGCGAATGCTGGAATGGTTTGAGCAATATCTAATAGCGGCAATATTACCCGTTGGCTACGTTTTGAAAAAAAGCCAAGTACTCCAAGGGAAAAACCTAACATGACAGCCAAAGGGACCGAAATCAGCACTAACGCCAGAGAGTTCATACTGGCTTCCCATAGCCCTGTTAATAGCATATAAAAAAGGCTCACGATGCTAAAAACAACTAACTTAAATCCACCTGCTCTGTAAGAAACACCTGCGGTTAGCAACATTACGGCGCACCAAGGTAGCCACTGTAAAAGCTCCCTGATCCAATTCATTGGGTAGCTCAACAGCATCGCCACCCCTTTAAAACTTGACCCACTAAAGCTTATAAAACTATCCATCAAGGTATTAAAAACTGGCACAAACGGTAGCTGCCATTGCTTGGGAAACTGCTTTAGTACAGCGACTTCGTTCACGAAAACTAAGCAAAGTGCGCAAACGATAACGAGCCACAATAATTGAAAACGTATGACAAAAGCTGTAATGCTGCCATTCACAAAACAGCTTGAGATTTGATTACTTTCAGGTTCAAGCTGATAAGATTGGGATATTTCTTTTTCAGTGATTTGACTCTCAGACATAAATTACACCGCCTGAGTGTGTTGTGAAGATTGTGACATTTTGTCTGACTGATCTAAGCCTTTATCCAAACCCATTCCCAGCGTATTCACTATCGATTTAGCAGTAACAATACCGATAGATTCCTTTTGCGCATTGAGTACTCGTAGTTGCTCAACATCAGCATTTGTACTAAATATCTGTAACACTTTTTCTAAGGGAAGATGCGCATCGATATCCGTTTGAGAATCACCAGAAACTCTAGCGTTGTCTATCGCGGGTAAATCTTGCATGCATTGGTCTGCCTGCAAAATCTTAATTTTAGGGACTTCACTGGTGAATTTTGCAACGTAATCATCCGCCGGATTTAGAATAAGTGCTTGTGGTGTGTCTATTTGGACAATTTTTCCATCGCGCATAATAGCAATGCGATCAGCAATGCGCAGTGCTTCAAGAAAATCATGGGTAATGAAAACAATTGATTTATTCAACACTTGTTGAATACGCAGAAACTCGTCCTGCATTTGACGGCGAATGAGAGGGTCAAGGGCGCTAAAAGGCTCATCTAAAAACCATACATCGGGCTCTACCGCGAGTGAACGTGCAATCCCGACTCTTTGCTGTTGACCGCCTGATAATTGGTGGGGGAAGCTGTTTTCCCTGTCGGTTAGGCCGACTAATTCGATTACCCGTGAAGCTTTTTCGCGCTGTTGTTGTTCGCTCATTTTTTGTAATTTAAGCGGAAAAGCCACGTTTTCGTACACACTTAAATTGGGCAACAACCCAAAGTTTTGAAATACCATGCCCATTTTATGGCGTCGTATTTCGATCAATTCTCGATTATTTTTGGCGAGTAAATCTTCACCATCTAATAATACTTCTCCATGGGTTGCATCAACAAGGCGTGATAAACAACGCACCACCGTTGATTTACCTGAACCGGAAAGTCCCATAATGACAAAAATTTCTCCCTCTCTCACATCAAAGCTGACATCGATAGCAGCAGGCATATGGTTTTTCTGGCGCATGCTACTAGCAAGTTGATCTATATCTGATACAGATTCAGCGGTTAACGATGAGTTAATAAACTGTTGCGGCTTGTCTCCATAGACTTTCCACAAATGCTTACATGAAAGCTTTACTGGTCTTTGTATCGCAGTGTCGCTCATTGATTGCTCCTGTTGAGAAGATTAAAAGCGCGCTACTTCACAGCTAAAATATCAATCCTGTGAAGCAGCGCATTGGATCAAAGAGGCTTATTTAATCCACTTAGTCCACTTTTGCTCGTTCTCAGTGACCCATTTAGCAACAACATCTTTGAGCTTTTGACCGTTTTGATCAACATCTAGAATCATCTGATTCTGCTCAGCATTTGTCAGTGTAAAGCGTTTGAGAAAGCTCGCTGCTGCTGGCCATTTCTCAATTAAATCACTAGAGACTATTTTGCTCACCTTTGCTTGATTAAAGCCGCAAGCAGTGTCTTTCTCTTGCTTTTCTTCCACACACTCTGCATCTGTTGGATTCCATTCAACCCACTTAGGGTCAATTTCTGTAAACATCCAATGTGGCTGCCAGAACATCATCAAAATCGGCTCTTTTGCTGCAAAGGCACTTTTAAGCTCTGCAATCATCGCACCCTCACTACCACCCGCGACTGGGGTGAAAGGTAAACCAATACCTTCTACAACATCTTTAGAGCGAGTTCCCCAATCAGCAGGATAAGTAATTAAGCGTCCATTCGGGAAAGTTTCAGCATTGGCAAACGCTTGTGCGCAATCGAACAGCGCTTTATAGCTCGGCAAACCTGGGCATTTTTCTTCCATATAAGCGGGATAAATCCAGCCTTCGCGCGGGGTAAGCCCTAAATCACCTAAGATAACAATACTACCAGAATCAACAGCTTTGGAATAAGCTTCAGTGATGCTGTTATCCCACACTTCAGGGTTTGCATGTAGCTCGCCTTGAGCTAGAGCCGTGAATTGTGGCAACCCACCAGCAGTCACTAGTTCGACGTTATAACCCATTTTTTTCAACAGGGATGCCGCAATATTGGCCGACAAATGCTGACCCGTCCATTCATTCACCGCAATTTTAATCGGTTCTTTAGACTCAGGAACAGCGGCTTGCGCAACAACTGAATTCATCGTCATTGGCAATGCAAAACAACTCGCTAATGCCATCGTTCTTAGAAACTTTCTCACTGTACTACTCCTTTTATTGTTATTGCCCGAATCATGTATGCATCACTCGGGGTAAAAATTTCGTAAGCGCCACCACTCTTCCTGACTAGCAATTGAGATTTCACTCTGTAAACGCTGCGCTACTTAGAGAGCCATCCGTTAACTAACAGCACCCTTAAGTAGCGCCTGCTTTAAGCTGGCTCTATCCTTGGCATAATCTTTTTTAATCGCACTCGAACGCTGTTTATCCGCCCAGTTTTCATCGGCGAGCAAGGGAGCATCATCGATACTCTCTAACTGGCGTCCGCGAATTAAGTCTGCTGCTCTTTCTGCAAGCATGATGGTCGGGCCATTAAGGTCTCCCGCCGTGGCTTGGGGCATAATCGATGCATCCACAACTCGCAATCCCGTTAATCCTTTAACTTTGCATAGCGGATCAACCACAGCTTGATCATCGCTGCCCATTCGACAGGTACCACAAGGGTGGTAAGCACTCTCAACTTTCTCTTTGATAAACGCATCTAGTTGTTCATCACTTTGGTATTCAGCGCCCGGCGCTAGCTCTTGTGCACGAAAGGGATCAAAAGCTGCTTGTGCAAATATCTCACGGGTTAAACGAATACATGCGCGCATATCAACCCAGTCTTGAGGGTCACTCATATAGTTAAAACACACTTTTGGTAAACTGGTCGGATCTTTATCGGCAAGCCTAACCCAGCCACGGCTTTTAGAGCGTTTGGTGCCAACATGCACTTGAAAACCATGACCATTCGCTAAGCTTTTTCCGTCATAAGAGATGGCTAATGGCAAAAAGTGAAATTGAATATCAGGGTAAACAACCCCGGCACGTGAGCGAATATGAGCACCGCTTTCAAAGTGATTTGTCGCCCCTAATCCACTGCGATTAAACAACCAACGCGCACCAATTACAGCTTTGCCCAAAGGGTTCATCACAGAGTAAAGTGACAATGGTTGGGAGCAACTTTGTTGTAGGTATATTTCTAGATGATCCATCAAATTCTCCCCTACTTGAGGGATATCTTTGATGATTGGGATAGCGTGCTCTAGCAACTCTTTTTTGGGACCTACTCCTGAGCGTTTTAAAATAGTAGGCGACATGATAGAACCTGCACTCAGTATTATCTCACCTGTCGTACAAGCTTTTTGTTTTTGACCATTTCTTTCAAACAAGACACCCACAGCACGCTGACCTTCAAAAACAATTCTTTCGACCATTGCCTGTTTCAGTAGAGTAATATTGCCCCGCTTAAGAGCTGGTTTGAGGTAGCCAACTGCTGCACTACAGCGCTCCCCGGCACCAACGGTCATTTCCATCGGCCCAAAACCTTCATGCTGCAACCTATTCATATTATCCGTCAATGAATAACCAGCCTGTCCCCCCGCGTTAATAAAAGCATGATAGAGGGGATTTTTTTCTTTGCCACGAGTAACGTTTAAAGGCCCAGAACGTCCTCTATAATCCGTTTCTTGCTCGTTTACCGATTCTTGCTTACTCGCACTTTTTACCTTTTCTGCCTTCATAAAATAAGGAAGTACGTTTGCCCAGTGCCATCCTGTTGCACCTAATGCACTCCATAATTCGTAATCCATGGGGTTACCACGCACGTAACACATGCCATTGATTGAGGATGAACCGCCAAGGCCTTTACCCCGTGGCAAGTTCATCACACGACCATCTAGATTAGGCTCCGCTTCAGTTGACATTCCCCAGTTGAAACGCTTTGTATTCATTGGGATTGAAAGTGCTGTTGGCATCTTTATGAAGATTGATTCATCACTACCACCGGCTTCTAATAACAATATTTTTACATTGCTATCTTCGCCTAAACGATTGGCTAACACACAACCTGCTGAGCCAGCACCAATAATAATGTAGTCAAAGCTACCAATATCTAGCGCATCATTTTCATCGATAGCTTCATCTACTTGCATTTTTACACCACGTCATAGCATTCAAATTCCTTCACTCAGAGCTATAGCCTGCCACTGATACCTTTAACCCACTAATACGTAGAATTTGAGCATCTCTTCAGTTTGCTTCCAGTAGCCCTTGAATCCTTTAGGCAACAAGAAAGCGTCACCTTTCTTATAGGTTTCACTGAAGCTATCGTTTTCTAAAGTAACGCTCCCTTCAAGTACATACATAAATTCATCACAAGGGTACTCGTCATACCACTCGGTATAAGGCGTTGAGCGCCAAATTCCTGACTTGATTTTGTGTGCTTCACGCTCAAAATAAAGGTGCTCTGCGCCTTGCGGCTGACCTTCAATAAGTTTCGCTGTCGGTAAAGCAACATTGGCGCTTTGCATCCAATCTTCAGGACCGGTTGCTGAGAATTTAATCGGGTTTGTCATTTATAAATTATCCTTTCAGGGTTACTATTAGTTTCATCTTATCCTTAAAAAAGCCTATTAAGGAAACGAAAAATAATCCAAAAAGGTAACTTGAAGTTACCATGAAACAAATAGTATTAAGGAAAGTTTGCCATGAGAAAACGCCAATCTTTGACCGCACTAAGAGCCTTTGAAGCCGTGGCACGCCACGCCAGCTTTACTAAAGCCGCTCAAGAATTGATCGTTACTCGCCCTGCTATTAGTAAGCAAATTAGACTCTTAGAAGAGAGTTTGAACAGCCAATTACTCGATCGCTCTAAACATAAAATTACGCTTACCCGTACCGGTAAAGAATTATATAAAGGGCTCAGCCAAGCATTTGATTTGATTGCAGTAACAACTGAGCGAATAGCAACGGCTAGCTCACAAAGCAAAACCGTGAAAATACTGGTTGAACGTGACTTCGCTTCATCTTGGCTTGCCCAGCGTATCGGTGAGTTTTTATTAGAGCACCCTGGTATATCCGTTGAGATCATTGCTGATCAAAACCACCAATTACATTTAGAAGAGGATTTTAGTTTACGTATTTTTTACGATACTAAAAACAATCATGATATTGAGTTCTTTGATCGTGAAGTGTTATGCCACTGGATTGATATACCGCTGTGTACAGCCGGCTACGCTGCACAGCATTTATCCACACAAAACCTTGAAAATGCTCACCTTCTGATTGATAGAAACTATCAACCTTGGCAAGATTGGTTTGCATATTCAGGTCAAATAGAGCCTCCTAGCCCAGCGGCAAAAACAGTCTTTAATGAAACAACATTATGTTTATACGCAGCGCTTTCAAGTGGTGGGGTTGCCATAGGCGATAGCTTTTTAGCGCTTAGCTCTATCCAAAAAGGGAAATTAATTACCCCTTTTAAAATCGGCCTGCAAAGCGATGATGCTTATTGCATACTCACATCCAAACAAACTCAATCGAACGTTGCAGAACGCGCATTTCTGGATTGGTTACGTTCGACTATTGCTCAGTATCAACAGGAAGTTGATGAATTTTTTGCCTCGCAATCAATCAAAGTAATTGAGAGATAACCTTCCTTAATCTCGATTATCTCTCAATATTTAGTTAGAATTCAGTTTATTATTAGTAATCTACACCGATTAAAAATAATATAGTGCTATTACCTCACAAGCCAAAGGCACAATTAGCGGCTAAAATAACCATTACAATCCTTCAATAAACATTAACGCAGATTAAATAGCTTTAGAGAGCTTCAACAATTGATCCACAACATAGAATGAAAAGACTCCAATGTTTTCTATTCAAATTTAATGAACAAATTAAAACTTATAGCTTAAGCTCAAATTTACAAGGAAGCTTCTCAAACTCAATGGATGAATTAATAGACTAAAATAATAAGAACCGACAGATGTAAGGAAAAGCCATATGAACATCATAAATCAATTAAAACAGGCTTACCTAATCGTTCACGCAAGCGATTTTCGTCAAGTAAATATCAATCCAAGTGCTTGCAAACTTCTAAAGCTCAATGCTGAAAAAATACTCAACAAAGATTGGAAAGAAATTTTTGTTCCTGCTTTTACACAATCTAAAGTTCAAGATTTTGCAGAACTTTGTTATAACGGCCTTAATTTAAAACTTCATTTTTCTACTTTAGAAATGGATGGGGAGCAACTACTAGCCGCCCATCTAGAACCTCAAAAAAAGCCAATGGCAAATGCCGACTTCTTTTACAGTTTGCTAGATAATTTAGGGGCTTACGTTTTTTGTAAAGATAAAGATTACAAATATACCTATGCAAATCAGTTAGTGTGCGAGCTCTTTAAAAAGCCTGCGAGCGAAATTATCGGCAAAACTGACTGTGATTTTTTTGGTGAAGAAACCGGTAAAAAATTACGTTTAGAGCATGATAGCCCTATTATAGAACATGGCAAAATAACGAAGCATGAAGAACGTAATTACATCCCGCATTTAGATGAATATCGTTACTACCTCTCTGTCAAAAAGCCATTATTTGATGATCAAGGTAATGTGAATGGTTTATTTGGTATATCAATAGACATCACAGAACAGAAGAACCTGCAAAAGAAAAATTTTGATAATGAACAAGAGCTATCAACGATTTTGGATAATGCTGGCGCCTATATTTTCATTAAAGATAGAGAATGCCGCTTTACCTATATTAATAAACGCACACAAGAGCTTTTCCAATTAGAGAGCGACCAAATCATTGGTAAAAACAATGAAGAATTACTCGGTGATGTGCAGGGAGAAGAATTCTCACGTACTGATCGCCAAGTTTTCACTGGGGGCAAAAGACTGACATGTATTGAAACTTTCCAGCTGCCGGATTGTGTTTTATATTATTGGACAGTGAAAATTCCGCTGATCAACGAAGATGGCCAAATAGACAGATTCATCGGGATTTCTACGGATATAACAGAACAAAAAGAGCTAGAAAACAATCTATTAACAGCAAACAAAGTGCTAAATGAAAAAGTCTCTGAAATCACAAATTTAAAGAATGAGCTACAACATCAAGCGTCATACGATGTATTAACAGGACTATATAATCGCCGTTATTTTGAGCAAGAAATCGAGAGAATCTTAAGCCAAAAGCGCAACAAGCCACTTGTTCTGCTAATGATTGACGCCGATAACTTCAAACGCGTAAACGATCAATACGGCCATGGAACCGGTGATGAAGCCCTTAAGCTCATAGCAGAAGTGATGCGCAGTGAGTGTCGATCTGATGATTTAGTTTGCCGCTATGGCGGCGAGGAGTTTTTGATTATTCTTGCCAATACTGATCGCGATAATGGTTTTATCAAATCCGAATGGATTCGCCAGCAGATCAATATACGCTCAGCAAAACTCTCTCCAGAGCTCCCCACACTCTCGGTATCTATCGGCATTGCTGAGCTTTCTGTGGATGAAGATGATTTCGACCAGCTATACAAAAAAGCAGACTACGCTATGTATCAAGCTAAAAAGCAAGGTAGAAACTGCTGTGTTCTCGCACCTCTGGATGATATTTTAGAACAAGAGAAACTTTGTAAATAGGTACTATCCTACTTATTGAGGACGAAGAGCTTTCCACCATTTTTGTGTCTGATGAATATTATCAAGAGTTACAGCCTCACCAAATTGCGGCGTTAACAATTTTACTTTAGCTTGATCTGCCAGTGCACTTATTTCATCAAATGGGGTGTACCAATCGTGCAATGCTAAATCAAAAGTGCCGTTGTGGATTGGCATCATCCACTGTGCATTCAGGTCAATATGCGCTTGCAAACTCTCTGCGGGCATCATGTGAATATCACTCCACAACTCATTGTAAGCTCCCGTTTCTACCATTGCGATATCAAATGGGCCGTAGCGCTCACCGATCTCTTTAAAGCCACTAAAATAGCCGCTATCACCACTGAAAAATAGGCGAGTTTTATCTGTTTGAATAACCCAACTTGCCCACAAGGTTTTGTCACTATCTAACATTGAGCGTCCCGAGAAATGTTGTGCGGGGGTCGCTGTTAATCGAATCGTGCCAATATTAATCTCTTGAGACCAGTCAAGTTCAACAATTTTTGATTTTGACACTCCCCAATCGATGATACGTTTGCCAACATTTAATGGCACAATAAAGTGTTCAACTTTTTCATTAAGTTGCTTTATCGCCGAAATATCTAAATGATCGTAGTGATCATGGCTAATCATAACGGCACGTATTGGCGGTAATTTATCAATCGCAATAGGGCTTGGATGAAAGCGTTTTGGCCCAGCCCACTGAACCGGAGATGCTCTATCACTGAATACGGGATCTATGAGCAAGTACTCACCTTCCAAGCGCATAAAGATTGTCGAGTGGCCTAAGCGATATAACAAATCCCCTTCTAGTTGCGCCAATTGCTCTTGTGATACCGGTTCTACTGGGATCACTTTACTGGGCACGGCTTCTTTTCGCTTATCTTTGAAATAGGCAACCATCATCTTATAAATTTTCCCAGCGCTGATCTTGTATTCGATTTCGCTGTTTAAGAACTTACCTTTTTTAAGCCTATCATCAGGAAGAGCCTGTGAAACGCTGGCAATATTCGTAGTAAAAACAAAAAACAGAGCTGTAATTACGATTATTGACACTACAATTAATATTACTTTGATCATTTTCCATCCACCTTAACAAGTATACCGGCTAGTTTACTTATCAGAAAACAAAAAGTAAACTAACAAGTGTAATTATACTTTTTACGGGTACAGCCCCTCCTTAGTCCTATCTCGGGTATCAACGCAATAAGTCGGCACGGATTAATAAGGTATATTAAGCGTTTAGCTCCCAACCCATTCAATGATAAAATTTGATCATAAGGGTGGAACAAACAACACCTCTGACACTACAGAGATATCGAATGACAGCACCAAAAAGAACACGCAGTGAGTTAAAGCGAGAAGCAATTATTGATGCCGCGCTTCAAGCGTTCACAGAAGATGGTATCAAAGGAACTAGCATGGATAATATTGCATTATTAGCCAATGTATCCAAACGTACTGTCTACAACCATTTTGAGAGTAAAGAGATTCTAGTGATGTTTTTGATCAATAAACTATGGAAGCAATCCATGGTTGATATTGATATTCACTATTGCGCCGATCAATCTTTGACTGTGCAGCTCACTGCCTTACTTGATGCGCAAGTTCAACTGATGAGCTCTCAACAGTACATCGATATGTCGAGAATGGCTTTCAGTCATTTCTTTTACCACCAAGATGCGCTCAAAGAAGCGGTAGCAAAATTTAATGCCCAGGACAGTGCGCTTAAGCGCTGGATTAACGCCGCGATTTTAGATGGCAAACTGACAATTGAAACCAGTCAAATTGATACTGTTTTAGTGCAACTACACAGCTTAATAAAAGGCAGCGCATTCTGGCCACAAATGATGGGATATGGAGAGCTACTTACGCGAGACCAACAATTACAACTCATTGAAAATACTATTGAGATTTTTCTAGCACGTTACTTGAAATAGCTTAACAGCAGGCTGCTAAGCTACTTTGATTTTCCTTTATAAGTATTCTTTTTGAACAATTATGCCGTTAATAAGTTAATCAAGTTATCTGTACTATCGACATTACAATAGCCAAAACTCAGTGCTGCCATAAAAGCATTGTGAACCTGCTCAGCAGTTACTACCTTGCCATTAAACTCAAGATCTAATGTTGCACATGCATCGTGAGCAAGTAGGCATTCAAACCCTAAATCAGTGGCTGCGCGTACGCCGGCATCAATACACATATGGCTCATAGCCCCGACAATAACTAAGCGTTGAACACCTTTAGCTTCTAGCAGTTCAGCAAGATTTGTATCACGAAAACTATTGATTTGATTCTTCACTACCACTACCTCATTGCTTGTTGGCGCAACGCTATGATGTATTTCACTACCGGTTGTATCCGGTGCAAAAAAGGGGGCATCTTGAGTCGCAAACTCATGGCGCACGTGAAAGATAGGATTATTAGCTGCGCGAAACACTTCCATCAGCTTTGCTGCATTTTGCGATGCTAGCTCAGTGCCTGATAACGGCATTTTTGCTCCATCAAAGCTTGAGTAATAATCGTTTTGAAAGTCAATAATAAGTAATCCAGTCGTCATTCTATCAATCCTGTGTTATTTGCTGCGCTAATGAAAAACACTATTGTGCATTTATAATTACTCGACTTCCTGCGGCGTAACTGACAATATTCGGTTTAAAAGTGACAAAACGATAAACACCATAAATAAAGAGTCAATTTATGAAAGATAGTATTCAGGTTGTTATTATCGATTTCCCTAATGCAATGCAAAGTGCGGTGCTGGGCTTAAAAGAGCTATTGATACTCGCAAATCAAATCATAAGCGAAAGTGACTTTGATTTAATTTTCAATATTGATACGGTCTCAATCACAGATATCAAGCAGCAGTCATCTCAATGTGAAATTTTGATTATCCCTCCCAGCATACTAGGCAATTACTACCTTACCCCCGATAAAGCATTGATTGAATTCATCCATCAAGCCCGTGCATCAGGTGCCGTTATATGCTCTGCATGCGCAGGCACTTTTATTCTTGCTGAGACAGGGTTACTTAACCAACGCCCAGCCACCACACACTGGAAGCTTGCGCAGACTTTTCAGGAAAAGTACCCACAGGTGAAACTTGAAATTGATAATTTGCTCATAAACGATGGAGAGTTGATTACAGCGGGAGGCCTTATGTCTTGGACTGATTTAGGGCTAGAAATCGTTGCTCAATTCAGTAAGCCCCATATTATGCGTGCACTGGGCAAGTATCTAATTGTTGATACAGGGAAAAGAGAACAGCGCTATTATGGTAGTTTTAACCCTGTTTTTAACCACGGTAATAAAGCAATTGTCACTTTGCAGCACTATTTACAAGCAAACTACCAACACCCAATCACTATCTCCAATATGGCTAAAACAGCCTGTATGAGCGAACGCACATTATTACGCCAATTTAAGCGGGCAACAGGATTCAAACCTAACCACTATATGCAACGCTTAAGGGTGCAAAAGGCTTGTGATTTGCTGGAGGCGTCTTCGCTAAGCTTTGAACTAATTGCCCATAGTGTTGGCTATGAAGATGCAAATAGCTTTCGCAAAGTATTTATCAAAATCATTGGTCTCACACCTTCTGCCTTCAAACAGCGATTTGTCTAGAGCAACCAAAGACCTTGAAAAACCAGCACTAGCTTTTACCTCAAACCCTTCTATTTTGATATACACGCGTTATCAAGCCGATGGTCACAGCTTTCGAATACTTTTACGCACCACGCCGTATTACTTCAACATCTCCCTCATTAAAAAATTCATACATGAATCATAGATTGATTACATCAATGCACATAAGCCAAAAGATATTAGAGAGGCTCACTCAATTGAGTGATTACAGCTTATTTCAGAAATCACTTAACAGGTAACTATAGCTAGTACTACAGTTTGTTTAGCCTCTATTAATATATTAAACCCAGCCTGAATTTAATAGCTAAACTAATATACAACATCATCAACCCGTTGATCATTATATTACCCAAAATATCATTCATCAACCTTGTTGAAATAATTCATATTGAATGATAACATTGGAAAAATAGAATATAACTTACATTCAAACAGGACATCATGAAATGAATATAGATTTAGGCATCATTCTACTATCAGAAGTGTTGTGCAATATTGAGAACGACATCATTCCAGTCAATACAGATGAAGGCGCTAATTTCCATAATCTAATAGGTCAAATAATTGGAGATAAACTAACTAATCGTAGCCGTGGAGATCAATGGCTAGTTAGTTCTCACTCAAACGTTGATTGTTTTTATGTGCTATTCGAGAAACAAAATAGAAATGACAAAGTAATAATCAGCATCCCAGATGACTACTACCAAAGAGTAATAGAACAGAATATGCAACTTACCATTGCCAATAATCTCGTTAAGCATTGGGATGATTTTGAAGAAGGTAAAACTGTTCTAACAGATGATGGCGAAAGAATTACCTATGTAGAGCTCAACAAAGCCCAAAAACTTGCTTATTAGCTTTCTCAAGTACGTTACCCCCTTAGCGTACTAAGGTAAGAAATTCGGCAACTGAGGAAATATAATGAAAAGATTAATAACCACATTAGTGCTAGCTATTGGTATTTCAAGCACTGCACAAGCAGCACCGTACGAGATATATTCAAAGCCAAGGCAATGCTACGGGTTTTATGCTGATTCAAAAGAAAAGTTCAGTGTTAAGCTCATTACTCAGATCATAGATAAACACCTGAGCAAAGGAGACTTAATTAGAACCGCTGTTCAATTCAAGTTACTACCTGTGAAACGTAAACTGAAAGTTGCCTTTATGTGTAAAGGGCGATACAGCAACTAATTGTAAAAAACCCATCCACACTACATTGATTCAATATTAAATATTCAATATTGAATCAATATTAAGGCTTTGGTATTATCTAAAAAAATTTATGAGGGTAATACAATGGATGATCAAATAAAGAAGGAGTATCAGGCGGGAATAGACACTCTCCCCGACAACATTAAAAGTATTCTCAACGAAAAATTGACAATCGAAGATATTCAAGCACTTCATAGCTACACTATTCACAAGCAAAATGAATTCAAAAATCAAACGCGGATAGATTTGCAAGCAGAACTCAATGATCTAATTTCTCGTATTAAAGAAGCAGGACTGTATCTTGACGGCGTTACCGTTACTACAGAAGAAGCTGAAAAAGTAAGTACAACACAAACACCAGCAAACACTGACGATAAGTGGGCTAGAACCCCCAGTGAAGCCTACATCCAAAAAGCACGAAACACAGAATCAAATTGGTTTGCTGCGAAATACTTATTTGAAGGCCAGTTTCAAAAGCTGCCACCTTTTAAAGCATTTAAGGCATTGTGCAAATCTGAAAATCAATCAGCTATTAGCTATCCAAACTTTCAGGCATGTTATGCCATTATGAATGACAACACCCCTAATCCTAGAGTAATTGGAAGAAACTACGATAGCGCATCGCCAGCTACCGTTTGGCTATTCTGCGAATTTAAACGCTTACTTGAAAGTGGTGTTAACTCTTTTGAAGATTCTCTAAACTGTGAATTAAAGATCGCCTAAATCCTCACCTTTAGGGTTAGCGGATCTTGATACTTCGGGATCCGCTAACCCAGCAAGGAACACAGCATACTCCCTTCTTTATACGATAAAAAAGCTATTCGCTACTTAAGTTCAGCGCACTACCAAAATCCTTATAAAAACGGTATAACTAAACCTCAAACCCTTCTTAATAAAAACTAACAAGAGCTTTTTTTGCCGCTGTAATTAAGCCTACCTTCATTGTCTAGGGAATAGATTAGGTCTACCTAAGTATTTCAAATATCAATTACTTATCGAAGAAGAAATGGATTTGCTAAACAAAAATAACAAAGATAATAAATACGAAATCATCACCAGTTTAGGTAACCTTGAAATCGAGCTTTTTGTCCAGCAAGCCCCTAAAACCTGTGAAAACTTTCTTGCCTATCTACAAACGGGTTGCTACAACTCTACAAGTTTTTTTCGCATAGTGACCAAAAAGCACCCTCAACTACATAGCAATGCCAAAATTGAAGTTATCCAAGGAGGGCCTAAATATGGTGACAATGGCCATGATCCCGCGCGCATGTTATTTCCACTACCTCATGAGAGCACCCAACAAACCGGTTTAAAACATGTAGACGGTAGCCTAGCGATGGGGCGCTTTTCTCCTGGAGAAAGCTACGGCGGCTTTTTCTTTTGTATCGGTGATCAACCCGAACTTGATTATGGTGGCAAACGCTTTGGTGATGGCCAAGGTACTGCAGTGTTCGCACAATTGCGCAAAGGGAGAAGTGTATTAACACAGATCTTTAACTGTGCTGAAGCGAATGAGCATATTGAAAAAGAAATCAGTATTCAGTGTATTCGCCCGCTGTGATCAACAACTTCCTTAACTCGAAAATTCTGATTAACACGTATTGAATATGCATCTAACATTTTGCTAAATAAATTTAGCATTATGCTCAAATAGCACTACCATAATGTAATTATGTTCATTGTTTCTGAAAGTTTAGCACCGTAATCTAAATAACGTGTTACTCACTTATTTAACAGGTTATTTCATGTCTATTTTTCATTATCAAAACAATACTCTCTTCGCTGAAGACGTCAGTATTGCGCAGCTTGCGAGCACCCAGCCTACTCCCTTCTACTGCTATAGTAGCCGAGCATTTAGCCAGCATTATCAGCAGTTTAAAGCGGCTTTTGCATCTTTGCCAAATACCCTTTGCTACGCAATGAAGGCAAACTCAAACCAAGCAATATTGAAATTATTAGCACAGCAAGGTGCCGGTGCTGATGTTGTATCTCTCGGTGAGCTACAACGCGCTATTGAGGCGGGTTTCCCTGCTGAAAAAATTGTTTTCTCTGGTGTTGCTAAAAGCGCAGCTGAAATAAAAGCAGCCCTCAAGCTTAATATTCATTGCTTTAATGTTGAATCAGAACCAGAGCTTAGGCATATTTCAGCTATCGCTCAAAGCATGAATAAAATAGCACCCGTTTCTTTACGTATAAACCCTGATGTTGACCCGGCCACTCACGCTAAAATATCAACCGGTAAATCATCCGATAAGTTTGGTATCCCGCTCAAAAACGCCCTTCCAATCTACCAGCTTGCAGCTGACTTACCTGCAATTGAAGTATGTGGAATTGATATGCACATCGGTAGCCAAATCACTAAACTCAGTGCCTATGATGAAGCAATTGGATTGCTCGTAACACTCGCTAATACCTTAAAAGAGCAAGGTATCGCAATAAAGCACTTTAATTTTGGCGGTGGCTTAGGGGTGGCTTATAAAGACAGCGATAGTGATCAGCAAACATTGTTAGCACAATATGCTGAGATTATTAAAAAGCATGCCTGTGCACTTAATTGCCATTACATTTTTGAGCCCGGGCGCTTTATTGCTGCTAATGCGGGTATTTTAGTGACACAAGTTCGCTATGTGAAACCTGTTGAAGAGAAGTGCTTTGTGATTGTTGATGCAGCGATGAACGATTTAATCCGCCCCACCCTTTATGAAGCTTATCATCAAATCGCCAGTGTTGAGCAAGCGAATGAAAAAAGTGAGACTCAAATCGTTGATGTTGTAGGCCCTGTTTGCGAAACGGGTGATTATTTAGCCCTTAATAGAAAGCTAGCGCCTGTCAGTGAAGGAGATTTATTAGTGCTGCACAGCGCTGGGGCTTATGGCGCTGTACAATCTAGCACTTATAACTCTCGTCCATTGATTAGCGAAGTATTAGTCGATGGAGATCGCTGGCACACTATCCGCCAATCACCATCGATAGAACAATTAATCAATCTAGACAGCATCCCTAACTGGCTATAAACCAATAATGCGCACAGCCTCACCCGTGCGCTTTTTTAGCTTTTAGCTTTTAGCTTTTAGCTCATAGCTTTTAGCTTTTAGCTTTTAGCTCATAGCTCATAGCTCATAGCTTAAAATTCTACCCAACCTCTTTCATAAGGCTTATGAAAAACGCCATTTCCAACGCTTTATCTTGCAGGCTTTTAAAGCGCCCAGCTGCTCCTCCATGTCCTGCATCCATATCTGTTTTGAAGACAAGAATATTATTATCGGTTTTGTACTCGCGCAATTTGGCCACCCACTTCATCGGCTCAAAATACTGCACTTGGGAGTCGTGTAATCCCGTGGTGACCAGCATATGGGGGTAAGCTTGCGCAGCCACATTATCATAGGGTGAGTACTTGATTATCTGTTGGTAATCAGCTTCTTCATTAGGGTTACCCCACTCATCGTATTCATTAGTGGTTAGGGGGATACTTTCATCAAGCATCGTGGTGACCACATCAACAAAAGGTACATGTGCTCCTATACCTAAATACAACTTTGGAGCCTGATTAATAATCGCCCCCATCAACAACCCACCTGCACTACCACCACTGGCGAGCAATTTACTTGGAGCGCTGTAGCCTTGCTCAATAAGATATTGGCTGACATCGATAAAATCATTGAACGTATTTTGCTTAAATGCTTCTTTTCCCTGTTCATACCAATGGCGCCCGAGCATTTCTGAGCCTCTGATATGGGCGATTACGAACACAAAACCGCGATCAAGCAAACTTAAAGTGCTACTTGAAAAACTCGGATCAATAATAATGCCATACGCGCCATAGCCATATTGAACGACGGGGTTAGTACCGTCTTTTTTAAAGAGCTCTTTACGGTATACCAGTGAAATAGGGACTTGCTGATTATCACGGCTAGTTACAAACTGCCTTTCACAAGCATAGTTTTGAGAATCAAAATCTCCTTCTACACGCTGCTGCTTAAGTAATGTGCGCTGCCCTGTTAACAAATCGAACTGATACCATGATGCAGGCGTTGTTAGGCTTGAGTAGTAAATGCGTAAGCTATCACACTGCGGATCAGGGTTATCATCTAGCGCCGCTAAATAACAAGGATCATCGAAAGTAAGCGGGTAGCGCAGTGATACATCTCTTAAGCTTTGCACCACAAAACTCAACTGCCCTTGCTCACGTAAACTTAAAACGTAGTAATCATTAAATAACTCAACTGACTCTAATAGCACTTGCTCATTATGGGCTAAGAGCTCCTGCCATTGATTACGGTCACCAATTTGATCAACCGATGCACGCAATAATCTGAAGTTTTTCGCATCCCAATTACTGACAATGTAATAGTAATCACCGAGTTTATCGGCTTGATACTCATGCCCTTCATTAAAAGGTGTGAGAGGTGCAAAAGCGGCTAAAGGCATCGAAGCATCTAAAAACAAAGTGTCTGATGATTGAGTTGCCTCCAAGTGTATAAAGAGGGTTGAGTCATCTCTGCTTTTCCCCAAGCTCATATAAAAACTTAAATCTTGTTGCTCATACACCAGCACGTCTTGTGATTGCGCTGTTCCTAACTGATGGCGGTAAACTTGAGTACCCAAAAGCGTTTGTAAGTCTTTTTTTACATAGAATACATGCTGATTATCATTCGCCCAGATCAAATCCCCTTCGGTCTCCTCAAGGCGATCTGTTAACAATTCATCACTATCAATGTACTTAAAATAGATTGTATAGATACGACGACTTTCAGTGTCTTCTGCAAAGCTAATCAGTTGATCGTTAGGGCTAATAGCAATTTCACCCAAATCATAAAAAGGATGATCTTTTGCTCGTTCATTCGCATCGAGTAATAACTGAGCATTATCCCCGGCTTTATTAAGTGCACGGTAAAAACTTGCAAACTCTTGTTCACCACTGACTTTAGAGAAATACCAGTACTTCCCCTCTTTGGCAGGAATGCTTGAGTCGTCTTTTACGATGCGCGCTTTAAGCTCTTCAAACAGCTGGTTTTGCAACTCTTTTTGCGGCGCTAAGAGACTGTCAGCATAGTCATTTTCAGCATTTAAGTGAGCAATTATTGCGCTATCTTTGCGCTCATCATCACGCATCCAATAGTAGTTATCTACCCTCTGATCACCATGCACCTCCATCTTATGAGCTATTTTTCTGGCAATAGGCGCCGGGATTTTCTTAGCGAGCTGGACACTGGTTTGAGGATTAACAGTCGATTTATTATGTGATGAATTATTCACTCAAATACACTCTCTGAAAAAAGCGCTAAGTGTAGCTAATTCATTGAACTATTGTTAGGGAGCACACGATTAGCCCTGCAATATTTTTAGTATTCTAAATAATTCTCTGAGCGGCTGATTAAATAAACGAAGCTTTTAGTGAAATAAATTAGCTTCTTACAACACACTCATTGATAAACAAGGTAATACCACGAGCTAGCGGATGAAAACCAAAAAGAAATCAATGATAAGCGCAGATTTTGACCTTAAGCTCGGCGAAAATGTTGTTTCGCTTTCTAGTTCAGTACCTAATGCACGAGTAACCGCATTAGCGTTATTACCCACCTATCAAATCTTGACCGACAAAATTGTTAGTCACGCAATTGAGCAATATGAATCCTCTGAAAGAACGATCAGCTGTAAAGCAGGATGTGGTGCTTGCTGCGCCCAACCTGTACCTGTGTCGACATTAGAGGCAGAGCATTTAGCCAAAGTGGTTCAGAAAATGCCGATATCAAAACAAGCTAAAGTTCGAGATAAGTTTTCAGAGTCATTAGCAGCTATCAAAGCTGCGGGTTTAGAAAAGTCACTTAAAGAGCTTCCGAACTTGCCTCCTGAACAGCGAATAGCACTAGGAAAACAATACTTTTCGTTGAAGCTTGATTGCCCATTCTTAGAGAATCAGTCTTGCAGTATCTACCAAGATAGACCATTGGAGTGTCGTGAATACTTAGTAACGTCTGATCCACAGCACTGTGCTGATCTCAACGACAAAGAAATAAAGCACATCAAATTACAAATGAGCTTAGTACCTGCCATTGTAAAGCAAAGCCAAGAAAGCCAAATCACTCAATCAAAGGGCTGGATGCTAATGTTGTTTTGCCTGGATTGGGCTAAAAAGAAGCCAATCAAGGTTAGAAAAAAACATGGTAAACTTTGGTTTCAGAGCTTTATGAGTGAAGCGACTGGCCGTGATATTTAGCCATTCGCTACATCCTGACCCAGTACCCATGTGTTAGAGAGCGAATAAAATAGGACATATATGGACGCTCTTACACTGTCAAA
Organism: uncultured Oceanospirillaceae bacterium; assembly: GCA_937136055.1. Classification (GTDB taxonomy): domain Bacteria; phylum Pseudomonadota; class Gammaproteobacteria; order Pseudomonadales; family Balneatricaceae; genus Rs1. Next base: position 1,034 of record CAKZOD010000106.1, on the reverse strand, counting down.
AAAATAAAAGAGGACATCCTTATTAAAAATCATAATATTTACAGAACTCGAGTTAACTCAGCATTCAATCTAATGTATGAACTTTAGAGAAAATCGCCTTTAAATTAACATTTTAATCAAATTTTTGGCAAAGCAACTCTGTGGTTTAATCGATTGGGAATGAGCTTAGATTTGAAGGTTGTTTCTAAGCTGGAAATAATTTAGTACAAAGACCAATACCCTTAATCCACCCTATTTCTAGCTTTTTTGCATAGGCTTTAAGATGATTAGGACAACCCACAGCTCGACTTAAATGACGACTACCTTTGGGTTGCATTGCTTCACACCAGTATTCGGCATCAATACCTAAACGCGCTAATATTGGAGGTAATTGCAAATCAATAGCTCCGCGCTTGTCTTTTCTAACCGCGCGACCAGACCAATCGACTAAGTACAAGTATTCATTCAAATGGTAGGGTATTTGATCTGTCAGTATTTCATTGTCAGCGATAAAAGCTTTTAGAGATAGCCGCCTCGAATTTACAGTTTCTTGTTGACTAATGTCTATAGCTGGATTGCCAGCTTGATCCTCTATTCGCTGTTTAATGGATGTAAATTCTGAAGTTTGCGGTGTAGCTGCAGCTTTTGCGCGAATTGGGTTTAACTCAACATATGTCATACAAGTTAACAGCGCTTGTTCATCCAATAATGCCTGGCTTTTAAACCTCCCCTCCCAAAAACGCCCTTTGCAGTCATCTTCAACATTTGCTTTGCGAGCTATGAATTCATTAAGGCATCGCATGTACCAACTAATATCCGCTAAACGGCTGCGCCACTGCGCTACTATTTCGTTAATCAACAAATGATGAGATGGCGATAATGAATCACCTTTCAAATATCGCTCTATAATTTCAGGGCCTTTGTAGAGCTTTTTCCAGCGATCAATGACTTCCAAATCAGTCAAGCTCTCAACGGTGTTTTTATCAATAAAAAGAACGAGATGGTAGTGATTAGACATAATCGCATAAGCACATATATCAATACAGAAAACAGCA